>JBMNTP010000017.1:0-40251 GCA_050945795.1 Christensenellales bacterium | reverse complement strand
GGCAGCCTTGTCGCCTCCCCGAGCCTTGCATAGTAGTTCCTGCATGTCTTTGGCATTGAGCATGGGTAATTTTGATGTGTCCACCCCGCAAATTTCAACCTTATTCACTGTCTTCCCCCCGTGCGTCGATATGGGCTTATCTTTGCCCCAACGCTCGGGTTTTATACCGGCCAAAACTCCGGCAAAACAGAAAACCAAATTGTTGCACAATGCCTATAAAGCCTTTATTAAAACATATTTATAGCTATAATATGCGCAATTGTTTTCTCATATATCGCCTTAAAGCCGATGGAGCGCTTTATATAAAGCGCTTTGCTCGACTCCGCCTTTTATATCATTCTTGCCATATCCCTTTGCAAACGCTTTATTATCCTTTTCTCTAGCCTTGATATGTATGACTGTGATATACCCATCATATCGGCAACCTGTTTTTGTGTTTTTTCCTGTCCTCCGCCTATGCCAAACCTCAGCCGTATTATGCTTTGCTCCCTTTGCGACAAACGTGACAGCGCCTGTAAAAGCAGCTCCCTTTCCACCTCGTCCTCAATGTCCTTGAAGACAAGATCGCCGTCGGTTCCGAGTATGTCTGAGAGCAGCAGCTCGTTTCCGTCCCAGTCTATATTTAAAGGCTCATCAAACGAAACCTCTGTTTTTTGTCGGCAGTTGCGCCTTAAATACATCAGTATTTCGTTTTCAATGCATCTTGAAGCGTATGTCGCTATTTTAATTTTTTTAGATGCGTCAAATGTATTTACCGCCTTTATAAGCCCTATCGTGCCAATGGATATAAGGTCCTCTATGCCAAGCCCGGTGTTCTCAAATTTCCTCGCTATGTACACAACCAACCTAAGATTATGCTCAATAAGCGTTTGCCTCACATTTCCGTCGCCTTCAAGAAGCCGCAGCATACATTTGCTTTCCTCGTCCTTTGTAAGCGGAGGAGGCAGCGTGTCACTCCCGCCAATGTAGTATACTCCCTTGCGCAGCAGTCTTTGATAGATAAACAGCTTAATTCTGGCCACCAACTCAGCGATGCTAATCAATTATTCCACCCTCCTTAGATGTTGAAACCGCAGCGGGGTTTATAATGGCTCCGCTGCCCGCCAGCTTAGGGCAAAAGGCAAGGTAAGCGTCGAGCTTCATATCTCCGCTACCGTCATCAATGCTCATACTGTCCGGCTTTAGCGCCGGCAGCACGCCTTTACCCGATATGGCATGGAACGGCACCGCCCTTACACCCTCCATATCCGGCAGCTTACCCAGAATAACGGCTTGGCGCATATTATCGTCAATAAGCGCTCCCACCTTCGACAGCTCGGCTATTACCACCGGCTTTCCGCTTAGTGGCTCAATTGCGGCGTTTCCCGTATCGACAAGCGCGCTTAATACCGCCGTCCTGCCGCCGAGCGTAACCTTAAGCCTTACCTCGCTCCTTGAAAGCAGCCATGATGCCCTTACCCTCTTAAACAGCCACCTTAGCGCCATTACCGCCGCCACTCCGACAAGCGCCGCCCTAAGCGGCAGCACATGGTATACAATGCCGTTTCGCATATATACCCCTCCAAAAAGGAAAGCCAGCCCTATAACCGCCCCACCCGCTATAAAGGAGGCGGCATAGAACACAGCAAACGGCTTGAGCATTTTCCTCCCGCGCCTGTAAAACGCCAACACTACTATGCAGGCCGATAGCGCCACCTTAGCAACAGCATGGTCAAGCCCCGGTGCACCTGCCGCCTGCAATGCGGCATACGCTCCGCCAACAGCCGCCGCTATTAGCGTTCTTGGCGTATTAGCAAGGCCGCATATTGTTTGGGTCAGGCGCAGTATAAGATAATTCATAATAAAATTATCCAGCAGGAACAATTCGATATATATACTTTGCACTTTGACCTCTCCCCTTACGCGGCACCATTATATACTATGAGCATATACGGATTATGTAGAACGGCGGAGGCTTAAGCCGCTAAAAATTGCGAAAAATAAAAAGCACCCGCTAAAGCGGGAGCCGTAGTTAAAGGCATGGACAGCTTGTTTGAAGCCGCAGCTCGCCCGTATATGCTATGACGATAGCAATGCGAAAAACGCCGCATTATCGCCACGATATTTTATGCTTTATATGAACTATGGAATTATTAGATGTCAGATTTATCGGTTAATTATTTAAGCTCGGCGCGGTTTTGGCGCAATGTATGGAGCTGTTGTTCAAGCTGACGCTCCATCCTTGCGAGAATATCGTCGGCGTATACTCTTGAGCCTTCGATTATATCCTCGGCGTTGGCATTCGCCTGCTCAATTATAGCCTGGCTTTTTTCATATGCTTTTCTCGTTATTTCATTATCGCTCGATAGCAGCTCCGCCTTCGATTCGGCCTCGGCTATTATGTCGTACGCACGGCTGTTGGCGTCTTCTAAAATCGCCCTCGCCTCCGCCTTTGTTTCAGTCATTATGCGCTCTTGCTCATCCATCATAATCCTGGCTTTTTTCACTTCGACAGGAATTTCAAGCTTTATCTCTTCAAGTATCCTGAGCACATAATCAACATCTACGGCTTTTTTCGATGTAAGGAAAACGCCTTTGCTGCTCTCAAGCTCCTTTATAAGGTCGCCTAAAAGTTCGTAAAGCTTCATCAATCCCTCTCCTTAAGCATTTTTGCCACATCGTCATGTATCTCGTCGGGAACGAGTCCTTTAATGCATCCGCCAAGCGCCCCCACCTCGCGTATAATGCTGGAGCTGAGGAAGGAGTACTTTGTGCTGGTCATAAGAAATAGAGTTTCAATCGTTGTAGCGAGATGCGCGTTCATAGAAGCCATCTGGAACTCATTTTCAAAATCGGATACCGCCCTAAGACCGCGCACTATAAACCCCGCGCCTATCTCTTTGGCGTAATCTACTGTAAGTCCGTCAAAAGAGCCAACCTCAACATTGTCGAACTGCCTTGTGCTGCGCCTAAGGTATTCCATCCTTTTTTCCGTAGTAAAACGCGGATGCTTAACGCTGTTTTTGAGCACTGCAACCACAACCTTGTCAAACATGCAGCTTGCCCTCTGTATAATATCGATATGACCCACCGTAACAGGGTCAAAGCTTCCCGGATATACGCATACTCTCATATCTGCGCACTCCCCTTTCTTATAAACGATATCGCTACCGCCCCGTAGCGTCGGGCATCATAAACCTCAAACCCCTTTGCTATACTTGTTCCGTGTCTGTGCTCAGCACATATTATGCCGTCTTGCGCGATGAGGTTTAAAGAAAACAACTGCTCTATAGCTTGATCCATAAGCCCCTCATCAAACGGCGGGTCAAGAAACGCTATGTCAAAAGCCTCGGCTCCGGATAGTGCAGCGAGCGCCCGCTTAAAATCCGCTATTATAAGGCGCGATTGTCCTTCAACTTTAAGTTTTTCGATATTGCCTTTTATAATGGGAGCCGCCCGCCTTGAATTATCTATAAATACCGCCTGCTCCGCGCCTCTTGATATCGCCTCAAGCCCCATGGCTCCTGAACCGGCGAAAACATCCAGTACCCTTGTCCCAAAAATGCGCGGCTGAAGTATGGCGAAAACTGCCTCCCTCACCTTATCCGGCGTCGGTCTTGTGCCTGCTGGCGGCGCCTCTATTTTGCTTCCCCGCATTTTTCCGGCTATTATTCTCACAGATTATATCCCCTGTCCCTGTTTTACAGCTTTATATTAAAAAATCCCCTATTTCTCTTTTAAAATAGCATAAATATTTTATAATAATTGTATAAGACGATTCGCATGTGTCAATAATTGTTTTAGCTTCCCCTTACAATCCTTTTTCAAATCTCCTTCGCAAAAACCGCCTTCGGGTGGTTTTTTGCGGTATATATCGATCAATCACTTTTTAGCCCTTATAATTCTTGACTGCGTAACAATAATATCCATCTTTACATCCATATTATCATAAGGCACGCTGTCAACGATCTGTTCCTCAAACGCCAGGCCGATTTTAAATATTCCGCCGTACAGCTTAAGCCACCTGTCGTAATAGCCTGCGCCGCGCCCTAGCCGGTGCATACTTTCGTCAAACGCCAGCCCCGGCATAAGCGCTACATCAACCGATGTTATAGACTTTAGCTCTACCGGCTCGTATATTCCAAATTCGTTTAACCGCATCTCCATACCCGGCTCATACCTACACGCTAACATGCGGGTATCAGGCAGGCACACCGGCACCGCCACCGTTTTGCCCTCCGCCACCGCCGATTCTATTATAGCCGATGTATCCGGTTCGTTGCCCTGCGCCATATATACAAAAACGCTTTTCGCGTCACGATATTCTTTAACTGTAAAAAGGCGTTTGCATATCTTTTTAGACATTGCTGCGGCCTTTGCAGCGTCGAGGTTATCGCGCCATTTTATCATTCTTTTCCTTAGTTCGTTTTTCGCCATACCTATTCTCCAACAAAAACGCGGGGCACCCTCGCGCTTACGGTAAGCAGCGTTTCATAGCATATAGTACCCGCCAATTCCGCCAATTCATCGGCACCTATATATTCACTGCCCTGCCTGCCTATAAGCACCACTTCATCCCCCGGCTTAACGCCGTCAATGCCGGTCACATCCGCCATAAGCTGATCCATGCATACCCTGCCCCGTACCCGAGCCCGTTTACCGCCTATAAGCACATCGGCTTTATTTGATAAAAGCCGCATATACCCATCGCCGTAACCCGCCGGTACCGTAGCTATAACGCTGCCGGACGGCGCTTTATATGTAAGACCGTAGCCTATACCGTCGCCGGGCCGCATTTGTTTTGTGTATATAACCTTTGACTTCCATGTCATCGCCGGCTCCAGCGTTACGTCCTTATTACAGCACTCGGAAGGATAATAGCCATAGAGAGATATACCCGCGCGCACCATATCATAATGCGTGTCAGGCAAATCCAGCACCGCCGCGCTGTTGGCGGCATGGCGTATAGGGTTATGCCCTCTTTGCCTTACTCTATTTGTGGCTTGCTCAAAAAGATCCGCCTGTTTATGGGAAAACGCCTTATCTTCGGCGTCGGAAGTAGCAAAATGCGTAAAAACGCCTTCCATTTCAACATCGGGGCAACTGTCCCATGCGTCAAGCAGCGCCTCAAGCTCCTCCCCCACACGCACGCCTATGCGCGACATGCCGGTATCTATTTTTAAATGCGCCTTTGCTTTAACGGAGCGCCGTGCCGCCTCATATTGCAATTCATCGAGCTCGGCGCGCGTGAATATCGCCTGCGACATGCCATACTCGACAACCTTTGCCCCCGCGCCGGCAGACATGCCCCCGATTACGCAAACAGAAGCCGATATGCCCGCTTCTCTAAGCTCTATGCCCTCTTCAGCCATAGTCACAGCCAGCCATGAAGCGCCGCCGCTTAAAGCCGCTTTTGCCGAGCGTATCATGCCGTGGCCGTATGCGTTGGCCTTTACAACCGCCATAAGCATGGCTCCGCCGCAGGCGCGTTTTAACGCCGTGGTGTTTCGCCTTATGCAACCAAGGTCGATCTCAGCGTAAGTAGGTCTTAATATATCCATCTTAGAGCGCTACCACCTGTTCCTGTGACAACATAGTTACACCGCTCTTTTTAAGCACTTCCAAAGCGCCTCTGGTATCCTCCATACGGAAGATTATAAGAGCGTTATCATTTTGTGTGCGTACGAACGAATATAGGTATTCAACGCTTATATCCGCCTTATCTATTATAGACAGCACCTCCGCAAGACCGCCCGGCTTATCCGGCACCTCAACCGCCAATACATCGGTTGTGCTGGCGGTAAATCCGGCTGCCCTAAGCGCGTCAAGCGCCGCTGCGGTGTCATTTACAATGCAACGCAGTATGCCAAAGTTTGTCGTATCGGCGATGGACAATGCTATAAGGTCTATGTTGTTGTCACTCAGCAGCTTTGTCAATGCCGCCAGTCTGCCTTTTTTATTCTCAATGAACACGCTTACCTGCTTAACAAACATGTCAACGCCCCTCCGAATCCTTTTGATTAATAATATTCTTTAACTAGGCCTCTTTTCCCTGTTATTCACGAATATTTCTTTTATCTATAACCCTTTTTGCCTTGCCCTCGCTTCTATCAATTGTTTTAGGTTCTACTAGCTTAAGCTTAACGCCCAAACCTAGCGTTGAATGTATGCGGTTTTGTATCGCACAGCTCACCGCCTCCACCTGCCTAACCTCGTCGGAGAACAGCTCTGGACTCATCTCTACTTGCAGCTCCAGCGTGTCAAGGTTGTTTACGCGGTCTACTATTATAAGATAATGCGGCTCAATCTCAGATATGGAAGTGAGTATTTCCTCTATCTGCGACGGGAAAACATTAACTCCGCGTATTATAAGCATATCGTCGGAACGCCCCATTACCTTCTCCATTCTAACAAGCGTGCGGCCGCATTTGCATTTTTCCCTATTAAGCCGCGTTATATCATGCGTACGGTAACGAAGTACAGGTATTCCTTCTTTTGATATAGTGGTAAATACCAGCTCGCCTTCCTCGCCATCCGGCACATGCTCAAGCGTTACGGGGTCTATAAGTTCGGGATAAAAATGATCCTCGTTTATATGCATACCGTCTTGATATTCGCATTCGCTGGCTACGCCGGGTCCTGTTATCTCACTTAAGCCGTATATATCGGTAGCCCTTATGCCAAGGCCTTCCTCAATTCGCTTGCGCATACCTTCCGTCCATGGCTCTGCGCCAAACACTCCGGTTTTAAGCTTAAGCTCGCTTTTGTCAATGCCCATTTCCTGTATTACTTCACTCAAATGAAGGGCGTATGAAGGAGTGCAAGCCAAAAGCGTGGTGCCGAAATCCTTCATTATCATTACCTGTTTATGCGAATTGCCGCCGGATATGGGTATAACGCTGGCGCCTATGCGCTCGGCTCCCATGTGCGCACCCAACCCGCCGGTGAAAAGACCGTAACCGAAAGCAACCTGTATAACCGACTTGCGGCTGCCGCCCGCCATTGTCATTGTTCTCGCCATAACATCGCCCCAAACATCGAGGTCGTAATGAGTGTAACCGACGACGGTGGGCTTGCCTGTCGTGCCGGAGGAGGCGTGTATCCTTACTATGTCGCTTAGCGGCACAGCAAACATGCCGTAGGGATAATTCTCTCTCAAATCATCTTTTGTCGTGAACGGCAGCTTTTTAATATCGTCAATATCCCGTATATCCGACGGCTTAACGCCGGCTTTTTTTAGCTTGGAGCGATAATGCGGAACGTTATTGTAAGCGCGTTCAACGGTTTTTATAAGCCGCTCGGTCTGAACCGCCCTAAGGCGTTCTCTGTCCATGCATTCGTTTGCTTCATCCCAATACATTGATGCCTTCTCCCCTTATACTTGCTTTGTATTTGCATATCCGCCTTCAAAGGCGGCAATATTCATATCTGTAAATCTTTTTGGCACAAGCGCCTTTATGGTGTTGAGCCATATCTTCTTATCTATTTCAAGCGTCGCCGCCAAAGCTCCCAGCAAAACAACGTTTACAGCCTTGGAACTGCCGCATCTTGTTGCTATATCAAGCGCATCTATGCTAAACACCTTCGCGTCCTGCTCAAGCTTTGAAGCTATATCATTTGGATAAGTAACCGAGCCGAGAAGTACCGGCATGGGGTTTATGCGCTGCGTGTTTACGAATATGCTGCCGCCCTTTTTAAGATACGGCTTCCAGCGCAGCGCCTCCAGCATTTCAAACGCTATTATAATATCGGCTCCGCCCTTATCGACAAGCGGAGAATAAACCTTCTCTCCAAGCCTTACATGCGTTACAACGCTGCCGCCGCGCTGCGCCATGCCATGCACTTCTGATATCTTAACGTCATACCCCAGCTCAAGCCCGAGCTGCCCAAGTATGCGGCTCGCGAGCACCGTACCCTGTCCGCCCACTCCAACAATAAGCATGTTTATAGCCTTCATACCGTCGCCTCCCCTTCGCGCTGTATGGCATTAAACGGGCAAATTCTAGCGCACAGCCCGCAACCGTTGCACAGCGCCTCATCTATAACCGTCTTGCCGCCCAGCCCGGAAAGCGCCGGGCATCCCGTTTTAAGACACAGCCCGCATTCGCGGCAATCTTCTGTAACGGTATAAGGCGGCAGCCGCTTTATTATAAGCGCACATGGCCGGCGGGCAATTATAACCGCAAGCTCATCAAGGGCAAGCGCCGCCTTAAGCTCCTTTTCAAACAGCTTAACGTCAAACGGGTCGCATACCGTAACATTCTTAACGCCGGCGGCACGGCAAAGCGCTTCTATATTAGCCGGCTCAACCTCCAGACCCGACAGCGTTTTTCCGGTAGACGGGTTTTGCTGATGCCCCGTCATGCCGGTAATGGAGTTGTCGAGTATAACAACCGTACCTTTTCCTCCGTTGTACGCCATATCTATAAGGCCGGTTATGCCGCTGTGTATAAATGTACTGTCTCCAATAACAGCAACAAGCTTTTTCCTAAATGCATCATCATTTGCCTTTTCCATACCTAACGCCGCGCTTATTCCCGCGCCCATGCATATGCAGGTATCCATAGATGAGTGCGGCGGCAGCGCGCCCAGCGAATAACAGCCTATATCACCGGATACCGTCAGCTTAAGCTTGTTAAAAGCCTGGAAAACAGGCCGGTGCGGACATCCCGGACACATTACCGGCGGCCGTCCCGGTAGCTGCTCCTCTTTAAAATCGGCGTCTGCCTTAACGCCGAAAGCCCGCGCTACAATATTTGCCGACAGCTCGCCCTGAAGCGAAAACAGCCTGTCCTCAACGCATATGCCGCGGGCGGCAATGGCGTCGTGAAGGAAAGGCTCCAATTCTTCAATTACATATAGTTTTTTTACCTTGGCGGCAAATTCCTCTATAAGCCGGAACGACAGCGGCCATACCATGCCAAGCTTAAGTATAGACGCTTCGGGTACCGCCTCTTTTACATACTGATAAGCGGCGCCGGAACATATAATGCCTATTTCCTCAGAGCGCAGCTCCTGCCTGTTTATATAAAGGGAATATGCCTCCTCGGCTATTGCCACATCCCTTTTTTCCACCACGACATGCCGCCCTTTGGCCATGGCGGGAACCATAACATATTTTGTTATATCCTTTACATACTCTTTGCTCGTTTCCGCCCTTTCTCCGGTTTCGACAATGCTCCTTGAATGAGATATGCGGGTGGTAAGGCGCAACAGCACCGGCGTGTCATGCTTTTCAGATAGCTCGTAAGCCAGTTTTGTATATTCCAGCGCCTCGGCGCTATCTGAAGGCTCCAGCATGGGAATATGCGCCGATCTCGCATAAAAACGGCTGTCCTGCTCGTTTTGCGAGCTGTGCATACCAGGGTCGTCTGCAACGGCTATTACAAGGCCGGAATTAATACCGGTATATGACAAAGTGAAAAGCGGATCAGCCGCTACATTAAGCCCGACATGTTTCATGCAGCTCATAGCCCTGGCTCCGGCTATAGCCGCTCCGCCCGCCACCTCAAGCGCCACCTTTTCATTAGGCGACCATTGCGCCGCGATCTCTTTGTACTGCGCCGCGCTTTCTGTTATCTCGGTACTGGGCGTGCCGGGATAAGAGGCTATAACCTTAACTCCCGCCTCATAAGCGCCCCGGGCTACCGCTTCATTGCCCAGCATAATCTGTTTCATTAGTAAACCTCCGTTAAAATGCGGCCGGGTGCTATATATAAACCCTGTGCCACAGTGCTCAATAGGCCGTATAGACCTCCGATACCCAAATAAATACCACAATATTATATATCAGCGCAGATAAAAATACAATGTAAGTATACGGCTTGTGATATCGTCAGCCCTTCAATTGGAAAACTATATTTTTTGTATTTTACATGAATTTCTCTTACCTTTTTTATTGACAGTCTGTGTCATCTGTTATACTATTAATATAACAGATAGGAGGCGCTGTTTAATGATTATAACTCTGGAACTTGATTCCGATAGCCCCATTTATTTGCAAATACGCAACACTATTGTTGCCGGGATAGCCGACGGCAGACTGTCGCCGGGCGAGGAATTGCCATCTGTAAGAAACCTCGCGAAAGAGCTTGGTATAAACCTTCATACCGTAAATAAGGCGTATTCGGTGCTAAAGCAGGAAGGGTTTATAACAATAGTCCGCAACAAAGGTGTTAAGGTGTCTGAAACTATAAAAGAAGGCGGTAGCGCCGCGTTAACCGGCTCGGTGCTAGACCAGCTTATGCTCGCGGCCGCCGAAGCAAGGGCGGGCGGTATATCAAGAGCGGAGTATCTTAAATTGTGCGCTAAATCATACGATCATTATATAAGCAGGAGGGATATGACATGAATTGGCTATTAGAACTTATTTTACACGTTACACTTTTGGCGCAGTCGGTAGCCTATGCCACAATGCCGTTTATAGCGCGCAAAACAATAGTGTTCGGCGTGTATGTACCGGAAGAGTACGGCGGCGATGAATACATAAGAGAAATAAAAAAACGCTTTGCAATTGTATCGTCAATTATAGGGCTTATAAGTATAGCATTGCTTGATATACCGCGCCTTTTAGGCATTATAAAAAGCGAGCAAGCGCTCATGTGGCTTTTTATGAGCATAGTGATTATACAAATATTCTTCTACTTTATTTATTATGTATCAACACATCGCAGCATAAAAGAATATAAGGCCAAGCAAGGCTGGACGGACGGCAAAAAGCAGGTAGCTGTAGCGGTTACAGATATAAGCGCAGCGGCTAAGCCGATTTCGGCGTGGTGGCTAACTACATTTGCCATTGTTATAGCCGCTACGGTAGCATTGCTAATTATAATCTATCCCCTCTTGCCCGATCCTGTACCCATACATTTTAATATGCACGGCGTAGCCGACGGTTTTATGCCAAAAACGCCGCGCACAATGCTTTTCATACCCGCAATGCAAATACTGATGGCCGCTATATTTGTATTCGTGTTCATAGCGTTTAGAAAGACAAAGCGGCCTGTTGAAGTGTCAGACCCCGAAGGCTCTTTAGAAAAATTCGACAGATACCGCCGCTACTGGACGGCCTTTATGATAATCTGCGGCAATATATGCCTTATAGTTCTGGGGCTAACGCAGGTAATGATGATACCCGGTATGAACAACGCTCTTATAACGGTGATTATAACAGTTCTGCCGCTAAGCATAATAGGCGGTGCGATATGGCTATCTGTAAAAACAGGGCAAAGCGGCGCCAGGCTGGGCCGGGCTCGCCGCAAGGCTAAAAGCAAAGACAATGTATATATAGACCGCGACGACGATAAATACTGGAAGCTCGGCTCTTTCTATTACAACCCCGACGATCCGGCAGTATTCGTTGAAAAGCGATTTGGCATTGGCATGACGAACAACTTCGCGAGGCCAGCTTCATGGTTTATGATTGGCGGGTTGATACTATTTATAATAGCTTCGATAATGCTGCCGATGCTGCTTACCTAAAAACTCCGGTATATATTTAAAAGCCCGAAGAGAATTTCTTCGGGCTTTTAAAATTCACAAACGCGCCGAGGGAGGCTGCGGCGCGTTTGACATATGCTTTATTCAATTTCAATTGGTCTGTTCTTCTTTGCGTCCGCTTCCTTAGGCACAACTACCTCAAGAATACCGTTCTTGAACCTTGCCTTAATTCCTTCATCTTTGGCGTCATGTAAATATACGCTGCGCCTCATGGAGCCGGAGACTCTTTCCCTGTGTATGTAGTTTTTATCCTTGGTTTCCTTTTCCTCGTCATGTACAACACTTATGGTGAGCCTTCCATCCGTCATATCCACCGAGATGTCCTTTTTATCGGCACCTGGTAACTCCGCTTCAACCTTATACTCGTTGTCATTATCCTGAACGTCAAGCCTGAAGGTCGATTGCCTAAGCAACCGGTTATTAAACGGTGTCATATCTCTGAAGAAGTCGTCGAACATCCCGTACAGGTCATTAAATCCGTGTCTTGCCAACCCCCTGTTTCTGTTGGACGGTACTAAACCCGACATAATAAACACCTCCTTACGACTTACTACTCATTTGTTTCACCTGCTAGCACTCTTCAATGTCGAGTGCTAATTATATTGTAACACACCCGGCTCAGTTGTCAAGTGCTGTTTTGAAGTTTTTCCACAAATCTTCTTATATTTGCCTTGAAAATATTATCTCCTGCCCTAATATTTTTATCCATATACACGCTAAATTAACAAAAGAGGCCGCCCGTTTTCGGCAGCCTCTAGCCCCTTCTATCTATGACGCCATAAAGACTTTCAGATATATCGTATTTTGCTCAATTAGCCTTTAGAAAGGATATAACCGCGTCCACCGTTTCTATTTCGCCCACAAATATAATAGTATCGTCCTCCTCCAATACCATAAACGGTCCCGGCGATAGTATTATGTTTTCTTCTCGTCTTATAGCTATAATAGTGGCATTTGTTTGCTGCCAGAATTTTAGATCGGATATGCTCTGCCCCTCCACCTTTGAGCCTTTCGGCACTTGCGCTTCATAAGTCTGAAACGGGCTCGCCCCCGACATACGCCTGCTTGTTTCAAATAACACTTTAGCGGTATTTTTAATCTGCTGATTCAGCTTTTCCTGCTCGGATATATATTTAGTCAGCCTCGTATACATATCCTTTAAGTCGGAAAACTCGCCAAAACGTTTTATATATTCGTCGGCATTGGCGCGCGAAATAACAATCGCTCCGGAATTCGACTGCACTCTTACGATTTCCATATCCGAAAGCAGCTTGAGCGCCTTTCTTATAGTTTCGGGCGAAACTCCATACTCAGATGACAATATCGAACGACCAATTATTTTTGAATTTTCTTTTATTTCCCCTTTTTGAATCCTAAGAGCAATATCAAATGCTATTCGCGCATATATCGGCTGAGCCGGCTTTCTGTCCAAATTATCAACACCATCCTAAGATTTATTTCTAAATTCAGTGTATCACAGCCTTGATGCCTAATCAATCAAACACGATTTATGTCATTTTTTCTCGCCTTTCTTGTCTTTTCCTTAGCTTTTCGCCTTGACATCTTCTAGCACTTACAATATACTTTGAACATCTTTTGACAACCTCATAAATATAACAGGTTGTCATTTTATGTCGGAATGGAGCGAAAATGATCGAATTCAAAAACGTTACCAAAAAATATGATGACACCACTATACTCGACAACCTAAGTTTAGAGATCGAGGAAGGACAGTTTGTTGTTTTGGTAGGACCTAGCGGATGCGGTAAAACGACAACGCTAAAATGTATTAACCGGCTTATCACGCCGGAAAAAGGGCAGATATTTGTAAACGGCAATGATATAGCTAAAATGAGCCCCGTCAAGCTGCGCCGTACCATCGGCTACGTTATTCAGCAGATAGGCCTTTTTCCAAATATGACGGTAGCACAGAATATATCCATCGTGCCAAAGCTTTTGGGATATTCAAAAGCAAAGCGGGATAAAATCGTCAGAGAAATGCTGGAGCTTGTCAACATGCCGTATGAGGAAAACGCCGACAAGTACCCTTCGGAACTTTCCGGCGGTCAGCAGCAGCGCATAGGCGTTTTGCGCGCGCTTGCGGCGTCTCCGCCAATTGTGCTTATGGACGAGCCGTTTTCAGCGCTCGACCCCATAACGCGCGACGGTTTGCAGGAAGAAATAAAAAGCCTGCAGCAAAAGCTTAACAAAACAATAGTCTTTGTAACTCATGATATGGGCGAAGCGCTGCTTTTGGCCGATACCATTGTATTTATGGATAAAGGTCGAATTGAGCAGATGGCATCGCCGGGTGAAATGCTTAAATCCCCCGCCACAGATACAGTGCGCAGTTTTATGGGCCGGCACCATAACAACTCAGAAGGCCCCGACCTTGTAGCATCTGACTTTATGAAACACAAACCGCTTAGAGTTAAAAAGAGCCGCAAAGTTGTTGAGTGCATAGACCTTATGGGACGGCGCGAGGTTAATATGGTCATAGTTATAGATGACGACGAAAAGTATCTCGGCATTGTTACTATTGATGATATTAAAAAACGTGGCAAAGGCGTGTCACTAATCGGCGAGCTGCTTACAAACGAAGATATGCCGCCTACTGCCGGCATAAACGACGACGCCCGAGAAACTCTCAACAGGCTTTTAGAATCGGCGGCGCATTTTATAATAGTGCTCAACGACGATAGCACCGTTGCCGGCCTTATAACAAGAACGAGTATGGCAAAAGCTATGAGCGGAGCGCTGTGGGGTGATGACGAGTGAAGGACTTTATAGCCTTTTTAAGCAAGAACCAGGCCGAAGTGTTGCGCGCGTTCGGACAGCATATATGGCTGGTAGTGATCTCTGTCGGCATAGGCTTTATTATAGCCCTACCTGCCGGCATAATACTGTCTCGCCACAAAAGAGCGGCGAAGTATATAATCGCCTTCACCGGTACATTACAGACCATTCCAAGCCTTGTGCTTTTAGGTCTGGCGCGGCTCCTTTTTGGCATAGGAGCGCTGCCCGCCATAATGGTGCTTGCGATATATGCTATCTTGCCTATTTTGCGCAACACATATACAGGCATAGACGAAGTTGACCCCAGCTATGTCGAGGCGGCGCGCGGCATAGGCATGACAGATGCCCAGGTACTTATGCAGGTGGAGTTGCCTCTTGCGATAGCGTCCATAGTCGGCGGCCTGCGAATGTCGGTGATTTACATAATAAGCTGGGCAACTCTTGCCGGATTAATAGGAGCGGGTGGCCTAGGCGATTTGATATGGACAGGCCTCGGCACATACAGCCGCCACCATATTTACGCCGGCGCTATACCCGCCGCGCTGCTCGCGCTCATTGCAAGCTTTTTAATAGGTCTTTTACAAAACGCTTTAACGCCGCGCGGCATTAGAAGGGAGGCTAGCGCCAAATGAATACCAGCTTATTAGCGGGATGGATATTTGAGCATTTGGCAATAGTGCTTATTGCCGGAGTTATATCTGTAGCGGTTGGCCTAATACTTGCCATTATAGGATATTGGCTGCCGTCTTTAGGCAAACTAATATTGGCATTAGCCGATATAATTCAGACCATACCGTCTTTGGCGCTGCTGGCTATATTGATGATATGGCTCGGGCTTGGCAACGCTACGATGATCGCCGGGCTTGTACTTTACTCGCTTTTGCCTATTGTGCGAAACACGCACACCGGCCTTTTAGAGATAGAGCCGTATATAAAGGACGCGGCAAAGGGCATGGGCATGACACGAACGCAGCGTTTGCTCCAGGTTGAATTGCCTTTGGCACTGCCGCTTATCTTCACCGGAGTTAAGATTTCGATAGTTACCTCTTTAGGTATAGCGGTGCTAGGCGTATTGATAGGGGCAGGCGGCCTCGGCGGCCCGATTTTCAGGGGCTTTCAGACTGAGAACCTTCAGATGCTGCTATCCGGTGCCATACCCGTAATAATTATGGCAGCAATATTCGACTTCTTTATGGGTCGTATTGAGAAGCGGCTTATAAACCGCGCGGAAACTAAATAACAGACAATTTTAAATACATTAAAGGAGGATAATTTTGAGAAAGATTCTTTGCATGGTGTTATTGGTATTGGTGGGACTGACCTTCGTGTTAACGGGGTGCGGCTCAAAGGACGACACAATAACAATCGGCTCCAAGAATTTCACAGAGAGCATAGTATTAAGCGAGGTATTCGCTCAAGTTATTGAGCATAATACCGACCTTAAGGTGCAGCGCAACCAGAACATGGGCGGTACATTCATTTGCTTTGAAGCTATTAAGAACAATGAGATAGATATTTATCCGGAATATACCGGCACAGCGCTAACGGCATTATTGGAGCTGCCAGTTGTTAGCGATCCCGATGAAGCGTATGATATCGTTAAAAAAGATTTTGAAGAGCAGCTCGATATAGCATGGCTGGAGCCGCTCGGCTTAAACAACACTTATGCCGTTATCGTCTCTCCCGAGGTGGCGGATGAATATAACCTTACCACCATCTCCGACCTTGCCGCAGTATCGGATGAGCTGGTTTTCGGCTCGGCGCATGAATTCTTTAACCGCGACGACGGCTACGACGGCCTTATAGAGTACTATGACATGTCGTTTAAAGGAGATCCTGTAAAAATGGATATCACACTGCTGTATCCAACAGTTGCCGGCAGGGATGTCGATGTTATTGTTGAGTCGGCTACAAGCGCACCTATACTCCAGTATAATCTCGTACTGCTAGAGGATGACAGACAGTTCTTCCCTCCGTATTATGCGGCACCTATCGTACGCAACGAAGTACTTGAAAAGCATCCTGAACTTAAAGACATACTTAACCGTCTGGCGGGAGAGATAGACGACGAAACTACTACGGCGCTCAACTACGAGGTTGATGTTGAAAACAGGGATATTGCCGAAGTGGTCACAGAATTCCTGCAAAGCAAAGGCCTGATATCTTAAGCGGCTTAGACTTTGCGAAAGATAAGTATAAAGCACAAAAAGGCGGAGACGCGTATGCGCGTTTCCGCCTTTATATTGAGCATTATTTGATAATATCGCTTACGCCTGCTGCTCGTTTATAGCCGTGACGACATCGGCACCAAACTCTTTACACTTTTTAACAGCCTCATCATTCGGCACCCACAGCACCTTTATGCCATCTGATATAACCTTAAGGCCGGCACGGCGCAGCGCTTCTGTAAGCTGCCCTACCGACTCCCCGCTCCAGCCGTAGCTGCCAAACGCGGCGGCATACTTTGTCTTAAACTTAAAGCCTTTTATCATCTCAACCATTCCGGCGACAGAGTAAAGGCAGCCGTTATTTATTGTAGACGAACCGACCAGCACCGCCTTTGAGCGGAATATCTCTGTTAAAATGTCGTTCTTGTCTATTTTTGCAGAGTTAAACATCTTTACTGTTATATCAGGGTCGGTTTCATATATGCCCTCGGTTATAGCTTCCGCCATCTTCCTTGTAGAGTCCCACATGGTATCGTAGAAAATGGTTATCTGGTTCTCGCTGTAATTATCCGCCCATTCAAGATACTTTTCTACTATCTGTGTAGGATTGTCCCGCCATATAACGCCGTGGCTGGTGCATATCATGTTTATACCCAGCCCAAGTCCTAGCACTTCCTTTATTTTGCGTGTAACCATGGGGTTAAACGGCGATACTATGTTGGCATAGTACTTCATCGCCTCGGCGTACAGCTCTGCTGTATCAACGGTGTCATTGAACAGCGATTCGGTAGCGTAATGCTGTCCGAATGCGTCGTTGCTAAAGAGTATCTTTTCATCGTCCATGTATGTAAACATTGTATCCGGCCAATGCAGCATAGGCGCTTCTATAAAAGTAAGCGTGCTTTTGCCTATGTTGAGCTGATCTCCGGTTTTAACAACCCTTATATCCCAATCCTCATGATACTGCGCCTCAAGAAACTTTTTGCCGTTCGATGAGCAGTATATAGGTGTGCCGGGGATTTCTCTAAGCAGTTCGGGCAGAGCGCCGCTGTGGTCAACCTCCGAATGGTTGATTATTATATAGTCAATTTTAGAAAGGTCGATTTCTTCTTTAAGGTCGGCAACAAACTCTTTGTCAAACGGCAGCCAGACCGTATCAATAAGAACGGTTTTTTCATCTCTTATCAAATATGAGTTATACGACGAGCCGCGCCTTACGGAATATTCATCGCCATGGAACTTTGTAAGTTCCCAGTCTACCTTACCTACCCATGTAACCTTATCTGTTATCTTTTTGCCCATTGCCTTCCTCCAGTTATATTAATATTTCTGTGCGTTTAACCGCTAAGTTAAACAAAAACCTGCTGCACCAGCAGCATATAGACCACCGTTCCAGACAGTATGCTCAAAAGGTTGTTCCTCTTCCATACATGCAGCCCCGCCACCACCGCAATCGCTAGAAACTCCGGCAACCCGCTCGGATAGTCCGCTATATTCACCGACTTAAGGCTATACACAACAAGCATCGCCATAACGGCGGGCGGCAAAGCCTTGCCAAGGTATGTTACAACTGGCGGCGTATGCCCGCCCCTGCCCCACAGCGCGAATGGCGCAAGCCTTGTTAAGAACGTAACGGCGGCAACAGTTATAACTATGGCTACCGACTGCCAAAAATCAGGCATCTCCTCCGCCCTCCTTCCCGGACGAAGGCGCGTTCTTAAAGCTTTTCTCAACGCCGGAGCGCATCGCCATAAGGACGCAGGCTATTAAAATCATAGCGGGTATAACAAAGCTGTCCGCTCCAAATATAATAAGCGCCACCAGCGCGCAGGCTAGCCCCGCCAGCGCCGGAGCATGGCTTGGATAAGTAAGCCATTGCTCTACGAATATAACAACGAACAGCGCAGTCATGGCAAAGTCTATGCCGGTTGAGTTGAATGTAAGAAACTCTCCCGCCACCGCGCCTACAACCGAGCCGATTATCCAATAAAGCTGGTTTAGCAGCGCTATAAAAAACATAAACCAACGCTTATCAATGCCGCTTGGCATTTTTGCCGCGCAAAGCAGCGAATACGTTTCGTCGGTTAGCGAAAATATCATATACGGCTTTCTCGCCCCCATGTCCCTAAAATCATCAAGGAAGGATAAACCGTAAAATATATGCCGGAAGTTGACGGCG
The DNA here is from genome assembly GCA_050945795.1 of Christensenellales bacterium. GTDB lineage: Bacteria > Bacillota > Clostridia > Christensenellales > MGBC116941 > JBMNTP01. The sequence continues at coordinate 21,633 of JBMNTP010000017.1, read as the reverse complement.
AGTGTCATAAACGCCGCCTCAATAAGGCCAAGACCTCCCGAAAAAAAGTTCAGCATCACAAATTGCATCGACCCCGCATAAACGCTAAGGCTTATAAAAAGCGCCCATAGAAAATTGAAGCCTTTATCCTGTAGCAGCATACCAAATGCAAAACCAACAAAACTATATCCAAGCAGCACCGGTATTGTCGCCGGAAATGCCGCCTTAAGCGCAGCTATCCTTTTGCCCATTTATATCCTTTTTCCTTGCGAACGCCCCCGCCCGCGCCAAATAAATAATCTATCTATACTCAGGAAAACTCCCTCGTGAATATCTCGTCCATATCAAGCAGGCTCTCAATGGTATTAAAGCCGAGCCGGCGCAGCAGTTTCATTACATAAGGATTGTTCGCCGGCGTATCGTATGCCGCCTCGGCGCCATACCTGTCGACGTTATCCTTGCCCTTTTCCTTATCAACTATAACTTTGGGTCCGCCCACACAACCGCCCACACAGCCCATGCCCTCTATAAAGTTGGCGGTTATAGTGCCGTTCCTAATATCGTTTAGCAGCTTTTTACACGCCACAGCGCCGTCGGCCTGCACCGCCTTAAGCGGTATGGCACGCCCCGGCATAAGCCGCTCTACGGTTTTTTGCACCGCCTCGCTTACGCCGCCCGTCCTTGCGTATATACGTCCGCCCGTCGAGGAATGGTCTCTTAGATCCTCCTCGCAGTCGGCAAGGTCAATGCAGGCTATCTCAAACACATCCCGCATCTCCTGAAAATTCAATACAAAATCGACCGATTCTTTTATATCCTTTTCCTTTGCCTCTGCCTTTTTGGCTACGCACGGCCCTATAAAAACAGTTTTTGCATTAGGATACAGCTTTTTTATAGCCCTGCCACATGCCGCCATAGGCGAAACCGAAGCCGGCATATGCGGTACCAGCTGATTGTACATCTTTCTTATCATGGCTACCCAAATCGGGCAGCAGCAACTTGTAAGCATAAAGCTTTTATCGTCTTTTATTGTGCGGTCGAACTCAAGCGCCTCTTTAAGCGTTAGTATGTCGGCGAAAAGCGCCACCTCAATCATGCCGGCAAAGCCCAGCTTTTTAAACGCCGTCCTTAGCTTGCCGGGCGTAACCTCCTCGCTGAACTGCCCTATAAACGCCGGCGCTATCATGGCGAATACCGGAGCCTCTGCATTATGCATCATCTCAAGCAGCGGCAGTATGTCCCGCCGCTCGGCAAGGTTTTTAGCCTTGCATTTGGATACACACTCCCCGCAGCCTACGCAGGCATCAGGATCTACCGTTACATTTCCCTTTTCGTCTTTCGTCAGTGCGTCGAAAAAGCATGTGCCAAGGCATTCTTCCTTGTCCCCGTCGTGGCACATGCATTCGCTTAATCTTATAACGGGCGGATGCTTGTCCGGATGCAGCAGGCAATCAAGATGATGCTCTTCATAATCCTCAAAGCTGGTCTCGTCTAATTCTCCGCCTTCTTGGCCTACATAAGCGCCTATAGCTTTTCTGTATAAGGTTTCAAAAGTATCCATATTATCTCCGATGCGATTAGCTGCCTGTTATTGTGTTATATCCTTAAGCGGCGCTACTCTCGCAATAAATTATTTTTGCCCCGATACATACAAATTATAACATTATGCCGCTCAAAAGCCAATACATTAGCAGTTTGCCCTCTCCTTAGGCAAACTATAATACGCGGCTATACCGGTATAAAAGCCAAAACTTTATCCATGGTTTTACGATTGATCGGCGAAAATGCTGTTTTTTCCTTGCCGCTTAGCGTTATACATATTGCGATCGGCTTTATTTATTACTTCCTCGGCGCTAAGACATGGTTTACTAATCGTATGAACGCCCATAGAAACGGTTATACCAAAGCTGGTTTCGTCCTCTTCATTAGCTTTTATATCCGCTGCGCCGTCCCGTATTCTCTTCGCTATGCGCATAGCGTCTTGAGAGCCGGTTTTCCCTAGGCATATAATAAATTCATCCCCGCCATAGCGCGCCGCCCAATCGGTGCCTTCGCGTATGCAGCTTTTTATAATGCCGCCGAGGCTTTTTAGCACCTTATCGCCGGCATTGTGTCCATATGTGTCGTTTACCTGCTTAAGGTTGTCAACATCGAGGAAAATGAGTGTGAGCGGCGAATCCTCCATAGCCGCTTTTACAATATCGGCGGGCAGCCGCTCATCTGCAAACCTTCTGTTATAAAGATGGGTAAGATCATCGCGTGTCAGCATTGTGTTCAATCCGTCTACATATCCGCGCATAGGCAGGCCTTCGTTATAGTCGCCTGTGCCGAGCATCATGCTATGCGTCGCGTTTTTAAGCAGTTCAAGAACAACGGGGCGCTGCTGCCGCTCAACCGGTACCGCGGTAACCACCATAATAGCATCGGGGTTCTGCTCCAGTTTTACAAAGCTCTTGTTCTCTAAATGCGCCCTAACCGAAATGCAATTGTCGCATATTCTGCCGTTTTTCCAGTAATCATAGCAAACGGAGCCTTCGTCCTCAAATCCCCCCTCCTGCTGCTGTATGACTGCTTTTTTAACAGGATCTACCAGACGTACCAAATCATACATCTTTTTTATAAGCTCAAGATTTTCTTCAAGCTTATTAAGCGTTATGCTGTTATCCATTCCTTACCCTCTTCTCTTTACTTTCCCGCTGTATACTATGCGCCGGATTTGCGCTCCTTGCACACCTAAGTTATCGTTCAAGTCCGCCTATTCCACATAAACCGCCGTACCAGAAGCCGTCACCATAAGCATGCTGCCGCCCTGCCCCAGCGTTTCATAATCTATCCTTACCCCGACTATGGCGTTAGCGCCTATGCTTGCCGCGCGCGACGCCATCTCGTTTAGCGCGTTCTGCCTGGCTTCTATAAGCTCCCCCTCATATGACCCCGACCTACCGCCGAAAAAATTTCTAAAACCGGCGGCCATATCTTTTATAAAATCAACGCCGGATACAATCTCTCCAAATACTATGCCCTTATATTCTTTAATGCGTTTTCCTTCTATGGAATTTGTGGTTGTTATAATCATAATAGCATCCCCCTTTTGGCTATTATAGCATATCGCAGATGTGCACGGAATCGCTCTTACACCGCCGCCGTCGCGTGGTTTTTGGCGCATTATGCTTGTATAGAGTGGCGGCTGCGCTTATAATTATATGGAAGATTCCAAACGGTATTTTTACAATCAACATTTTTCAAAATTATATCACATTCTCACCACACCGCTGCGCTAAGAAAGGAAAACATATGGATATTTACAAAAGGATTGAAGAGCTTGGCTATCAATTACCGACGGCACCGCAAAGAGGCGGCATATACAAACCCGTTAAGCAGGTCGGCAACATGCTGTACATATCCGGTCAGGTACCGGTTAAAGATGGAAACCCGGTGGCGGTAGGCAAGGTCGGAGCCGAAATCACTTTAGAGCAAGCGCAAGAAGCCGCCCGCGTATGCACGCTGAATGCGCTAAGCCTGATCCATGAACACCTCGGAGATCTTAACAAGATTAAAGGCGTAGTAAAAACGCTGGGCTTTGTCGAAAGCGCGCCGGGGTTTAATATGCAGCCTAAAGTTATCGACGGCGCTTCACAGCTACTGTTCGATATATGGGGCGAGGACGGAGTCGGAGCGCGCTCGGCTATTTCATCGAATGAATTACCCGGCGATTACAGCGTTGAAATAGAGTTTATATTCGAAATATAATTATAGGGAGGCCGAACAATGGACGCATCACGCTACAAGCTAATAAACGCCCAGGAATTTGACACCCCTTCTCTCGTTTATTACAAAGACATTATACTAAAAAATACAAATAGAATAATCGAACTGGCGCGCGGCGCTCACCGCCTGTGGCCGCATATAAAAACGCATAAAATGCGGGATATGGTTGTTATGCAGCGCTCTATGGGTATAGACCGCTTTAAATGCGCCACAATAGCCGAGGCTGAAATGCTGGCTAAAAGCGGCGCTCCGCACATACTTATCGCCTACCCTCTTATCGGTACGAATATAGGCCGGTTTATCCGCCTGATAAAAGCTTTCCCCTCATCAACTTTCTATGCCATCGGCGACGATTTTGGCGCACTCTCGGCTTTGGGAGCGGCGGCGGTATCCCAGGGCATCTCTATAAACGTTCTTATAGATGTCAATTCCGGCACAAACCGCACCGGTGTTCCGCTTTTATCTGTCGAGGCGTTTTATAAAAAGTGCGCCGGCATAAACGGACTTAAGCTTTTGGGGCTGCATTGCTACGACGGGCATATAAACAACAGCGACCCAAATGAAAGGCGGCGAGAAGTGAGAAAAGCCGCCGATATAGTACACGATATCCGCAAAAAGCTTATCGCTGAAGGTCACGATCTCCCGCTTATGATAATGGGTACAACGCCGTCTTTCGCCATACACGCCGAATATGACGATGTGTATTTATCGCCCGGTACCGGCTTTGTACACGACGCGGGTTATGCGTCCTTAATGCCCGATCTTGGTCTTATACCGGCGGCGGCGGTGCTTACAAGAGTTATAAGCCAACCCGCGCTTGATTTAATAACGCTCGACCTCGGCGTAAAAGGCATATCGACAGATTCTTCCCTAGGGCGTGGCATGCTGCTTGGCGGCATTACTGTCCGGCATATTGTGCAAAATGAAGAGCATTGGGTGTTCAGGCTTGAAGGCGAATATAACGCCGACAGCTTTATCGTAGGCAGCGAGCATTATGTGCTGCCCTTTCATATATGCTCCACCACAGCGCTGTACGACAATGTACTTATAGCCGAAAACGGGAGTATAACCGGCAGCTGGGACGTCAGCGCCAGAGGCCGCAAGCTAAGTATATAATCCACAGCTATATACGCCGTATAATAATCGCGGCTAAAACCTACACAAAAAATCTATATGGGTAAAGGAGCGGCCATTATGAAAACCGCGATAATCGTTCATTCGTTCTCCGGAAACACGCTGTCAGCCGCCGAAATGCTGCATGGCGCTTTGCTTGCCAAAGGTCATAGCGCCGATGTTCTTAGGGTTAGCGCGCTCAACGAGGACGTTAACGCGCCGCCCTCAAGCATAAAACTTCAAGACGCGCCCGACCCCACTTCTTATGACGCAATTTTCGTAGGCGCTCCGGTAAGGGCATTTTCGATTTCGCCTGTAATGCTCGAATACCTAAAAAACATACCCGACCTTCCCGGCATTAAGGTCGGCTGCTTTACCACACAGCATTTAAAACTGCCCTCGCTTGGCGGCAACCGTGCTTTAAGGCAAATGAAAGCAGCCCTTGAGGCTAAAGGCGCAAACGTTTTTGAATGCCTGCCCATAAACTGGACCAGCAAAAAACGTCCCGCGCAGATAGCCGAGCTGCTTGAAAAAATGACTTCCTTATAACGCCTAACTTCGATTTAAGGCGCGTACTTATAAAATTACACTCAAGCCGGATTTTCCGGCTTATTCTTTTGCATCGGCGATGGCGAAAACAAGCTCACAGGTAGCAACCCTTTTGCCGCCCGACAATATTTTGCCCTTGCCGATACCTATGCCGTCCTTAACCGTCTCTATTTCGGTATGGATTTCGAGTAAATCGCCCGGCGTAACCATGCCATAGAACCTCGCGCTCTTTATTTTGCCAAGCAGAGCAAGTTTTCCCTTCATGTCCTCCATTGTAAGCAACGCTATGCCGCCCATTTGCGCTATGGCTTCAACCATAAGCACGCCCGGCATAACCTTCTTTTGAGCAAAATGCCCCATGAAGAACCATTCGTTGCCGCTGACAGCTTTATAGCCGCGCGCCGACTTGCCCGGTTCATATTCCTCAACCTTATCTATCATAAGGAACGGCTCGCGGTGAGGCAGTATTTTTTTGATTCCTTCGATATCCAGCATATTTTCCTCCGTTATTCGCCGGTATACTTCTTAAGCACAACGCAACTGTTATGCCCGCCAAAGCCGAACGAGTTCGACATAGCATATTCGCATTCAAGCTTTTTAGCCTTGCCCTTTACATAATCAAGGTCGCAGCCTTCGCCTTCCACCTCAAGCCCTATCGTCGGCGGCGCTATACCCTTTTGAAGCGCGTACGCCGTCAAAACAAGCTCAAACGCACCCGCCGCGCCCAGCATATGCCCCGTCATAGACTTTGTGGAGCTTACTAAAAGCTTTTTAGCGTGATCGCCAAAGCATTTTTCTATCGCCTTGCTTTCGCCAACGTCGTTTAGTGGAGTACCTGTGCCATGCGCGTTTATATAGCCTATTTCAGATTTATCAATACCGGCGTCTGATACAGCAAGTTCCATCGCCCTCGCCGCCTGAGCGCCGTCCGGCATGGGCGCTGTTATGTGATATGCGTCACATGTCTGCGCGTATCCCGACACTATGGCGTAAGGCGGCTTCGCACCGCGTTTTTTAGCATGCTCCGCGGTTTCTATAAGCATAAACGCCGCGCCTTCGGCTATTACAAAGCCTCCTCTGTCCTTATCAAACGGCAGGCTGGCTCGCTTCGGGTCCTTGCTTTCGCTAAGCGCTTGCATTTGATGAAAGCCTTGTACCGACAGCTCGGCCATAGCCGCTTCGGCTCCGCCCACCAATACCGCATCAAGACGCCCTTCTTTTACCGCATAATAAGCGTGTCCTATGGCGTCAGATCCGGACGCGCAGGCGGTAACTATGGAATAGCATGGGCCATGCAGCCCGAGCCGCATTGATATAAGGCCGGCGGCACAGTTTATAATCGACTTAGGCACAAATAGCGAGGAAACCGCTCTCGGCCCCGCATCCCTTAGTTCGTCATGCTGTTCACATATAACGTCAAAGCCGCCCATTCCGCTGCCAAGCACCACTCCTATACGCCCGCTGTCATAGTCGCTGCCGGCTATGCCGCCATCCTCCCATGCCTGTACCGCCGCGCTTACGGCAAACTGCGCAAACCTGGCCATGCGCTTTGCCTCACGGCTTTTTATATATACAGTTGGGTCAAAATCCTTAACTTCCCCCGCCACGCTTATCTCTGTAAGCTCGGCATCAAACAAAGTAGGTCGCGCAATACCGCATACGCCGTTCGCCGCCGCCTCAAAAGACGATGCGGCGCTGTGGCCTATTGGCGATATAGCGCCCATACCGGTAATATACACTTCCCTGCTCATATATACTCTCCCCTCGGCTTACGGCTACATTACCATGCCGCCGTCGACCACCATCACCTGCCCGGTTATATAAGAGGCCTCCTCCCCACAAAGGAAAGCGACGGTATTCGCCACATCCTCGGGTGTGCCAAACCTTGCAAGCGGTATCTCACTTTTCATTTTTTCCTTAAGTTTGTCGTCCAAAACATCTGTCATAGCCGTTACTATAAACCCCGGCGCCACAGCGTTTACGCATATGCCGCGAGAAGCGACTTCGCGCGCCGTTGACTTAGTAAGCCCTATAACAGCCGCCTTTGAAGCGGCGTAATTAGCTTGACCGGCATTGCCAATTATGCCTATAACAGAGGTCATATTTACTATTTTGCCTTTTCTGGCCCTAAGCATAAGAGAAAGCGCCTCTCTGGTGCAGAAAAAGCAACTGTCTATATTCGCCTTCATAACCGAGCTGTACTGCTCGTCGCTCATGCGCATTATAAGACCATCTGCCGTTGTTCCGGCGTTGTTCACAAGGGCATACAGCCCGCCTAGCCGCTCGGCGCTTTTGCGAACCAGCGCCGCGCATTCCTCCGGCTTAGAAACATCCGCCTTTATAACCTCGGCTCTGCGACCGAGCGCGCGCACCAGCTCTGCTGTTTCCTGCGCCCTTTGTTCTCCCCCGTTGTAATGAACGGCTATGTCAAAGCCTTTAGCCGCCAAGGCAACACAGATTGCCCTGCCTATCCCGCCTGAAGCGCCTGTAACCAACGCCGTTTTACTCATAAAATACCTCGCGTTAACAGTAATAAAAGTAGTTAAAATATAAATGCGTGCGCCGCTAAAATTTTACTCGGCGCAAAAAATGTTTTTCAGTCCATTGTTAAAAACGACGTTAAGCTGCTTTTCATCAAACAGCTCAAGAATAATTTCCCTTGCCGGCTGCACCTTATCAAGCATACAGGCGCACTGCCCCGCCATAAAAGAGCCTTTGTCTTTATCGCCTCTTATAACGGCGGCCTGAAGCGAGCCTTCGCCCAGCTTTTCAAGCTTTTCAGCGCCGTCCTCTTCATACTCAACCTTAGCCATCTCGCGCGACAGCGGGCTTCTTATAAGCCTTACCGGATGACCGGTAATTCTGCCGGTAACCTTGCTGTCGGTGTCCCTTGCCTTTATAACCTTATGCTTATACTCCTCATGCGCGGTACACTCTTGCGCCAGAATAAACCTTGTTCCAACCTGCACACCCGAAGCGCCGAGGCAAAAAGCCGCCGCCACAGTAGCCGCGTCGAATATGCCGCCCGCCGCTACAACAGGTATATCAACGCTTCTTACTATATCCGGCACCAGCACCATAGTAGAAAGCTCTCCTATATGGCCGCCCGCCTCGCTGCCCTCAGCTATAACAAAATCGGCGCCCATGCGCTGCATCATAACGGCAAGCGCTCTGCTTGCCACTACCGGCGCTACTACGCACCCCGCCTCTTTCCATACCTTCATATGGGCGGCAGGGTTTCCGGCTCCGGTTATAACCACCGGCACCTTCTCTCGTGCGGCAAGCTCGGCTACTTCATCGGCATAAGGGCTTAAAAGCATTATATTAAGCCCGTACGGCTTATCTGTACCCGCCTTAACCTTTTGAATCTGCTCAAGCACCCATTCAGGTGGCGCGTTGCCGGCAGCTATAACGCCAAGACCGCCCGCCTTTGAAACGGCAAGAGCCAGCTCGGCATTTGATATCCATGCCATGCCGCCTTGTATAATAGGATATTCGGTTTTGAGTATACCGCATATACTACCGGCTTTTTCAGGCATTTTTCTTCCCTTCCAAATACTCGACAAGCGCCCCTACAGTCTTTATCTCGTTAAGCTCCTCGTTAGGAATTTTGATGCCGGTAGCTTTTTCAAGCTCTATAAGCATTTCTACCATATCCAGCGAATCCATGTCGAAATCGTCTACAAAGCTGCTCTCCGGTGTTATCTGGTCGCGCTCAAGGTCCAATTGCTCCATAAGGTTTTTGATAATAATTTCTTCCATTTTAAATGCACTCCTTAAATATAGGTTTTATATCATCCAATCAACAACTACTCCGCCGCATGTCAGCCCCGAACCGAAGCCTATCAGCGCCAGCCTGTCTCCATGCTTTAGCCAACCCGACTCCTGCGCGTCGCAGAGCGCTATGGGTATAGTTGCCGAGGACGTATTGGCGTATTCATCAATATTTATAAAGAACTGATCCTTTTCGTACCCCGTTTTCCTTATAACATAATCAATAATCTTTTCATTAGCCTGATGCGGTATAACCTTAGTAAACGGCTTATCACCGCACAGCCGCTGCATTTTATCCATAATGCTCTCTAAAGCCGATGTGGCGTATATAAAAACATCCTGCCCTTTAAGCCTTAGATACTCCGGCTTTATATCTTCAACATTATTAAAAGGCGTTTTCCTAAGCTCCCTTTTAATGATTATAGTATCATCTATATCGGCGCTGCCTTCAAGAATAGGATAGTGCAGGCCGCGCCTGCCCCTCTTAAGCACCACCGCTCCCGCTCCATCACCAAACAAAACGCAGGTGCTTCTCTCGCTCCAGTCTACATAGTCGGACAGCACCTCCGCCGCTATAACAAGCGCGTATTCGCACTCCAGTGTTTCCATAAGCCCTGATGCCGTAACAAGAGCATATATAAAGCCGGAGCAGCCCGCCCCAACATCCATGCATGGGCATTCAGAGCCGATTTCACGCTGTACCCCGCCCGCGAGTGACGGCGTAATCTCGGTATTGGTAACCGTACTCGCTACTATAAACCCGAGGTCAGAAGGTTTTATGCCCGCCCTTTCAAGCGCCTGCAGAGAGGCTTTTGTAGCAAGGCTGCGCGCGTTTTCGTCTGTACACACCCTTCGCCTTTTTATGCCGGTACGCTTTGTTATCCATTCATCGCTGGTATCGACCATACTTTCGAGGTCTGTGTTTGTCAGTATCTTTTCAGGCAGGCTTTTCCCTACCGAGATTATCTCTATTTCACCAATCAATTATAATAAACCTCTCATGCCCAGAAATTTTTCATGTCTTTTTTCCACCAGCTTGGTGCTGCTTATGCCGCACAGCCTTCTTAAAGATGTTTTTATTTCGTGCCGTATACTCGAAACACTTTCATCCATATTAAACCTGTCAAACCCTTCCGGTTCCGATATCACTTTATCAACTATATCAAACTGCTTAAGGTCGCTTGCCGTTAGCTTAAGGTTTTCCGCCGCCTCTTGCGCCATAGAACTGTCCTTAAACAGTATCGACGCGCAGCCCTCCGGAGATATAACCGAGAAATAGCTGTTTTCAAGCATTATAAGCCTGTCTGCTAGGCATAATGCCAGCGCGCCGCCGCTGCCGCCTTCGCCTATTATAATCGAGATTGTCGGCGTTTTTAAGGAGGCCATAAGCCGCAAATGCTCGGCAATGACAAGCCCCTGCCCGCGTTCTTCCGCCTCTATGCCGGGAAAAGCGCCGGGAGTATCAACAAGGCATATAACCGGCCTTTGAAATTTCTCGGCCTGTTTTAGCGCTCGCATGGATTTTCTGTATCCCTCCGGGTGCGGCATACCGAAATTGCACTTCATGCGTTCCTCCAGCGTATGCCCTTTTTGCTGGCCTATAACCGTTACCGGTGTATTCTCAAACCATGCCACCGAAGTAACTATAGCGGCGTCGTCTCCAAAGCACCTATCGCCGCTCACCTCGAATATGCCGGTGAACAGCTTTTCCATATAGTCTCTGGCCTGCGGCCTATTCTGCTTTCTCGCCGACTGCACCCTATCCCACGGCTTTTCTACAGCCTGTTCAAGGGCAATATCCGGCTTTTCTTTTTCTATTGCAGGCATTTATTAAATCCCCCGTATAACTTCATTGCGGCTTTGTAAAAGCATCCTTTATAAATGTCTTTACAGATTTAACGGTGCCGGGCCGTTCCGGCCGCAGCGACTCTGCGCAATGCAGCGCAAGTATATCGGCGAGCGTATCGCGCATGTCCTGCCGCTGCACTATTTTATCAATAAGACCCTTTTTATAAAGATATTCTGTCGTCTGAAAGCCCTCGGGCAAATCATCTTTAACCGTCTGCTGTATAACCCTCGGACCAGCAAAGCCAATAAGCGCTTTAGGTTCGGCTAATGTTATATCGCCCTGCATAGCAAAGCTTGCCGTCACGCCGCCTGTTGTAGGATGCGTAAGCACGTTTACATGCAGCAGCCGCTCGTCGCTGTGCTTGTTAAGCGCTATTGTAGTACGTGACATTTGCAGCAGCGAATGTATGCCCTCTTGCATCCTTGCGCCGCCCGATGCGCAAAATATTATAAGAGGCAGGCGGTTAAGCGTAGCGAACTCGGTTATTATAACTATCTTCTCGCCAACCACCGTACCCATGCTGCCCATCATAAAATAAGAATCCATAACGGCTATAGCCGCGCGTATTCCTTTTATCGTAAGCTTGCCGATGATGACGCTCTCTTGCATTTTAGACTTTGTTTTTTCATTGGCTATTTTGTTTTTATATCCCGGAAACGACAGCGGGTCGCTGCTTTCAGCTTCTCTTTCAATCTCTATAAAGCTGCCGTTATCAGCTATCATCTCAATCCGCTTATATGCCGGCTGACGGAACAGATGCCCGCAATACGGGCATATTGAATCGCCCGCGTGCACTATATCGGCTATCATATTCCTAGAGCAGCCCGCGCAACGCAGCATTTCCGGTGCCGCTTCGCCTTTTATAAGCGAGCCGGCGGTATCTATCTTTTCTTTAAACAGCTTCATACTTTCTCTCTCATATACCTGTTGTAGAATGTCTTTTCTATCCACTTTGTGTGAGCCTTGCCGGAAGTAAACTCCCCGTCCTCCAAAACCGCGCGTATAAAAGCCGCGCTATGGCTCACGCCTTCAACCTTAAGCTCTTTAAGAGCCGCTCTCGCAAGGCTAAGCGCCTCTTCCCTGTCATCGCCATGGCATATTACTTTCATAATCATTGAATCGTAATAAGGCGATATCTCATCCCCTGCCTCATAACCGGTATCAACTCTTACCCCGTATCCGCCCGGCAGCGACATCGCCGTAATTTTGCCCGGCGACGGCCTAAAGCCGGCGTTTGTATCCTCAGCGTTTACCCTGCACTCAATAGCATGGCCGCGCTGCACCAAATCCTTTTGCTCTATATTGATAGTATGTTTTAACGCTACCTGTATCTGCGCCTTTATAAGGTCTATGCCGTATATGCTTTCGCTCACCGGATGCTCAACTTGTATGCGGGCATTCATCTCCATAAAATAGAACTTGTTGTCCGGCGTTAGTAAAAATTCAACAGTTCCGGCGTTGGTATATCCCACGCAGCGCGCTATTTCAACAGCTGTGGTTTCTATTTTGCGCAGTATTTCCCCATCAATATTCGCCGCCGGCGCTTCTTCTATAAGCTTTTGGTTTTTGCGCTGTATGCTGCACTCCCTTGTTCCTAAATGCAGCGTATTACCATGCTCATCGGCAAGAATCTGCACTTCGATATGCCTTGCCGCTTCAAGATACGCCTCTATATAAATGCTGCCGTCGCCAAAAGCCAACTCGGCCTCACGGCTTACAGTAGGAAACTCCTTCTCAAGCTCCCCCATGGAATGAACAACACGAATACCTTTGCCGCCGCCGCCCTTACACGCCTTTAGTATAAGCGGAAAGCCTATGCCCTTGGCCGCAACCGCCGCCTCCTTAACGCCGCTTAGAGGAGCCGCGACGCCCGGCACTACCGGAAAGCCGTTCTCCTCCATAATCTCTCTTGCCCTGCGTTTATCTCCTAACAGCGACATAGCGCTAACCGACGGGCCTATAAATATTATGCCCTCCTCAGCGCACGCCAAGCTGAATTGCTCGCTTTCAGAAAGAAACCCTACACCGGGATGTATAAGCTCGGCTCCAAACGCGCACGCAGCAGCCAATATGCTTTCTATGTTAAGATAGCTTTTTTCAGCCTGCCGCGGCCCTATGCATACGCTTTCGTCAGCCAGCCTAACGTGCATAGAACCTTCATCGTTCTCCGAATAAACCGCTACCGTTCTAAGCCCCAGTTTTTTGCAAGTCCTTATTATTCTTACGGCTATTTCGCCCCTGTTCGCAACAAGCACCGTTTTCATACGGCTATTCTCCCGCATAAACAAACAAGGCTTCGCCCGCCGATACGCTATCCCCGTCAAGTTTGCATACCTCGGCTATAACGCCGTCTTTAGGCGCCGAAACCTCGTTCATCATTTTCATCGCTTCAATTATGCACAGCGTATCGCCTGCGTTGACCTTATGGCCGGCTCGCACAAAAGGCTCTGCGCCCGGCTCCTCCGCAACATAAAAAACACCCGATATAGGTGACTGAATAATGTCCTTATCAGATGGGCGCTGCTCTTTGCCCTTCGCCGCGCTGTCCTTTGCGGCAGCTTTGGCTTCCACTATCTGCCCCGAAAGCGCCTCCGCGCTTATATCGGCGATGCCCGAGCCTTTTTTTAGTCTCAGGCTAAAGCAATCTGTCGTTACGTCCACCTCGCTAAAAGAAGACGCCTCAGCCTTATCCATAATGCGAAAAATATCTTCAATATTCATAAGCTATGTCCTCCTAAGCGCTGCTGTACGCCGCAAATTAAGTTAGCACTACTAACTAATCCGCTCTAAAAATATTAACACCCTTGGTCGTTTATGTCAATACAGCGAAATCCTTCGCTCATATGCCACAGTTACGCGTCCAGCCTGTCGAAAAAACCGTGCAACGAGTGTAGCGCCTTTAATAGTTCAGGGTATTGCTCAATTTTAAAGTCATTTAAGATGCTATGTATCATAGCATCATGGAATTGTTTATGCTTAAGGCAGCAAGCTTCGCCCTTTTTAGTAAGCGATATTATGTTCTTTCTCCCGTCGCTTTTTGACGCCGCCTTTTTTAGATACCCCTTCTCCACTAACCGCTTTACACAAACGCTTACCGTCGGCTTGCTGACGCTAAGCTCGGCGGCAATACCTGTCAGCGTAGCTTCACCGACATCTTGTACCGCCTCAAGCACATGTATTTCGCTTCGGCTGATATTCTGATTCGCCGCCTCTGAAACACTTTTTTCCTGCAGCCTTAGTATTTTATGAAAAAGCCTTTTCAGTATGTCATTTAAAAGCAGCTCTGTATCAATATCAGTCATTCTCACGCCGGCTCCCCCTTAAAAAATACGGCAAAACGCCCTTTTGTAATTATAACCCATGCCGCCATCTTTGACACGCCTTCATTTATTCAAGGCGCACTTGCTGCAATGCCCATAGACTTCCATCTTATGTCCTATAACCTCAAACCCCGCCTCATCAAGCCCCGGCAAAAACTTCTCTATAGGACATGCGTCCATAGCCACAGCCTTGCGGCAATCCACGCAATAAGCGTAATGCCGGTGCGTCGACCGGTTAAGCTCATAAAGCGATGTATCGCTGTCCATAATAGTCGTTTTAATGACCGCCTCTTTATTTTGCAAAGCATAAAGTATTCTGTAAACGGTCGATAGCGATACAGAATGGCCGTCTTTAAGTATAGTAGCGTATATTTCTGCGGCGCTTATAGGCTTCCCCGCTTTTTCTAAAGTATCAAGCACATACTCGCGCTGCTTTGTCTTTTTAAGACCGCCCGGCAATCCGGACGCCTTCCTTTTCATGCCGAAGCCTCCTTTTTTATATGCGCGCCTTCTTTGCCGGCCGCGCAGCAAATATCTTCTTTCCAATCAATATCAAAACAAGCGATATAACAGCAATAAGAACTATTGTACCGCCCGGTTTAAGCCCAATGTAATATGCGGCAAATAGTCCGGCTATTGTAAATACCACCGCAAGTAATACCGCATATACCACCGTTTGCTTATAGCTTCTGCCCAGCTGCATAGCGCACGCCACCGGCACAACCATAAGCGAAGAAACTATGAGCGCCCCCACCGTACGCGCCGCCACCGATACCGTTACCGCCGTTAATATTGTAAATATAAAATTCACTGTTTGAACAGGCACTCCTGCCATTCCCGCTGCTCTTTCATCAAGCGCAATGTAAAAAAGTTCTTTATAAAGCAGTATGAACGCCAGCATAACGGCGCAGCTTACACCTAAAACCAACAGCAGCTCAAAATCGCTTATAGCTACTATGCTGCCAAAAAGAAAGCTGTTAAAGTTCGCAGCATTTCCTACAAAGCCGGACAGCACGCCGGCAAGTCCTACCCCCGCCGACATTATAATAGCAATGGACATCTCCGAATATTTGGGTATGCGCTTTCTTATAGCCTCAATGCCGAGCGCCGCCGCTATAGACGCTATTATCGCGCCGACAATGGGATTAAAGCCCATTATAAGCCCCGCCGCCACGCCGGCAAGCGATGTATGCGAAAGCGCGTCGCCCATCATGGACAGCCGCTTTAGTACGACTATCATACCTATGCATGGTATAATAGCCGCCAGCAGTATACCGACAGCAAACGCTCTAAGCATAAAATCATATTGCAATATCGCCATGCTTTTCCTCCTCGCCCATCATTCCCGTGGCGGATGCTTGTGCCGGTGCGCCAACTCGAGTTCAATCTGGCAGCTGTCCAGCTCTACCATAGAGCCTTCCTCAAGACAAAGCACCCTTGACGCGTAGTCCGCCGCCCGCGCCACATCATGCGTTACCATAACAACGGTAAGCCCTTTTTCGGTATTAAGCTGTTTTAGCAACGAGAACAGCGATACAACAGACGCCGGATCTATGCCGGTTGTCGGCTCATCCAGCAACATTATGTCCGGCTGCCCTACCAGTACCCGCGCCAACATTACCCGCTGCTGCTGCCCGCCCGATAGCTCGCCGAGCATACTCGAAGCCTCTCCCGCCATGCCGACCATATCGAGCGCCGCAAGCGCCTTTTCGCGGTGCCGCTTTTTAGCCGCGCGCAATAACCCTATTTCGCTGTAAAGGTTTGCCCTTACAATTTCCTCCGCCGTAGCAGGAAACGCCGTCCCCGACGCCAGCCCCTTTTGAGGCAGATAACCCACTCTGCGCCAATCTTTAAAATGCCGCACATCTTTATTAAATAGCCGGATTTCCCCCTCTTTAGGCGTCAGCTCACCGAGTATCAGCCTAAGCAGCGTGCTTTTACCCGCTCCATTTACGCCAGTAATAGCCGCAAAATCTCCGGCGTTTACAGAAAAGCCGACTCCCGAGAAAATCAGCTCTCTGCCATAACCAAAACCTAAATTGTTAGCCTCTATAACGGCAGCCATATTACCTCCGCTCATATAAGAGCCGCCTTTAGCGCTTCAAGATTGCTCCGCATAACGGAGAAATAATCTCCACCCTCTTGCGCCTGCGCGTCGCTCAGCCCTTCAATAGGGCTCAACACCGCCGTCTTAGCCCCTATCGCCGAGGCTATGGCATCGGCTACCTTAGAGCTTGCGAGCTCCTCAAAAAACACAACCTTAATATTATGCTCTTTGGCAAAATCGATTATCTCTGCCATCTTTGCCGGATTCGGCTCAGAATCCGGCGATAATCCGGTTATTCCTACCTGCGTAAGCCCGTAAGCCTCGCACAAATATCCATACGCCTCATGCGCTACAACAATCGTACTGTTTTCAAGGCCGGACAATGCATCTTTGTATTCTTTATCGAGCTTATCAAGCTCTGCCGCCCATGCGTTATAGTTATATTCATAATAATCGGCGTTAGCCTCATCCGCCTCTATAAGCGCGTTTGTAATGTTCTCCATCTGGATTTTAGCATACATAGGATTAAGCCACACATGCGGATCAAGCCCTCCGCCCTCAAACATATCATGATCATGGTTATGATCTTCATCATGATCATGCTCATGTTCGTGATCGTGGTCGTGGTCATGGTCATGGCTGTGGCCGCCTTCTATCAGTCCAATATTGCTTGACGCCTCAACGACTGTAAGTGTTTTTGTTTGCAACGACGCCAACACATCGTCCACCCAATGCTCCATTCCGGCGCCATTATATATAAAAACATCAGCCTGCTCCAGCGCTACAATATCCGCCGCCGTAGGCTCCCAGTCATGCGGCTCCACACCGGATGGCACAACGCATTTTACCTCCGCTTTATCCCCTGCAATCTTTTGGGCAAAGTCGTACATAGGATAAAAACTGGCATAAATTTTCAGCTTTGGCTCACCGCTTTCTATTTCCGGCGTTACCACGTTAGCGGCGCAACCCGACGCCGTGAAAATCGCCGTGACCAGCAGCAGTATAATTCTCGCAATTTTTCTCACTTGCCCATCCTCCAAAACACCATGTTACTCAATCCTACCCGCAAACGCTCTGAGCTAAACGCATATGATTCGCATTTGCATTAATTATATGCATCACCACTTTGTCATGTCAATAAAAATATAGGCTGAAATAAAAAAACCGCCCACGATTATATGGAGCGGAAAAAATTATATTAAATTATAAAATATTTTATGCCTCGGCTGCCTCCGCCATAGGGCTTGTGGGCGACTCAGAAGCCTGCGGTATTCTCTTAAATATAGCCTTTTTTCTAATAAGTGGCTTTTTCGCGCCTGTGGACAAGGAGTTTTTTAAAGAGTCAATAACCGGAACCATAGCCGCGGCTATAAATCCGCCGGAAAAGCCGTTGTTGTATAGATTCATGCCGCCATGGAGATATCCTATATTCATTGTAACCGCCATATGCAGCAGCCCCGCCACAATTCCGCAACCAAAACCGTATTTTCCGGCTATAGGCGCAAGCGTTGTACCAAACAACGCGGCAAGTATAGCAGCTGTCGAATTGTGTTCATATATATTAATAAGCTTTGCCAAAAGCACGCCTATAATAATCGGCAATACATTTTTAACATGCTTTCCTGTCGCTCCGAATCCTACAACAGTAAATATACCGCCTATCGTCGGCCCGTTTAACTGCCCGCCTATTATTAGCACATACGAAGTCGTCAATATACCGAGCAGCGCCATATTCACCATCGCAAGGCCAAAGC
Organism: Christensenellales bacterium; assembly: GCA_050945795.1. Lineage (GTDB taxonomy): Bacteria > Bacillota > Clostridia > Christensenellales > MGBC116941 > JBMNTP01. The sequence continues at coordinate 3,480 of JBMNTP010000017.1, read as the reverse complement.
CGTACCGCTCCGTATAATCGCAGCAGTCTCGCCCCGATTCTTTAATCAGCCGCGCGTACCCGCGAATGCTCCAACCGTTAAGGTAAAGCCCAAGGAGCAGCATAACAGCGAAAAGCGAATATAGTATTGTGGCAAACGCCGCATTGTTACCCGAAGATATAATGGAAACTGCCGCCACATCAACGCCTATGCCGCGCAGCGCCGCCATAAAGAACATTCCTATTATACCCGCTGTAAATCCAATATTATAAAGATTGAAACCCTGATGATATTTTACAAAATGCATTGCCAAAGGCGGTATTATAAAGCCCGCCGCCACGCCGCATGCCATCGAAAGCAGCAGCCCCTGCATCATCGGCAGCCCGAGATTAAAGCAAATCTCGCTTACCAGCGGCCCTAGTGCAGTGCCAAAAAGGGCTTGCGGCAAATATCTTCTGAAAGGCTTTTTGTCTATTTTTGCGAATAGAAAAACTCCCAGCGTTATAGGCAGAGAGTTGAAAAAGTTTTTACCAAAAAACGAAAATCCGGCTACGGTGAATATTGCCGCGGTATAAAGACCGCCCAGCCTGCCGCCGTTCGCTTTGACCATGAAAAGGCTTATAAGAAGCATAACGCCGACATTTACAAAAGCCGCACCGATATTTGAAAGCATCATATAGTCGGTTATAAGATTTGCCGGTGAAGTTAGTATAGTGACGTTCCCGGCGAGCACTTCTTGAGGCGTGTTGAAGAGAAACCCAATCCCTATAAGGACGAGGCCGAGCGTCATAAAAAACAGCACTCTTGTTTTCTCGCTTACGCCTTCACCGTCGGGCGGAATGCCCGAAGCACTCGCTCTATCGTCGTTGCACGCCGACGCACCTACGGGATTGACTTCGCCGCATCCCGCTGTCGCTCCAACATGCTCACTTAAAAGCGTAATTCCTGTACCGGCAGCATTATACTTACTCATATAAGCAGGCGCACCACGCTCTTTTCTTAGATTTCCAATGCCTATCGATTTTAAAACCAAAAATGGTTCGAACGGCCTTATTGCCGGCGACCAAATGACAGCCGCGCCGCGGCCGACAGAAATTTTGCAGCATCCGATGAAAATATTATATATAAAACTTACTCCGGATTCAATGGTTTATTCAAAAGAACGATATTTTTTTAACAACATTTTTGCGCCTGTATATTTATATTAGCTTTCGCTCCTAAAAGATTCCGCCGCGAGCAAATAAAAAAGCCGGAGCTGCTAAAAACTACGCAGTCCGGCTCGTAAATCTTGCTAAACGCTCTTGCTTTTTTTAACATCTTCAAGCACTTCAAATGCCTTATCCGCCATGTAAGAGCTACGCACTAGCGGCGCCGAGGCTACGTGTAAAAATCCCGCCTTCTCGCCTATCTCCTTATACTCGTCAAACACCTCCGGCGTTATATATTCAGCCACCGGATAATGCAGCTTAGAAGGCGCAAGGTACTGCCCTACCGTAAGAAGGTCGCAGCGTTTCTTTAATAGGTCGCGGAATACATCTAAAACCTCTTCCCTTGTTTCGCCCAGCCCTAGCATTATGCCGGATTTTGTAACAATATCCGGCGCCACCAGCTTAACTCTTTCGAGCAGCTGTAGCGAACGGCTGTATACCGCCGACGGTCTTACTTCACTATAAAGGCGCGGCACAGTTTCTACATTATGGTTTATTATATCAGGCCCGGCGTTTATAACCGTCATAAGAGCCGAAAACTCGCCCTTAAAATCGGGTATAAGCACTTCAATAACAGGCGTTCTATCTTTTAGCCGCGTTTTAATAGCTGTAATTACGTTAGCGAAATGACCGGCTCCTCCATCTTCAAGATCATCCCTTGTAACGGAAGTTATAACGGCGTGCCGCAGCCCCAGTTTTTCCACCGCCTCGGCTATATGAGCCGGTTCTTCAGGGTCTACAAGCGTAGGCTCGCCGCCGGTAACATTGCAGTATCTGCAATTCCTCGTACACACATTGCCGAGTATCATAAAAGTAGCCGTCCTTCTGCCAAAGCATTCTCCGCAGTTAGGACATGCCGCTTCCTCACAAACTGTGTGCAGGTTTAGCGATTGCAGCATCGCCATAACCTCGTCATTGGCTTTTCCGGTGTTGGCCTTAACTCTAAGCCATTCGGGCTTTCTCATTGGTTTTACAGCATCCATTCGGCGCGTCTCCTTAAAATCTTCTAAATCAGCTCGGTAAGCTCTCGTTCTAAAAGCTCCTCGCCCAATTCTTTTGCGAAATATTCGGCTGTCAGCGAAAACATTTTTTCCATCTGCGCCGGCCGTCCTGTAAGCTTTTCAACAGAAGTAACCCCCATCGAAAGGCCGCAGGGATTTATCCAATCAAAATGCCTAAGGTCGGTGTTTACATTAAAGGCAAAGCCGTGCATCGATACCCACTGCCTTACCGAAATTCCTATGGCGGTTATCTTCTCTCCGTCTATCCAAACACCTGTATGTTTGCCTATCTCTCCTACCGCTTCAAGTGAAAAATGATCGCGCAGTAGGTTTATAAATGTGTTCTCTATTTTTCTTATGAAAAGCCGAACATCTCTGTCTATGTCGTACATGTTATATATAATGTAGCCGACTAGCTGACCCGGGCCATGGTATGTTACATCTCCGCCTCTGTCTATTCTAAATATCTCAATCCCGCGTTCTTTTAGCTGGCTTTCGGAAAGGAAAATATGTTTATCCTCACCGCGTCCCCCCATTGTAAGAACAGGCGGATGCTCTAAAAGCAGCAAAGTGTTACCAATTTCGCCCTTAACCCTTTTGTCAAACAGTTTGTATTGTATATCAAGAGCCTCTCCATAAGGCAGCGTCCCCGCGAAAACTACATTTAAACCCATCTAAAAATACACCTCGTCACAAAACAGCGCTTCATATATTATCCTCCCGATTAGCCGCATTTGTCAACTTGCGCACGCATTATCGAGCGCATACATATAAATGCCGCCGCTGTAACGTAGTTATAATCAGCTGCTTTAGTCTATAAAGGCTTAAGCGTCGTTTTGTTTGCCGTTCTTGCGAAATAGTATGCCTATGGCATTTCCCGCAAAAGAAATTATCCCATATCCTAGAGCGTAAACCCACGCCGTCATATTGTAAAATATAAATATTGTGGGTACAAACAATAACATCACGGCAATGGCATATATAGGATTAAAAGAATTAATAATGCCGTACACCACAGCACAGACAAATACAATAATTGGAACAACGTTTAGCAGCATGAGCATCGCCGAGCCGGTATCTTTAATAAGCAATGGCAGCAAATAAAAAGCTAAAACAACAACCGCTAAATAAGGCAGCATCTTTTTTATATTCTCCATTATCTACTCCTCCAATTTATACTATATCAGCCATATTCCGTTGATAGCACACGCGACTTTGGCTCAAAATAACGCCTTAGTTTGCCGCTAACTTTATCTTACAACATGATATCTTTTCCCGCATCAAAACGTATA
>JBMNTP010000016.1:0-43862 GCA_050945795.1 Christensenellales bacterium | reverse complement strand
CCATAACGGCGACGCTTTCCTTAAGCTCATTTTCCGCCTTTTGCATAGCCTCAAGCCGGCTTTCGGCGATAGCCAGCCGCTTGTCCGCATCTAAGGCTTCGTTCTTCAGGCGCTCAACCTCCTGCTCCCGCTCACTAACCGCCATAATCCCCAAGCGTATGCCATCAAGTGCCGTCTCACACGCAGTCAAAGCGCTTTTGCCTTCAACCGCCGCGGCGTCGCTTTGCTTTTGCAACTTATCCGCCTCTAAAACCGACTGCTCAAGCGCTTTTTGCCGCTGCTCTACAGCGGCTATAAGCTTATCAGCCTGCGCTCTAAGCGCCGTTTCCGCTTCCTTAACGCCGTCCCGCCGCCGCCTTTTATCTTCCAGCACCTGAGCGTTATCCCGCGCCGCTATATAGCGCAGGTATCCGGCGCGACTGGCCTCGGCCTTTATCGCCGCGTCAGACGCCTCTTTAGCCGAGCGGCGCTCTCTCTCAAGCATATCCGCCGCCGCTTTTCGCCTGCTCTCGCACGCTCCGGCCTCCGCCTCAATTTTAACTATATTATCAAGCGCCGCCTTAAGCGCGTCACGTTGGGCTTCAAAGCCTTCAAGGCGTTTTGCCGCCGCCGTCATATCGCTTTTAAGCTTTTCAGCTCCGGCTTTAACATCTAAAAGCTCTTTCTCCTTCTCTTCAAGATCCTCCGCCATGGCTAAAGCTGCGGCTTCCGCCTTTTCAAGCTCATGGCGCCGCTTCTCTATATGCGACCTAACCGGACTTCCATTTGTCGACGCCTTTTTATAATCATCAACGCCGAGCAGCTTATCAAAATGTTCTTTTCGCGCCGAGTCGGGTAAAAGAAAAGGATATGTGAACATGCCCTGCTCAACGCCTACAACATCCTCAAACATCTTATTAAGCCGGCGCCCTGAAACGGCAAGCAGCTCGGCGATGCGCTTTTCAAGCTCAGCATTCGACGGCACGCTAATCGGCGTATCTCCATCATAAAGATTCCATGTTGCGGTGCCGTTTGTTTTAAGCTTTCTTACCACTCGCCACGTCTTTGCGTCCTTATCCTCAAACAATACCTCTATACTGCCCTCTTTTGCGCCCTTCCTTATAAAGCTGTCTATACGGGGATACGGCTGGCTGTTAAAAAGCGCGTAGCCTATGCTTTCTATTATCGTTGTCTTTCCAGCGCCGTTAAGTCCGCATATAAAATTAACGCCGCCGCTAAACTTCATTTCGCCATAAGCATAGCTTTTTATATTTTCAAGCTTTAAAGAAAGCACCCTCATTACCTATCTCCCCCCATCCTCAAAGCCTCAATCGCCATTTCAATATCCGCCGGCTCTGCCTGGTCAAGCAGCATCTGCTTTATATCGATTATATCCTGCGCTATATCCGCCCCGCGCGCCGCCAGTCCCATCTCCTCCGCGAGAGCGCCTATAATACCCTCCTCGATAACATTCCTTTCAAACATATCCGGCGCGTCACCAAAAAGCATATTAAGCTCGTCCACCACTTTAACCTGAACGCAGCCCAGAGCATATAAAACATCCTCAACCCGCCTTCTATCGACAACCGCGGTATCCATATCCGTTTTACCATACAGCCTAAGCTCTACAACCGCCCCTTCCCCTATGCCTTCTGCGTCAGCCGCCTCCTTCGCCGCATTATAAATGCCGTCAGCGTCCTCGCATTTTCCAACATCAACGGATATAAAATACACCGGCCGCCGCTTAGATTGCATATGCCGCACATCTACATTGCCCATATCATCGATTTTAACGTGGTAAAAGCCCTTTTCTGCGTATCGCCCTTCGTCTATATCAACATTCTCCGGCGCGCCGGGATTATAGAGAAAACCCGCCGTCTCCTGCCTAGAATGTATGTGACCGAGCGCGGCGTAAATTATATTGTCCTTTAAATCGTCGAATTCTCGCAGCCTTATGCCGGAATCATCCTGATCCACAAACCTCTCAACGCCGGCGTGCAGCATGAGTATAAACTTGTCCTTCTCAAGCTCAGAAAGCTCTATAAGGCGCTGCCGTGTAAGTGCGCCGGGATACCCTAGCCCTATTATTTTATATCCTTTTATATCTGTAACGCAGCCGCCGTACTGGCCGTGCGATATAAGCTCAAGCGCTTCGCCCTTTGGCTTTAGCAGCTTTATATAACCTGCCCCGTCAAGGTATTCAAGCCAGCTTCGCCCTTCCCTAAAATTGCTCCTGTCATGGTTGCCCTCTATTGCTATAACAGGGAGGTTTTCTAGCTTTAAGTATTTTAGCGTTTCGAGCGCCAGCTCCAGTGTTTCGGCGTTTATAGACCTTTTATCGAAAAAATCCCCTGCCACCAGCAGGCAGTCGGCGTCATTTTCAACAGCGTATTTGGCTATCTCCATAAACGCCGCGCCAAAATCAAAAAACCTCTCCTCCGACCCATCCGGCTTCCTTCCAAGATGCAAATCAGCGCAATGAACAAAGCTAAAACCCATAATACCCTCCAAAATCCATCATAATAAGATTATACCAGAAAAAGTCGGCACAGCCGACACGGCGCGCAGCGACGACTTTCGCATTGCAAAAGGATTTGTGGTTCAATGTTCTCTCAGCCGCCGGAAGCTTTGCGTCCGCTCGCTGCGTGAGGTTATTTTACCATGCCGCCTTTAAAATATAAAAAACGGCCGCGCGAATCCGCGCGAACCGTTCCGTCCGCCTAACAGGCATATGCTTGAAAAAGCCCCGCGCAATTACGCGCACCCAAAGAGGCTAATCCTTATACCGTATATTCAGCTCCCCAAACACGCAGTTGGCCTTTATATACAATGCCGGGCTTTCGCCGTCTTTCATATTCAGCTCGCCAAACGCCACCGTCTGACCATCCGGCGTGCGCACCGCCCCGAACGCGCTGCTGCCGTCTATAAGCAGCGGCTCATCCCTGGGTACAAACACCTGCGCCGAGCCAAAAACGACATTAATCTCGACATTGGCGGAACCGTCTTCCGGCTTCCATTGCGAAAGGTCAATCCTCTGCGACGCGAACACAACATCCCACTGCCGCGGCTTTCCTGCATCTTCCGGCGTAAATGTCTGTGTCTTTCTAGCTGCAATGCCGCCGCTTAGTACCGATATACCGGCCCAAATGATGGCAACGCCTATGATTATACGAAAAATCGAGAAGTCGAGCTTGAAAATGGTCTTAAGAAGCAGTGCCACGCCTATCAGAATAATGATAACGGGCCAAAAAAGGTAGTTCATCTTTCTCATTTTCTCCTCCATACAATATTTTTGAACCCACGCATACCCACCGTCATTTATTTATCGATATATCGTGCAGTCCAATTGGTTCGCCTATATCCGAATCAATCGAATCTATAAGCGCTTTGGCTGTATCAAGACTGGTAAAGCACGGCACGCCGCACTCAACAGCAGTCCTTCTCATCATAAAGCCGTCACGAAGCGGCTCTCTTCCGCGCGTCGGAGTGTCTATTATAAGCTTTATAGCGCCCTCCCTTAGCTTTTGCGTCAAAAGCCCCGGCGCCTGACTCAGCTTTGGCAGCGCTATAGTTAACATACCGTTTTTCGCCAAATGCTTTGCCGTACCCGGCGTGGCGTAGAGAGTAAATCCCTTTTCTTCCAGCCCTCTCGCTATCGGAACAGCGGCGTCTCTGTCATGCTTTGCTACCGTTATAAGCACGCCGCCCGCCTCCGGCAGCATACCCGCCGCCTTAAATCCTTTTTTCATAGCAGAGGAAAATGTCTTTGCTACCGCGAGCACCTCGCCCGTCGATTTCATTTCCGGCCCCAGGCTTACTTCAACCCCGCTCAACTTCTCAAACGAAAATACCGGCACCTTTACGCATACCATATCCGGTGTACCGTAAAGCCCTGTGCCATACCCCATATCTGTAAGTTTTTCGCCAAGCGACGCCCTTACGCCCAGCTCTACAACCGGCAATCCGGTTATCTTGCTTATATAAGGCACCGTTCTGGAAGAGCGCGGATTAACCTCTATTACATACAAAGCGTTTCTATACAATATATATTGTATGTTCACAAGCCCCTTGACATTAAGCTTTTGCGCCAGCAAGCCTGTGCATTTAACAATTCTATCGCGCATGGAGTCGGATATATTTTGCGGCGGATAAACGGATATGCTGTCGCCGCTGTGGATGCCCGCCCTCTCGACATGCTCCATTATGCCGGGTATAAGCACGTTTTCGCCGTCGCATACCGCGTCAACCTCAACTTCCCTGCCCATAAGATATTTATCAATAAGTATGGGATGCTCTTGTTCTGTAAGGTTTATAATACGCATATATTCGCGCACCGCCTGCTCATCGTACGCTATTTCCATGCCCTGCCCGCCCAGCACATAGCTCGGCCGCACCAGCACCGGATACCCAAGGCTGTCCGCCGCCTTAACCGCCTCATCAGCGGTAAAAACCGTAAGCCCTTTTGGTCGCCTTATAGCCAGCGATTCAAGCAGAGCGTCGAAAAGCTCTCTGTCTTCCGCCGCGTCTATATCATCAAGGCCGGTTCCGAGTATGTCGTATCCTGCGTCCGCAACCGCGCGCGCCAGCTTTATGGCCGTCTGCCCTCCAAACTGGCATACAACCCCCACCGGCTTTTCAATATCTAGCACGCTTATAACATCCTCTGCTGTAAGCGGCTCAAAATACAGCCGGTCAGAGGTATCAAAATCAGTAGACACCGTTTCGGGGTTGTTGTTTATAATAACAGTTTCATACCCCGCCTTTTTAAGCGCCCATACGCAATGAACGCTGCAATAGTCAAACTCAACACCCTGCCCTATCCTTATAGGGCCGGAGCCGAGAACTACAACCGTCTTTTTGCCGGCCGGCGCGTGTTCGCTTTCAACGCCGTAAGCCGAATAATAATACGCGCTTTCAGCCTCAAACTCCCCGCCGCAGGTATCCACCATGCGATAAGACGGCGTTATGCCAAACGACAATCTAATCCGCCGCACCTCGCCTTCAGGTACCCCCTGCCAAGCGGCAATCGCCTTATCGGAAAAGCCGCGGCTCTTTATAAGCGCCATCTCCTGCTGCGTCCATTCAGCAAACGGCATTGCGGCTATCCTTCTTTCAAGCTGCACAATGCCCTGTATCTTAACTATAAACCATGGATCTATACCCGTTATCTCGCAAACAAGCTGCCACGGCGTACCGCGCCGTAAAGCCTCGGCAACGGCGAAAAGCCTTTCGCTGTTTACCATATGCAGCCTTTCCTCAACCTCATAGTCGCTTAAAAAGCCGTATCCTGCGTCTAAAGAAAACTGCCCCATCTCCAGCGAGCGCACCGCCTTTAAAAGCGCCGCCTCGAAGTTTGTGCCTATAGCCATAACCTCGCCTGTCGCTTTCATGCGTGTACCTATCTGCTTGTCGGCCTGCGTGAACTTGTCAAAAGGCCATCTCGGTATTTTAACTACTATATAATCAAGAGCAGGCTCAAAACAGGCGCAGGTTTTGCCGGTTACGCCGTTTTCTATTTCATCTAAATTATATCCTATGGCAATATATGTCGCAACTTTGGCGATAGGATATCCCGTAGCTTTTGATGCCAGCGCCGACGACCGGCTAACCCTTGGATTAACCTCTATAACATAGTAAGTCATGCTTTCCGGGTCAAGCGCGAACTGGCAGTTGCAGCCGCCCTCTATACCAAGCTCGCTTATTATGTTTATAGACGCACCTCTAAGCATCTGATGCTCTGCGTCTCTTAAAGTCTGCGTCGGCGCTACTACAATGCTGTCGCCGGTATGTATGCCTACCGGGTCAAGGTTTTCCATGCTGCATACCGTTATGCAGTTGCCCGACCCGTCGCGCATAACCTCATATTCTATTTCCTTCCATCCCGAAACGCTCTTTTCAACCAGCACCTGATGCACACGACTGGCCCTTAATCCGTCCGATACTATCCTCTCAAGCTGCTCCTCATTATCCGCTATACCGCCGCCGGTACCGCCCAGCGTATACGCCGGCCTTACTATAAGCGGATATCCTTCTTCTTCGGCGAAAGCCATAGCAGTTTTAACATCATTTGCTATAACGCTGGCTATAACCGGCTCTCCTATGCTCGAAAGCATGTCCTTGAAAGCTTCTCTATCCTCGCTCCTGTGTATGCTGCTTACGCTGGTGCCAAGCAGTCTTACGCCATATTTCTCAAGCACTCCGCTTTCAGAAAGCTCGACCGCGAGATTAAGCCCGGTCTGACCGCCTAGCGTCGGCAGCAGCGCGTCGGGTCTTTCCTTCTTTATTATTTCAGACACCGAATCCAGCGTTAAAGGTTCAAGATAAACCCTGTCGGCTATGTCGGTGTCCGTCATAATTGTAGCGGGGTTGGAATTGACCAGCACCACCTCAATACCTTCGCTCTTAAGCACGCGGCAAGCCTGCGTACCGGCGTAGTCAAATTCGGCGGCCTGCCCTATTATAATAGGTCCGGATCCTATAACAAGCACCTTTTTTATAGATTCATCCCTTGGCAATCGCCCCACCTCCGTCCATCAGAGAAACAAATTTATTAAACAAATACTCAGTATCTTTAGGCCCCGCCGACGCCTCCGGATGAAACTGCACGCCAAAGCATTTTTCGCTAAACTCTATTCCTTCAACAGTGCCGTCGTTGCGGTTTGTATGCGTAAGCCTGCATACTTTGGGAATGCTGTCCTCTTTAACCGCGTATCCGTGGTTCTGCGATGTTATAAAAGTCCTTTTCATATCTATGTCGCCCACCGGATGATTGCTGCCGCGGTGTCCGTAATGCAGCTTGAAGGTACCAGCGCCCTGCGCCAATGCCATAAGCTGGAAACCGAGGCATATTCCAAAAACGGGCAGCCGCCGCATAAATATTTTAACCTGCTCTATTATAAAATCGTTGTCCTTGGGATTGCCGGGGCCATTTGAAAGAAGCACTCCGTCAAATCCGCCGTCTAGAATTTCATCAGCCGGAGTGTGAGCGGGAAAAACCGTCAAATCACAACCGCGCCTAGACAGCGCCTTTAGCATACTGCGCTTAAGACCCAAATCAATAACCGCAACCCTTTTTCCGGCGGCGGGTATCCTGTATTTTTCCTTGCAGGTTACGGCATCTACCGGCTTAACAATGTAAAAACCGCGTAGCTTTTCTATATCCTCCGGCTCAAAATCGCCCTGCTTTATCATAGCCGCCATAGTGCCGCGCTCTCTTATTTTCCTTGTAAGCGCGCGGGTATCAACGCCACTAATACCGCAAACTCCGTTCCATTTAAGGTATTGATCGAGCGTCTCATCGGCCAGCCAGTTTGACGGCGCGGCGCACAGCTCATGCACTATAAACCCGCTCACCTTAACGCTGTCCGATTCGGCGTCCTTTGTATTAACCCCGTAATTGCCTATTAGCGGGTAAGTCATAGTAACTATCTGCCCATGATATGACGGATCGGTCAAAAGCTCCTGATATCCGGACATACCGGTATTAAAAACTATCTCGCCTATAACATCGCCCTTGTATCCAAAAGCCGTACCTTTATATACGCTGCCATCCTCTAAAACTATACAAGCCAAAGCCGTGTCACCCCTATCTCAAAAGCCGGCGCACTCTGCGCTTATCTGAAGTATTATAGCATACGCAAAGGCGGCAGCACAACAATATTTTTTAATAAATATACAATATACGTGTATAAAGTTTCATAGTAAATATATATGCCGCCTTTAGATAAACGTTTATAGCAAGCAAATAATAATTGAAATAAAATTAGTCGGGCGAAACCAGTCTAACTGCCGCTCCAATTGTAAAACGCCGCGCGTTATGTTATCGTTTATTGTGTTGTTAATATAGTGCCGCGACTTTTGAGCGGTCTTAAACGGTATGAAAGAGGAGTTTATATGAAAACGGGCGTTATGCAACCATATTTCTTTCCGTATTTGGGCTATTGGCAGTTGATGAATTCGGTAGACACTTATGTCGTTTATGACGATGTTAATTATATAAAAGGCGGGCGGATTAACCGCAACGCTATTTTGCTAAATGGCAAGGCTCATAATATAAATTTAATACTGCGGGGCGCCAGCCCAAACCTTCTTATAAACGAGGTTAAAGTATCGGCTGAGCCGCAATGGCGCGCAAAGCTGCTGCGCACTATATCACAGGCGTATAGCAAAGCGCCGTTTGTTGAGCAGGTCATGCCTGTGCTTGACAGCGTTATAAATAACCAAGAAGAAAATCTCGCGAAGTTTCTTTTCTATTCGTTTGAAAAGGTGTCCGCTTATTTAGGTATTGAAACCAAGCTTATTATGTCCTCAGATATCCCTAAGGACAATGAATTAAAGGGGCGGTATCGGCTATATGATATCTTTAAGGCACTCGACACAACCGAGTATTATAACGCTATAAACGGCATGTCACTTTATGCCGAACATTCAGATGAATTCTCTGAAAGAGGCGTCGCCCTGCGCTTTTTAGAAATGCTGCCGGTAGAGTACCCGCAGCTTAGAAACGAGTTCGTGCCTAATTTATCCATTATTGACATTATGATGTTTAATTCTAAGGAGCAATGCAGCGAGCTTTTAAATCAATATAAATTACTGTAATTAAATATACAGCTCTTTTAACTTTAAATGTTTTAAACAAGACTCCGCCTAATATACAAAAGGCGGTTTTTTGTTCTAGTACCACGATAACGCCTTAACAATAGCTATTTAAAAGCTCCATTAAAAATATGCATCTCATATCGGCCATGCGCCGGCGCTTAATCGCTTACATTATATTTGCATAAAGTTTCACGCTAGAAACAATAGTTATAGGCTTTTATAAATTTTACATACAAAATATACCATGTTAAATTAGCGTCGTTCCGTCCTTTTTTGTCAGTCGTTGAATAAAAAACCAACGCGGTAAAATACTATGATTGCAAAACAAAAACAGGAGGTAACTGAATTGAAGGCAACGGGGATAGTAAGAAGGATTGATGAGCTGGGCAGGGTGGTAATACCTAAAGAAATCCGCAGAACGCTCAGAATTCGTGAGGGAGACCCTCTTGAAATATTTACGGATAGGGATGGCGAAGTAATACTCAAAAAATATTCACCCATAGGCGAGCTTAGCGCCGCCGCTAAAGAATACGCCGACGCCCTTCAGCAGGCGCTCGGGCATACCGCGCTTATATGCGATAAGGACGTTATAGTAGCCGCGAGCGGCTCGCGCAAGGAATACGCCGATAAGATGATAAGTAAGGAAATAGAAACGGCGATACAAGAAAGAAAGCACCTTATGCATATAAAAGGCGAAACGCGCATGATACCGATTACCAAAGGCGAGGAAAATTATGAATCGTATACCTGCCAGATAATAGCGCCAATTATATCTGATAGCGAGCCTATAGGCGCCGTTATGCTCGTCTCTAAGCAGGCTGATGAGCATATGAGCGAAACTGAAATGAAGGTGGCGCAAACTACCGCCTCTCTTATAGGGCGGCAAATGGAAAGCTAAATTCTCCTGTTATTATAAAAATACCGGTATGGCGACATAAGCCGCGGCATACCGGTATTTTTTATTCGTTTAATCTAAACTCATTTAATGCCGAATTTAGCGTGCGCCTGCTCCATCAAAGAGGGAATATCAAGATGCTGCGGGCATTTGTCAAGGCATACCCCGCAGTTTATGCAATGCTCGGCATGAGTATTATTATCCCTCATATCGTATTCCGACTTAACCCGCCACAGGTTTCCCGTAATGCTAAAATCGTTTAGAGAGTCTATGCAGCCGGGTATATCTACTCCTGCCGGGCAGGGCATACAGTAGCCGCAGGCGGTACAACCGGCGATTTCCTTATTCTTATATATAGACCTTACCTTTTGAGTAAAGCCACGCTCTTCTTGCGTCAGCGCCCCCGGCTTAATGCCCGATGCCACCTTTACATTATCCTTAACCTGCTCAATTGTGCTCATGCCGCTTAAAGCCACTCCAACCTCCGGCTTGTCAAGCACAAACCTCAGCGCCAAAGCCGGCGGCTCAACGCCCAGCTTTTCAGCCTCGGCTAAAAGCTCCTCGGGATACGGTCTTGCCAGTCTGCCGCCCTTAAGTGGCTCCATAACGGCAACGCCCATGCCCTTATCCGCCGCGTATTTAATGCCGTTTGTGCCGGCCTGAAAATCAATATCAAGATAATTGTGCTGTACAAGGCAGAACTCCCAGTCAAACTCGTCTACTATTTTGGTGAAAATATCATATTCATCATGGAAGGAAAAACCAATGTGTCTTATACGCCCGTCGCTTTTCGCCTTTTCCAGCATTTTAAGCACGCCTAGTGTTTTAACCGTACCCCACAAATCGGCGTAAAGACTGTGCAGCAGATAAAAATCTATATAATCGGTTCCTAGCGCCTCAAGCTGCGCATCAAGATACCGCTCCGGCTCATCGGCTTTCTCAACGAAGAATATCGGATTTTTGGTAGCGAGATATAGCTTATCGCGCTTGTCTTTTATATATTTGCCCATAAAGAACTCGCTTTTGCCCTGCTCTGTATAAGTGCGGTCGTTATCACGATGATACGTCCAGGCGGTGTCAAAATAATTAACGCCGTTATCAAAAGCGTAGTCGAGCATTTTCGTCGCTTCTTCCTCGTTTATATCGGTCGGATTGTGGCCGTGTATCGGAAAGCGCATACAGCCAAAGCCCAGCGCCGATACCTTTTTTCCGGTTTTCCCAAATTCTCTGTACAGCATGTTGAACCTCCCCAAAACTATATGTCTATGCCCAGCGCGTTTTTAACTAAAATGCCTATAACAAACGATATCGCCGCCACCCCGAGGCTTATCCCTGCCATCTCGGCAAACCTGCGCCAAAACGGCACATCCTTCGCCACCGATACATAATAATTAAAGCACATTATCACCAATATCACCGTCGCCGCCATTACTCCCAAAGCCGGGAAATATCCTTCCCTGGGGAATATTAGAAACGGCGCCGTCATAAGCGCTACGGTTACTATATAAGCTACTCCGGTATACAGACCCGACTTTAAAGCGTCTCGCCGCCCCTGCGCCTTCGCCCTTAAATACTCAGAGGACGCCATGGACAGCGTTGCTGATATTCCCGTTATAAGCCCGCTTAGCGCTATAAGACGGGTATCCCTAAGCGCCAGTGTAAGGCCGGCTAAAGTGCCGGTAAGCTCAACAAGCGCGTCGCTTAAGCCAAGCACCATAGAGCCGACATACTGCAGCCCCTCCTCATCGAGCATTCCGACCAGTTCTTCCTCGTGCCTGTCTTCATCCTCACCGAATTTTTTCAGCTCCGGAACATGCTCATAAAGCACGGCATAAGACCTGTGCGTCATTTCCTTGCCCTTGGCTATGAGTTTAAGAGCGAATGTGAAACCAAAAAGCCGGCTAAGAAGCGAATACCATATCACCTTAAAAAAGTGAGGCGACGCTTCTTTTTTCGTATATTCCTTTAATACCTCGGTATGCGACCTCTCGTCATATGCGATATGCTTTATAATTCCGCGGTTGTGCGCATCGCGGACAGAAGCGGCAATCCTGCTGTAAATGGCGTATTTAGTAATTTCGTTACGCTGCAATCTGTAAATGTCTTCAAGTATCCGGCTGTCAAGTGAAGCCACCGCGTCACCCCCCGTTTCCTTAAGACTTTTTAAAACACACTCTCGCAAAGCCTCTATACTTACCTTATAATATAAGCTATAATGTGTAAAAAAGCAAAGTAGCCGCATATCGTCGGCGTACTATAATAAAATGGCTCCCGGCTTATTAATTTAATGAAATTTTAGGCTTTTTAGCTCGAAAAAATATTATTTTGCCTTTATTTAAAAATTATTGAAATAAAACTGCGATTAGGCTATAATATATTCGTAACAATTCTGTAACGATTTCAGGCGGCGCCTGGGTAAGGAGTACAAATGATTAACCGCAGACGCAAACGGCTGCGCAGGCTGAACTACCGTTTTGCCGTGGCCTTTGCAAAATTTAAGAAATTGTTTGAGCAACTCAACAAAAAGAAAGTGGCTATGGCGGCAGGCGTTTTGGCGCTTATGATAGCAATACCGCTGGTACTGCCGGCGCTTCTTCGCCCCGGTTCAGCCGAAGCATCGGCAGGAGCGGCACAAAATGAAATAGTCGAAAAAACTTATGAGTTCGACTCTGAAGACTATTCCCAGCCCCTCTTCTTTAACGCCGACTATGTCGCCAATACAGAAAATGACGACACCACCTCGGAAGAACCGGAAGATCCGGCATTCGTAGAGCTTAAAAACGGCGATGACAACGAAGATGTAGGCAAGCTGCAAGCCCGCCTTGTCGAACTTGAATACCTCGACATTGACGAGCCGACAAGCTATTTCGGCACCGCGACACAGCGCGCGGTAGAACTTTTTCAGCGCACTCATGACCTTCAGGTGGACGGTATCGCCGGAAAAGCCACTCTTGAACTTCTCCACAGCGAAGAAGCAAAGGTATATACCATATATGTCGGCAACATAGGCATCGATATTGAAATGATGCAGCGCAGACTGGCAGAGCTGGGATATTTTAGCGGCCCTGTAACAGGAACATACGGCTCCATAACCGAAAAGGCAGTACGAGCCTTCCAGAAGGAGAACGGCCTTTTTGTAGACGCTAAAGTCGGATCGCAGACGCGTGACATACTTTATTCCGGCGACGCTAAAGAAGCGCCACGGCCCAAGCCAACAGCCAAGCCTAAGAGCAACAACAAGAGCGGCGGCGACAGCACAAAAGTACCCAACGCCTCAAAGGTTGAGCAGCTTATAGCGGTAGCCACTCAGCAGCTCGGCAAGCGGTATGTACTTGGAACGGCAGGCACAAAAACCTTCGATTGCTCCGGTCTTGTGCATTACTCGCTTAACAAGGTAGGTTATAAAATAGGCCGGTTCAACGCCGCGGGCTATAGTAGGTATTCAAAATGGACCAATATAACCAGCATGTCCAACCTCAAGCGCGGAGACCTGCTCTTCTTTAAAACAAACGGCAAAGCCATAGGGCATACCGGCATTTACATTGGCAACGGCATGATGATTGATGCATCGTCCTCCAATGGCAAGGTTGTAAAGCGCTCGTGCACCACTCCATACTGGAGAAGCGCGTTCCGCAACGCCCGTCGCGTATTCTAAAACATACTAATAAAAACATAAAGGCTGCCCGGCAAATCGCCAGGCAGCCTTTTTTATGCTCCCAAATACCTCGCACCACTTACGCGTACGCGCTAAGCACCTCGCCTATGCTGCCCCTTATAACAAGGTCGGCGCGCGAATCATACGGAGTGCGCTCCCTGTTTATAAGCACCAGCCTTTTGCCCCTGTAATAGTTTATAAGCCCCGCCGCCGGATACACCTGTAGCGACGTACCGCCAACGATAAGCGTTTGAGCATTTGATACCGCCGCCACAGCGCCGGAAAGCGCGTCAGGGTCTAAATTCTCGCAATACAATACCACATCCGGCCTTACAGTACCTTTACATTTATCGCAGCTCGGAGCGCCCTCCGCCTCGGCCACCCGCTCCACGCCATACCTCTCGCCGCACTTTACACAGTAGTTTCGCATCATAGAGCCGTGCAGCTCAATAACATTTTTACTGCCCGCCTTTTGGTGCAGCCCGTCAATATTCTGCGTTATAACCGCCAAAAGCTTTCCTGCCTTCTCAAGCTTTGAAAGCGCCTTGTGCGCATTATTAGGCTTAATGTCATCGCCGGGCAACAGCGTTTTGTAATAAGCGAAAAACACATCCGGCCTGCTGTTAAAAAAGTCGCTGCTCAGCATTGTCTCGGGGTCAAATCCAAATTCGCTGCGCGCCTTAAATCTTCCCCCTTCGCCCCTAAAATCGGGTATACCGCTTTCGGTAGATACACCCGCACCTCCTAAAAACACTATATTCCCGCCGGAAAGCGCATCCGATATATCCTTCATTTCACAATCCTCCGCATATTGATTTATCTTAATTATACTATATATATACCATGAAACGCCCCAAAATATGGAAAATTCGATTTACACTCGCCCCCAAGTGCTATAATATAGAATAAGCGCCCCCCAATATATTAACGCGCTTAATAATACCATCTGAAAGGAATACGATATGAGCAATATAGCATATTACAATGGCTCCTTCGCTCCTATAGAGCAGACCTTTATACCTATAAACGACCGCGGCTATTATTTTGGCGACGGCGTCTATGAGGTTGTATACGCTTATTCAAAATATCCCTTCGCGCTTGGCGATCATATGGACAGGTTCTATGACAGCCTGCGTCAAGCCGAGATAACGCCGCGCTGCGGCCGCGAAGAGCTTATTTCTCTAATCAAGCAGGCGATAAGCATGGTTGAGGGCGATGAGCTTACAATATACTGGCAGATGACGCGCGGCACCGCTCCCCGTCAGCATGCTTACCCCGACGATTCGCAATCAAACCTTCTTATAACGGTATCGCCGCATTATACCGACCCTAGCATATACACAGACGGCGTCAAATGCATAACGCAAGAGGACGATCGCTGGCTGCGTTGCAATATAAAAACCCTAAACCTTCTTCCAAACGTGATGGCCACGCAACTCGCCGTTTCAAAAGGCTGCGCCGAGGCCATACTCCACCGTGACGGTATTGTAACCGAGGGCGCGTCATCAAGCGTATGTATAGTAAAGGACGGCTCTCTTATAATGAGGCCATTCTCCCCTCTTATACTGCCCAGCGTTACCCGGCTGCATATATTCGAGCTTGCCCAGCAGCTCGGCATAAATATAATCGAAAAGGTATTCTCTCTTTCCGAGCTTTTGGACGCCGACGAGGTCTTAATAGCCTCCGCCGGCAGGCATTGCCTAGGCGTCACCGCCGTTGACGACAAGGTGTACGGAGATGCGCCCGGCCCCATAACAATGGCTTTGCACAACGCTTATCAGGCCATGGTGCAAGACGCCATAGCCCAGGGATAGTGTAACGGCTTTCTACCTTTTCCCTGCAAAAGAAAAGGTAGAACCAAAGGCAATCAGTTGGGTGTTTCGGTTTCGAGTTTTGACAACAAGTATTTCTATTCAACGCAATAAAAAAGTGCGCATATGCGCACTTTTTAACTTTCTATACCCGCCACACCGTTTATATAACAACCAGCTTCCTGCCAAATATACATTCAAACGCCTTTTCCTGCCGCATTGCCGCCGATGCTTGCAGTTTTGTATCGTTAGGCGATTTAAGCAGCAACTGCACCTCATTCTTAGACGCGAATATCTCAATATCCTCTATAATGCCGTGGTTATTCCTGTCGAGCTTTTCCGCCAGCTTAAGTATTACCCCGAGCCTCTTTGCACCTTCCTCGTCTTGCTTGCTTATAAGCGCCGAATACGTCGACCAATCCTCATTCGCGTCATTTATCCTGTGCATACCTACAAGCATCGCGGTAATTACCAGCTCGCGATGCGTAAGCCCGTATATTGGCGAATTGAGCGTTAGATATACACCATGCTTTTCATGGTTTTCATATTCGACCGCCTGCCCTATATCATGGAGCATCGCCGCGGCTATAAGCGAGTGCCTCATGCCCCCCTCATCGCCGTGCAGCTCCATCGTTTTATCATAAAGCAGCGCGCACAATCTAGCGACATGCCTTGTATGCTTTATTTCCTGCCCGTAACGCAGCGCAGTATTTTCAAGGCTGCTCATTAAAACATCCGGCAAAACCGGCGGGCTCTGACCCGACATAAGCAGCTTAAAAAACATGCCTTCTCTAACAGAACATTCGCTTATAATTATACGCTCGGGTTTTATCGCCTTTATAGCCGCGCCAAGAGGAGCTATTCCCGACGCTATCGTATCAATCCTTGATTCTTCCATGCCGGCAATCGCCATACGCTTTGATTCCGGCGTCAGAGATATATTTTCTATAAGCTCCCTCGCCTGATCCGGCGTCATAGAATACCCATGCAGCCTTGAAAGAGGGTATTTAGTCTGACGCATGTGCATATGCGCCAGCGCGCGATTAGAGCCGCCTACCGCCACAATCGGCAATCCGCGCGCCTCTTTAAGCCAGGAAACCTCTTTTAGTTTTTCATAAGCGTGATTATGCGTCGCCTTATAGAATTTATCCGGCGCCATGCCGCCGCGCCCGCCTTCAATCTGCTCCCTTAGCGCTATCGAGCCTATAGGCAGCACCGCCGCCGATATTAGCTTTCTGCCTTTTATAAGCACCGTCTCAACGCTGCCGCCGCCTGTATCTATTAGTAGGCAGTCGTTTATAGGCAAAGTGTTTATAATGCCGTAGTAATCGTAAGCGGCTTCTTCCTGTCCAGAAATAACCTCTATGGTAATCCCCGTCTCTATCCTTACCATGCGCAAAAACTCCGCGCCGTTTTTCGCCCGCCTTACTGCCGCCGATGCTGCCGCAAACACCTCAACCTCGCCATACGACGATATAAGCCCGGCGAATATTTTAAGAACTCTTATAGTTCTCATCATAGCCTGCGGTGTTAGCATATTGGATTTTCCCATGCCCTCGCTAAGCCGGCAGGTATCCCGCGATTTTTCAACAATACGGTATGCCCCGCCTTCCATTATCTCCCATATAATAAGTTTGGCCGAGTTGGAGCCTAAATCTATTATGGCAATTTTGCGCAAGCCGTCACCTTCTATCATATACGTTTTTTTCTTATCAGTACTTCCTGGGCGTTTATAGCCTCTCCATCGCCGGCGGTTGCCGGAGTATAACTGCCGTCAGCGTTCATAACGCATGTCTTTTCGCTGTCTTTCCAGCATAGTTCCATTATTTCCATAATCCTAAGCTTAATAGCCACATCCTTAACCGGAAACATAAGCTCTATTCTGCGATCAAAATTGCGCTGCATCCAATCGGCGCTCGAAAGGTATATATCCGTTCCCTCCTGCCCCGTATACATAAACACTCGGCTATGCTCAAGAAACCGCCCTACTATCGAATGCACCTCTATATTCTCGCTTACCCCTTCTATCCCCGGCCTAAGGCAGCATATGCCCCGCACTATCAACCTTATATCTACCCCCGCCGCCGATGCCTCATACAGCTTTTGTATTATTTGCGTATCGACAAGAGAATTCATTTTGCCAAATATCGCCGCCTTCTGCCCGGATTTAGCAAGATTTATTTCGCGGTCTATAAGCTCTAGCGTCTTTATCCTTAAAAAGTCGGGCGCGGCTATAAGCTCATTCATCTTCGCCGACGACGAATACCCCGACAAGACATTGAAAAACTCGGTAGCGTCGGCGGCTATGGCGGGATCGGCTGTGAAAAGACCCATATCAGTATATATTAAAGCCGTCTTGTCATTATAGTTGCCGGTGCCAAGATGCACATATCTTTTTATGCCGCCCTCTTCTCGCCTTACGACAAGAGTAATCTTAGAGTGCGTTTTAAGGCCTACCAGCCCGTATATAACATGGCAGCCCGCCTTTTCAAGCCTCTTACCCATGCTTATGTTGTTTTCCTCATCAAAACGCGCCTTAGCCTCCAGCAGCACTGTAACCTGCTTACCCGCCAGCACAGCGTCCTCAAGCGCCTGCACTACCGGTGAAAAATCGCTTACCCTATACAGCGTCTGCTTTATAGCGAGAACGTCTTTGTCATCCGCCGCCTGCCTTAAAAAGTTTAATACGCTATCAAAGCTGTCGTATGGATGATGCACAAATCTATCCCTTTTCTTAAGCTCCTCAAAAACCGACGCCGCCTTTTCAGATAGCGCCCCGCGCTTTGGCGTAAATTTTCGATACTTAAGGCTCGGCCTTTTAACAAGCGAATAAAGCTCAAAGAGAAAAGTAAGGTCGATAGGTCCATCAATCTCCAGCGCCTCTCTATCCGCTACCTCAAAACGTTCCTTTAAAAAACTTGAAATCCTCTCATCGCTTTCCCTCTCCATCTCAAGCTTTATAACGGCTCCCCATTTTCGCTCTTTAAGGCTTTTCTCAATTTCAAAAAGAAGGTCATGTGCCTCCTCCTCTTCTATTGTAAGGTCGGCATTCCTTGTTATTTTATAGGCGCAGCAGCTAATCACCTTCCAACCGTCAAACATAGCGCCCATGTTCATTTTTATAAGTTCTTCAAGCAATATGAAATTGTTCTGCCCCGGCATAGCTACAACTCTTCCTAAAACCGACGGCACTTTAACGGTAGCCAGCTCCTCTCTGCCGTTCTTTTCGATCAGCACCGCAATATTAAGGCTGCCGGACAGTATCAGCGGAAAGGCGCGCGAACTATCAACCGCCATAGGTGTAAGCACGGGATAAACTTCATTATAAAAATAATGCTCGGCGAAACTGAGCTGCTCGCGGCTCAAATGTCCGGTATTAAGCAGCCGTATTCTTTCGCCCTCGATAGCCGGCATCAGTTGGTCTTTATAAATATCGTACTGTTCCGCCACCATAACGGCCGCCCTCTTTATAACAGCCTTAAGCTGCGCCTCCGGCGTCATGCCGGCATCGTCGGGCTGCTTAAAACCCGAGCGCGCGAGGTCGCGAAGTGACGCCACTCTTATCATGAAAAACTCTTCAAGATTACTGGCGGTGATCGCAAGGAATTTAGCGCGCTCAAGTATAGGATTGTCCTCCTGAGCCGCCTGCCTTAACACGCGCTGATTAAATTCCAGCCAACTTAACTCCCTGTTAATAAACAATGCCGGGTTTTTGGCCTTGCCGTTTGTTCGCATATGCTTCGCTCCTATCTGGTATTATACTCCCCCAGCCTCAAACGCATACACAACTACAACTGTATAAATCATAATGCCGCGCCTGTTTCACGTCAATCCCCACCTCTGCCGCGACTATTTACTCTAATTTTCATTTTTCCGAACATTTAGCCTTAAACATCTCTTCTCCAAGCCTTTTTCGACATTTTTCCGAACGTTTTAACAATTTCATTTTACATCATAGCAATTAATGATATAATAGAGGCGTAGTACAGTGTCGGAAACGGCAAGTTTTATTTATTTTAGGAGCAGAAAGCATTGCATACATGTTTTAAAATTGATAGCGACCAGCTGCACGACGAGTGCGGCGTGTTCGGAATATACAACAACGATAATCTCGATACCGCTACCTTGCCTTATTTCGCTTTGCATGCCTTGCAGCATAGGGGGCAAGAAAGCGCCGGCCTCGCCGCGTCAAACGGCAGAGCGGTAACTCACTATAAAGGCCCCGGCTATGTAACAGATGTATTCTCGCCGGAGCTGTTGGCGCGTTTTCGCAAACAACGCATAGTGATAGGGCATGTACGTTACTCTACAAGCGGCTCAAAGCTGCCTACAAACGCGCAGCCTATAGTAGCGAGATACAGCAACGGGTTTATATCCGTTGCTCATAACGGCAGCCTTATAAACTCGCGGCAGCTTAGCAGCTACCTTACAAAAAAAGGCGCGCTTCTTCAAACCGACCTTGACAGCGAGCTTATAATACACCTTATTTCTAATAATATGTCTCTTGGCATAGATAAAGCGCTGGAAATTTCTATGGACAAGCTAAAAGGCGCTTATGCTGTTGTTATGATGACAAAGAACGAATTAATAGGCATACGCGACCCGCACGGCATACGCCCGCTTTGCATAGGCAAAATAGGCGATTCATATGTGCTCGCCAGCGAATCGTGCGCGTTTGACGCTATAAACGCCGAATTCGTAAGAGACGCCAAGCCGGGCGAAATAATAATAATAGATGAAAACGGGCTACGCTCATTTATCTCTGGACCGGACAGGCCCAGCCATCTTTGTATGTTTGAATTTGTGTACTTCGCCCGTACCGACAGTATAATGGATCGTGTAAGCGTATATAAGGCACGGGTGGAAGCGGGTGCGTTGCTCGCTCAAACCGACCCCGTCGATGCCGACATGGTAGCCGGCGTGCCGGACTCGGCAATTCCCGCCGCTCTTGGCTACTCGCAAAAAAGCGGCATACCATACGGCGAGGCATTGGTTAAAAATCGGTATATAGGCCGCACCTTTATAGAGCCGACGCAATCAAAGCGCAAAACCAGCGTAAAAATGAAGCTGGCGGCGCTTAAAGCCAATGTTGAGGGTAAGCGCATAGTTTTAATAGACGACTCCATCGTCCGCGGCACTACCAGCGCCCGCATAGTCGATATGCTGCGCGGCGCCGGAGCGACAGAAGTGCATCTTCGCATTTCCTCTCCGCCGGTAAAGCACCCCTGCTTTTACGGCATAGACACCCCAGACAAAAAGCAGCTCATTAATTTTGAGCATAGCGCCAGCGAAATATGTCAAATGGTAGGCGCAGATTCATTGGCGTATCTGCCTATAAATAAGCTTGAACAATCGCTTAGCGGCTGCTGCCTTGGCTTTTGTGATGCCTGCTTTAGCGGCAACTATCCTGTGCGCTAACGAGCAGCGAATTACGCGTTTAAGATTAGTCCAAGCAATATCTTTATACACATAAAAAGTGTGCTAAGGCACACTTTTTTAATTTGCCGATAATTATACTTTGGTGCGTATATCGTCACCAAATAGAACCGCTAAATATGTTTAAGTATGACTACCTTTCTTAATCATCCCATGAGGGCATCTCGTCCTCAGCGGGCAGTCCGCTCTTTTCAACAGCCTCATCAATAAGCTTAATCAACTCAAGCGCACTGCGAAATCTTCGCTCTTTCTTACTGTTCAGCCATTTAATAGATCCCTGCCAGGACGAATTGTACCTGAACTGAACAGTAATTAGAAACTCCGGTGACTTCATGCTAATGTCGTCTCTTTCCGATACAGCTTTCATAATGTCTGCCTCTCCAGCATGTTTTATACCCTCGCTCCATTTCCTCTCTTGAAAAGTCTGCTTAGGCATTTCATATCTATTAATAATACTCTCAATCTCCTTAATAAGGCCAAGGCTGCTTTCAAACCGCCTCATGGTCTCCGTCGCTACATGGCGAATATATCCTCTGATTTCATCGCCCGGCCGCCATTCTACATATAATAGAAACTCCTTATACCGAGCGGTAATTATGCGTTCACTATTCATAACCTCACCATTTTTGCCATAACACCCCAAGCGCTCACACGCTTAGACTTATGTTCAAATTAATTTTAAACTGTCCGGCTCTTATTAAAAACTCAATAGGCTCACAGCGCACTCACATAAAAACGCCCGAAGTGTATTTATTTACCACCATACGTCTTGGACAAACGCAGCCCCTCCGCCACAACAGGCGCAAGACTCGTTTTAACTATAACGCGCGGCCCTATATATTCCGCTTCAAATTTCTTTGTAAGGCGAGCGATAACCTTCTCACCATCCTCATATGTAAGAGAGTTAAGCAGCACTATGCCCTGCGAGTCGCTCCACTTTGATACAACGTCGCCTTTTCTAAGCGTGCCTAAAAGTACGCGCGTGAGAGTTTTCATAGCTCTAAGCAGCGTTTCCGTATCCGGCATTGAATAAGATGTAGTCATTATAGTAAATAGAGCCACAAAAACAGAATCGCCGGAGCGCTGTAGCCTTCTGGCCTCAAGATTGTACATCATTCTAAAAACATCGCTGTCACAGTAAAAGGCTTCCCTCGCCGTATCGCTTTGCACAATAATCTCCTGCACAGACGATAAATCCATCTGCACATCAAGGCTTCTGTCGTTTATTCTTCTGTAAGCATCCCTTAATTCCTTAGACGGCTTTATGCCAAGCTCACGATAGAGCATTGAAGAAACGTATTCGTAATGTGATTTAGCGTTTATTATTTTGCCCATGCCGGAATAAGCGAGTATCATACGCGCGTGTACCGTTTCATCGTATGGATCTATTTGCGCTGCCGCTTCGCATATCCTTATTATATCGCTGTACCGCTCTTCGCTTAATAGTATATCGGCAGCGCGTATAACGCCGTCGGTATAGAGGCGGCGGTAATAGTTCCTAGCCGGTATTGTCCAGTTTGTATATACCGATTCGGGCAGGTAGTCTGATTGATATGCGTCAAGAGCGTCAAGGTAGTTTTTAATAGAGTCTCGGTTTCCGGCGTTATCCGATTCTTTAGCTAATTTTATGTTCTTTTCAAACTCCTCAACATCAAGCTTATAATCGGCCTCCCTGTTCCAGCAATAGCAACCGTGGCGGTTTAGTATATACTCATCACTTCCGCCTCCCTCGGCGACTAAAGCCGTCCTTAGCCGATATATAAGATTTTGCAGTGCATGGGCAGGATTTTCGCAGCTCTCATCCTCCCACACAACATCGAAAAACTCCTCCGGCGGTATCAGCTTTTCGCGATATGTGATTATATATTTAAATATAGTCCATATCCTTTGCACGCGCTTAGACTTTCCTGTAAGCACTTTATCTCCAAGGCTTACAGAGAAATTCCCAAGAGTTGTGATTTTGAGCGTTTGCTTTAACATAAAGAGCACCTCGCGCTTTCTATATATGACTAAAAGAGCGGATGAGTTTGACTGTATTACGTGTATTATACTATATATTACCATAAGTAAGTAAAAGCTTAAACGAAAAAACGTTTTTTCGCATAAAATAAGCTATATAATGTTAGTTTCTACTGTTTTTCGCTTCTTTTCTATTAAATTATACTTTTTTGGTGACGTATTGACACATAATTGCCAATGTTATAATATAAAAATATAGAATCCATGCTCGAATAGACTTTTCTTTTCGGCGTGGACGCAATACATAAATCCGACCTGACGGGAAAGAGGCTTCTGCCCCAGAAGATGACGATTAAAAACGGTTGTTCCATAGCAATCGTGTTTGTCGCGCTTTCCCAAAGGGAGGCGCTCTATTTATTTACGGAGGCAATAATGAGAAGGATAGCGGTTATAAGCGCGATATTGGAAGAGCCCGACATAACTCAACAGCCTTTCAATGAAATTATATCATCATTTAAGGGCATTGTGCGCGGCCGCATGGGGCTTCCTTTTACGGAAAGCGGCATGGCAGTAATATCGCTTACAGTAGTGGGCACGATTGACGATATAAACAGCCTTACCGGAAAGCTCGGCCGCATAGAGCATATTTCCGTTAAAACCGCCATATCCAAAAAGCCTTACACCCAAAACTAAACTGTGTCAAAATAAATTTTTTCGGGGGTATAAAAATGTTTATTGATCAACAATACATCGAAGGGCTGCTTAAAGATTCAACCAAAGCTACATCCGCAGAGTTAAACGCCATTCTCGATAAAGCCGAGGCCTTTAAAGGCTTAACGCACGCCGAAGTCGCGGCGCTGCTTTCAAATGATGATGAACAAATAATCAACCGCATGTTTAAAATCGCTCTTAAAATAAAAGAGCATATATACGGCAACCGTATAGTTCTTTTCGCGCCGCTGTATATAAGCGATTATTGCGTAAACAAATGCACATATTGCAACTACAACCACGACCACAGCTTCCCCCGCACCCGCCTTACACAACAGCAGGTACGAGACGAGGTTAAGGTGCTCGAATCCATGGGGCATAAGCGGCTGGCACTGGAGGCGGGCGAAGACCCGGTAAACTGCCCTATCGATTATGTAATTGAATGCATCAACACAATATACGATATGAAATTCAAGCACGGCGAGATACGCCGCGTTAATGTCAATATAGCGGCTACTACCGTTGAGGACTATAAAAAGCTTAAGGATGTCGGCATAGGCACATATATACTTTTCCAAGAATCATACCACCGCCCGACATACGAAAGCGTTCATACAGCCGGGCCAAAAAGCAGCTACGAATACCATCTTACAGCCTTCGACCGCGCCATGGAAGCGGGTATAGACGATGTAGGAGCCGGCGTGCTTTTCGGTCTGTACGACTGGCGTTTTGAAGTGCTGGCTATGATGCTTCATAACGAGCATCTTGAAAACAAATTCGGCGTAGGCTTCCATACTATAAGCGTGCCGCGGATACGTCGCGCGCCGGGAGCGCAGCTGCATGAATTCCCGTATCTTCCTACCGATGATGAATTCAAAAAAATTGTCGCCATACTTCGGCTTGCCGTTCCATTTACCGGCATGATTATATCGACGCGCGAAACCTCCGAAATGCGAAGGGATTTAATAAA
The DNA here is from genome assembly GCA_050945795.1 of Christensenellales bacterium. Taxonomy (GTDB): domain Bacteria; phylum Bacillota; class Clostridia; order Christensenellales; family MGBC116941; genus JBMNTP01. Next base: position 19,848 of record JBMNTP010000016.1, on the reverse strand, counting down.
CCTTGGGATATCGCAGGTAAGCGGCGGCTCAGCGGTAGGCGTAGGCGGTTATAGCGCCAAAAGCGGAGACAAAGTGCCTCAGTTCGTTTTGGAGGACGACCGCCCCACAGAAGACGTTATAAAATGGCTTATGGACGAAGGGCTTATACCCTCCTTTTGCACCGCCTGCTACCGAATGGGACGCACCGGCGATAGGTTTATGTCGCTGGCGAAAAGCGGCAATATAAAATATGTCTGCCACCCCAACGCCCTTTCAACGCTTTGGGAATACGCGCTTGACTACGGCGACGAAGATACGCGCGAAAAAGCCCGCCAAATAATCGAAACTGAAAGCAAAAAGATAGATAACGAAAAAATCCGCAATATATTGAGCGATAACATCGAAAAGCTAAACGGCGGGCAAAGGGACCTTTATTTATAACATCGGAGGATACCGGTATGGAGCTGACAAACAACGCGCTGCGGGCTATGAGCCGCGAAGAACTTACCGCTCTTATAAAAGAAAACAGCGAATACATTGACCCCGACATAACCCGTATGGCCGCCTTTTACCGCGACCGCAACTACGGGCCTAAGGTCTTTTTTCGCGGACTTATAGAATTTACAAACTACTGCCGCAACGACTGCTACTATTGCGGCATAAACCGCTCGAACAAAGACGCGCGGCGCTACCGTCTTTCTGATGAGGAAATACTCGAATGCTGCCGCTATGGCTATTCCATCGGCCTTCGCACATTTGTACTGCAAGGCGGTGACGACGCCTATTTTACCACCGAACGCCTTTGTTCGATAGTAGCATCAATACGCTCTGAATTCCCCGACTGCGCGGTAACGCTGTCTGTCGGCGAGCTGTCAAAAGAGGCTTATCAAGCGCTGTATGACGCCGGAGCCGCCAGATACCTTTTGCGCCATGAAACTGCGGACGCTGCGCACTACGCGCTTTTACACCCCGGCGAGCTTAAATTATCGCAGCGCAAACAGTGTCTTTTCGATCTTAAGGAAATAGGCTTTCAGGTAGGGGCCGGCTTTATGATAGGCTCCCCTTTCCAGACAGATGAGTCGCTCGCCGAAGACCTGCTTTTCCTTAAGGAGCTTGAGCCGCATATGGTAGGCATAGGCCCGTTTATACCGCACGCCAGCACCCGCTTTAAGGATTATCCTTCCGGCAGCGTGCAAAAAACGCTGCTTATGATATCGCTTGTAAGGATAATGCTGCCCTCGGCGCTTATACCCGCGACCACCGCTCTTGGCACAGCCGATCCTTTTGGGAGAGAGCTTGGTATGCGGGCGGGCGCCAACGTAGTTATGCCTAATCTTTCGCCCAAAAGCGTTAGAGAGGACTATCTGCTGTACGACGGCAAAATATGCACCGACGAGGAGGCCGCCGAATGCATTGAATGCTTAAAGCGGCGCATACAAAAAGCCGGCTTTGAGCCTGACCTCACGCGCGGCGACCATAGCGCTTTTGGCCCCACAAAAGCCGTATAAGCGGCGCTTCTTCTATCTGTCCTAGATGTTTGACATAGGCAGTCGGTATTGCTATTATTAGCATTACAGGCCGAAGCTTTAGAGCAGCGGCCTAAAACGCCTAAAGGAGTGCTTTCGTGGAACCAAAAGTATCGGTTATAATACCTACCTACAAGCGAAGCCAATACCTCGGCCGCGCCGTAGATTCGGCGCTCAGCCAGTCTTATCCTCATGTTGAAGTTGTGGTGGTGGACGATAATGCCGAGGACGCGAAAAGCCGCGGCGAAACAGCCGCTCTTTTGGCTCCTTATATAGAAGGCGGCAGGGTTACTCTGGTTTCAAACGAAAAAAACTGCGGACCCGGCGTTTCAAGAAACAACGGCGTAGCTAAATGCAGCGGGCAATATATAGCCTTCCTCGATGACGACGATATCTTTTTAGAGAACAAGGTGCTAGGGCAGCTTGCATACATGCTTGAAAACGAACTTGACGCTTCGTTTTCCGACACCCGCATGCACAACGCCGAGGACGTGCTCGTTGATTACAGAGAACACAGCTATGTAAAATCGCTTGATAACAAATCTCTTCTTGAAAACCATATAATGCATTCTTTAACCCCTACATCTGCTTATATGTATAAAAAAGAGGTTTTTGAAGCGCTCGGCGGCTTTCCCGACCAGCGCGTAGGCGAAGAATACATGCTCATGCTAAATACAATAGAAGCGGGATATAAAATAGGCTATTACGCTAAAGCCGGCGTAATACAATATGTCCATGGTGGCGCGCAGCTATCGGTAGGTAAAAGACGGCTGGCCGCGGAAAAGGATATGTACGCTGTTAAGAAAAGCTATTTCCCGCGCCTTACACCGGCGCAGCGCAGATATGTAAGGTTTCGCCATCATTGTGTGGCGGCCGTCGTGTCATTGCGCAGCCATATGCTTTTAGGCATGGCAGGTCACGCTGTTGCAGCGCTAGTATCATCGCCGTTAGATACCTTTAAAGAAATATCCGGCCATTTAAGGCGCATGAAAAAATATAAACAACATCAATAAACGGAGGAACAATGTTAAATAAAGAACTACAAGCGAAATACGATAAACTTATTCAAATATTAAAAGATTGCGGTTCGCTGCTTGTAGGATATTCGGGCGGCGTTGACAGCACTTTTCTCGCCAAAGCCGCGTATGACGCGCTGGGCGATAACGCCGTAGCCATAACCGGCCTTTCAGCATCCTATTCGCAGCGCGAGCTTAAAGACGCGCGCGATTTCGCTAAGCAAATCGGCATAAAGCATATAGAGCTTGACTCAAATGAGCTTTTAAAAGAGGAGTTCCTAAGAAACGACACCGACCGCTGCTACCACTGCAAAAAAGCCCTTTTCACAGAAATTTTAAATATGGCGGACAAGCTTAATATGGCGTATGTCGCCGAAGCTTCAAATATTGATGACGAGGGTGACTATCGCCCCGGCCTTTCCGCCGCAGCCGAGCTTAAAATACGTTGCCCGCTTAGAGAGGCCGGCCTTACCAAAGATGAAATACGCCTGATTTCAAAAGAACTGGGGCTGCCAAGCTGGGACAAGCCGGCGTTTGCCTGCCTGTCCTCTCGCGTACCTTATGGCACCCGCATAGACGCCGAAAAGCTTTCAATGATAGAGCGGGCGGAATCAGTACTGTTCGATCTTGGGTTTAAGCAGCCGCGCGTACGCCACCATGGCAGCGTCGCCCGCATAGAAGTATCAAAAGAGGAAATGGCGGCTGTGCTTAAAAGCGATACCGCCAACCGCATATACTTGGCTTTTAAGGAGATCGGTTTTGATTTTACCGCCCTTGATATACTCGGATACCGCACAGGCAGTCTAAACGAAACATTTCTTCAAAAATAGCTGCTGCCGAAATGCGAGGAAAAGTTCGATCTATTAGAATAATGCTAAAATGCTAAAGTGACAAGAATAGCTGCTGGTGAGAAATCATCAGCAGCTTTCTGCGTTAACGATTAGTTAGTAGTGGATAGTGACTATGCCATTAAGATAGTTGGTTCTAGTAACGCATAATATGCTTTGCCGTCAATTGTCAGACAGTCCCTTGAACAAAAGCACTCAAATCTGGCGAAACAACTCTTAATGCTTCAAATTCCCCTTCAAAATCTCTGCCTTCCACTATCATGCGGTATTCACAGCACTTTGGACAAGTTCTGTCACAGTATGTAACTGTAAAAGGCTCACTGATTTCTATCTCCAGTTCGTCAATAGAATTCTCTATATCGAACTCCTTAAGATATCTCCAGGTCTGAATACATTCTGAATAACCATCGCAAGTTCTTATCAGCTTAAAGAGCAAATCAACTTCGACTTCATGCTCGTTGCCGCTCTCATCCTCCGCTTCAAAGAAAATAATGCTTGAGAACTCTATTTTCACCATCGCACTGCATAAGTGTTCGGCATCAACCCTCACTTTATTTAATACGAAGGCTTGATTCTCCTCAACACTACCATCGTCTATTTCAAATATCGCGTCCCGAGGATCGAGTCCACATTCTAGCCATAGTTTATACTCAGGCTTTTTGCATGGTTTTTCTTCATGCTTATGCGCATGGTGATTACAAGCGCAATTTCGGGCGTTGTATTGCCTATATTCCATATCAATATTCTCCTTTTATTATATATCGAGCATATAATCGCTCCAATATATAGTATGTATTTTGTATATATATGTTGTATCGTTAGGCTTTCGAATAATTATAATTTAATACAAAACCACCTCAAAGTACTTTAACACTTCAAGATGGTCTTGCTTTTGATACCCGCCCGAAGAGAGCCGGTTAAAATTTAATCGCTTTTCAAATCCCTAAGTCAAACTCACTTTAGGCGGTATTTTTTATTATTCGCTTTTCTGTTTTTATGTGTCATCTTGGTGCCACCCCCATCTTCAGCCCGTGGCGGTATCATACATACTATACGTTTTCACCCTGCGCTTAGCCGGCCGGCGATAGCTTGGCGTGTATAACATACCTCGCGTTAGACATTTCATATGTGCAGGTAGAGAACGTGATCAGCCGATCATCCTTCCCTATTTCCACATTCGATTCAAAATCCGAAAGTCTGTTTATCGTCTTAGCGAACTCAAGAAACTCCTCTTCATCTTCAAAGCTAATATTATATGCCTCGTCTCCGTTAGTCACATAGCCGCTTACTATCTCCAGCAGATAATTGCGCTCCGGCGTCAGCAGCCACATGACCGGGTGCTGCTCAAAGTACTCCTGATTTCTATATTCCACAAGCGATGCGAACATCGAACCGTTTTTCATGTGATGGCCGTGTATGATTGTGTTTTTGTCTGTAAACCCTTTTTGGTTTCTAAAGTCTACAAAAATAGATCCCAGTTTATTACGCGTTCCATCAAACACATGTGTCAAATAATGCTGATTGTCGATACCATGTACAACCGGATAATCGATAACCGTACCCTCGCTTATTATCCACCCCACAACATCTTCGTTGATCTCGCCAAGCGCGTCAAAATCCGGTGCAATCGGCGGTACAGGCAGAGAAACAACCGTGTCCGTTTGCCCCTCTTCGACACTTTTAAGCGGGTTTTCGCTCGTCCCCGGCCCGCTCTTTATATACTGCTGAAGGCGGTTATACGTCTTTTGGCCGGTACTGTACTCAGACAGTTGCGTGGCAATCATAACTGCGCTAAAAACTATCAGCGCCGAAACAATGATAATCAGAACTGTAAACCATATTCTTCTTTGCCCTGTGTTTCGCTTGCCCATCATTTTCGGCTCCCTTTATGTCTATCAGTTTAGCATAGAAAATAAAAAACGGCTACGTGCGCAACGCCGTAGCCATTTTCAACGTCAGGTTATTTGCTTGGGCGCTTTCTGCCTTTTACAATCAGCAGAATCAAGACCGGTACCAATGCCGCCATTACCGCGACCCACAACCATATCTGCGTATCGTCGCCGGTTTTAGGAGTCGATCCCGGAGATACCGTCGGTGTCGGCGTCACGCTGCTTGGCGGATCCGTTGGAGGTGTTGGCGTTGGTGTTACCTCACCATAAGGGGGCGTTGGCGTTGGCAAGTCGATCAACTCTTCTTCTTGCACCATAAATATCCACTGCACCTTACCTATGGCGTTTTGAAATTCGTTACCCAGTTCGACCGGAATTTTGATAGTGGCAACTAGCGTCTCTTCGGCGCCCGGCTCTATCTCACCTAGCTCGAAATATCTATCCGTACCGTTCGCCGGCCAAATCTTATCCGCCGTCTCTTCCTCCGCCACAGTTTCACCCGCGCTGTTTTTAACGCTTATAGTCGCCTTGCTCAACAGGCCCTCTACGCTTTCATCAAACGGCTCTCCCCTCAAGAAAACAATGATTTTGTTTTCCGAGTCGTTGCTCACAATAATATTCTGATCCCGAACATCACCTGGCATCATGCCCTTGAAGTTGTCAAACAGATCATCGGGGGCAAAGCTAAATATCATACCCGCGCTGTGCCCATGATAGCTTACGCTAGCATCAGCGGCGTATACCGTACTTACCATGCCAAAAAGAATCATGACCGCGGCCAGTACCGCTCCGATTTTTTTAAGGCTTCTATTGCGTTTCATTGTCCTACATCCCCCTATGCATACCGTTTTTACAGCTTATACCGCACAATTGCCCGGTTCTTGTTTTACGGCGGCGAAGCTTTGAAGCCCAACGCCTCGCCACCGGCTCATATCTAATAAAGTTGGTTTATTCGAGTTCGCTCGCCAATGCGGCTGCTGCCGCTTCAAGCGTGGCAATATTATCGCTCTGTATGGCGTATCCCGTAACCTCTATAACGAACTCTCCGCCAAGAGGCGCGATATCTTCCGCCGTCCAGCTTGTAGGAATGCTTATGGTGGTAAACGCCGCGGTTGTCTTGTTTGCGTCCGGATTTGCGGCATCAAACGCCGGCAGTATTTGCTTGTATCCAATCCAAACCACAAACTCATCGTTCGCTGCATCCTTGCCCGCAGAGATTACTTCCCAGTTAACCAAATCGGCGGCTATAAGATCGGTGCCGACATCTCCTGCAAAGTTGTCAAACGCATCGGCATCACTAAGTGTCAGCTTCATAAATACCCACGCATCGTTGGTGCCTGTATTTGTTATATAGGGATCCTTGTTGATTACATCCCCGGGTGCCAGATTGACGATTTTGCCTGCGTTTTCGTCATATTTTTCATTCAGCTCAAACGCCGGCTCATCCAGCTCGATTTTCACTTCGCCCAGCGTAAATACGTTGGTAACCGGTTCGCTTTCAGATGTAAAGTATGCGAGCGTCAGTCCGATCGCCGTAATTGCGATAAGCGCAACAGCCAGGGAAAGAACGAGTACTTTCTTTTTCATCGTGTTTCCTCCTAATAATCTATACTAGCCGCTTACGCAGCCTATCCGTCTCACCCTTGAAGCTTAGAGAGCCGCCCATGCTAAAGCCGGAGTATCGCCCGCTGTAGCCTGTATGGCATACGCCGTCACGATAATGCTGTTTTCCGTACCAATCGCCGCTATCTGTGCGTTGGTAGCGTCTTCTGAAATTGTAACTTCAGTAAATACCGCAGGCAGGGCTTGCGCGCTTGTTGAAGAAGCAACTGTAGTCTTGTAATAATAAACATTGTCTTCTCCATCCAGTTTGAGCCAGTTGGTGCTATCAATGTCGATCGAAGATATTGCAGCCATTGCAGCCGGAACATCGATCTCAACAAACACATAGCACTCTTCACTGTTCGCCTCAACTGTAACCACCGGATCTTTGGCGATCTCTGCTCCGGGCACAATCTTGGAATTAGGTACCCAGTTCTCCTCATCCAAACTGATTTTTACATCGCCGAGCGTGAATACGTTGGTAACCGAGGCAGTATCTGTCAACCACGCCAACGTTCCGCCTACTGCGAGCGCAACCAGCAGCACCGCCGCTAGCACCGTAATTAGAACTTTCTTTTTCATTATTGTTTCCTCCCAATATATACTCTTCTGGTATCATTAAGCTTACGTTAAGCTCGAAGCCATTTAATTACGGGGTCAACTGCCCGCTTTGCGATATATTCACGCCCCAAGCAGATGTTGCTGCGCTTGTCCCTTCGGCCTGTATAGCCTGCGCTACAATCTGCAATTCAAAATACTTACCCTCATACTCATCTCCCAATCCTGATTTGACGCTGCATGTAGCTATGAGGTCTTCTGTAAATCCTCCGGCTTCAACGGGGTTTTTATAATAGTAATAATTGCCCTGCTTAAACCAATTCTCGCTATCTGAAAACATAATGGTGTATGTGTTTTCAGCGTTGAGTCCAGCGCCTGTGCCATCCGATTGATTCCTCCAGATGGGCACTAGCCCCACTCTTATATAAGCATAAATATCGCTTGTGTTCTTTATTCTTACATCCTCTTTAACGCTACTAGGATCAAACACCACCGTTTCTTGGTGCTTGTTCGGCTCCTCTCCTACGCCGGATCCCTCCCATACCTCACAGGTCACTTGCGCCGGATCAAATACGTTTTGCGCCGCGGCCTGCGCCGTCAGCCAGGCGACGGTTCCGCCAATGGAGATGGCGATGATTGCTATCGCTGCGATCAGCATCACCCATGTTTTCTTATTTTTAAAGAAGCCTTTTTTCATCGCTTATACCTCCGGTCGCCTGCGCATATTTTCAGCGTTTTTCTTTTTTGCTTCATCCGTTTCTGCCTTTTTAAGAATATCCGGTATGAAAATCATCATCAAAATTACTACCGCCGCCGTTATCGCTATTATGGTTCCGCGTTTAGTGTTTAGGAAGCCGGAAACATATCCTAGCTTTGGTATCGAAAACACCGGCTTTCCAATCAGGTTGTTGTAATGTACCGGCGCGCCGTCGGCTGCATTGTTGGCGTCGCCTTTTGTATAAAACTGCTGGTTGCCGGCGTCAATCTTTATAACCCTATGCGTGGCCACCGTCAGATCCTCATTGAGTACAAACGTAATCGGATCGCCTACCTTGATGTCCTGCGGTAATGCGTTTTTGACATAAATCAGGCTACCCACCTCATACGCCGGCTCCATCGATCCCGACAGCACCGCAAACGGCTTAAGTCCAAACAACCGGACGCCCGCCAGCAATATCGCCAGCACAGCAATCGCTGATACCAATACCGTCGTTATCGTGTTCCACACGATTCTGCCCTTACTTGTCACAAAGCTGTCCCTCCTGCTGCCCTGCCGGTATCCCAATTGACCTTATCTCGGCCGCCCGCTCCATTTATTTATCGCGTAGCTCTCACCAGACAGCCAGAAATCGGAGCGAGTATGGTTATTTACAGTAGCCTCCATGCTGGCGCGATAATCAATTTCCGCTCCCACTTTACCCAGCTTGTTTTGGCCGTTCTTAAACCCTATCTGCGGCGCATCAGAGTACCGCCAAGACCAGTCGGTCTGTTCGCTTATGCTATATTCACCCGCCGGTAGTCCGGTAATAACTTTTGTGTTGTTACCCTGTATTACCTCAAAGAACGTGGCTCCCGTCGTTACATTAGTGATTGTAAAGAGATACGATTCTCCTTCTCGCCCGCCGCTCTTTGTAATGGTAAGCGTGCCGGTTTTCACTTCTATAGTAAAGTGATGGTCTATCTCATCGGGCCCGACAGGTATCGGGTTATTGATTGTAGCGTATTGCGTAACATCATGCCCATCCGCCTGTACGCCGATTTTAAAATCGAAGAACCCGCCCTTTACGGGAGTAAATGCGTTGACGTCTGCACCGGCATGGTTGAGCGGCGCACTCAAATCTATTTGATAGCTTAACAGCGGCTCACTACCCTGCGCGGTTACGCCAACCGGCGGCTCCGCCCAGCTCGATTCAAACAATCCAAAATGCCCACTCCACGGCAGTATCTCACCTAAAAACATCACGCCGTCTTCACAATCAACAATCGGCTTTAGCACATATACCGTAAAATGCGTCGCTTTTGTGTTATCAGCCTTTAGTATTATTCGATTTTCAATTGCTATCTCATAATTATTATCCTGCCGAGTCACGCCGACGATATTAACGCCGGTATCGGCAACCGGATAACCGCTAAATTCGGTATTAAACGTATAGTCAAGCGCCGGCTCTGGCCCCATCGCCGAAACATCGGCTTCCGTCGCTCCGGCATGTTTCCATACCACGCTCTTTTCGATCGTTGTATCGTCCAGCGTCGGTATATTCGTCAGATATACCGCCGTATCCTGAGGCGTGATAATCGGCTTATAAACCTTTGCGTTGGCGGTTTTAGGCCCTCTTGATTCGCCCGCCACCGGCACAATGATGCCTCCTGAGGCCGCTTTGCTGGCTTCTCCATCCCTAGTCGGCCTTAGCAGCGCCGAAATTGTATATGCTGTTGTGTCGGCCACGAGCCCATTTTTGATGCCGCCGGCATAGCCGCTCTCCCAGGCCCACTCTCCGCTTGAATCGCCGGCCGGTATCGTATATGTGCCGACAGTAGCAGCTCCATCCATGACTGTGTATACAATGTCTACATAGCCATTGTTTATGCCGTCAATATCATATGCATTAGTATTGATGGCATACGAGTTGGCGTTGGGGAAAAGATGGTCTGCGATATTAAGCGCATCCCCGATATACAGATGCTTATCCTGAACACCGTAATCAAAGCGCAACGGCACGTTTACAATCGGCACAGGGAATGCCTCTACCACATCATCGCTTGCATTCGGCCCCGTATATATACCCGAGCCCTCCGTATTGGTCGGCACGCCGTTCCCGCCTATGAAATCCGGATTCGGCTCTACATAGAATTCCAGTATCAGCTTTGCTCCACGCGGCCCTAGGTCTCCGGTTTCTCCAACATAACCGGCAATATAGTCAAACGTATAGTCATTGATCTGTATTGTATCGCCTGCAATCGATACTGCGCCGGTATATGCCGTTCGCGGCGCCCAGTTTTCCTCACTGTCGCTGCTATCGGTATATCCATTAAAAGCAGCCGTATAAACACTAACCCCAGAATTCCCTGCCAATTGGAATGACGGCGCGATAACATCCTTAACTGTGGCCTTTTCCAAAGTAGTTCCGCTTGATGAAACGTTTTGCGAGATGTCATCAAACGCATCGTTAAGAGCGTCGGAGCTAGCCGCCGTCAGATAGTATTTGCGCGCGCTCGCCGGCTGGATTGGCGTACCCGGCGAACTCATGCTCTGAGCATTCGGATAATTAGAGGACACATAGTTCATAAAATTGTTCGCGTTACCCGAACCGTTCGGCGCGGCTCCCGGGAAAATTCCTATCGTATAAACTGTGGCGCCGTATCCGCCCGAGGTCGTTCTCTTTAAATCCCTCGCATGCCCTATCGCCGAGTTTGCAATATTATTACTAAATCCGGTATCACCCGGCTCTCCGTCGGTAAACAGAATGACTACTCGATTGCGCTGACCCGGCGGTGGGCTGTCATTGGTAAAGACACTCTTTGCCAGCGACAAACCGGTATTTGTGCGCGTACCGCCATTTTGCCGCAGGTTATTGATAACGCCTTTGAGCTGATTCGCTGAATTTGAGTTTGTTAAATCCCTAAAGTTTGAAAGAATGGCGCTGTTGTTCTCGCTGGAGAATCCCACAATCGCTATCCTGTGATCAACAGGCACTTCGCCGTTAGCCTTGCTGTTTATGGCGTCTATGAAATTTCTAGCCGCCTGTTGCAGCGCGCTGCGCCTGGTCATCATATAATAAAACTGTGTCCTGCCTCCCTGCGTATCTCCATCATATCTGGCAGGATACACTCGCACCCAGTTCCAACCACTGCGATAATACCATCCGTCATTACTCTGGCCGGATAGATCCCTATATGTCAGTTCGCGGTAGCCGGAGGAATCGGCAATATAGTAGTCCCCGCTCTCACTAAGCTCGCTTTCATATATCTTGGTATAATCCATGCCGTAAGCCATGCTCCCCGATTCATCCAATACCAGTACAATATCAGTCGGCACAACCTTGGTCTCAACGGTCAATGCCCCGGTCGTATATGCTTCAATACTGATTTTGTAGGTGCCATCACTTTGGCGCTGGGCAGTCTTGCTCAATTCGAGCCCATTGTCCTCATCGCCCGCCGAGCGATTAAGTAGGTTTGAACGGCTGCTGCCCCGTATGGTTACCGGCGGCATAAACGGCCCCGCATTTGTCGCACTTACAGAAGTTATAGCTTCATACAGCTCATCCGAATAATTGAACCAATCGAGTAGCTGCTGGTCGCTTAAATACGGGCCAGTTGATAAAAACTGCTCTTCAGTAAGTTCTGTTAAAGCAGTTTCTCTTTCTTGAGTGTTAAGCGAGGCTAAATAATCAACAAGCTCTTGTCCCATCAGAAGGGGCTCGATTTCTTCTATTTCTTCGGTTTCTTCCTCTAAATTCTCATCTGTATTTTCATTCTCTATAATTTCTGCATTTTCCACTGTCACGCCCTGGGGCGCTAATTCAGCATCATTACCGGCATCGATTATAGCCGTGTTCTCATCTTGATTTTGCGCAGACGCTACCGGCGGCAGTTCGCCTTCTGCATCCTCCGTATCGGCCGTTTCTTCTTCAGGCGGCGACTCTACCGGCTCGGCAACAGCCAACACATTGTTTGACACAACCGCCTCTTCTTGCGCAGCCCCGTCTTCAGGAGTAGTTACCGGCGGAGCGTTCTGAGTACTTTCAAGCTGCACGGCGCCCTGATCTGCTGCGGATACCATGCCGCTTATCGGGAATATTCCCATCAACAGCAAGGCCGCCAATATCAATGCCGTAATTTTCAGTTTCCTAGATATATTTATCTTCATTCCGTACGCCACTCCTCCGCTGGAATTTTTTAAGCAAAGCATTACGCTACTAACCTTATTATCCCAAACATACTTCTTATTACTCACATAAGGCTCACAATGCACTCTATTTTTAATCTCGTATTTCTAGGAATAACATCGATTTTTGTCGGTTTTCATCGATACTTCACCTAATTAGTGCAGTTTTGCGAAATAATTAAAAACTTAATAATTTAATTGCGTATGTACTTGCTTAAATTTCGCATTTATTTATGATACAGAAAGAAATTAACGATAATCTGCTTATGTCCTAAAAAGCTAATATGAAGTAACAAACAGCTTTAACGTACTTGAATAACAAACACGCACTATGTTTCAACGCAAAAATGCCGCCCTTTGGGCGGCATCTTTATTCTCGCTGCTTTATACTTTATAATCTATTACTTTATCTTTATAAAAAATATATTAGCGTTCCTAGAGCCTATAACTATCGTATTGCCATAAACGGCGGGCGACGCCTCAAAGTTGTCGTTCTGGCCTACATTAAGATTGTAAACCTCTTCCCCCGTCTCGCCGTCGATAAGTGCTACATCTCCGGCCCTGTCGCACTGCACAATATACCCGCGCCCGTCCTCTGTATAAACCGGCACAGGAGACGACGGCGACCATCCCGACACCTTCATGTCATAATCCCATACCTGCTTGCCGGTGTGCTTGTCAAGCGCCACAACGCGGCTCGTAGTGGTATCGCCCTTAACCTCCTGGCTCATGTTGTATATAATCAGCCCGTCCATATTCGTGCCTTCTTTGCCTAGAACAGGCGAGGCGAGTATGCCGCCGTCAACGCCGCCCGCCCGAGCAGTAAATTCCGTTTCCCACATTATCTCGCCTGTAACGCCGTCAAGCTTTCTAGCATATACAGGAGCGCTGTTACCCAGCCCCTTTCGCACTAAGGGATCGTATTCGCAACCGGCATACAGATAAAATGTGTTACTTGGAATGTCTTCTTCTAAAACCATTGTAACGTCGCTGTCATCGGTAAGGTTGTTGGCGTATACAAGCTCCATTGTATTTAGGTTTACGCACTGCAACAGACCGGCGTTATCGGTAAACATCAGATACTCACGCCAAGCCACCGCCGAGTTTTCTATACCCCACCTGCCGTTGTTGTCCGCCTTTTTATTAATCGGCGACGTATACCTGTACTTCACTTTTACAGGGTCCATATCCATCGATACTTCACCTGTCTCGGCGTTATACTTTGTATTAAGCTTGCAGGTATATATAATGCCATTTTCGCCCGGCGCTATAAGCGTATCTGTGGCGGCGTCTATAAGCGGGCTAGAGTCATAAGCCTGCCAGTTGCGGTAAGCGAACGGATCTTTTGACGCCGCGCCAAACTTCATAAGCAGCTTGCCGTCAATAAGGCTAAACGCCCTAACGTACATATGCGCCGCTCCCGATGCGCTGCCGTCCTCTTGCAGCCCCTGCCCTACATATATTATAGGATAGCCGCGCGGATCTATACTGGCTGTGCCTTTGGTCGGCGCACCTATCGTTATAAAGTCGCGCGTTTTCGCGCCGGTTTCAAGTTCCATAAAATATATCCGCCCGTCCAGAGTAGCGTATATTACTTCTGTAAAATCCTCTTTATTACGGAACTCATCGTATATCGACGTCATTTTCTGCCTAAGCTCGGCCGGCCATTTTACTATAAGCGGCTGACCCGTCCATCCGGCGCCGCGCCAATTACCTATGCCGCTTGTCTGCTTGGCGATAATAAGCTCCAGCTTTTCCTCTTTTATATCAGCTGTACCGTAACTTGCCGCGTCCCTGTAATTGTTTCCGCGAAAGGTTATAACGCCTTCAAGCTCGGTATATTCATATCCCTTGCCAAACGAAATATTTTGCTCCCTTTTATAAGAGCTTACCTCGTTGCCGTCATTTTGTATGCCGGTAGTAATCTCAAACTTTTCCGGCTTTGTATTCTCTGTGGCGGTTGGAACAACGTCTTGTGAGATATCCGGCACCGGAGTAGGCGTAGGTGGCGCTGTCGGCGTAGCCTCATCCCCCGGCGATTGCACGCCTGCCGACTGACCCGGGCTTTGGCCGGGCGGCAGCTTCGCGCTGTTATCGTCCGATCCGGCTTTTATTATCAGCGCTATGCAGACAGCCAGCGCCACGAATAATACGCCGAGTATAACATAAAACCTTGCTCTTATCCTGCGTTTCTTCTTTCTCGAGTAGTATCTCTGTCCCATTCTTTTTCCTTCCTTGGTATTAAACCCTCGCCCGCGCGGCAAAGGCTTTTATATCAATTTAAGCCAACCGGCTTATTTTTTCATGTACATCTTTTCATAATACTCATCGAGCATACGAGCCGCAGAAAAACTCACGCTTACAGAATCTATGCTCTGCTTCATCATATTTACCCATCTGTCCCTATCGTCATAATAGCAGGGTATTATCTGATTTTTTAAAGTGTCTAAAAGCGAGGCGGCGTCCACTTCATCTGCGTCGGAGCCCTGATATCCTCCGCCTATCTGCCAGCCGTTCATGCAATGCTCGCACGCCTCCGGCCACCATCCATCTAAAATGCTTATGTTAAGCACTCCGTTCATAGCCGCCTTCATGCCGCTTGTGCCGCTAGCCTCCATAGGCCGAGCCGGCGTATTGAGCCAGGCATCGCAGCCTCTTACCATCAGCCTGCCGACTTCCATATCATAGTTTTCAATAAATACAACGCCGCGTCCGGTGCATGCCCTGTCATATAGGTTTGCGAGTATGGCCTTGCCCTTTATGTCATTTGGATGCGCTTTGCCGGAAAACACTAGCTGTATCTTGCCGCTTTCAAGCAACATCATTATTTCCTCAGTATGCCGGAATATAAGATCGCTGCGCTTATACGGCGCCGCCCGACGGGCAGAGCCTATTGTGAGTATATCCTCATCGAGTACATCGGCGCTCCTTCTCTCTATTTCGACGAACAGCCGGCGCTTGAGTTCCAAATGCCTGTTCCAAAGCGCGTCGCCCTTAGCCTTGGCTATCCTATCGTCCTGCCATGAGCGATGTACGCCGTTTGAAATAGCGATAATATTCGCTTCTTCAATATGTCCCCACATTTCCTTCGCCGTTTGGCCGTGCAACTGGGATACTGCGTTGGCTACCCTTGACATCCTAAGCCCCGCCACCGTCATGCTAAACGGATCGCCGCCTATGCTCTCAAGCTGGCTTCTTGTAAATTCGCGGCCTACTCCCATGTATTCAAGCGCTTCATACGAATATTTCTCATTGCCATGGCGAACCGGAGTATGCGTTGTAAAAACAATCTTCTTCCTTACCAGCGCCACCGCCTCTTCAAAGCTCAATCCCTTGTCCATCTTTTCCTTTATAAGCTCAAATGAGCCTATAACAGGATGGCTGTCATTGAAATGATATATATCTGGATTTATGCCCAGGGCCTTAAGCGCCCTTATGCCGCCGATGCCAAGTATTATCTCCTGCGCCAGCCGCTCCTCCTCAAACCAGCCGTAAAGCTGTCCTGTTATAAGCATATCTTCGTTGCCTTTTACAAAAGCGTCGAGCAGATATAGATCTGCATTGCCAAATTCGGTGCATTTCCATACCTTAAGCTTTAGCGGCCGCCGCCGCACCTCCACCTCAACAATAACTCCGGTATCCTCAAGGAAGGGATAACGGTATTCGTAAAAACTATCATAAGGCCGGCCGAATCTGTCCATGCGCTGGGACACATACCCCTGCCTCCAGAGTATGCCTACGCCTACCATGGGGTAGTCCGCGTCCTTAGCCGCCTTAAGCACATCGCCGGCCAGTATTCCAAGGCCGCCCGCGTATATCTTAAGACTTTCGTGCAAACCAAACTCCATGCAAAAATACGCTACCGAGGGATAATTAGCCATATTAAACCACCCTTTCAATCAGTTGTAAAAATATTCTATCGCCACAGCCTCATCCGGCTTAAGCGTGATTTCCCCGTCAATTTGCCGCCTGCCCATGTTTGAGTATACCACCTTGCCGCTTGATACGCTTACAAGATTCGCCATATCAACCTTTGCCGCCGTCTTTCCGGCGTTTAAGGCGACATACAGCCCTTTCCCATCTTTAGCGTAGGCGTATGCCGTAACGCCGCCGCTCATATCCCCGCTCCCATTTTTTATAATACTATCCCGACTTATAATTCCGGAATACTTTTTTCTAAGACGCGAGGCGGCGGTTATAGCCGAGCATATATCTCTATCAAACGCATGCCAATGCAAGCGGTATATATCAAAAAAAGCTAGTTTGCCGTACATAGCGTCATCCGGCTCTAACGCCTTTTCATAGCCTAAATGGTCACCCAACCCAAGATTCATAGGCTGCCGCTCCATAAGCTCTATGCCGCTGTTTATAACGCTTATAACATTTGGCAGCAGCGCGGTAAATACATAAAGAGCGCATATCCTTTCTTTTGAGCCGTGCGCCATAGCCGCCCTTGGTGTATCCGGTAATTCGAGCGCGGCGCTAAGCGGTATCGGCGATGCCATAATATCACTAAATAGCCGCGACATAAAGTCCCTATCTATATCATATAGCATATCCCAAATAGAGCCGCTTACAAAATCAAATCCATCCCGTGCTGCGCTTATAGCATCTTCTTTGGTAAATCCTTCGCTCCAGAATATAAAATCCCGCTTTTTCTCTCTTGCCTTTTCAATTATGCTTAAAAGCAACTGCGGCGGCAGCGCATGCGCCATATCCAGCCGCGCCCCGTCTATGCCGTAGCGGCTGATATAATCGGGTATAATTTTAGATATATAATCCCACAAATCGCAATTGGGCTGGCCCGCCTCAAATATGCTGAGCTTAATAGCATCATAGAGTATAAAAGGCGGCTGATGCGGCGGTATATATTTTTTAGCTACTTCGCTCGCGTCAAGATCATACCTTAAATAAGTAACATCGCCCCACGCTGGCTGCGTATCGTTAAAAACATCCGGGAATGCCGGAGCGGTTGTAATATTAAATTCTTTCTCGATTTTTTCTAAAAGATTTGGGGCATTAACAATGCTCGCCCATTCCTCGCTTTTACCGGGATCAGTGCGAAATGCCGCAAGGTATTTGTCTATATAAGGAGATAAGTAAGCCTTATGAGCGTTTTTAATGTCTATCCGCTCCGGACTTCCGTCTTTTGGGCCGGGCGGCATAAAATTTCCAAGGTTATCTTTGCCTATCCAATAAAACCAGTCGGGATGCCTTCTTATAAGCTCGCTGTCCCGCGCGCATGTTCTAAAAACAAAATCGACGAGCACCCTTATACCAAATATATGACACGCCTCAACAAAAGCCGCGAACTCTATATCCGCCTTTTCTGAGCAATACTCCCCCGCCATATCGTCATGGAGCGAAGGGTCAAGCCGCGCATAGTCTTTAACGGCGTAAGGGCTGCCGGCGCCGCCTTTTTTATACGCCTCGCCGGTTAAAGCGAGCGGCAGCATATATATCGCTCCCGCACCGAGCGCCTTTATATGCGGCAGCAGGCTTATCGCCCTTAAAAATGTGCCGGGAGTAATAACGCCGTCGCCCGCCGTATCATAAGCGGTGTATGAGCGGGGCAGCATGGCGTATACCGGAGCGCCGGACGCTAAATCGTCAAAACCCATATCAGGCTTTTCTAAAACGGCGAGTATTGTGGCGCGGTAAAAATCGGCATCTGCGATTATATCGCCTTTTCGGCGTGATTTACGGCAGTCCACATTAAAGCCGTTCCAAACAGCCGGTATGCTGTACTCCTGTTTGCCTGTAATCATTTCCATCAGCTTTATTAGGTTTTTTCTTCCTTCAAGCTTCATAAACGCACCGTAAAAAAGCGGCTTTTAATTAAGCGGCTTTTGTATTTTGTTATATTATAGCATATCCGCCACCAATCCATTGGCCTTTTTAAAACATCTGTCTTAGCGGTAATCTTATTTATTTTTAAATGTTTGAAGTATTTAATCTCCTTTTTTGCCTCTAAATTATAAAAGAAAGGAGCCACATATGTATCAATCAAACGAACAACGCGGCTATAAAGCAGGTATAATAAGTCTTGGCGCCGCAATGTTTCTCGCCGGATCGCTGGCGATATGCTCTATGCTCTTTAAAATGCCTTTGCCGATAGCGTCCGGACTTATGTTACCGGCATACTGCATATCGCTTGGAATAGAGCTGTGCGTGTCCTCTTACCTAAAATGCGCCGGAAAAGCCACAGAGGTAAAGCTGGGGTTTATATTTATATCGGTTATAGTGTTGTGTATAATCAATGCATCGCTTCACTTGCCCGGTATGCTTACGGCAATTACAAGATACGCGTATTTTTGGTAAGCGGGAGGAGAAGGTGGCTTGAACTGCGAAGCGCTATGGCTGGAAAAAATCAAAAACGGCGATTACAGTTGGTTTCCGGAGCTTGTAGCCGAATACCAGGACCGGATTTACGCAATGGCTTGGCGTTTCACTTTAAACCATGCCGATGCGGAAGATCTTGCCCAGGATATTTTCCTGCTCATTTACCGCAAGCTGCATACGTTCAGGCAAGAAGCGGCCCTTTCAACATGGATATACCGTGTCGCCTATAATAAGGCTGTAAGAAAAAAGCCGGTGCCTCAAACGGTGCCGCTGTTAGCGGACAACGCCGCTCCGGCTAAGGAGTATGATTTTAGCAGCCAGCTTGATCTGCACAACGCCATATCGCAGCTCGACAAGATATACCGGGCGGTAATAGAGCTCTATTATTTTCAAGACCTTAGCGCGGCGGATATATCCGAGGTGCTGCGTCTACCGCTTCGCACAGTGGAAACGCGCATATACCGCGCCCGAAACAAGCTTAGAACGCTGCTTTTAGTAGATGATAAGGACGGAAGGCAAAATGGATGATTTAAAGAAAAAACTATCGCAGCTTTATAGCCCTGCCGCCCCAAAAGGCTTTTGCGAACGGGTGGTAAAGCGAGCTGAAGAAACACAAAGGCAGTCGCCGGTGCTTATAAAAGCCGGAGTATCCATGATATCGGCCGCCGCACTTATATGCGCTATCGCTTTGAGCGGTTTTAGCGCGCCTATAACCGACTTCTTTTCCGATATATCCTTAAAGCAGCTGGAATTTACCGCTAGCATAAACCGCGATGTGCTAAATCTCGATATTCCCTCCGCAATAGTAAGCCTTTTGCAAAACAATACACCGAAAGGAGAATAATATGAATAATACGAACCATCCTCGCCCCAGCGGCTTTTTAACATTCATCTTCGCCTTCGCTCCGGGCATACCGCATTTATACATGGGTCTGCCGGTAAAAGGGCTAACGCTGCTCGGCAGTTTTGCCGCTTGCGTAGTGCTTATGATTATACTCGGTTCCGGCTATTTAGCCTCGGTTTTCGTAGTGCCTCTTATAATGATATACGCCTACAGCTTTTTCGATGCCTTCCATTGCCGCCGCGCTATAATAAGCGGGCAGCACCCCGAGGATAATTCGCTTATAACAGACTATATAAGGAAGATAGTTGAAGGCGGCGGCTCATCAAAGGCGCGGCTGCTCTCCGGCATAGCGCTTGTT
>JBMNTP010000015.1:0-44570 GCA_050945795.1 Christensenellales bacterium | reverse complement strand
TGTATTTCACCTTGTTGGTAACGATACTGTAAACCCAGTTTCACATTCTGACTTAAGGACTGGCTTTCCTGTTGAGCAAGGGATGCCATAATTGTGAGCATAACCTCGCCCTTGGAATCCATGGTGTTTATGTTTTCCTTTTCAAAATAAATGAAAACATCAAGGTCAAGCAGCTTTCTGACCAGTTCAAGACAATCGGTTGTGTTTCGAGCAAACCTGCTAATAGACTTCGTTACAATGAGGTCTATTTTTCTGTTTTCACAGTCAGCAATCATCCGAAGCAGTTCAGGCCGTTTTTCCTTTTTTGTACCGGTGATGCCCTCATCATAATAAAGCCCGGCGAACTTCCACTCAGGATTAGCATTGATGTAGGATTCGTAATGCTTTTTCTGTGCTTCCAGACTTTCAATCTGCTCGTCGCTGTCAGTAGATACACGACAGTAAGCTGCAACCCGTAGCTTGGTCTGCTCAGTTATATCGGCTGTGTTTTGAACAATTTTCGTTACCTTTTTCAAATTCTCACCTCCTTGGTCAGTGTCACATATTACCTCTATAGCAGAGTAATATCAAGGATTTCAAGGCATAATGTCAGCTAATAATGGTGAGAAAGTTTTGCGGTTTAATTCGGTTATCTTGTTGAATTCCGACAAGGAAATCAAACCTTTCTCAAACATTGAAGTAAGTATTTGCTGTGCTCTCACATAATCCACTTCGCACTGCATTTGTTCCTGCGAAGTAGAGTTCACTCCACCATCGATTTTCAGCCCTTCGCCAATAGGATGACTCACCAGTTCAAGTTTTTGTTCATTGATCATGAAAAACACCTCCTCGCTATACGGAGAAAAGAGAGGCGTTTTATACACCTATAAATAGAAAAAAGCCCGCAGAGTTTTTACGCTCCGCGGGCTTGATAATAGTTATCACGAATATTTAATGAAAGCATCCTTAAATCCTGCCGCCTTAACTTTTTTGAGCATGGCGTCAGCATTAGCTTTGACGGAGAATGCACCGACCTGAACACGGTAATATTTCTTAGGCGTGGTTGCCTCGGGTGAGGCAGCAATAAGTCCAGCCTTCACATCAGAGCGAAAAGTATCCATCGACTTACCATGCTTTGGAAACCAATTTCTCGGATCGCCATGATTGGAAGCGATTCCTTTTTGATACCCTTCGTAATGCCCGATTATATCCTTTTCGGTCAAACCATAAAGCTTGCAAAGATACACACATAGCTCCACCGCCTCGGTATATACCTTATTGAAATAGGTAGCATCGGCAAGACCATCCTCGCAAATTTCAAAGCCGATATGGGTGTCATTTGCTTTTCCTCCAGCATGCCAGCCTCGATGGTTCCACGGGAGAGTCTGATATGTGGCGATAGTACCATCGGCAAATTTTCCAATGAAGGCATGGACACAGACCTGCCGTCCTTCGGGCTTATCTTGGTTCCAGTGGTTATTGTACTGGTTCTTCCCAAGCAAGCCGTCATCGGGACCTACATAGCGTTTTAGATTGGGATTGTTTGCCCCGGTGGAATGCACCATAATTCCTTTGGGCGTGATGGTTCTGCCCGTTTTATAGCAAGCATTGTTAGTAAGTATAAGCTTATGCAGATTCATTGATTAGTCCTCCTTGTCACTTCGGTTATGAAGCTGCTTTAAAATATTCTTTAGCTTCTGCGGTACGGGCAGGCCGATGTGTGCTGCATTTTCGAGTATAGACACACCCTCATTGGATAAATAAAAGAAGATGACTGCTGTTCTGATTACAGAGCCATCTCCGATAACGCTTTTGTCTATAATGTGGCCGATTGCTAGTGAAGTAAAAGATAAGCTGATTAAAGTCGGTTTTGAGATAGTAAATTGCTCATAAGTATGGGTAGCGCATAGGTGGCTTAAAACCATATCTCGACTTATTCCCGCTAACGCACAAAAGCTATTGACCTGTTTCCTCGAACAGACAATAGGCATAAAAACCATACTCGACCTATTCCCGCGAACGAGCAAAACGAAAAATACAGACCAGACATCGAGGTGAGCCTATCATTCCATCACGTATTAGGGAACAGGTCGTACCTTTAAAGACGGTAAAATCATGTTTGGTGCACGATGACACGATTCTTGAACTACGACACGAAAGACGGGCGCAGAAAAACCTCTGGTGCATCATGACACGGGATGGTGCAAAAAGGCGTAAGAAAATGCCTCTCAAAACATCGCGGCTTCTGCTCTGAAATGCAAAAAAGCCCAGTAATACTGGACTTTTTCGCTACTCGTCATTGTATCAATAACGATGTTTAGATTTGGCGGAGGAGGAGGGATTCGAACCCTCGAGACGCTTTTGACGTCTACACGATTTCCAATCGTGCGCCCTCGGCCGGACTAGGCGACTCCTCCATGACCATATGCGTTTGCGGCTTGAGCTAACAAGCGACGCTTTTGCAAGCATTAAAAATTATAACCTTTTTAAAGAAAAAAAGCAATAAGTACATTGATAGCAATTTAGCGACCGACGACTTAATTGTCGCTATTGCGCTTGCCGGTGATGCTCTCAACGCCTATTTCAACAATAACGACTTCATCTATATGCTTGGCTATAACCTGTCCGCGGCGCTCCAGCACATGAGGGGCGAATTTGTCGCAGATGCCTTTAAGCCTTTTTACTATCTCCTTGCTGTCGATTATTATTCTGGCCTTTCCAAATGCCAGGGCGCTTTCATAGTGGGTAATAAATCTTTCAGGCACTACCTTATGCTGTGATACAGCAAAAAATGATACGTTCGGGTTGGCCTTTAGGCAATCTATCTTAAGGCCGGACACGGCGCAGTGAAAATAAATTATATTTTCTTCCCTTAAATAGCAATGGTTTACCGCGACGCCATAGGCATGGCCGTCCGGAGTTACCATGGATAAACAGCCATATTCGGCTTTTTCAAGTATATCCATCGCTTCTTTCTTAGATACTATTCTTTCGGGACGCGACATTTTACATTCCTTTCTCGGCTTTGGAGCGTGACGCATCTGCCGAGGTAAAATTATAGCCGGCCGCGCATCTATAAAAACACGCGACCGGCATAAACGGTTAAGCCAGACGTCCCTCTTTGGCGCGCTGGAATTCATCTAGTATTTCACTTGAAGGCTCTTCGGTCATAAGGCTCACAACATATATGAATATGCAGGAGATTATGAAAGCCGGCAACAGTTCATATATCGCGAACACGCCGCCGAGCTGCGAGAGCAGGTTCTTCCATATGATAACCGTAAGCCCTCCGCTTACCATGCCAGCAACAGCTCCTGCCAAAGTCGTTCTTTTCCAGAACAGCGAGAACAGTATAAGCGGGCCGAAAGCGGCGCCAAACCCTGCCCAGGCATACGATACTATATCAAATATCGAAAGACTGGGGCTTAGGGCGAGTATAGCCGCTATTATTGTAATAACAAGTATAGTAGCGCGTGATACCCACATAACCTGTTTTTCGCTGGCGTCGGTCTTGAGTACGCCCTTAAAGAAGTTCTGCGATATAGCCGAAGACGCTACGAGCAGCTGAGAATCCGATGTGCTCATCTGTGCTGCTAGTATGCCGGATAGCATAAGGCCGGCTAATATTGTAAGCAGCGTGCCGTTGCTGCCGAGTATCTGAGCTAACACTACAAATATAGTCTCGCTTTTTGAGCTCATGCCGGCTTTATCAAGCCCATCGAGCATATCCGGTACCGCCGCCGCTCCTACGATTCCTATAAGCACCGCAGCTATAAGAGTTATAAAACACCATGTGCATGCCACTATACGCGACTTTTTAAGCTCTTTGGGGTTTTTGATAGCCATAAAGCGCAGCAGAACATGCGGCATTCCAAAATAGCCCAGCCCCCATGCCAGCCACGACAAAGTGCTTATTAACGATATAGGGCTCGAGCTCCAGCTTATCCTATCAAAAGACGTGAACATGCTGCCAAAGCCTTCCATAGACGCTACTGTAGCGGACACTCCGCCGATGCCGCCGGCAGCGTTTACGCCTACAAACACTATCGTTATAAGAGCTATAAACATAAGTATGCCCTGGAAAAAATCCACCGTGCTTTCGGCAAGAAATCCGCCGATTATTGTATAAAGTAGTATGACCAGGGCGCTTATAATCATCATAAGGCCGTAGTCGATGCCAAAAAGGCTGTTGAAAAGCTTGCCGCATGCTACAAAGCCGGCGGATGTATAGATAACAAAGAAAAATGCTATAATGACGGCTGCAATTGTCATAAGTATGCGGCGCTTGTCATGGAAGCGGTTTGAGAAAAAGTCGGGCAGCGTTATGGCGTTGCCGGCAATCTGAGTGTAATTGCGCAGTCTATAAGCCACAAGCTTCCAGTTAAGGTATGTGCCAAGCGCCAATCCTATGGCTGTCCAGCCGGCTTCGGCGTATCCGCTAAGAAAAGCTACGCCGGGCAGCCCCATAAGCAGCCAGCTGCTCATATCCGATGCTTCCGCGCTCATTGCCGTTACCCAGGGCCCGAGCGAGCGTCCGCCGAGGTAGAACTCCTCAATGTTCTTGTTGCGCTTGCTGTACATAAGTCCGATAGCTACAACCAGTCCCATATAAACCAGCATGCTTATAAGTACTATTGTCTGCTGTGACGCAGATAGAATGCTAAGGTCCATATCGTTCCTCCTTTAGTTCATCGCTTTATTGTACCTTAACCCGAAGGGCTAATAAAGTATAAATTGAATAATATACGCATTTAGTTGGTATAAATGTATATTTTATAGTTGCGGCGGCGTAATGCGCGAAAAAGCGCCGGGATTACCCGGCGCTTTTGCCGCCTTTTTATTATGAGAACAGCGATACCGAAGCGAACAGCAGCGCTGTAAGGTTCGCCACCAAAGATACAACTGTTATCTGTGTGTTTATGGAAGGTCCGGCGGTGTCTTTGAAGGGGTCGCCTACGGTGTCGCCTATAACAGCGGCTTTATGAGTGTCGCTGCCTTTGCCGCCATAGTTGCCCGACTCAACGTATTTCTTGGCGTTATCCCATAGTCCGCCCGAGTTGGACATTATAAGCGCGAGCAGCAGTCCGGAAACTATGTTCCCTGTAAGGAAGCCGCCGAGCGCTTTTATGCCGCCAAGGAACCCTACCGCTAACGTCGCGAGTATAGCTACTGCGCCAGCGGGAATAAGCTCTCTTATAGCGCCTATTGTAGCTATATCTATGCACTTTTCGTATTCAGGCACAACGCCTTCTTTGCCTTCTTTAAGGCCGGGGATTTCATCAAACTGCCTGTGTATCTCAGAGACCATGCGCTCCGCGTTTTTGTTAACGCCAAGCATAAGCATTGCCGAGAAAATAGCAGGTATCGAAAGCCCGACAATAAGCCCGAAGAACACCAAAGGATCCATTATATCAAACGATATGCTATGGCCTAAGCCCTCAACTATCTCCTGGAAAGCGCCAAGCAACGCTATAACGGTAAGACCCGCCGCGCTTATAGAGAAACCTTTGGTTATGGCTTTAACGGTGTTTCCGGCCGAGTCAAGCTCGTCTGTTATGCGAATTACATCATCGCCAAGGCCGCCCATTTCGGCTATGCCGCGCGCGTTATCTACAATGGGGCCGTAGGCGTCGTTTGATACTATCATGCCAACTATAGACAGCATTCCAAGAGCAGCCATGCCTATGCCGAACATAGCCGCCTCAGGGCCTATCATAATTGTGCAAACGGTATGCGCTACAAATGCCGAAACGGCTATGCCAAGCAGCGCCGGCAGCACGCTTAAAAGCCCGTAGCTAAAGCCGCTTATTATTGTAAACGCCGGGCCGCTCTGGCTGGCGTGCGCCACTTTACGGACAGGTTTTTTAGCGTCGTTTGTAAAGTAGTCTGTCGTTATGCCTATTACAACGCCTACTAAAAGGCCGACCATAGCAGAAATCCAAATCGCCCATTCAAAATTCCATATGAAGGTGGCGATAAGAGTAAATACTGCGAAAAGGCCGGTGGTAAAGTATGTGCCGTTGTTGAGCGCTTTGCCGGGGTCGCCGTCCTTGCCCATGCGAGAGAGCATGGAGCCTATTACAGAGGCGAGAAGGCCTAGCGATGTATAACACAGCACCATTCCTATAACGTTTGGTATTTTGTTGATAAGGCCGTAAGCCATAACAAGGCTGGCAACTATAGCTGCTATATGCGAGTCGAAAAGGTCGGCGCCCATGCCGGCGACGTCGCCTACGTTATCGCCTACGTTGTCGGCGATAACAGCGGGGTTGCGCGGGTCGTCCTCGTCTATGCCGAGTTCAACCTTGCCTACAAGGTCAGCGGAGATGTCGGCTGTTTTTGTGAATATGCCGCCGCCCGCCTTAGCGAAAAGGGCGAGGGTAGATGCGCCAAAGGAGAAGCTTAAAACGGCGTTGGCGTCGTTTGTGAAAAGCAGCAGCACCGATGAGCCTAGAAGGCTGGTGCCTACAACCGCCATTCCCATAACCGCCCCGCCCCTAAAGCCTGCCGAAAACGCCTGGCTTATGCCCTTTTTAGCAGCCACAGCCGATTTGACATTGGCGATTGTAGCTATCTCTATGCCGATTTTTCCGGCTAGCGCCGACAGTACAGAGCCCGCTATATACGATATGGTCATTACGAGGTTTTTGCTTATCGACTGCGTACTCCATATGGGTTCGGGGAGAAGAACGAATATAAGCACTGCCGCGCCTGCCACAAACAGGGACAGCACCTTGTATTCGCGCCTCAGGAAAGCACGGGCGCCCTTTTTGATCATTAAGCCAATGCTCTCGAGTTTAGTGTCGCCTCCCGGCAGCTTCTTTACCCAAAAGTAGAAGTAGGCTGCCAAGCCGAAGGCGATAAGGGAAGTAACAATGCCTATGATTTCGAATAACAACAGGTCTTCCACTACGCGTCCTCCTGACAAATTATTTTTATGTCGGAATGATTGCATGGCCCCCGGGCTGGACAAGGCTTTGTGCGGCATGTGTCGCAAAGTGGTTAAGATATTCTCCCAATTAATAAAAACAGCATTCCGCCCGGATTGGTCCGGCAACACCGGCAAATGATAAACCTATTATATTAATATGTATAAACCGAATATAAGCTTTAATTGAATATCTAAAATATAATCCCGAACGGCAAATCGGCGTTATGCCAAAACCTGAGCGTTAGTTTAACCGTTGTTATGACTGGTCAGGAGCTTGAATCCGGGTTATATATCTTTGTAGAAAAGAACCGTTTCCCGCCTCCCTATGCGCCTTATTTGAACAGGCATTTTTTAAATTGATGTTTACTGCTGATACGCGGCGCAAGCCATATAACAAGCCGATATTTGGCTAAATTGTTTATGCTTGCCAAAACCCGCGCTATTATATTATAAACCCGCTTTTATACAATAGTCAACAGCGCCGAGCATGTATATGCAATATTCGCTGCATTTATATTATATTTATGGCTTAGCGTTACAACCAACCTTCGCATACGTCCACCCATTTTAAGCAATGTGAGTATTCATAAAGCTCGTCGGGCGTAAGCTGTATAGCTGAAGAAGCGCTGCCGCAAGCGGGGTATACCGTTTCAAACCTCTTTAAAGATACATCCATATAAACATCAATACCGCTGTTTAAGCCAAAAGGACACACTCCTCCCGCCGCGTGGCCGATGATGTCTTCTGTCTGATCGCGGGGCAGCATACGCGCCTTTATGGCGAATTCGTCGCGGAATTTCCTGTTTGATATTTTGGCGTCTCCTGCGGTTACTACAACCATAGCCGTTTCGCCCTTTTTAAGCGATATAGTTTTGGCTATGCGCTCGGGAGCGCATTTAAGCGCCGCCGCCGCCAACTCAACTGTGGCTATCGATTCATTAAGCTCTATTATGTAGTTGCCGCGTCCCCATTTTTCAAGATGTTTTCTTACTCTGTCAATTGCCATTTTATCGCTCCGTTAGTTATGTGTTTTCTATTTATATAAGTATAACATATGCATACGCTTAAAGTATGTATATGACGGCAATAATGCGCTAAAGTGCTTTGAGGCGATAGGAATAGCGAAACATATATAATGTATGTAATATAGAAAGAGTATATATCTAGCGGAGTTTGGACAGGTGATAAATATAGCTTAAAAAGGCAGGAGGGGGCGCGTTTGACTATTATCGCTGTGTTATGTATAGTCAAAATTAAAGTCTGAGATATTTCTAAATTTATTAAGGAGCGGGGCATGGGAAAGACTGTGGCGGTTGTTACGGGGGCTACATCCGGCATTGGAAGAAGCGCGGCAGAGCAATTGGCGGCGCGGGGGATAGCGGTTATAGCGATAGGCCGTAACGCTCAAAAATGCAATGAGGCAAAGGAGTATATACTAAGCAATAATCCTAAAGCGGATATACAATTTATGCTGTGCGATTTAGCCTCGCAAAATGATATAACAAGGCTCGCCGGCGATATATCGGCAAGTATAGAAAAGCTTGACATTTTTATAAATGCGGCGGGGGCGGTTTCAAGCCGCTTCACCACAACTCAAGACGGCATAGAATTGCAATTGGCTGTCAATCATTTGGCGCCGTTTTTAATAACGCATTTGCTTTTAAAAAAGCTTAAGGCGGCGCGCCGTGCCAGAGTTATAACGGTAAGCTCTGCCTCGCATTATGGTACGCGATTGGATTTTAGCGATTTGCAAATGCAAAACCGATACTCTTGCCTTGGGCAATATAAAAGGACTAAGCTTTGCAATGTGATGTTTTCAGCTGAGATTAACAGAAGGTTTTTCGAGCCGGCCGGCATACGTGCCTTTGCCGCCGACCCCGGACTTGTCAACACTGACATAGGATGCAAAGGCACTTCAGGGATAGAGAAGGCTTTTTGGAGCGTTAGGCGACGGGGTGGAGTTTCGCCTGATGTGCCGGGTGAGCATTTGGCTAAGCTGGCGCTAAATGATGAGGCTTATAAAAGCGGCGGACTGTATTGGAAAAACGGTGCTGAAAAGATGCCGAGCCGGTATTCTCTTTTGGAGCGTCCGGCGTTATTGCTGTGGCAGGAATCGTTAAATCTGTGTAAAATAGGCAGGTTGAGTATATAGTCTATGCGGCGGATCACATTTCATATTAATTTTTATAATAAAAGTATAAAATTATTCTAAAATCATTGACAATCAAATAACATAAGAATATGATGTTAATGTAATCTAACTCGGCGTGCCGAAAGATTTAATAAAATGGTAAATGCCGAGCGTTTTTTTACAAAAATAGTTAGCCTTAACTAACGAGGAGGGAATATTATGCCGCTGGCAATATCGCCTTTGGGCAAAGAAGTTAAAATAGTACGCACTGTTGCTGATATCAAGCTCAAAAAGCATCTTGAAAACCTTGGTCTTATTATGGGCGAGGCGGTAACCCCGGTGTCGGACAATTTCGGCAATCTAATTGTAAAAATAAAGGGTTGTAAGCTGGCCATCGATAAGGGGCTGGCTATGAAAATATTTGTCAGTTGACAGGAGAATAGGAATGGAAAAAACTCTAGATAAGTTTCAGCCCGGAGAGTCGGGAACTGTAAAAACAGTTGCGGCGGCGGGCATGTTGCGACGCCGTATTTTTGATATGGGCATTACCCCCGGCACAACAATTATAATGCGGAAAACCGCTCCTCTAGGCGATCCTATCGAGGTGAATATTCGCGGTTATGAGCTGTCGCTGAGAAAAGCCGAGGCATCCGCCATTGTGATGCGTGTTGAAGGGGGAAAATAGATCATGAGATTTGCGCTTGCAGGAAACCCTAACAGCGGCAAAACAACGCTGTTTAACTCTCTTACCGGCAGCACCGCCCATGTTGGCAACTGGCCTGGTGTTACGGTTGATAGAAAAGAGGGAGTATACAAAAAGCTAAAAGAGCATATAGACATCATCGACCTGCCCGGAATATACTCGCTTTCACCGTATACGCCCGAGGAGGTTATCGCGCGTAATTATATTATAGACGATAATCCCGACCTTATAATAAATATAGTAGACGCTACAAACCTTGAAAGAAACCTCTATTTAACTACGCAACTGCTTGAAACAGACTGTCCTGTCGTTGTCGCGCTTAATATGATAGACGCGGTTAAAAAAGACGGCGCCAGCATAGATGTTGGTGTGCTTGAAGCTAAGCTTGGCGTACCAGTTATAGCTATAAGTGCGCTGCGTGATGACGGCGTTAAGGAGCTTATGGAGGCGGCGTATGACGCGGCTAAGAAAAAGCGCAAAGGGCATTCGGTTGTATCGGAATCGTATATGGGCGAGGTGCTGGGTAAGATAACGGAAATGCTGAGTGCTTCGGGCATAACGCATCCTGTGTTCCACGCTGTAAAGCTGCTTGAGGAAGACGAGCTTGAAATGCAGCACGTCGAAGCGGCACAAAAGGCGCAGGAGCTTAAAAGCGCTATAAAGCTTGATGAGGCGCTGGGCGGCGACTTTGAAGCCGGCATAGCCGATATCAGATATAGATACATAACGGCAAACCTATCAAAAGCGCTGGTGCAAACGAAAAAGCGCGGAGAGCTTACCAGAAGCGATAAAATTGACAAGGTACTGACAAACAAATACGTCGGCATACCGATATTCCTTGCCTTCATGTTTATAGTATTCCATACTATATTTTCAGAGGATTTCCTTGGCATAGAGGCTATATTCGGCGGTGAGGCAATACCTTCCCTAGGCGTATGGCTGGGCGGACTGGCAGAAGAACTTATAGCTCTTATATCCGACGGATTGGCATCGCTGCTTATGGCGGCGGGAGCGTCTGATTGGGTGTTGGGCCTGGTGATAGACGGTGTAGTCGCCGGTGTCGGCGCGGTACTTGGCTTTTTGCCCCTTATACTGCTGCTGTTCTTGTTCCTCTCCATTATGGAGGATACAGGATATATGGCGCGCGTCGCCTTCCTTATGGATCGAGTGCTAAGAAGGTTTGGATTGTCGGGCAAAGCGTTTTTGCCTATGCTTATGGGATTTGGCTGCTCCGTTCCAGCCATGGCCAACGTAAGGACGCTGGCCGACGATAAAGAGCGGAAACTTACGCTTATGCTTATGCCGTTCTTTTCATGCGGCGCAAAGCTGCCGGTATGGGCAATGATAGCCGGCGCTATATTTCCGGGCAGCACCGACCTTGTGGTATTTGGAATATATGTTTTGGGCATACTTGTCGCGGTAATCGCTTCGATGATACTTAAGAAAACGCTGCTTAAGGGTGCGGTGCCTCCTTTTATAATGGAGCTGCCGACGTATCGCCTGCCGCAGATTAGAAACCTTTTTATACACTTATGGGATAAGCTGAAGCACTTTGTAGTACGCGCTACTACTATAATTGCCGGCTCAACGGTGGTTATATGGTTCCTATCGAACTTTAGCTTCACTCTTGAGATGGTCGACGCGAACAGCGCACAAAGCATACTCGGCGTGATAGGTAACTTTATACGTCCGATTTTTGTGCCGCTGGGCTGGGCGTCGGGTGATATGGGCTGGAGAGCCGTTGTAGCTACGCTGACCGGCCTTATAGCTAAGGAAATGGTAGTTTCAACAATGGGAGTGCTGTATAATCCCGGCGTTGAAGGCGACGCGCTTGAGGACGAGGCTGCGGCAACCGCGCTAACGGCTGCCTTGGCGGCTACTTTCTCACCGCTTGCGGCTATATCGTTTATGGCGTTTAACCTGCTGAGCGTGCCTTGTATGGCGGCTGTGGCGGCGGCTAGTGCAGAATTGAATTCCCGCAAATGGACATGGATAACTATAGGATTTTGGATGCTTACAGCCTGGGTTGTTTCGTTCCTGATATTCAATGTAGGTTCGTTGCTCGGGTTGGCGTAAAAGCATATATGGAGAAACCTTATGAATGGTATTAATGTAATAGATGTTGTTATAGGCGTGTTAGCTGTGGCGCTGGTGGCGTTTGTGGTGGTAAGGGCTTTTACGAAGAAAAAAGATTCCGGCTGCTCGAGCTGTTCAAGCTGCGGATACGCATCTGAGTGCGATAAGTTAAAGGATGAGGAAAAGCTCGAAGATAAATAACGGAATTGCGCTTATAAGGGGCGGGCGAAGGGTCTGCCCCTTATACTTCTCCTATGTTCGGTAACGCCTGAACAAAGCTTTAGACCCCGCGGTATATCTGATTGTGCAACTTCGGTTTGGCGCAGTTATTTTATAGCGTTAGAATGAGCATAGAGCATAGTTTTCGCATTGACAACCGCCCGATTAAATGTTAGTATATCTATCGTGCAGTAAAGGAAACGCATGTTTTAGTATATGGTTATATCTGGGTGTGGCGCAGTTTGGTAGCGTGCTTGAATGGGGTTCAAGAGGTCGCAGGTTCAATTCCTGTCACCCAGACCAAAAGGAAACCGCTTTATAAAGCGGTTTTTCTGTTTTTGTTTATGCTATTAACCCCGGTTTTAACCCCTCTTATTATTTATAATCTCCGAGTATGCCTCTTCTATTATTTGTGCGACCATCTCTAATTCGACGTCCATCGCGTGTCCATATGTGTTGTATGTGGGCATTTTGCTGCTATGCCCAACGACTGGCTTTATAAGCCTCTCTGGTATTGATCCTTTGCACATAGATACAAACGTATGCCGCAGCTCGTACAGCGACACATCGGCTATTTCGTTGGCGCGTGCAAACCGCTTCCACCGTTTATAGATTTGAGCAGATGTGGATTGCTCTCTGTCAATTATGGGAAACAGGTACTTCGACGCTATTCTGGCTTTTATAAGCAGCTTGCGCTGGTCGTCCATAATTTTCACACCGTAGCTGGGCAATACAAAGTGCCTAATGGCGTTTTTAGTCTTGCCTTTTGTGCGTTCTCCGAACCGGTTGTAGTTGCCGCTTATGGCCAAGGTGCACTTATCTGTTTGTTTCGTACGACGCAGATCGCATAATTCCCCTGGCCTTAACCCTACTATTACCAACAGCCGAAAAGCGTTGATAAAGCTCAAACAGAAAGTCGTCTTCTTCAGAGATAGCTGAGGGTTTTTCATTATCGGTACGGCCTAATAGATAGTCGATGGATACGTCAAAAAGTCGGCAATTTTTTCTACCATCACATAGCTAGGCTCCCTTTTCCCGCTTTCCCACATCCCAATAGTTCCTGTGGCTATATTGAACGTGTTTGCAAAGATTACCTGGGTCAATCTTTTCGCCTTTCTTAATTTTGCGAGTCTCTTGGCAAACATGGCGACCCTCATTTCTTTTTTTGTCAAAATATCACCGTTTGCGAGATATAACAATACGACAAACCGAATACTCACAAAATGTTAAATGCATATGGGCTGAGCTCACCAAATGATTTAATATACTCGCATAAAGTGAGCATAAAGGGTGAGGATATTACATGAAAACTGAAATAAGAAATCATCGGATAGCGAGAGGATTAGCAAAAACAGATCTGGCAAAAGCGCTGGGCTATGAATCGGGTTTGATAATTACAATGCGGAAATCAGGTGACAGGCGTCCGCCAAGCGACAAGCTCCCCGCGTTGGCGAGAATACTCGATTGCAGCATAAATGATTTGTTTGCTGTAGACCAAATCACCAAAACTATATAAGCATTTCTTACAGAAAGGAGCAACAATATGAACGCTGCTATGAAACCAAGCAAAAAATACGGGATGAAGCTACCTGAATCAGCAAGACTGTTCCAGCGCTTACGCAGTGAAATGACGCTGCGCGGCCTTACCAACATAGACATATTCGCATTAATTGAGCGATCGCCGCAACATGTCAGCCGCGGCTTAAACGGTGGCGCGGAATTTACGTTGTCCGAGCAATACAAAATACTGCACTACATTGGCAGGCTAGCCTCGGACATGCTCTTAATTTTTCCGGACGGCGGCATAATCAAACGAATAGAAAGGAGAGTAACTCATAAACAATTTTACAGTATTAAATTATCAAGCCAAAGATGTGCGCATGGTAATGCGCCACAGTGAACCGTGGTAGGTGTTAAAGGGCGCATGTCATGTGTTGAGCATCGGAAATAGTCGTGATGTTGCCGCCCGTCTCGATGACGAAAAGGGCGTCGGCCAAATCGACACCCTTGGAGGGATGCAGGAACTTACCATCGTTAATGACCCGGCCTGTACAGTGTTATCCTTCGGTCGGGCAGGCCAGAAGCAAAAGCCTTTAAACGCTGGATTACCCATGAGGTATTGCCGAGCATCAGCAAGACAGGCAGCTACATATCGCCAGAGGCAGACGCAACCAAGGCAATGCTTGCAGAGGCTAAGCGAAATAACGCAAGGGCGAGAGCGGCGTCGGTATGGCTTCAAAACGCAGACCTTGTGGACAACCGCGATTACCGTCAGATATGCGCGAGTTACGCCAGCGTAGAATTGGCCGGGGAACGCATATTACCATTGTCGGCCAGTGTAGAGCGGCACTACACGGCGCAGGAGGTTGGCCTCTTACCTGCAGGGCGCTTGTAGAACTCTCTGCCGGTGCTCGGGTGATTTGTGGAGTATCTTGTGGCGGAAAGAACAAGCAAGCGGCCAACCCACCATATGATCCAGGCCTTTTCTCCGAGGACGCTAATGATTTTATCGGGTATACGAAATTTACAGCGAACGCAGAGCATTACTCAATCGCCAGCGAATATGCCAATGTGCGCAAAGGCGGAAAAATGAAACCTCGAGGTTCAAAGAGATGTAAGCGAATTACTAACAGCGTGGGAATAGTATGGGTAGAAGGTCAACTAATTGGGTAAAGCAAGCATGGACATAGACGCAATAATTAATAAGGCAGTGAGGGCAGCTTATGAGGCTGGGCGGATGGAAGGCTAAAAAGCGCCAAGGGATGTTTATAGAGCAGTAGAAAGACGGTTACATGCCCTGCCTTAGCATAAGGAGAGAGTGGCTAATGATATGTACTGTCCAGGCTGTCGCAATAATGATATTGTGAGATTCTCGCGCACCGGCCGAGTGCCTGCTGAACTTGCCAAAGCAGCAATAGATTAGGACGAAATAGCCCAACGCGAAATAGATTGGCGGAGATTTCTGTGCTTGGAAGTGCTTTGGAGGCCATTAGCGGGGCTGATTATTTCAGGGCTGTGGAAGCTCGCTTCCTCGAAGGGAAGCGTGATATAGACATAGCTTATGAGTTATATTATGCTGAGCGTACTGTGTGCCGGCAACGCGGTCAATTGATAAGGCGAATGGCTATCAGGCTGTATGGTGTTGCGGCGATATAAGGTTGTCCAAATGACGCGCCAAAACATGTCCTTTACACGTACCAAATGAAAAAAGCATACTATATATGATGGGAAAATTGTAAGAACCAGGAGCCGTTAATCGGCTCTTTTTACATTATTGGCCGAAAGTGGCGAGACGCTTGCATATACGTTATAATAGTTTCATTAGATAGCCAAAGGGAGGAGTCGCTTTTTGAAAGCCAACGTAAAGCAAACACATATATTCCTAATCGTGCTGGCATTAGCGCTATTAGGGTGTAGTTGTAGTACGCCGGTCGTAAGTAGAGATGAAGCGCAGGAACAAATTGTCCAAAGCACCTCATCTTTTGAATATGAAGAATTAGAAGAACATCAAGAAGCTGAAAAAGAGGAAATTATAAAAACGGATTACGAAGAATTGTATGCAGAAGTTTTAGAAAAATATTACGTTGCTTTATCTGAACAATGGGATGGACAAGCTTTAGCGGAAGCATCGCTGAATATATTGTGTGCATACACCTTTGAGGATACGCCTTTATCAAGCATAGGGTATTTGATTGTAGATGTAGATAATAATGGCATACCGGAGCTACTGATTGGATCACTTGCTGAAGATGGATTTATAGATAAGATGGTTTTCGACATGTATACAATGTCAAAGGACCAACCAGAGTTAGTGCTTCAGGGCTGGGAACGGAATAGATATTATCTGTGTTTGGATAACAGCATTGCAAATGAGAGATCAGGTGGGGCTGGCTTATCTGTGCACTACATCTACGATTTAGAAAGTGGCAAAGAACTGGCAGTTCGAGAAGGAATTATTTATGAAAATGATTATGATGTTGTGAACCCCTGGTACTTCACAAGTGATAATGACATGAATACATCTAATGATGTTCTAATTTCCGAAGAAGACGCTTGGGAAAAGCTTAAAATGTATAAAGAAATGCATATACAGTTAGAACTTAAGCCCTTTTCTAAATATAATATAAATTCGTAGTGCTAAAAAAGTCATAAAAGCGTCGCTTCAGCGGCGCTTTGTGTTTTGCCGTAAGATTCCTGCTTTGGACAAAAAAGCGCCAGCTATATGCCGGCGCTTTTATTAAGCTGCTTACCCCAATATTTCCTTCAGCGCGTCCTGCAAAACTTTGGATAAGCTTAAACCGGCGTCCTGCGCCTTGCTGTCCAGACAGAGGGGGATGGATACAGTACGGCGTATTGGTTGAGAGTTGCGCAGTTGGCGGTAACCTTCCATATCGGCTTCTATAAGCGTCACAAATTCGCCGTCATTAACGTATAGAGCGGAGAGCATACTGGGATCGGGTATTTGCTTACCTTCGGATAAGGCGACGTTCAGCCAAAGGCATAAAGCGTCTTTGGCCATATGCAATGCATCCTGCAAGGGTTTACTTCGGTTATGCAGTCTTTAAGGTCGGGATAGGTAATGGCGGCAGAGCTGGGGGCTAGGAGGCAACGGTCCGGCAGTGGAAGCGGCGCGGAAATTGGGACAATAACTATCACGTGACGGACAGCGTGTCACGTGACAAAGAAACGTCACGCAAGCGCAAAGCTCGTGTAAATGCCGCCATCGCTGAAAGTGTCGACAGTAACGAAGAGCTGACCGAGGTCGAGAAAGAATTCTGCCTGCATTATGTGCAGTGCCATAATATATCACAGGCAGCGTGGAGGGCGGGACACTATAAAACCTATAACAGCGCCAAGGTCAACGGCTGGAAGAGTTGCAACGAGAGGTTGATGCGCGCATAGTGAACGTAGCGCGGTTTGAATACCAGAAAAGCACAGAGTTTTATATCGACGCCATAGGCGAAGCCTACGGGCGCACCGCGTTTGACATCCAAAAAGGAGTTGGGCGCGGGTTTTCTATATCCGGCTTATCTGAAAAACGGGTGTCTGAAATCCTTCGGCACAACTGGAGCGGAGCGCACTACTCAAGCCGAATATGGAATAATACAAGCCAAATCGCGGCTCGCGTCAAACAAGACTTACTTGCCGGGTTCTTAAGCGGCAAAAGCGGCGCTAAGATGGCGCGAGAGTTACAGGATGATTTTGGCGTCGGCGCCATGGAGGCTCGGCGGCTTGTAAGGACTGAAACAAACTACATGGCCAATCAGGCCGAACTGGAAAGCTATGCGGACTGTGGCATTGATCAGTATGAATATCTGGCCACGCTGGACGGGCGCACGAGCACGATCTGCCAGGGGCTGGACGGCAAGCGGTACCCAATTGAACAGGCGGTGCCGGGGCAGAACTACCCGCCCATGCATCCGTTCTGCCGAAGTACGACAGTGGCGGTTATAGGCGACGAAGAGGCGGAAGGAATGATGCGCCGGGCGCGGGATCCGGTGACGGGCAAGACGTACCTTGTGCCGGCCGATATGACGTATGGAGAGTGGGAAAAACAATACTTACAAAGCGGAAAAGCCGGCATAAACTCGTTGAAGAACGGCGCTCAAAATGGTATAATAAATATAGAGATTGATGAATTTGTGCCATGCTTAAAAGATGCGGAAACGGGCAAGATATTAGACACGGAAGTGGCAAAATTCGTTGACAGATCCGCCCTAAAGCCTTATACAAAAAAAGCGGGCTGGAACGTTGATTGGGCAAAAATGCCGCCGGATGTGGATGTTTATGGACTATATCTGAAAGGTGATAGTGTGGTGCAAGGACTGGTAGGCATAAAAGATTCACCGAAGCAGCAGGCCGTATATTTGCATTGGGCAAGTACCGCGCCGCACAATAATAAGCTGCTAAACGATGGACAACAAAAATATACCGGCGTAGGCGGGCATTTGTTCGCCATCGGCGCCGAGGAGTCCATAAAGCGGGGCTATGACGGATATATGTATGGCTATGGTGCTAATGAGAAAGTCACCAAGCACTATAGAACAGCCTTCTTTTTCATCTGTGAAAACCTCCATAAATAATGTTTCTTAAGGAAATTTTATATTTAAGAATAGTGTATATCTATAATTTTTACAGCTTTGCCCCCGCCTTTACTTCGTTCCATTCGATATCTTCACGGTTAAACTCGACTCCAAATCCGGGAGTGTCACTTAGTTTCAATTTGCCCTGAACGGGGACCGGCTCATTTTTAATAAGAGGGTAGAACTGAGGAACCACCTCATCGGCTTTAGGACTGGTCATGACATATTCGGCGTAAGGGCTGTTTGTTTTAGTGCTGACATAATGATGGCTGTACGCGCCGCTGCCGTGAGGGATAACCATTTTACCGTGCGCTTCTGCGAGGTTTCCGATCCTTATCAATTCCGTAAGTCCTCCGCACCAACCGATATCCGGCTGTATCAAATCGATTTTACATTCTTCTATAAGCATACGGAAGCCATAGCGAGTCGCCTCGTGCTCGCCGGTTGTAATCCATATTTTATTGCCCGCAGTATTTCTAAGCTCTTTATAAGACCAG
Organism: Christensenellales bacterium; assembly: GCA_050945795.1. Taxonomy (GTDB): domain Bacteria; phylum Bacillota; class Clostridia; order Christensenellales; family MGBC116941; genus JBMNTP01. The sequence continues at coordinate 25,951 of JBMNTP010000015.1, read as the reverse complement.
TAATCATCAGGCATAAAGCATTCTTCAATCCATTTAAAGTCAAGCTCAGCCAGTTTTTCTGTCAATTCGCGCGCATAGGCAAGGTCTAACGCCATCCAGCAGTCATACATAAGTATAAAGTCGCTGCCTACTCTATTACGCATTTCCGCCGCCTCAGCTATATTCTTGCGCATTCCGTCAAACCCGTCTACCGGCGCGTAAGTGCAGGCCATTTTCCCGCCTATAAAGCCCATTTCCTTAGCCAGATCCGGCCTAGGACCGGTAGCGTAGAACACCAGTTCTTCCCGCACCTTTCCGCCAATCATAGCGTATACTGGCTCTTGGCGGATTTTGCCTAAAAGATCCCAAAGAGCTAGGTCGACAGCAGATATAGCGTTTAACGCCAGGCCTTTTCTGCCATAAAAAATCGATGCGCGAAACATCTGATCCCACATCTTTTCAATGTTTTCCACAGCTTGATCGACAATAAAGCGCTGCAAATGATTCATTACGAGCCACGCGCCTGGATAGCCGCCGGTGCTTATGCCGTATCCTATCTCCCCGTTGTCCGCCTCTATTTCTACAACAAGAGTTTTTAGAACATTCAATCCAAAGCTAGAGCGCGTCTCCTTGTATTCAGGATAGAAACTCATAGGAGTTGCCTTTTGCGTCAGCAGCCAATGTCCCTCGGCTTGGTCATGATAATCCGCGCCACATCCTTCTATCACATATGCTCTTACCTGCTTGATTTTACGGTTAGTCAGTTTCATAGCATGCCCCCCAAAATAGTAAGTATTTATGCCTGTATCGCTTTTTGTAATGCGATACTGAAAACAAATTGGTAGCGAGGAAACTAAGCATAGTAGCAACGACGCCTGATTTTGATGTTGCTAGACAGCTTTAAGGGTATTAAGATTAAGTGCAGGGCATTGCTTCGCCCTAGATTTAAGTTTTTGCTATAAACGGTTCTTGTTTGATATATAAATTTTGATGAATAAACACGATGTTGAATGTTAACATTTTAATGTTGACTCATTATACTCTATAAATTTGAACTGTTCAATGGTTATTTTAAATTTATTTTATATTGAGATAAGAATTGCGCCTATTAATATGCTTTTTGAATTAATAATAGATATGAGGCTATGAAGTTGTTATTTTTAATATGTTGACAATTTACATTTAGTCACTTAATATAAGATGTACTACGGAATGAATTTCTGTAAGTATTTGTTTATTAATAATTCGGGTTCAAATATATTGAGATGAGTGTGAACAAATGCCGAAATTTTCTATTAAGACCAATCTCTCTGATAAAATAGCAAATATATTGCGTCAGGAAATTTTAGAAAACAAAATAAGACAAGGCGTTCATTTTAATGAGAATGAGTTGGCAGAGCGTTTTGGGGTAAGTCGAGGCCCCGTTAGAGAAGCGCTGCGCACCCTTGAAACTGAAGGACTTGTAAAAATACCGTCAAATGGTAGGGCCATATGCCAGGGCTTTTCGCTCCATGACCTTAGCGATTATTATGGTATAAGATATTTTATTGAATCCGAATCTATAAAGAGAATATTTGAGGAGCCGGACAGCCCTTCATACAGAAAATGGATAAGCGATCTGGAGGAGTTGCTCAAGCAGGCGCGTGTTTGCCTTGGAGAAGACTCGCAGGAGAGGTTTATGCAATTAGACAGCCAATTCCACGAATCGTTTCTTACAAGGGCAAATGTAAAGGTGTATCTCTTTGTGTGGCAAATACTTGATAACACAAACAGATGTATAATGAAGGTAAACCGCAAACATATAGTAAACAAGAAGCTGGATGACCCGGGTAGCACCTGCGCCTTTCATGAAGAGATCCTTCTCGGCTTAAAAAATCGCGATTTGGACTATACTCTCGCGAGTCTGCAAGAGCATATCGAGCGTGGTGCAGCCGCATATGCAGAACTTATAGACACCATAAACTCTAATAACAGCGAAAATACCGGAAATGACGATGGTATATCTGCCGTTTGACAGGTAGAGTTGCTATTGCTGCCGGTTTATGACAAAGGCAAAGCGTTATTGACGCAGGTCAGGCATGTTTTTCTATCGTGTCATAATTAATGAGATACATAAGCGGCGCAGGCGTGAGCAATGCGTCGTTTTTCATACTATGCTGTTTCATCGCCACCAAAGGCGGCGATAAGGCGCGTGTATTTTATTGACTGAGCATATAAAAACTGCTATTATTTAAAAAATATAATCATTGCGTATTTGCCTGAAGTCCAGCTTTAAAATGATGTATTGGTTGGGGCGAAGGCGGATAGCATAAAGAGCAAGAGAGTCGGATAGCGCTTGCTGTAGCGGGACTTAATATGCTGACGTGAAGCGCGTATAATCGGCTTTGTTAGTTTAAGATATGGGGATAGAAGTATGCTTTAATAGGCTGTGGAAGCATACAATATTTTTCCGATTGGTTTTTAATGCGGCAGCTTTATATTACGAGCGGCGGCATTTTGCCCAAATAAACATCACAGCATGGAGATAGCCATGAAATTAGCGATTGGAGTTACAACGCCGGAAGCCGGACCAGATGCATTCGTATTGCTGCGCGGCTTTGAAAACTCGATACCCCTTGCAAAGGATATGGGATATGACGGTATTGAGCTGGCGCTCAAGCATAAGGACGATATTAAGAATATACCGCTTGAGAAGCTGTTGTCTAAGTATGATCTGGAGGTATGCTGCATTACCACCGGCCAAGTGTATTCAGAGCTGCACCTCTATTTAACGCATCCTAGCATTATGATTCGCCAACAGGCGATCGACGTGCTGCTGGGGCTTATTTCGGTGGCTAAGCGCTTTGGAGCCATGCTCAATATTGGGCGGGCAAGAGGGCTGCTATCATATGGACAGACCCGCGAGCAAGCCGAGGCTATGTTCGTAAACTCGATGTCGCATCTTTTAGACAGGGCGCTGCAAGATGGCGTGACGCTGCTGCTTGAGCCTATTAACAGGTATGAAATTAATTTTATTAACTCGGTAAAAGAATGCTCTCAGGCGCTTAGTTGGTTCCCGCCTCATTATGACATAGGGCTTATGACAGACCTTTTCCACATGAATATTGAGGACGTATCCTTTTATGATGTGCTTGCCGAGCAGGGAGATAAAATCAAATACGTTCATTTTGCCGACTCGAACCGCTTGGCACCGGGTTGGGGGCATATAAACTTCCAAGAAGTATTCGATGGCTTAAACAAAGCCGGTTTTAATGGCTGGGGTTCTGTGGAGTCACTACCCATACCCGATGAAAATGCTGCTGCGCTGCAGGCGGTGCAGTATTTGCGTCCGTTTATACAAAAGTACAACGCCTCATTTCTTTCTAATGAATAGACTCTCGGGATTAACTGAACGAAGTTTCGGATAAGGAAAGACTAGGGATATGACGTGGAATTATGGGCGTTTTCTCTCGATGGAGTTGCTTTCACTGACCGGTCTCAACGTTGAGATCTTCGATGAAAACGGGCAAAAGGTGGCCGGTTCACTGGAAGCCGTTAATCAAATACAATACGGCGATCTGCTCGACGGCGTATCGGACGAATGCCAGCCGGTATCGTTAGATGGCCAGGAGCGGTTCGCACTGTTCATGCCTTTTTTTATAAGGGAAAATCGTTATAATTTCGCTATAATAGGCGCTAAAGACAGGCTTGAGATGCTATGCAAGCCTATACGCGAGATTATACGGCTTCATCTTGACAAAGAGACAACATTCGATGGTAATTCGCACAAGGGCATGATTTCAGCGTTATTTGAGGCGCTGCTTTTTAACGAATCGATAGACGATAATGTTATACGGCAAAGCGTGTCGCTGGGTTTAAATCTGCAAAGCCCGCATATAGTTGCGGTTATTGCGCTGTATCTGCTGCCGCATGAGCTTAAGGCGGGGCTCGGCGAGTTTACCCCGCAGCTTGAGGAAAGGCTTATAAATGAGATAGAAAAGAATATGCATGCGGAAGACGTGACGGTAATGTCTCCTTCGCATAGAAATATAATTGCAGTATGCGACGCTAAGAACAAAGATAGCTTAAAAGAAATAGTAAAATCCACGTTAGAGTTAATATCGCAGGAGTTGTCGGCAACCCTTTGCGCCGGCATAAGCAACCCGACCGGCGGTTACGGCGATTTCCACCGCGCTTATACAAACGCCGCCGCCATATGCAGATTGGCGGCACAGGAAAAAGGGCCGGGCGTTTACACTCAAGATGAGCTGTCGCTAGAGCTGCTTATAGACAGCATACCGTATGAAGTGAAGATGAATTTTGTTGAGAAGTTTTTTCATGGATGCGACGACGCGGATATTTATGAGTGGGATCAGATAATACGCATACTGTACGACAACAACGGCTCCATAGGCAAAAGTGCGGAGCAGCTATTTATACATAAAAATACGCTGCAATATCGGCTAAACCGCATTAGAGAGCGCACCGGATATGACGCACGCAATTTTATGGATGCCGTTCCGCTTCAGATAGCGTTTCACATACATAAAAATATTGAATATTCGCATTGATAAAGCCATCGGTTAAAGCCCGGCGGCATTTAAATCGGCAAAAAGCTATAATAAGGCAAGAAAGAGCCCCTTTCGTTTGAAAAGCGAAAGGGGCTTAATAATTATAATCAAGGAAATTTTAAGCTTCGGATTCTGAATCAGGCGGGCATTCAGGAGCCCTTTCTCTATTGCCGGCACTGAATTTACCTAGGTACGCTTCAACAAGCCTGCTGTCCTTAAGCAGTTCCTTAGGATTGCCTTCAAGGCGAATCTGGCCCTGCTCTATGACGTACGCGTAATTCGAGATTTTAAGCGCGAGCTGCGCGTTTTGCTCTATTAACAGCACCGTCATGCCCTGACGATTGATTTCTACAATTTTTTCAAACAGATTGGCTACTACTAGCGGAGCAAGACCCATTGAAGGCTCGTCCAGCAGCAGTATTTTGGGGCGACCCATAAGCGCCCGCCCTATAGCTAGCATCTGTTGTTCTCCGCCCGACAAGCTCCAGCTAAGCTGGTCGCGCCGCTCCTTAAGGCGGGGGAACAAAGTATATACGTTTTCAAGATCGTCGTCGAAATCGGCTTTTCTAAAAGGCTTGCGATAAGCGGAGGTGCCGATTTCAAGATTGTCGCGCACGCTAAGGCCGGGGAAGACATGGCGTCCTTCCGGCACCTGCATTATGCCCTTTTGAGCAATGACCCTCGCCTTTTTATTTATAAGTTCTTCGTCATTCCAAAGTATGCTGCCGGTGCGCTGTATAAAACCCGATATGGATTTAAGCAAAGTGGTTTTGCCGGCTCCGTTGCTGCCTATAAGACAGACTATTTGTCCGTCCTGTACCTCCATGTCCAGTCCTTTAATCGCTTCGATGGGGCCGTAATATGAATGAAGATTAGTGATTTTAAGCATCGTCGTCGCTCCTTCCAAGGTAAGCCTCTATAACCTGCGGGTCGCGCGAAATTTCCTGGGGCATACCTTCCGCAATCACCTTGCCAAAGTTAAGAACGGTGATGTTATGGCAAGTGTTCATAATCATATCCATGGAGTGCTCTATCAATATAACGCCTATATCGCGCTTTGCCGCCAGTCGCAGCAGCGCCATAGCCTTGTCCTGCTCCGAGCCGTTAAGACCCGCCGCCGGCTCGTCTACCAGCATAGCCTTTGGATGCGCCAGCATAGCGCGTACAATCTCTAGCAGCTTACGCTGTCCATAAGAAAGTGAAGACGTGTCGTCCTTGGGGCGTATCTCAAAAGCCGCTATCTCCATCATTTCTTTTAGCTCGCGCTCATATTCGCTGTCTTTGCGGCCTAAAAAGGATTTGAAAAACCCTACCTGCATTTTCAAGTCTGTGGCAATTTGCAGGTTTTCTCTTATATTGGAACGCTGCAAAAAACGTGGGGACTGGAAAGTCCGGCTTATGCCCATTCTGGCACGTTTATAGTCGGGTATTGCGGTGATATTCTCCTCATTAAAGAATATATCGCCGGAATCAACTTCATATATGCCGCTTATAAGGTTTAGCAGCGTAGTTTTACCGGCTCCGTTGGGGCCTATAAGGCCGTGGATTTCGCCCGGTTCAACTGAAAAGCTAACTTCGTCCGCAGCTACTACGCCGCCGAAGTTTTTGCATACATTTTGCAAGCGTAGAATCGGTTTTGTCATTTTACGGCACCTCGTTTCGCATTCTCTTTACGGCGGGCAAATGATTTTTGTATGCTCTTTATCATACCTGAGATGCCCATTGGCATGAAGATCATAAGTATAATTATCCCTACGCCGTAAATCAGCTTATAGTAATTTTGCAGTACATGCATCATTTCGGGTAGCAGCGTGAGTACCACCGCGCCTATAAGTGCGCCTATAGTATCGCCTACACCGCCTAGCATACCCATTACAAGGAAAATCTGCGATTGGCGGAAGGTAAACAGCTCGGATGTAATGTTGGTGCTTTGGAATGCCAGCAGCGCTCCGGCAAGGCCCGAGAAAGCTCCGGCTAGTATGAGGGAGATAATCTTTGTGCGATACACATTTACTCCCAAGCACCTTGCTGCAATCTCGTCATCGCGTATGGAAGCGAGCGCGCGTCCGAGCGAAGTGCGGCGTATCTGTTCAACAAGCAGTCCGCAAACGATGGCGATAACGGAAAAGGCGATAAAATATTCCTCCCTTGTCGAGCACACGAAAAACCCTAAATCCATATTAGGGATCCTAGAAACACCGTCAGCACCGCCCACAAAACTCCAATTCTGAAGCACCGAGTATATTATCTGCACCAGTGCTATGGAAGCGAATGCAAAATAAGTGCCCTTAAGACGGAAAAGCGCAATGCCGATTATCCAGGAAAACAATGCCGTAACCACCACCGAAATCAGTATCCCCATCAAAGGGTGCAGCCCGTAATGCACGGTTGCGACACCGGTAGCAAAGGCGCCGATACCCAATGTACCTGCGATAGAGAACGTAACCTGACCGCCCATACCCAAAACTATCGTAAGGCCCAGTATGGCTACGAAGTAGATAATGGCGGAGTTCATAACCGTCAGGTAGTAGGGATTAGGAACGATTTGGGGTACAAAAACTATAAAGGCCACGCATGCAATAACAAACAGGAGGTAATTCCTATAATTCTTCAGTTTATTCATATCGATAACCTCCTACGCTTTGTCGGCGATCTTTTCGCCGAACAGACCCTGCGGCCGTACAATCAGAACGAGAATCAACACAAGGAACACCATAGCATCCTTGTATGTGGTTGTGATAAGCGTGCTGTACGCTTCTATAAGCCCTATCAGAAGGCTGCCTACAACCGCACCTTTTATACTGCCAAAGCCGCCTATAACTATGCCGGCAAAGGCTTTAAGCGCGAAAGTGTTAAGGGACTGCGATACAAGGAACAGCGGGCCCGCGAGCATACCGCCAACGCCGGAAAGCGCAATGCTTATGCCGTATGTGCCGGCGATGGTGATAACGGTGGGAATACCCATCATTTCCGCGGCATAACGGTCCTGCGCTGTAGCCTGCATCTGCTTGCCGATAAACGATCTTTCAAAAAGCATAAACACAAAGTAAATAAGCAGCGACGCAATGCCAATAATAAACAAGTATTGGTATTCAAGAGAAATATTCCCTATTGTCAGCGCACCTCCTACTATAGGGCGCATATTCAAAGGGAACGGACCCCACAAGAAACGGACAGACTCGTTAAGCGCCATGGAAGCACCGATAGTACTTATCGTAACGGTTACAATCCAGGCGGCGTCTCTAAGCGGCCAATATACCGCCAGCATAAAAATTACGCCGAATAAGACGTATATGGCAGTAGCCAAAACAAAAGCGATTACAAACGGCAGATTCATCTGCTCTATGAACATATACGCGATAAACGAGCCTAACACAAAGATATCTCCATGGGCGAAATTCAGCACACCGACCGCCTTGACTATCAGGATCAGCCCCATAGCCATCAAGGCATATATCATGCCCATGGAGATTCCGGATACAAACAATTGAACAAGCATAATTCACCTCATCTGTTAACTGGAGCCGCTGCTTATTATCAGCTAAGTTTGACACAATGCAGATTGGAGCCGAGTTGTGAATACTCATCAACGCAGCTCCAATCGCGTCAAGTGTCTTTTATAGAGGGTTAGCGGGTAACCAATTCCTGAATTTCAGCAACTCCGTCGATATTCTTGGTCAGGAACTGAGTGGTAGCGCAGATATGATCATCCGCATTGGGAGAATATATCGAAGCGACGCCCTTAACATCTTTAAGCTGCTTAATATTTTCGTTAATGGACTTAGGATCGGCGCTTTCGCCGGCCTCGATAGCCGCCTTGATCAGTATGGCGCTGTCATATGCGCACTGCGACGGCAGGTCGGGTTTCCTGTTATAGCGGGCGGAATACTCTTCAACAAAGCTCTTGCCCGGCTCGTCCTGTACGGTGGGTGTCCAGTCGCTGGCCGAGTACCAGCCGTTGGCTGCTTCACCGGCGTTCTCAATTACGATTTCAGAGCAGAAGGTTGTCGAACCCATAAGCGGCAGATTCAAACCGGCAGTAGCTACCTGGCTTACTATAAGGCTGCCTTCTACCTGATGGCCGATAGCGATAAGTCCGTCGCAGCCGGCGTCTTTAATCTGAGCGAGCATGGGAGCGTAGTTCTTTTCGCCAACGCTGTAGCCGAGGTCAAGTATATCCGACTCAGCGATACCAAGCTCAAGCAGCTCGGCCTTTGTCGCGTCCGCTAGGCCCTGTCCAAAAGAGTCGGTTGAGTGCATCAGAGCCGGCTTTTTCATGTTGAGGTTCTGTACCGAAGCCCTGGCCATTGTAACGCCGGCCAGCCCGTCGCTGTAGCGGATCTGCCAAAGGAAGTCGTTCTTTAGTTCGGGGATTTTAACACTGCTGCCGCCTGTGAATGTCGGCACGCCGTATTCAAGAACGTATGGCTCGATCGCGAGCGTGAAAGCGCTGAAGGTGCTGAGGATAACGGCGTTTACGTCGCCTCGGCTAAGAACCTTCTGATAAGCGTTTGCCGCGCTGGACTCGAGGCTCTGGTCGTCTTCGTATACCACTTCAACGGTTTTGCCAATGATGCCGCCTTCGCTGTTGACCTGGTCGGCCCACAGATCCATGGCTTCCTTAGCGAAGATACCGTTCTGAGCCCGTTCGCCTGTCATGGAACTTACAACGGCGATTACGATCTTGTCGGACTTGTCATACGGATTGTCCTTGTCTGCAGCGTCATCGGTCGGCGTTCCAGCGTCATCGGTTGTGCCCGCAGGGGGAACCGAAGCGTCCGGCGTAGCGGCAGGCTTACAGCCCGCAAGCGCGCCAAGCAGCATAAGTACTGCAAGCAACACAGCAATTTTATTCTTCAATCAATTGCCCGCCTCAATATTATATAGTGATCCGAGCTTGTCCCGAACCAAATTGAATGTTAGTTTAAATTTGTCCAAAAATGCTGTATATTATTTAGTTTTACGAAGTCCAATAGCGCTGCCGTACAAAGTCCACAGCTTGTTTAGCGGCACTGTCGGGATCGGGCAGCGGAAGTATTTCCACGGAAATCCAACCATCAAACTGCATAGTATCAATAGCCGCGAACACATCATCAAAATCCAGATGCCCCCAGCCCGGCGCGCGGCGGTTGCTGTCGGCGATATGAATGTACTTTACAAACTCTTTGTTGCGTATAAGCGAGTCGCCTATATGCGCGTCTTCAATATTCATATGGAAGGTGTCGGGCATCATGCCTACGCGCTTAGAGCCTACGCGGCGGATAAAATCGGCGCATTCGTCAAGCGTGTTCAGATAGTTGGTTTCGTAGCGGTTAAGCGGCTCAATAATAATATCGACTTGCTGCGCTTCCGCAACGTCAACAATCTTTTTAATGCCTTCCATTACCAACGCGTCGGCCTGCTCTAATGTCTGATCTTCACCCACAAATCCGCGCGCCCGCCCAATGTTCATTATTTTGCCATAACGCTTTGCGAGTCGCACCAGATCGCTTAATACTTCTACTGCGGCATCTCGATTAGCGCTATCAGGATGCGACAAGTAATAACCAAGGCGGGCAAATACCTGCCCTGTGCTTATAGCGCTTACTTCCATGTTATAGCGCGCAAGGACGGCATCCAAAGAAGCCATATCTATTTCATCGGCCCGGCACAACGCCAGTTCTACGCCGGTATATCCCATTTGCGATGCCTTGCGCACAGATTCCTCAAAGCCGCGAAATACCACAAAAGCGTTTTGCTCGGCAATGGTGTCCGCTATGGCAACAGATAGTTTACTGATTCCTGACAATCTATTCCCCTCCGTATAATAGAATAATATAATAAGTTATTAAAACTCAACTTAACAGGATTGTGAATTCGATTATTAATATTTTAACAATACAAACATGAATTGAATATGTTACACAGACCAAATAAGAGCGGGCCAATTTTGGTGTCCGATGATAAAAAAGCCGGTTCAAAAATGCTAAAATACATTTAAGTCGGACTTTTTGTAGCGCATCAAACCCATTTGCAAAGCGATTTTAACAGCATTTAGCAGCATGTTATAATATCCTAACCGTATTCCGATCCTATTAGATTAGATTCTATCCACTTCGTTCCAGATATATGCCATTGTAAGATAATGGTATAACAGAGGTTTTGTTTGGAATTTTGATAAGCGTGTATCTATAGAGGATTCAACTGATATTTGAGTGGGGCGACTTTTATTCTACAGGTTGCATTATACCGAGCAGCAGTTTTACTCGTACCGAATTGAAAAGATAGAGTATCCAACATGTCTCTACAATCATGCAAGCTACAAAGCCGGACGCGTTTTGCGCGAAAACATAATCGAGCAGGCAAAGTACGCTGAATATTATGTAAGTAACTCTTGCCGACTTTTTTTTCATGGGCAGGTGTTTTTTGCTTGCGAACTCTCGCAAACTACAGCATGGCTATTTGTCTCAATGCTATGTTATATTATAATTATATAAGCCGATTATTTGCAAGTATGTGACCGCAGTAAATAAAAAAATATGGAATGAGAGAATCTTTTTTTGATACTGAGTTTATTTAGAGTTAAACGCCGGCGTGACGCTTATATTTTCGCATACGTAACCCTACGACATGGCTCCGTAAAACTCCCGTTGCCATTGTTTTTAGGAATTATTATATAGCTATAGCACACAGCGAGATACTTAAGGTTTTATGAAAAAACCACCAGCATAGAAGGATTTATTGATGATACAATACAGGTGGGTGGTACTTTATAGGAGGTATGTATGCAAAAAGCGGATGGTATGAATTATGCGCCGGTAACGCAGTTTGAAACGGAAAAGGTGGTAAAGCCGGGACAGTTTAATTACGCGGCTATAGGACTTAGTCATGGGCATATATACGCCATGTGCAACGGCTTAAATGAGGCGGGAGCCACGCTTAAATATGTTTATGAAGAGGATTCAGAGCTGCTTGAGGCTTTTCTTAAATTTTATCCTGAAACAGAAGTAGCAAAGAGCGAGGAGCAAATACTTTTAGATAGCGATATAAGCCTTGTCGCCAGCGCCGCCATACCCAACGAGCGTACACCGCTCGGCATAAGGGTGCTTAAAAGCGGCAAGCATTATTTCGCCGATAAGCCGGCGATGACGACATTTGAACAGCTTGAAGAGGCGAAAAAGGCGGTAAGCGAAACGCGGCTTAAGTATTATATATACTATGGAGAGATGCTGCATGTTGAAAGCGCCGTTTATGCCCAGCAAATGATTGATGAAGGCAAGGTGGGGCGGGTGCTGCAGATTATTATAATGGCGCCGCACCGCATGAATAAGGAGAGCAGGCCGGATTGGTTTTTCAACCCCGAACAAAGCGGCGAAATACTAACAGACCTTGGCAGCCACCAGTTTGAGCAATTTCTATCGTACACGGGAGCAAAGACCGCCAGCGTGCTGCACAGCAAAACAGCCAATTATGCCAACAAAGATCATAGCGCTTTTAGGGATTTCGCCGACGCCACGCTGCTTGCCGACAACGGCGCTACGGGATACTGCCGGGTAGACTGGTTTACGCCTGATGGACTTGGCGCGTGGGGTGACGGCAGAGTTTTCGTTATGGGCACTAAAGGAACGATTGAAATACGAAAGTATCTCGATGTGGCAAATGTAAATGAAGGCGATCATGTTATATATGTAAATAATGAAGGCGAATTTCGCTATGATGTATTCGGGAAAGTGGGGTATCCTTTTTTTGGGGAGTTCATACTCGATTGCATAAACGGCACAGAACATTCCATGACGCAAGATAGGGTGTTTGAGGCTATGCGCATAGCGCTTGAGGCGTCGTCAAAGGCGATTGTTATAGAATAAAGCGAATTTACAGCTGCAATAAACCGGCAGGGAGGCGGGGCAGAGCGGCGTAAAGATGGGCTTATGAGGATTAAATATGCAAAAAGCGCCGAATTGCTCCGGCGCTTTTTATAATCGATTTTTAAATACTTTGCTTTAGAGCTATTCCTGCTCTTTAACCGTGGGCGTGCATCCTTCGGTGAACTCGGCGGAGCATATGCTCTCATCGAATTCCAGTTCCGCAGCTTCGGCCGCAACAACTTTTTTATCATTTATGTCGGTGCTCACAATACTGCCCCCTTTGCGTTTTTGTATATACATTATAGCACGATTTTTATTTTTGTGTATAAGTATCGCATATTAGGCGGAGTTTATTTAGGATCGTGACAATCGCTATTTAAAACTTCGGCTGTGAAAAGCACAGAAGTTTCCAATTAAAAGCTGGATTTTCAAGCTGGTGTAAACTATTATACAGGGTAAAATATATTTTACCTGCATTTTATTTACGCTGCGGCTTATACCCGCGTTACTGTGGTGTCAGCAGCATGATTTTCTGTTATAATAACTTGTGACATAATAAAATTTTTAATCCCTGGAGGAAAGATGAGAAAAACAAAGATAGTATGCACTATTGGCCCGGCATCGGAGGATAAGGCAAAGCTTAAGAGCATGATAGAGGCGGGCATGAATGTGGCGCGGCTTAATTTCTCGCATGGCAGCCACGAGGAGCATTTACAGAGGATAATAAATCTTAAAGATTTAAGGCGGGAGATGGGCGTTCCGCTAGCGATAATGCTTGATACCCGCGGCCCGGAAATACGCATAGGCAAATTCGAAGACGGTCAGGTTACGCTGATGCCCGGCTCTAGATTCATATTGACAACCAGGGATATAGAAGGCGGAGTTGAAGGGGTATCGGTAAACTATCAGAGGCTGCCCGAAATTTTAAAGCAGGGCGATCGCATACTGCTTGACGACGGACTTATAGAGCTGGAGGTTATTTCTTCTAGGGGCGAGGATGTCGAATGCGAAATACTGCACGGAGGAACGCTGTCAAACCATAAAAGCCTTAATCTGCCCGGCATCCCTGTTGAGATGCCGTACTTAAGCGACAGGGACAAGTCCGACATACTTTTCGCGATAGAACACGAGCTGGACTTTATAGCCCTTTCATTTGTAAGAACGGCGCAGGATGTGCTTGATGTAAAGCGTTTTCTGGCTAAAAACCAGAACAACGGCATAGAGCTTATAGCCAAAATCGAAAACCGCTCCGGCATAGAGCATATTGATGAAATAATACGTTTGACCGCCGGCATAATGGTAGCGCGCGGTGATATGGGCGTTGAGATTCCTTTTGAGGAACTACCGCATCTTCAAAAAAAGCTTATCAAAAAAAGCTATACTGCCGGAAAGCGCGTTATAACCGCAACTCAGATGCTTGAGTCAATGGTAAGAAATCCTAGGCCGACAAGAGCCGAGATAACCGACGTAGCCAACGCTATATACGACGGCACCAGCGCCATAATGCTTTCAGGCGAAACGGCAAGCGGCAAATATCCCATTGAGGCCATAAAGACAATGGTTAAGATAGCCGAAAAAACAGAGCAGTCAATTGATTATAAGGCGGAGAGTATGCAAACGGATGCGGCTCCCGACCATAGCATAATAAACGCTATAAGCCACGCCACATGCACCACCGCGCGCGATCTTGAGGCAGTCGCGATAGTTACTCTTACTAAAACCGGCAGCACGGCGCGTATGATATCCCGCTATCGTCCGGCGACCAACATAATAGCCGTTACTCCGGTTGAGCGCACATACCATCAGCTAGCGCTGTCCTGGGGTGTTACGCCTTTGATGAACGAATACAGAGAAACCAGCCGCGAGCTGTTCCAGGACGCGGCTAATAAAACAAAAGAGTCGGGGCTGGCGAAAGATGGCGATATAATAGTTATAACCGGAAGCTCGGATCAGGTGGGGGAGATAACAAATACCCTCCAAATACATGTGTTGGGCAACATACTTCTTAAAGGGCGGGGAAATGGGCTTGAGCAGGTAAGAGGAAGGGTGCATGTTTCATCTGAAACGGATGACACGCTTAGGAAATTCCGCGAGGGGGATATACTCGTTGTAGATAAGACCACAAACGAGGTATTGAAGGTAGTAAAGACCGCGCTCGGCGTTATAACCGAGGAGGATATGGCGGCGTCGGGAGTGGCGGCGGCGTGCATAGCCATGGGCATACCTGTTATAGCTTCAGCATACGGAGCGGCGGAGCGGCTTAAAACCGGATTCTCCGTCGTTATGGATACTGAAAAAGGGATAGTGTACAATAGCAATATATGCGCCTCCCCGCCTTGCTTAGAGGAATAAAGCGGCGCAGAACAACGGTCAAATATAAAAATCGTCATATTGCCGGATTTTGATTATAAAGGCGGCGATATGGGCGCGTGAAGGGATACAGTATGGACTTATTTGAAAAATGTAAAAATTTTACTGAGGCGAAAGAAGCCATAGCTAGCGGGCTCTATCCGTATTTCCATGCTATGGAGACGGCGCAGGACACCGAAGTTATAATGGACGGCAAGCGCATTATAATGATAGGCTCGAACAATTATATGGGGCTAACAAGTGACCCGAGGACTGTTAAGGCGGCTCATGACGCGCTCGATAAATTCGGTACCGGCTGCAGCGGCTCCCGCTTTTTAAACGGCACGCTTACCCTGCATGAGGAGCTTGAAAAAGAGCTGGCGCTGTTTTTTAATAAAGAGGAAGCGCTGACATTTAGCACCGGTTTTCAGACCAATCTAGGAACAATAACGGCGATTGTGGGAAGGCATGATTATATACTTAATGATGCGGAAAACCATGCCAGCATACTCGACGCCTGCCGCCTAAGTTTCGCCAAGAAAAACCTCAAATATGAGCATAATAATATGGAAGACCTTGAAGAAATGCTATCTAGGCTGCCGCTTGATGCCGGTAAGCTTATTATTACAGATGGCGTTTTTAGCATGAGCGGAGACATAGCCGACCTGCCCGGCATAGTAAAACTGGCAAAAAAATACAACGCCAGAATAATGGTGGATGACGCGCACGGTGTAGGTATGATAGGCGAGGCGGGCAGGGGAACGGCTTCGCATTTTGGGCTTGAAGATGAAGTCGATATAATTATGACGACATTTTCAAAATCGCTGGCGTCGCTTGGCGGTTGCATTGCCGCTTCCTCCGAGGTTATCCACTTTATAAAGCACCGCTCGCGCCCGTTTATATTCAGCGCCTCGCTGCCCCCGTCGAACGCGGCGGCGGCGCTTGAGGCTGTAAGAATAATAAGGGATGAGCCGGAGCGGCAAAGGGCACTTATAGATATATCAAATTATATGAGAAAAAGGCTTATGGAGGCGGGCATACCCATAATTGAGGGTGAAACGGCTATAATACCCGTATTTACATATGATATGCAGCGCACATTTATAATAACAAAGATGCTCTTTGACGAGGGAGTGTATGTAAATCCTGTAATACCTCCGGCGGTGCGTGACGGCCAGTGCATGCTTAGAACCAGTTATACCGCCACCCACACCCGCGAACAGATGGATACCGCGGTTGAGGCGTTTAAAAAGGTTTTCTCTCAGGTATAAGGCTTTAATAGCGTATAAAGCAATAAAAAAGACCGCTTAGGCTAATACCCGAGCGGTCTTTTAGTTGTATTTTTATATAGATATACAAAACTGTCAATCGGTATAATCAAAGGCGTATTGGCCGAGCAGATGACCATAACCCGTCGTTCTAGGGCCATACCCGCCAAGCGTAATATCCTCTACGCGCACGTTTATGATAGCCGGTTTGCCAGATGCCGCCGCGCGCTTTATAGCCGGAACGATTTCCTCGGCTGTTTCAACCAGCTCGCCGTATCCGCCCAGTATCTCGGCAATTTGATCGTATCGTATAAAAGAGAGATTTACCGCAAGGCCATCATAATGTTCTTTTTCATAATTTAAGAACAGATTCGGACGTATAACATGCTCGCAGCCTTTGACCATACCCCAAGCCGAGTCGTTTGATACCACGACGATAATGGGAAAGCCGCGTTTTACATAATTGGCGAATTCCATAAAGTTATATCCAAAAGAGCCATCGCCGGTATAAAGCAGCACCGGTTTGCGCGTTCCATAATAGGCGCCAAGAGCCGAACCCGGAGCGATTCCGATAGAGCCGTTGCCTATAAGGCCAATCACCTGCGCTCCTCTATGGGCAACAGAGAGCGTATTCATCCATCCGCCGCTGTCTCCGCCATCGGGTACAATAGTCCAGTCGCGCCCCATATCGTTAAGGAATTTTACCGTTTCAGCGGCGCATCTTCCCGGCCGGATTTCTTTGGATTGTCCGTAAATCAGCTCGTGTTGAGATGCTTTTATGGCATCAGCTTTTGTTAGAAGCTGCTCAATGTGCTCCCCGCGCTTTTTAGGCTGTGTCTGCTTTTTAAGCGTTTTAAGAATGGCAGAAGCTGCTCCGGCGGCGCCTGAAACAATGCCCACCTCAACATCCCGATTGTAACCTATATTTGAGGAATCAGGGCTGACCATTATAAAATTGGAGTTCTTGTTATACGCCGGCGACTCAAATTTATTAAAAGCAAGGTCGTTTGCCGTGCAAAGAGTTAATACAACATCGGCATCGGCAGCGGCGGCTGCTCCCGCCTGTACTAATTGGTGAGTTTCGGGCAAAAAGAGGCCCCGAGATATAGTAGCGGCGATTACAGGCATATCAAGATACTCCGCTAATTCCAAAACAGCCGTCGCCGGCTCGCAGGAATAGCGCGCCGCATTGCCTATAACCATAAGAGGGCGCTTTGCCTCTAAAAGAAGCGCTACAGCCTCATCAACAGCGTTTTGGTCGGGCGCAGGAAGAGTGGTTGTGCGGGATTTTTTAGAGATATAAACATCTTCTTCATCCGCCAGGCCCATAAGCACATCAGTGGGAATTTCAACATATACCGGGCCGGGCAATCCGCTCATGGCATGCCGAAAAGCATCATCCATTTGATCGGCTATTCGATGCGTATGGTATACCTTCTTTGCCCATTTTGTGCAGCACCGCATCACGCCGAGCGTATCGATGTCCTGCATATCTCCTGTTCCTTGCACCTGAAGCGCGCAAGAACTACCTATTTGTATAACAGGAGTGCGGCCGGTCATAGCTTCAAGCATACCTGTTGTGGTATTAGCGGTGCCGGGCCCTGCTGTAGTAACGACAACGGCAGGGCCGCCCGTAACTTTGGCGTAAGCGTCCGCCGCCATAACGGCGTTCGCCTCGCTTCGGCAATCAACTACTTCTATGCCCTCATCTGCGCATGCGTAGTAGATAGACATTGTATGGCCGCCGGACAGCGTGAATATAGTGGTTATACCCTCTTTTTTTAAGCATTTCGCCAGTATGGTCGAACCGCCAATTGTTTGTTTCATGTGAACCTTCCCAACCTTTCTGTATATTATAATTGGATTTTGTGAGCCGTTCCCCCGGTTAGATCCAGTGTAGCGCCGGTGACATAGTCTGATAGATCGGTTGCCAAAAACTCAACAACTTTGGCGATATCTTTCGGGGTAGCAAAGCGATGTAGTGAAATATGCTCAAGATAAAGATCTTTTTTTGGAGATGTAAGAAAGGTGCCGGAGCACCGGCCGGTAGCTACGAAACCCGGCGCTATGCAGTTGACATTGATATTATAGGCGCCAAGGTCGGCCGAGAGATATTCGGTATAACGCATTATCGCCGCCTTAGCTAAGCCGTAATGCGCATAACCCCCATCCATGGAGGTGCCAAGACCGGCCTGAGAGCATACGGTTATAATTTTACCCGCTCTTTTCTTTTTCATCATAGGAGCGACTGCCGTAACGGTATAAACGGTGCTGTCGATGTTGCGCGCGAGTACCGTTTTATATTGCGCAATATCCATATCAGACGCCTTATTCTCATATGGCTCGCCTGTGCCGCCGCCCGCGTTGCAGACAAGAATATCAATATCGCCAAGCTCTTTGGCTATCTTATCAACCGCCGATTTCGTTTGATCAAAATCTGTAAGATCGGCTTCTACGCCGCAGGAGCGCCTGCCCATATCGCGCACTTCATCCATAACGGTATCGGCGCTCATAAGAGCCGCTTCTTTCTCAAACAGCCTATAAGAGCGCAGATCGATGTCAATCATGCCGACATCGGCTCCTAACGAAGCGAGATGCAGCGCGTATTCCCTGCCCAGCCCACGAGCCGCACCGGTAATTAAAGCGACTTTTCCTGCGAGTTTTATATTTCTATACATAGTCAGCCTCCTTTCCTCTTTAATATTAGGATATCATAAGGAAAGGACGAGGTGACACGGGTGAATATACTGGTTTCCCTTGAAATTTTACTGTTTTCCCTTTTTGGCCAGGGCACGGTATTTTGTCGGCGGTATGCCTTCTACATGGCGAAAAAGCTGCGTGAAATACTCGGGATCATCATAGCCAACTTCGGCGGCGATATCGGCGACCAGGCGAGATGTGTTTTTCAAAAGCTCTTTCGCATGGGCGATGCGCTTGCCAATCAGATATTCGATAGGAGAGACGCCCATATCCGATTTAAATATATGGGAAAGATAAGACTTGCTTATATATACGGTTTCAGAAATCGATGTGAGATTGAGCGGCGAAGTATAATTGCAGTCGATATATTCTTTAGCGCGCTGTGTATGTGTGGTGGGAGCGCGCTTAATGCCATCGCCTCTTTCGCGCATAGCAAGCATAAGTATAAGGCTAGCCAGCGTAGACGACATAGATTTATAATAAGGCTTTCGCTCTAGCACTTCATCAATTAACCGCATGAAATAAGTTTCTATGTCTTTGCGGTGCTTATGAAGCCTTAGAACCGGGGATTGTTCTTCTAAGCGTATGGTATTTCGCGGCAGGAAGGAGAAGGCATAGTTATCTATGCCCATAAATAAAAACGCCGGCGGATCGTCTTTATCCGGCAAATCATAATGTGCAGTCTGAGGGTTTAGCATGACCATACAGCCACTTGAAAAAGCATATTTTTGATTGTTTAGAACTTGAAAGCCTTTGCCCTTTATGCATATAGACACTTCGGTGCAATCGTGTATATGCTCGCCCAGTCCCAGATAATATTCGGGCGTACCAAGCAGCCGTCCGCAATAATTGACGCGCGGCCGCTGAAAAAACATGTCGCTTGAATCGGGCCGGTCAATAAACTGAGAATCTCTCATATTTTGCTCCTTGCAATAAGTAACTTTCGTAATATGCAATGTTTTAATCAGACAAAGCATTGATGTTTTTTATGCGCTGTAATAGCGTGCCAATGCTATCAACTTAACCGACTTATAGGTAAAAAACATAAAAAGTAAACATGCGCTTGCTTTAGATAACATCATGGCCTTATATTTAAGTATATTATTTTCTATCCGGCAGGGTCAACTCCTTGGAATGCGACTTTGGATATGGGAATAATCGTATGACTGCATTTCAGTCCGGCAATTCTAGAGCTTAGCCATAGCTAAATAAAAAAACACCCCCTGCCACGCAAGGAGGTGTCTTTTATTTACATATTCAGACTTCGTATGCCGCTATGCCAAGAAGACCGGGGCCGGTATGCACTCCGAGAACCGGCGTTACCTGCACCAGCCTGCCGTCTATAATGCTTAGCGTATGCTTAAGCTTATCAAGCAGCTTTCGCGCCTCTTCACACGCCGAGCCGTGTATTATGGACAGATTGATTTTCTTACCGGCGAAGCGGCTTGAAAATTCCTTTACCATAGCGTCTATCATGGCGGAGAGGCGGGGATGCTTCGCGTGGGTTTGGTATACCCCGTCATCGTTTACATATATAACCGGTTTGAGCTTTAAAAGCGAGCCTATAGTGCCGGCGACGAGGCCTATGCGCCCGCCTTTTCGCAAGTATTCCAGAGTAGGTATTACAAAGGCGGAATAGCCGCTGTCTCTTACTTGTTGGGCGCGCTCCAATATTTTTTTTACGTCGTTGGTTTCTTTTGCCGCCTTTGCGCATTCAAGGGCGATATACCCCTCATGCATGGATAGCGTTTTTGTATCTAATACATGCACCCTCATGCGCTCATAGCCTTCGGCAAGCAGCCGCAGCATATTATATGTGCCGGACAGTCCGGATGAAATGCAAATATGTATAGCGTCGGTATAGCCTTGTGAAGCTAAGCTATCGTATAGCTCGAGTATTTCCTCGGGCAGCGGCAGAGATGTTTTAGGCGTTTCATGTTCCATCTTTTTATATACCTCATCCGCCGTTATATCGACGCGATCGCGGTATTCGCCATCTCGGAATACTATCCTCATGGACACCATACTAATATTGTGTTCTTTGAGCAGCTCATCGTTAAGATCGCTACACGAATCGGTTATTACGGCTATTTTGCTTGTGTTGTCCATGATTTCTCCTTAATATGTTTAAAAAGTGGCTATACCTACGGTTTAGTGTCATTTTTGAGTATATGCCAAAATAGTATATCACACTAGCCACCTTTTAAAAACAATTTTTCGATTTAGATTAACAAAGTGTTTGTACGCCATTTTGAGCAGCGCCGCAGGCTTATTGTATCAAATAAGAAAAAGCGCGCCTTAGCACGCTTTAAATATAAACGAAATATAGTTTATGGCGTAATGAATATTTTAAAGCCGTCGCGGTTTAGCGCCATATCAAACCCGCGCTTCCAATCCTCAAGCGGCACTCTCGCGCTCACAAGCGGATCCATATATAGCCGCCCTTGTGACATCAGCTGTATTATCCTATCCCATGACGACGGCTCAGACGCGTAGCTTGAGGAGAAAGTAAGCTCTTTCATAAGCATTTTATCTACATCTATCAATACCGGCTTACCGTAAAGCCCAACCTGAGCATAATGCCCGCTTTTGCGCGCCACATCTATGCAAGCCTCCGCCGACGCTCTCGCTCCTGCGCATTCATATACAACATCGGCGCCATACTCTGTATGCTTTAGCACAGCCTGCTCCAGTTCCTCTTTTGAGGCGCATATCTCGCCGGCGCCCATTTCCTTTGCCAGCTTTAGACGAACGGCATCGTCGGCGGTGCCGGAAACTATTGTAAAAGCGCCTTGTATCGCGCAAAGCTGCGCGGTGATAAGCCCTATTGTGCCTGGACCGGATATAACTGCCACGTCGCCGGCTTTTAGCGGCGATTTTTCGATTACCGCGCGCGCGCAGCAGGCATATGGCTCGCTTAGCGCCGGCAGGTCTGAGCCTATGTACTGCTCCGGCACCTTATACGCGAGTCGGGCGGGAACGACTAAATACTCGGCCATAGCGCCGTCAACACCCGAGCCTATGGATTTTCTCTCATTGCAGAGCATGTAGAGCGATTCTCGGCAGTAGTAGCAATGCCCGCATGTTACAACGGCGGTAACCGATATTACCTGATCGCCGTTTTCAAAGCCTTGCACATCTTCGCCTTTGCCTTCAACTATACCGGTATACTCATGCCCCAATACTATGGGCGGATCGCAGGGATACTCGCCTTGCATTATATGAAGATCGGTGCCGCAGATGCCAGCCGCTATAACCTTTATAAGCAACTCGTCTTTGCGGGGTTTAGGGCGAGGTGTGTCCCGCACCTCAATCTCGTGGAGTCCATTGCCGTATTTGACCAATGCCTTCATACGCTGTTCCTCCTATAAAAATATGTTTATTAATGAGAATGTTTGAATCGCTTTAAAAGGAACGGCAAGTATAAAAAGCCGCTCCGCTTATGTTATTTACATTTTAATACACGCGCGTATGTTAATCAAATGCTTTTTGCCGTTTGTATGTGTGCGCCTATGTAAGCGAGGTTTGATGCCTAGATATAAGACAACCCGCCTATGGAATAAGATTTATAGCATCATAGCCTTATTAAGGGGGCGGCGTATATGGCGGGGGATAAAAAGTGGAAGGCGGGCTTGTATGTGCGCTTGTCAAAGGAGGACGGCGGCGATGAGAGCATGAGTATCGCCAATCAAAAGCAGTTGCTGACGCGGCATATAGACCGGCTGGCACAAGAGGACGGGGAGGTATACTCTGTATACGACGTTTATGTCGATGACGGCCGGAGCGGCACCGACTATGACAGAATCGCGTTTAAGCGGCTGCTAAAGGATATTGAAAGCGGAAGCGTGAATATGGTGGCGGTGAAAGACCTGTCACGTCCTTTTAGAAATTACGCCGATCAGGGCTATTTTCTAGAGGAGTTTTTTCCCCGATATAACGTAAGGTTTGTATCGCTAGGTTTGCCGCCGCTTGATAGCTATCGCAGTCCCGATATGATGAACAGCATTTCTGTGCCTATACAAGGCGTTATAAATGACAACCACTGCCGAGAAACTTCATTAAAGGTACGGCAGGTTTTTGATATGAAGCGCGGTAAAGGCGAATTTATAGGTGCCTTTGCGCCGTACGGCTATATGAAAAATCCCAAGGATAAAAACAAGCTTATTATAGACGAGGAGGCGGCAAACGTTGTAAGAGATATATACTCCTGGTTTACAAGCGGCACCAGCAAAAACGGCATAGTACACCGACTAAATGAGCTAGGCGTACCGTGTCCATACCTTTATAAGCGGCAAAAGGGCTTAAACTACCGCAATCCTCATGCCGACAAAGCAAAGCACCCGCTGTGGAGTTTGCGCACCGTAACTTCAATACTGTGCGATAGAAGGTACATAGGCGATATGGTACAAGGTAAATACCGCATAAAAAGCTACAAAATACACGAACAGATACAGACGCCGCCGGAACAGTGGTTTATAGTCGAGGGTACGCATGAGGCGGTGATAGAAAGGCTGGTGTTTCAAGAAGCGCAGCAGTTGCAGATGAAGAACACACGCACCGCTCCTTATAAAAATAAGCTGTATCTATTTAGCGGCTTTCTAAAATGCGCCGATTGTGGTGGCAGCATGAGCAGGCATACGGCAAATCAAAGCGGCAGCATAAGCTATTACTGCTCTACATATAAAAACCGCTCGAAAAGTGCGTGTTCCCGGCATACTATAAAGCATGACGAGCTTGAAGGAGCGGTACTTATGGCTGTGCGTATGCTGGTGGAAAAACATATATCAAAGCCGGCGGCGCTTGAAATTATAGACGCGGAGGAGAACGGCAATAAAATGGCCCGCCTTAAAAGCATGGCGCGGGGGCATGAAGCCGAGCTGCGAAAGGCGCGGCGGTATAAAAGCTTTTTATATGAGGATTGGAAAGACGGCGATATATCGAAGGACGATTACAGGAGCATGGCGGCGGAGTACGATAGCAGGGCGGATGCGCTGCGTAATGCAATCGAAAGGCTGAATAGAGAAATTGAGCAGCAAAAGAGCGGCTGCGATGACGCCGAGCTTGAATATTTCAGGCGGCAAGGCAATATTCGCTCTTTAAGCCGCGACCTTTTGGCGAGCCTGGTAGATACTATAGCCGTTTATGAGGGCGGCGGCATAGTTGTAAGGTTCAAGTTTACTTGTTGCGGCTTAAAAAGGAGAGATGGCGTAAAGGACGCATGAAGGAGAAGAGCCTGCTCTAAAGCTGATTTTATAGCAGGTTCTTTCGGCGTATAAAAAAGTCGGTTATAGCGTCTTGGAGTGTGGGGCCATTGTTGTCAAACTCAAGCTTTACGCTAACGCCGCCGCACTCAAAAGCATAATCGCTTTTATTCTGCCGTAAATTATCGTCGGTGCTGCGATGTGAATAAGGCGTGTCTGCGGAAGTGGCGTTGGTTATTTCGAATTTACTGTCCGGCATATGCCATCCTCCTTGCATATAACGATAAGGTCATAGAATCTCTGGCAAATAGAAAGAGCCTTTAATAAAAATCTTAGCCGAGTACTTTATAAATGTATATGATGGCGGTGCATTATAGTTGCGTTCTATAAGGCGGCGGATTTGGAATTTGACCGCCAATAGTCGTTGTTATACAATTAAAATGAAAGCAATAAAGAATACGGAGGGGCGAACATGAGCAGTGATGAACAGCGCGCCGCTTTTTCGGACTTGATGGCGAGGTTTACCGCATATGCCGGTATTCATCTACCTGACGATGTCTTAGAAAGGCTTAGCGAGATGAGGCAAGAGGAAAATTCCCCGCTTGCCAAAATAATGTATGACGCTATGTTTGATGATTTGAAGATGGCGGCGGAGCTTAACAGGCCGTGCTGTCAGGATACCGGCGTTATACAGTACTTTGTTAAGGTGGGAACGGCTTTCCCGCTTATAGACGATGTTGAGTCTTGCCTGCGTGACGCGGTGAGAAAGGCTACGGTTACCGCGCCTCTTCGCCATAATGTTGTTGAGATATTTGACGAGAAGAACACCGGCGACAACACCGGCACCCGCATACCCTGGATAGATTGGGAGATAGCGCCGGGGCGTAGCGACATTGAAATATATGTATATATGGCCGGCGGCGGGTGCAGTCTGCCAGGTACGGCAAAGGTGCTTATGCCGCTTGACGGATATGAAGGCGTGGTAAAATATGTATTTGACCAGATAACATCATACGGCGTTAACGCCTGTCCGCCGCTTCTTGTCGGCGTTGGTATAGCGGGGTCTGTTGAGGTGGCGGCGGGGCTGTCGAAAAAGGCGCTTATGCGTGGGGTTAAGACTGAAAATTCTAATACTAGAGGCGCAGAACTTGAGGAAATGATAGAAAAGGGGCTTAACGATATTAAGATTGGGCCGGGCGGCCTTACCGGCGAGTATTCGGTTATGGGGGTAAATATAGAGCAGGCCGGAAGACACCCTTCAACCATAGCGGTAGGAGTGTCCACGGGTTGCTGGGCGCACAGACGAGCCGGCATAAGAGTGGACGCTGACCTTAACTATGAAGTATTTACGCACAAAGGAGCAAAGCTATGAAAACCAAAGTGCTGTCAACCCCGATTAGCGATAAGGATATAGAGGATTTGTCGATAGGCGATATTGTTTATTTAAACGGCAGTCTTATAACCAGCCGTGACGTGGCGCATAACCGGCATATTAAGTTGGGGCGGGAGTTGCCGGTAGATCTGCGGGGCAAAGCCATTTTCCACGCCGGGCCGATAATGAAGGAGCGCCCGCATGAAAAGGGAAAATTCGACGTTATATCCATAGGCCCTACTACAAGCATGAGAATGGAAAACTATGAGGCGGAGTTTATATCCAAAACCGGCGTAAAGCTTATTATAGGAAAGGGCGGCATGGGGCCTAAAACGGCGCGCGGCTGCGCTGAGCATAAGGCGCTGCACGCTGTTTATCCGGGCGGATGCGCCGTTCTCGCCGCCGGGCAGGTTGAGGAAGTGGAGGGCGTTGAATGGCCGGAGCTTGGTATGCCGGAGGCTATGTGGATTATGCGGGTTAAAAACTTCGGACCGCTTATTATATCGATAGATACTCGGGGCAATAATTTATTTGAAAACAATAAAAAGCTGTTTAATGAAAAGAAGCATGAAATAATAGAAAGTATAAATCGGCGCATAGATTATATTAAATAATTTTAGCTGCATAAGCTTATAATCAGGGGCGGAGGCTACTTTTAAGCCGCGCCCCTTTATTTTTGGAATAAAAG
>JBMNTP010000014.1:0-45870 GCA_050945795.1 Christensenellales bacterium | reverse complement strand
CTGATTCCAGCCGCTCAATATATCGAGTATACAGGATTGATTCGGAGCATCCCGGTGAAACGCTTATAGCTGAAGTATCGGGAAGGCTTAACATAAGCGTGCTTGATAGAACGGCGCTAGAAGGACAGCCGTATTACTATTACGTTGTGCCCGTGCAATCGCAGCCTGATTCAAAAGGCAACAGGAAAGAGGGCGCGGAATCGGAGCGGGTATTCTTTATGAAAAAAGAATCTCGGGATAATGATAGACAAAAGCCGCCAAACAACAAACAGTCGCCGACGCCTGATAAAAACGAAACCCCGTCTCCCACTGACTTGGAGGACGGGGACTAAAGCAGATTTACGGCAAAGCGCTATTTAAACAGCCACCGCCTTATATTATCTTCATACAGCCTTATTACTCCGGTAAAGGCTATGTCGTAAATAAGAAAAGCCGGCTGCGCTATAGCAATAACCGCCCATAACGGCAACGGCATACCTTTGGGGAACAGAACAGCTTGAGCCACCAGCATTACAATAGCCATAAAGCCATTAAACACTAAGAATTTAAGCAGCCATCCTATAAGAGAGCTGCGAAAGCGGCTTTCGATATAATACTTGAATATGGCGTAATGTCCGAAAAAAATAACATAAGGTAATACTCTTGTCCAATCCGGTACCAACAGCATACCTAATGTCGATACGACTATATACTGCATCCACGCCAGGCCGACTTCCCCTTCATTCGCGAGACCGGCTACAAAAAAAGCGGCGATCGCGTATAACCCAATCCTGCCGGTTGGCACGATAGTAGCGGCATAAAGGAATAATAGTCCGAGCGATGAGAACATCGCCGCCAGCGCTATGCTTTTTGAAGGCGGAAGACTGGAGCGCTTTTTCATTCTCATATTCCCCCTCCTAACAGCACCTTATAAGGTCGCCGCCCATACATTCACAGCAGCAATCGGCGCAATAGAGCGTTGTGCATACGTTGCATACCGTAGCGTTATCCATACCGCCGCGCCGGTATCCGCCCTGTCTGTAATTGTATTGCATGTTGTTAAGGCTGTTAAATGCCGCCACAAATTCGCTGTTATCAGGCTCCATGCCGGCGGCTGTGCCAAGATGCTCGCGCGCTTTGTCATACCAGCCTTTTCTAAGATAAACAACGCCCTGAAGATAATGCCACTCCGCGCTTCTATCGGAAATAGAGTCGAGAAGCTGCTGCGCGGCGTTTAAGTTGTTTTGCTGCAAATGCATGCGCACCGAAGAAAAGCGGTTGGCGCCACCCGACCTCGATCCGCTGTAGCTGGCGCCCGTCGCCCCTGCTCCATTATTTTTTATAAGCACCTCATATGCTTCGTTTATTTCTCTTAGTTTTTCTTCGGCCAGTCCGGCAAGAGGATGCCCTTTGTATTGGTCGGGATGGTATTGCTTTACCTTTTCCCTATAAGCCGCTCTTATTTCATCCTGGCCCGCGCCCTGTCTTATTCCGAGTACATCATACGGGTTCATTAGCGTCTCCTTAAGTGGCTTTTTCTAGCTGATTAATATTTTCCTATAAAGTGGTTTAGGTGTTAGTCATCGGCTTCCGCAATTATTATTCTATGTTTTCTTAGCCGCCGAACGCTTTGCGTTCATCTATGGCGTGAAGTTATTATATCATAAAGAGGCGGTGCGTCCTGCAATTATTTGCAATAACCGTGCATCGGCTTATCATTCGCTGTGGCGGTTTTTAGGCAGCTGCCGTCCATTTGCCACCGTTTGCATTATCGAGCCGGAGCCTAGGTATATTATATTGCCGAGCAGCCCTTCGTTATCCGGCTCCATTTTGGCGAGCGCCTCCCCCGCCATTCCTAAAGACGTTTCAAGATTAAAGCGAATGCCTTCAAAAGCGCTGCCCCTGTCGGTGAATTTTTTCCCAAGCACATTATACTGCCGTTTTTCTGCGTCCTCGTCAAAGTCGTCTAGCGCATCTATAAGATATATCCAACGCCCCATATTAAAAGCTAAATCAGCGGCGGCGACGTTATCCGGCAGCCCTATCGACACAACATCCTCAAGCATCCGCCCGAAGCACTCTGCCACCTCGTCCGGCTCGGAGCAGCCCGCCTTTTCAAGCCGCCACAGCTCATCAAGCCTTTTAATAATAGCCGCGTCGGCATCCGGCCTTCTCGCTGCCGCTTTTTTATATCCTCTTCGCATCGCCAGCATAGCGGCAGACGCGATTGCCGTCCGACCGTCCAACCTGTCGTCTCGTAATTTATGATAAGCGAGTATAGCGTTTATATCGGCCGCAAAGTCTACAGACTCACCAAACGCTACAGGTTTCTTTTTAAAAGGATTAGCGATACAGCCGCGCGCCTTTATTTCATACGGCGTACCGGCCGATGATATTACGGTAGCAAGAAAGGCGCAGTCATAACTAAGCGCCAGTCGCACCGGCTGCGAGCATCTTCTGCTTGCGCTCAGGCATACGCCGCAATAGTGCGCACGAAACAGTTCATATTCTTTTATTTTAAGCTCCGGTTTATATGGCCTTATATACCCAAACATATACATTCCTTAAAATCGCTGATTATTAAACTATATTATATTATAAAGCAGCTCGGCTCAGGTAACAAACAAATATAACACTGAATAGTATATATCGAACAATATCTAAGGAGGCGGAGATATGATTAACTATTCAGATACTATATACACCCGGCCGACATACGCCGCTAGATGCATGGACAGCGACCTTATACCCGCCGGTTTTGCCGGTGGCGACGCATGCGGATTTGATGAGTCTATACCTTTGGCTACGATATTTATCCGCCCGCAGTATTATCAATGCACATACACACCGGAGTCGGCCTTAAAGTATGGTACCGCCTTTAAAGAGCTGAACCGGCCGTATGCCGGTTAAGGAGGTTAGGCATATGACACGATCCGAACTCATTAAACAGATATATGAGCTGGAATTTGTATGTATCGATTTAAACCTGTATCTCGACACACACCCTGACTGTGAACCGGCTCTCGTCGATTACAATTGCTATGTCAGACAGCTTAAAGCGCTTAAAGAACAGTATCAGCGGCAATTCGGGCCGCTTATGAATTTTGGCGGCGGCGCTGGCAACCTGCCTTTTGATTGGCCGGGCGAAGCATGGCCGTGGCAGCGTCAGGCGTAAAGGAGGCAATAATATGTGGATTTATGAAAAAAAGCTTATTTATCCTGTGAACATAAAAAGCGCCGATTTAAAGTGCGCAAAGCTGCTCGCTAAAAAATATTCGGGACCGGACAGCCTACTTATATCCGCCGCCTCCTATCTTACGCAGCGCTTTTGCGCTACCGATGAGCGTATACGCGCCACTTTAAACGATATAGGCACAGAAAAGCTTGCGCATTGGGAAATGATAGGCGCTATGCTTTATCAGATACTTGAAAACGCCCCTGAGGATAAAATCAAAAAAGCCGGGCTTAAAGGATTTGTAAAGCCGGGCGGCGTAAATGTGCTTACAAATGATGCCGCCGCCGTATCAATATGCTGTACCGGAGATGCCGAAGCCGACCTTTCCTGCGACATAGCCGCTGAGCGCCGGTCTGCTGCGTTATATGAGCACATGCTAAGCCTTGAGCCTGAAGAGACTTTAAAGGCCTGCCTGAACTTTCTGCGCGCCAGAGACCTCGTTCATATGCAACGGTTAGGCGAATGTTTGGGCATTGTAAACGGATTGTTTGACAGGCGTCCTTCTTGCAGTATCGATATGCGGGAAAAATTCTTAAGCGGTAAAAAGCCTGCCCCTGCTTCGCCACCAGTAACTACCACAGAATAATATAAGCCGGCCGCGTAAAACGGCCGGCGATAATGCTTTATTAAAAGTTTACAGTTTCGTGGGAGCAAGGCCGACTTTTCTATAAACTTTTGACAGCGTCCTTCTGGCGGAGGCTCCCGCTTTTTCCGCGCCTGATTTCATAACGACATTAAGGTATTCTTTGTCCTTGGATACTTCGTTAAAACGCTGCTGAAGCGGCGACAACTCCTCAATAACCGCCTCGGCTACCGCCTCTTTAAATACACCGTAGCCTTTACCTTCAAACTCTCGCTGCGTCTCATCGATGGTTTTGCCGGTGCAGGCGGCATATATACCCATAAGGTTTTTAACCCCCGGCTTATCATCGCTATAAACAACTTCGTTGCCGCTATCAGTAACGGCGCGCTTGAGTTTACGCCTTATAACGTCGGGCGGGTCGAGCATTAGTATATATCCGTTTTCGTTGTCGTCCGATTTGCTCATCTTTTTATCCGGCTCCGACAGCGACATTATGCGCGCTCCAACTTTAGGTATATAAGCTTCAGGCACCGTAAAAGTATCGCTGTAGGCGTTATTAAAGCGTATAGCTAGGTCGCGGCTAAGCTCAAGATGCTGCTTTTGATCAGAACCAACAGGAACAAGGTCGCTCTGGTAAAGCAGTATATCTGCCGCCATAAGCGCAGGGTATGTGAAAAGTCCGGCGTTGATATTATCCTCCTGCCGCGCGCTTTTCTCTTTAAACTGCGTCATTCTGCCAAGCTCGCCAAAATAAGTATAGCAATTCAGCACCCACGCTAGCTCTGCGTGCGCCGATACATGCGATTGGAAAAACACAATATTTTTCTCAGGATCAATTCCGCTAGCTATAAACAGAGCCAATAAATCAACGCATCTTTTCCTTAACTCCGCCGGATTCTGCCGCACTGTAATAGCGTGCATATCTACAACGCAGTAATAACACGAATACTCGCTTTGCAGCATCGCCCAGTTTTTAAGAGCGCCTATATAGTTACCAAGCGTCAAACCGCCCGAAGGCTGTATGCCGCTGAATATAATCTTTTTGCCGTCCCTGTCCAAATCAAACATCCTTTCGGGCCTTAATCCATTCCTGCACCACAATACCCAGGCCTTCCGCATCAGCCACGCCTTCAAATATTATCGGCGCGCCTTTAAGCTCCATAAGCTTTTTAGGCAGTTTAATCCCCGTAGCGCCGGCCAGCCTTTCGGCCATTTCAAACTCATCGCCCGAATCGTCGATTTTAAGCGCCTTCAATACCGAGCCGCAGAACTTAAAAGGGCTGGCTGTGCTGACTATTACTGACGGCGCGTTTTTATCATAGTCTAACTGTTCAAGCACATGATATCCAACGGCGGTATGAGGGTCCATTACATAGCCGTTTTTATCATAGCATTCAGCTATGGCACCAAGAGTATCGTTTTCAGAGCAGTAGCCGGCGCTAAATCCGTGGCTTAGCATATCCGCACCCTCTTGCCCTATCTCGTATACTCCGCCGTACTTAAGCTTATCCATAAGCTCCGAAACGGCTGTTGCATCTCTGCCGACAACCTCAAAAAGCAGCCGTTCAAGATTAGAGCTTATAAGTATATCCATGCTCGGCGACATCGTTTTTTTGAACTCTCGATTACTGTCGTATTTTCCGGTTTTGAAAAAGTCGGTAAGTACGTTGTTCGAGTTGCTGGCGCATATAAGCTTTGAAACGGGCAGACCCATTGTTCTGGCGTAATGCGCGGCGAGTATGTTGCCAAAATTGCCTGTAGGAACGACAAAATTGGCTTTTTCGCCGGGTTTAAGACCGTCTTTAATAAGACGGGAATAAGCAAAGAAATAATAAGCTATCTGCGGTACCAGTCGCCCCCAGTTAATGCTGTTGGCGCTTGATGTGCGGTAGCCTTCAAGCTCAAGGCGCTCGTTAAATTCATCATCTGTAAATAAACGTTTAACGGCGGACTGCGCGTCATCAAAGTTGCCGGTAACAGCGCATACGTTTACATTGTTTCCGCGCTGTGTAACCATCTGAAGACGCTGCGCCCCCGACACTCCGTCCCTCGGGTAGAAAACCGTTATAGCAGTGCCTTCAACATCCTTAAAGCCTTCAAGCGCCGCCTTGCCTGTATCGCCGGAAGTAGCGACAAGTATCATTATTTTATATTGCTCATCAAGCTTTTCTATAGCGCCTTTCATAAGGCGGGGCAGCATCTGCAAAGCGAAATCTTTAAAAGCGAGTGTTGGGCCGTGGAACAGCTCAAGAACGTATTTGCCATCTTTAAGCTTTACAAGCGGCGCTACCTCGCTAGCCTCAAACGAGGAATAAGCTTCCTCAGCATAATTTTGCAGCTCTTTTTCGCCATATTCCGGGAGAAACGGCCGCATAACCATAGCGGCCACCCCGGCGTACGACATATCTTTCATTTTTTCTATGTCCGAAATATTAAACGCGGGGAAGCGGCTCGGCACATACAGCCCTCCGTCCGGTGCCAGTCCTTTAAGGATTGCCTGTGCCGCCGAAACGCTTCTTTCCGATCTTGTGCTAGTATATTCCATGTCTATCCCTTCATGTAAATCAGTAAATATTCGTCAGTTTATAATAAACGGCTTAAGGAATTCCGGCGCATCGTCCTGTTCTCCGCTTACCGAAAATACAAAGCTCACGTTATGCTCGTCACTTATTTTTACCAGTCTTGTGAAAAACTCCTCAGTTTCTTTGATATCGCATTTTATAATGCGCATAAACCCGTCGATAAAAACCTTTTCAAGGTCGAAATCGCCGGCCATAAGGCCGCAAAGAAAGCCATGGAATTCGCATGGATTGTCTATGCTGTATTCCGTGGCATTGATAAATCTTATGCGATTTTTTAAATCGTACATATACCTATTGTCGTCATCGATAAAAACTATGCTTCCGTGGCAGGATTCGAGGCAATTATTGGCCATTGAGATAATTGTTTTTGTTTTTCCACTGCCCTTTTTCCCGTATATAAGCTGAACCATTGTGCATTCCCCCTCCACGCTTTATTTTTTATTATAATATATCTCATAGAGATAAGCCATAAGACCCGTGTTTTTATTTTAGCTATTTTTAAGCATGCTGTCTATCCTCGCCGCGTCGGCATGCGAAAGCATGGCCTCAACTTCTATTCCCTCTTCGGTATACTCCTCGCTTATAACTGTTCCAACCCTTCTTATCTGCGCCGCGATAGCGCCATTTGTAAAGGGTATCGTAACTTTTATGGTCTTTCTTTGTTTTTTAAGCTCGTTTGATACCGCTTCAAAAAGCTTGTCAAGCCCTTCACCGGTTTTCGCCGACATCCTTATCGCCGACGAATGCCCTTCTATATCTCCGTTTTTGTCGCATTTGTTTAAAATCGTTATAGACGGAGTAGCCCCCGCGCCCAGCTTTTGAAGTATATCGTCTACAACCGACATCTGCGTGTCTAGGTATTCGGATGACGCGTCAACCACATGCAGCAAAACATCGGCATACGCCGCTTCTTCAAGCGTGGATTTAAACGCGTCAACCAGCTCATGCGGCAGCTTGTTTATAAAGCCGACAGTATCAACGAACAATACGTCCGTTTTATCCGGCAGCGATACCTGCCTTGTCACAGGGTCAAGCGTAGCGAAAAGCTTGTCCTCCGCCAGTACCTTAGAGCCGGACAATAGGTTTAGCAGCGTGCTTTTGCCGGCATTGGTATATCCTACCAGAGCAATCACCGGCACTTCGTTTGCGCCGCGCCTGCTCCTTCTTAAGCTGCGCTGAGCCGATAGTTTTTCTATCTCACGCTCTAGCTCAAATATACGCCGCCTTATGCGCCGCCTGTCCACCTCCAGCTTCTTTTCGCCCGGCCCCCTTGTGCCTATGCCGCCGCCCAGTCTTGAGAGCACAACGCCCATACCGGAAAGCCTTGGCAGGCGATATTTAAGCTGCGCTAACTCTACTTGAAGTTTACCCTCTCTTGATTGCGCTCGTCCGGCGAAAATATCAAGTATAAGAGCAGTTCTGTCAATCACTTTGACGCCTAAAAGCTCTTCAAGGTTCCTTATCTGCGCCGCCGACAGCTCGTCGTTGAATATGCATACGTCAACGCCCTCCGCTCTAAGCATAAGCGCTAAGTCTTCGGCCTTGCCCTTGCCAATGTAATAAGCATTATCCGGCGCATCCCTTTTTTGCGCCTGCGAAAACACAACTTCAGCTTCCGCTGTCTCCGCCAGCTGCGCCAGCTCCGCCATGCTGTCATAAGGCTCATTTGTATCTATTCCTATAAGGGCGGCACGCTCATTCTCATGCTTTTTAACGGAGCGAAGCTTAAAGGAAAGCTCCATCGCCAATGCCATATGCTCATTAAGCAGCTCGCTGTCTATCATAAGCGGATCAATAGGGCCTATTATTTCAACTGCCGCCGCGCCGTCTTTATATCCGCTCAGCATACCGACGTACATATCGGTAGGCTCGCCGTTTCTTACCCCTACAGACGCCATAGCGTCCATAAGCGCCGCCTCAAGCGTACCTATATCGACGGGTGAAAGCATGCCAGAGCCGTTTGGATGCGTATGTATGCACCTTATGCCGCTAAGCCCCTCAACGCCCCTTGTAAGCTTCATCTCCGGCAGCAGCGCCCTATCGCTCCTGCCTATGCTTATATCGGCAACGCTGCCGTCCCTAGCTATATATACTGAGATCTCGCGGTTAAGCTCCGATGTATATTCAGCCATAAGAGTAACAAGCTCCGGCGATATAAAGTCCGATCCCGAGCTTATGTCGTACATCTCGAGCATTCGTGTAAGAGTAGCGTTGCGTATGCCGTCTGTATTACCGTTTATTTTGCGCTTTTCCTGCATGTTTATCCTTTCTTAAACCGTTTGACGGCACGCTTATTCGCGCCGCTGTTCATATGCGACCCATAAAACCAAGCGGCTTAATTACCAGCTGCTCTGTGGCCTCAACCGCCTCATCAACCAGACCTTCCGGCATCTTAAGCTCGCTCTTTTCTATATCCTTTATTTTAGGCTGCGTAGCCGGATGTTTGGGTACAAACACTGTACAGCAATCGTCATACGGTAGTATTGATATATCGTAGCTGCCTATGTTATTCGCCCGCTCTATTATTTCAAGCTTATCAAAACCTATAAGCGGCCGGAAAACCGGCATATTGACAACAGCGTCAGTGCAGGCTAAGCCTTCCATGGTCTGACTAGCTACCTGCCCCAAGCTTTCGCCGGTAACAAGCGCGCTGCACCGCGTTTTTTCAGCCAGCTTTTCGGCTATGCGCATCATGTAGCGGCGCATGAGTATGGTTAAATACTGCTCCGGACATTTTTCATAAATCTCAGTCTGTATCTTAGTAAATGGCACTACGTGCAGCCTTATAGAGCCGCAATATCTCGCCAAAACGCCGCATAAATCCATAACTTTTTTCTTAGCCGGCTCGCCTGTATAAGGAAAGCTGAAAAAATGTATGCACTCAAGCGCTACTCCGCGCTTAAGCATCATATGACCGGCAACAGGACTGTCTATTCCACCCGATAGCAGCAGAGACGCCTTGCCGCCGGTACCTACCGGCATCCCCCTTGCGGCGGGTATGTTTTCGAGATAAACATACGCTCTGTCCCTTATCTCCACCAATACCATTATATCAGGTTTATGCACATCTACCTTAAGGCCATCGAATTTTGAAAGAAGCTCCGACCCAAGCTCCCTGTTAATGGCCATGGAATTCATGGGATAAGTTTTATCGCTGCGCCGCGCCTCTACCTTAAATGTAGCGCTGCCTCCTCTTTTTGCAAGCTCCTCCTCCATAAGGCGGGAGGCGATATCTAAAACGGATGCAAACTGCTTGTCCGTCACAACGGCAGGGCTTATAGAATGTACGCCAAAAACTCTTTTTAACCTTTCAACTATCTCGCCTGTCATATGAGGGGCAAAGCCGCTTACATGGACTCTGCCCTCACCTTTTTCAACAATAGCGCCTGTTTCATACAGCGCCATGCGCATATTCTCGCGCAGTTTTCTTTCAAAAAATGGCCTATTTTTGCCTTTTAAATGTATTTCAGCGTATTTAGCTAATATAATGTACTCCATATCGGATATTATCTCCTTATAAACCTTCGTAACTGTGCGGCCTTTTCGATTATCTGTTCCGCCGCCCATTCTGCTTCCTGTATTGTGCTGCATGGCGAAAAGCTGTACCTCACCGCCGATGCCGCCCTGCCCTTGCTTAATCCTATAGAGGCGGGTATTCTCGCGTCTTTTCTATGGGAAGAGCAGGCCGAGCCGGTGCTGGTAAGTATGCCGACCTCTTCAAGGCTATGCATAAGCGTCTCCCCGATTACGCCATCTATAGACATATTCAGTATATGCGGCGCGCCTTCGCTTATATCAGGGCCGTTTATATGAACGCCGTCAATGCCGGAGCTAACTAGCTCATACAGCCGCTGCTTGACAGCCATCATCCGCCCTATCGCTCCTGCGTCCTCGTTTAAGGCAGACGCCGCCGCCTCAAAAGCCAATATGCCCGGCATATTTTCTGTGCCGGAGCGCAAATTGCCCTCCTGACCGCCGCCGGGTATGCCGTCTATACGCAAATCGCGACCCATGTAAAGCGCACCAACGCCTTTAAAGCCTTGTATCTTATGCGCCGAAACACCGTATATATCTATATTATGCATTTGCGCCGCTACCCTGCCAAGCGCCTGCACGCCGTCGCTGAAAAATACCGCGGCAGGATTAACTCGTTTAACAGCGTTAGCTATGGCGGCAATGTCGTTTATGCTGCCATACTCATTGTTAACATGCATAACAGATACCAGCGCAGTATACCTGTCCATAGCCGCCGCCACATCAGATGGGCTAATGCGCCCAAATCTATCAGGGTATACATATCTTACTGTATAACCACGATGCTCAAGCCTTCTAAAAGCATTATACACGGCGGGATGCTCGTATGCGGTTGTTACAAAGCTGTACCTCATATTCGGCCGCAGCGCCGCAGCGTATCCCAGCACCGCGAGATACGCCGCCTCCGTTCCTCCCGATGTGAATATAAGCTTTCCTTTTCTTGCGCCTATAAGAGAGGCTATCGTTGCCCTGGCCTTTTCAAGCTCTTCCCGTACGCGCACAGCTTCATTATACGCCGCGCTCGGATTAAACCACGCTTCCGTCGCGCAACTTAAAGCCGCTTCAACGGCAGCGGCGTGCGGTTTTGTAGTGGCGGCGTTATCAAAATAAACGATGCTATTATTCATGTCTCCCCCAGTTCCGCTTTCGTCCGCATTATTTTAACACGAAAGACAAATAAAATGTAGCCAAAGTTGACTGTATTGAAGTCGTAAAGCATTTAATATACAATATGTATGTTAATTACAGATTGTTACAGCGAGGGTATATATATGAATTGCAAATTCTGCGATTATGACAACAATGAAGACGCGCGATTTTGCTCCGGCTGCGGTCGGCTTATATCATTGTCATCCTCGCTTCCCGGCATGGCAAACAGTCACCTTAGTAGATATCTTGATATGCCGGGACTAAAAGCTGCAAGCGATGCTAAAAACTCCCCCGCGCTTCCTCCGGTGCGTCATGATTCTAGCGTCAATAAGCTTACTCCTAACGCCGACATCTCCGTCGATATACCGGCGGATTATAATGACGAACAACTATCTGACGACAATGAGTATAGCGATGATGAGCCTTATAATAACGATCCTTACGACGATGAATATGATGATGAATACTACGATGAGTTTGATGACGACCCATACGAAGGCGAGCGCGATATTAAATCTCGCCGTGTATTCACCGGTTTGTCTGTGCTTATATGGCTGGTGGCGGCAGCGGTGATTTTTGCGTCGAGCTATTTTATAAACAGCGTTGTGTTATCGCATTTTGGCAGTTGGCAAGGCCTTGCCGATATATTAACGGGAAAACAGGAGCAAATTGTGGCGACGGCGGCAATCGAAAGCTACGGCTCCGGCTATGAAAGCGGGCATAAGCTTATTGTAACCGCAAATGAAGGAGATAAGCTGCTTGTACTGGAAACAAACCAAACAGGCTCTATAAGCGACTCAACTTTTGAAATCGATATATATGACAGCTTCTGGATACCCGACGATGTTCTAACAGATAATCCAGAAATACAGGTAACGCTTAATATCCGCGTAATGCCGCTTAGCGGCGAAGCTTATGATATATCAGCGCCGTCTTTTACAGTAAGCATACCTAAAACGCCGCTTAAAATAATAAATCCGGCGCTAGAAGCTTCAACCACAATGGCGTATAGTATAGAAATACTCTCAAAGCCGGGAGCGCGCGTAAACGTCGGCGGCTACGACGTCACCTATCTTATGGATGAGGAAGGCCGCATACGCCATAGCCACTCCTTTAAGCAAACAGGAGCGAATAAGCTTACAATAACGGCATCCCAATTAAAGCATAGAAAAGCCGAAATCACGCTTGATGTTAACGTGCCCATGAACCCAACTCCGTTGCTGCTTGATACGCGCATACCCCAGAGAACCTCTTTAGATACTGTTGTTATATCCGGCATATCGCTGCCCGGTGCGGTTATAACGTCGGATGCGGCTCAAGAACCGGAAATAATAGCCGAGGAAGGCTCCGGTGCGTTCAGCTTTACCGCCCGCCTTAAGGATGGAGAAAACACAATCGAGATTACCGCCGAGCTTAAAGACATGGCGATAAACACGCAAAAAGTAACGGTAATAAAAGAATAGACAGCGCAAACTGCGCTATACAAAAAGGCTCCGGTTTTAGCCGGAGCCTTTGTTATGCTTAACCGCTAATTAAACGGCCACCACCAGTTACCGCCACCGGGCGTTTGCGGTGTTATAGGCTGCTGAGCTTGATCGTTTGTTGTGTTCAGCTTATTGATGTCGGCTAATGTCACTGATACTTTTAATGTCGTACCGCCACGGTATACATCAAACGTTATTACATCACCAACATTTTTGGACTGTATATATCTTACAAACTCATCAACATTTGTTTGCTC
The DNA here is from genome assembly GCA_050945795.1 of Christensenellales bacterium. Taxonomy (GTDB): domain Bacteria; phylum Bacillota; class Clostridia; order Christensenellales; family MGBC116941; genus JBMNTP01. Next base: position 33,067 of record JBMNTP010000014.1, on the reverse strand, counting down.
CTGTCCGTCGATAGCCGTTATAATATCGTTGACCTTTAGGCCGCCCTGCTCCGCCGGAGAGCCGCTGTATACCTCATCAACCGATATTCCAACGGGAACCTCAAACTCCGCCGCCGTTATCTCGTCTATCTCAGAAACTCCAACTCCTATGCCTGGCCGCGCGTAATAGCCTCTTAATATAAGCTGCTCTACAATCCTTGTCGTTTCGTTTATTGGTATGGAAAAGCCTATTCCCTCTGCGGATATGCTGTTACCAAACTCATCATATCCCGCGCTGGTGCTTTTAAGAGTATTTATAGCTATTACCTCGCCCCTCGCATTTACGAGCGGACCGCCGCTGTTGCCGGGGTTTATGGCGGCGTCGGTTTGTATATAGTTTATATTGGCGGATATTTGACCGCTCGAATCGCTGACAGAGACCCGACGATTGAGCGCGCTTATAACTCCTACGGTAACTGAATTTGATAGCTGGCTGCCCAAAGGACTGCCTATCGCTATCGCCAATTCGCCAACCTTTATAGCATCGCTATCCCCTAATGCCGCGACAACAAGGTCTTTTCTCTCGACTTTTAAAACGGCTATATCAGAGCCTACATCCTCGCCTACAAGCGTAGCGTCTACAATTTCGCCGTCAGTAAAAAGCACTCTTATCCTGTCCCCGCCGTTTACTACATGCGAATTGGTAAGTATATACCCTTCGTCTGAAACAACAAAGCCGGAGCCGGACTGCTGTGTTATGAAGCGTTCTTCATTGCCGCTTCTCCATCTGTTGGTAGTTGACGTATCTTTAACCTGTGTCGTAATAGCTACAACAGCGTCGCCCATGGCATCCACCACTTGCACTACGACGTTGCCGTCGCCTATAAGCGAGGGTAGCGCTCCGCCTATAGTCGGTAAATTATCCGTGTTGAGCTCAACATCTTTTGTCGGCTGCGGCGACGGTGTAGCCTCGGCGACATTGCCGGGCGGCGAAGTTACATCGTCCGACATAGCTCCTTTTTGCATTTCACCCGACAGAATCATGCCTATAGCGCCGCCGAGCACAGTGCACAGCAACGCTACCGCCACTATTATGCCGACTAGCCTGCCTTTGCCTCCGCTTCTCTTGTATTGTTCGTTAGTATCATAAAAATCGTTATTATTATAATCCATATCCGCACACCTCCAGCATAGAGTTATTACCTAGTGCTTTAATTGTATCTAAAAATGCTTTCAAGTAAACAGTTTTTCATAATTGTTCACATTTTATACCATTATCGTCACTATTTGCATATAACACGGCGTTTATTCAACTTCTATAACCTCAACATCGTTTTCCTTAAGTATGGCAGCTATTACGCCATAACCGTCCACTAGCTTTGAACCAAACGAGCCGTCATATATTTTGCCGGCTCCGCATGAAGGGCTTTTCGATTTGAGATATGCTTTTTTTATGCCGTACCATCTGCATATTTGCAGTGTTTTTTCAGCGCTGAGTATCATCTCAAAAGTTCTATCGCAGCCTTCCAATGTTACAACTTTTGCCTTGCCGCGCAGCACGTCATGACCGTCCCCGCCTATGATTTCTACCGGCTCGCGCGGTATTTTCATACCGGCCAGTTTCTCGGGGCATACCGCTATGGCATGCCCTTCCTTCACCATGTTTATATATGTATCAACGGGATTTGCCCCGCCATCATATCTGCATTCGTATCCCGCGAGACACGCGCTTACCAGTACCATAACGCTACCTCATTTCAACAATAGTTATTCCGGATTCTCCCTCGCCATAACGGCCCAGTCGAAACGCTTTAACATGTGCATTGCGCCTTAAATACTCATGCACGCCCGCTCTAAGCGCTCCTGTTCCCTTGCCGTGTATAAGTCCTACCTGCGGCAGTGACATCAGCGCCGCGTCGTCAAGGTATCTTTCGATATTTACAATGGCCTCTTCAACATTCATGCCCCTAAGGTCAAGCTCCAAAGCCGCCTCCCGCTGCTCCAGCCTAGCCCCGCCATGATATTCCTTTTCTTTCTTCTTAGGTTTTGAGCGGGTAAGCTTATTAACATTTACATTCATTTTGACAATGCCCGCCTGCACCATAAGCTCTCCTTTGTCATTAGGAAGGCTTATAACTATAGCATCCCCAAGCCCCATAACCTTAACGCTTTCACCTAGCATAAGTCCTTCCGGCGCTTTTTCAGGCATAACGCCTATCTGTTCTTCAAGTTCGCCAAGCTGCTCTTTAAGTTCTCTGCGCCCTTTATCAACCGCCTTAGATAACGCCGCCGCGTCGCTTATGCGTATGCTTTTGAGCTCGGATATAATCTTTTCCGCCTTGTCGGCGGCCTCGCTTATAATAGAGCGTGCCTCCGCCCTGGCTTTTTCTATTATCTCGGAGCGCCGCTTTGTAAGCGCTGCATTCTTTTCCTCAAGCTCCGCTTTTATCCTGTTTGCCTCCCACGCATCACGCTGCGCCTTTTCAAGTGCCGCCTCCGCCTCGCTACGCTGCTTTTGGGCAATGGATATTACTTCCTCAAACCTTACATCTTCTTTTGTAAGTCGACTTCTCGCATCATCAATTATATACTCAGGCAACCCGAGCCGCTTTGATATTTCAAAGGCGTTGCTTCTGCCAGGTACGCCCATTATAAGCCGGTATGTCGGCCGCAAAGTCATTACGTCAAACTCCATAGCTGCGTTGCTTACGCCCTCAGTTGTCATGGCATATGCCTTAAGCTCGGCGTAATGTGTAGTTGCCATTACCTTAGCGTCGCGCTGCCGCAGTCTTTCGAGTATGGAAATAGCCAGCGCCGCGCCCTCTGTCGGGTCGGTGCCGGCGCCCAGCTCGTCTATAAGCACGAGAGAGTCATATGAGGCGTTTTCAAGTATGCCCACTATATTCGACATATGCGATGAGAAGGTGCTTAGGCTCTGCTCAATGCTCTGTTCGTCGCCTATATCCGCGTACACGCCGGAGAATACAGAAAGCTCAGTATCCTCCCCCGCCGGAACGAACATGCCGGCCTGCGCCATAAGCGTAAAGAGTCCTGCCGTTTTAAGAGTTACAGTCTTTCCGCCGGTGTTTGGACCGGTTATTATTATAGAGCGGCAATCCTCATCCATAGTTATATCAACAGGAACAACTTCTTCATTAGGTATAAGCGGGTGCCTGCCTTTTTTAATGTGTATAACGCCTTTTTGGTTAAGAATTGGCTTAACCGCCTTCATATCAATCGCTAGTGCTGCTCTTGCAAAATCAAGATCCAGCCTAGTAAGTATTGATATGTTGGTTATAATGTCGTCTTTTATTTCTGCCACGCGCCGCGTAAAATCCGCAAGTATGCGCTCTATCTCCTCACGCTCCGCCGCCGCCAGCTTTTTAAGCTCGTTATTTATCTCAACAACAGCCATAGGCTCTATGAAAAGCGTAGCACCGGAAGCCGATTGGTCATGCAGCAAGCCCGGCACATTTCCTTTGAATTCCTGCTTAACCGGCACAACATACCTTCCGTTCCTTATGGTAACGATAGGGTCCTGCAAATATTTCTGGAAGGCTGAAGAGCGTATCATGTCGTTTAGCCTGTCCTTGATGCGAGCGTTAAGCGAGCGTATATTGCGCCTTATGCTAGAGAGCGTCGAAGAAGCGTTGTCCGCCACCTCCTCAACTGATGGGAAACACGCTTCAATCTCCCGGTGTAACGCTGCAAAAACAAAAAGGCGGGATGCCAAAGAAAAAACCGCTCCATCGATGTTCTCAGCACAAAGCTGCTTTTTAGCGGTATAAGCTGACTTTAAGCATTTCGCCACGCTAAGCAGTTCCTCCGCCGATAACACAGAGCCTACCGCCGCCCTCATGAGCGCTGGCCTTACATCTGAAAAACTTTCAATTGGACTCCTGCCCGTCCGATTAATAAAGTAATATGCTTCCTCGGTTTCAGAAAGTTCTGCTTCGGCCTCATTAAGCCGTGTCTTTGGCAGAAGGGCGGCGGTATCGGCTTTTCCCGTTTCAGATACAGCCATACCCTCTAGCCTTTTTATAATCTTGTCATATTCAAGCGTTCCGTAAATATTCTTGCGCACGCTAGTCTACTCCCCTGAAAAAATGTCCTGTATTTGTGTCATTATCCGCCGCTTTGTAATCGCCGCCGTCAATTAAGGAGCGATAACCGGCTAGCGCTGTTATGTCTTCATCGTCTGAAATAAGCACCTTTACAGCCGCCGCTTTAAGCGATGCCGCGCGCTGAGCGAGCGAAAGTTTGACCGAGTTAAACACGGTATATGTCCGGCCACAGCCGCTTTTTCGAACCGGAAAACTATATCCCCGTTCATCCTTTATAGCGCTGTGCCGCTCATCAAACCCCGCCGGCGGCCGCATAAGCGTCATAGCCGGCAGTCTGCCGTAAACAACCGCCTCGTTTCTGGTAATTATATCACGCATCTCGTCGGCTGTCATTTCAGTCGACACGCAAACGCGTGACAACCCCATCGCCCTAAAAGCTCTTTCCGCAGCTTCGTTAAAAACATTAAGGCTAAGCCCGCCTATAAAATCAAGATCGCCATATTCGTCTTTTAAAAGGCATTGCCCTATGCTAGACGCTACAACACCTTTAATATTCACACTACACGCGTCTATAAGCCGTTTAAGCCGTTCTGTTTCCTCCTGCATGGCGACGGGCGGCAATACAATATAAAGCGGCGGCCCTCCCGCTAAGCGCTCAATAGTGGATAGGTCGGCATATTCGTCACCCGACGGCTCAAAGTGCAGCTCGTCGGCATATTTTGCCGCGGCATGGAGCAGCCGCTCGCTGCCCGATTGCGCCGTTAAAAGCGTACGCGAAGAGGGGGCGGCCAGTCCGCTTTCTATAAGCGAATACTGAAACACCGGCTCCGCCGTATCCATAAGCCGGCGCGCGCGACCATCGGCAAAAGCCTCAAAAGCCCGCCTTCGCATATCGTTTAACGCTGATACCGGCAAGAACACTGCTTCTTTAATGCTTATATCAATCGATGATATATTAAATTGCGTTCCCCCTGTTTTTAGGAGCTGCTTTTTAGCAGTTTCGGTGTCAAGCGGGCGACTCTTAGCCGGCTCAGTCTTTTCAAAAACACTTACACAGCCAAACTCATCGCATATATCAAGCTTGGCAATATCAGCAGCCTCAAATTTAGCGTGTACATTTATTAAAGGCAGCTCATCATATATAGTCCTTGCCTTAGCCATAACAGCGGCGTTCGTCGTGCGGCGCACCTCATCGCCCGGCATAACGCCTTTACGCACCGGCAAAGACGATCGGCCACTAACCGGCTCTGTTATTTCCATGCCGCCATGCTGCTCTTTCCCGGAAAACTCTATACCGTCTCCTTTAAAAAGCGGCTTATCCAGCTCAACAACCGCCCATCCCCCGCTTACGCTTATAACCCGCCCCACCTTCTCTCCCCAGTTATTCTGCCTTTCAGGGGCGAAAATTTCATCACCAAAAGCATATCCGCGGGTGAAACCGCCGCGGTTAAACATCTTTATAAGATCGTCATTATCCTCAGTATAATCATATTCCCGCCCCTCAAGAGCGGCGTCCAGCGCACGGCGGTATACAGATGTCACAAGCGCCACATATTCCGGCCGCTTAAGCCGTCCCTCAATTTTAAGAGAGCTTACTCCGGCATCAAGCAAGCGGCCTAAAACGGGCAATGTGCAAAGGTCGGCGGCACTTAGAATATACGGTGATGTAATCGCCTCTCCGTCCGGGGCATATCTTCTGCGGCATGGCTGCGCGCATCTGCCCCTGTTGCCGCTTCTGCCACCAATAAGAGACGACATATAGCATTGTCCTGAAAAGGAGGCGCAAAGAGCGCCGTGGCAAAAAACCTCAAGCCCGGCGCTGCATCCCGCGCTTATAGCAGCTATATCTTCTATAGGCACTTCCCTTGATAATACAACCCTTGAAAAACCGATTTTTTCGGCCATTAGCACGCCGTCCAATGTATTTATGCCCGCCTGCGTGCTGGCGTGCAGCCTTAAATCGGGATAAAGCCGCTTTAGTTCCCGCAACAGCCCTATATCTTGCACTATAATAGCGTCAACGCCTATGTCATTAAGAAAACCGGCATATTTTACTGCCGCTTCAAGCTCTGCCGGCTTAACCAGCACATTTAGCGTTACATAAAGCCTTGTATTATTTAAATGGCAAAGCCGGGCAGCGTCTTCCATTGCCTTATCGTCGAAGTTTTGCGCCGGCATTCTGGCGTTTAGTATCCTGCCGCCAAGATAAACGGCATCAGCACCGGCGCATATGGCAGCTTTGAGCGCATCCTCCGATCCGGCGGGCGACAGCAACTCGCATTTATTCATTTTTTAGCCTCCTTGGCCCCTTTAATCAAGCAAACGGCTGGAGGCGCCGCTCCAGCCGTTAAATTCCGGCAATTAAGAATTCTATCTTGTATCAAAATTTTTCTTGTTTATATCCCTTATGGAAATTTGGGGCGGCGTTTTCTGCTCCATTTGGGACAGCTTTTTACGCAGCCTCGCGTTTTCCTCAGCCATTACATGCATCTGCCTTTGGAACGCCGCTAACTCCTCCAGCTTTTTCTCCATGTCGTCTGCGATATTAAGAGCGGTAAGAACGGCAAGCATACTTGTATCAAAGCTAAGCCCTGTTCTTTTTAATTCGCTCATCTTTTTGTTTACAATACTGGCTATGCGAAGTATGTATTCTTCCGACTCAACTCCGGAAAGCACATAATCCCTGCCGTCAATCTTAACTGAGACCCTGTTTTTTTTCATAGCGGCACTTCCTTATTAATCCTATCATAAGTATACATTATACTTTCGCCCTGCGCAATGGAAACCAATGGTCTATTTTCTAAGGTGGGCATCAAATTTTTCTTCAAGCGCCGCTACAATTTTATTAAACTCCGCATTTACCTCATCATCGGTTAAAGTATGGTCTGCGCGGAAGCTGACGGAAAACGCTACACTCTTTTTCCCTTCTTCTACCTGCTTGCCGGTATAAACATCAAAAACGCCGGCCCTCTCTACCATATCAGACGCCTTCGATATTAGCTTAAGCATATCGCCTACCCGCTCGTCTGCCCCGACTGTAACCGCCATATCACGGGCAACAGCAGGATACTTGGGCAACGGCTGCGCTTTTATGCTGCGTCTTGCTGCCGCTAGTATGATATCAAGATCGAGCTGCGCGAATACCACCCGCTCGCTTATGCCGTAGTTTTGCGCCGTCCTAGGATGCACTTCGCCAAGCTCGCCGGCTTTTATGCCGCCATTTAATATTATATCGGCAGAGCGCCCGCCATGGAGATACGGTCTATCGCTCCTTATATAATCGGCGTTGTTTATGCCTAGCCGTTTAAACAGACCTTCGACTATGCCTTTTATAGCGAAGAAATTACTATTCGCTCCGCTCATGCCCATAGAAAGCACATTTATCTCGTTTGGCAGAGTTTCATCAGTTTTTATGTATATCCGTCCTATCTCAAAAAGCGCTAGGTCTGTGTTCTTTCTGTTTATGTTAAACGACAACACTGACAGCATAGAAGGCGCCATGCTTGTCCTCATAAGGCTTTGATCCTCGCCTAAAGGGTTTGATATACGAACGGCGTTTCTTAGCCTGTCATCTCTAGAGAGCATAAGCCGCTCGGCGTCCTGCGGCGACATAAATGAATACGTCGTGCATTCGCTCAAGCCAAAGCCGCACATAATGTCCTTAATTTCATCCGTTGTTTTCTGCTCGAACGTTTTTTTGCCGCGCCCGCCGCCGGAAGGATGCGTAGCCTCTATTTTGTCATAGCCGTACAGCCTGCCTACTTCTTCAGCTATATCAGCCTCACCTACTATATCACCACGCCATGACGGCAAAACGCATTCAATTCGCGCCGCTGAAAGCTTAGCGTCAATGCTGAGCCTTATAAGCAGCGATACCATTTCATCCGAGCTTATGTTGGAGCCTAATAAAGCATTTATCTTTTCCGGTCGCGCGCTTACCGTTTTAGGCTGCGGCAAAACAGGTTTTGTGTCCGCCTGCCCTGCTACTATATCGCCGGCGTCCAGCATTTCAACAAGTTCAATCGCCCTGTCGAGCGCAGTTTGGCATAGCGTAATGTCAAGCCCTTTAGCGAACCTTGTCGCCGCCTCAGTATAAAGCCCCATGCCCCTTGCCGCCTGCCTTGTTATAGGTCCGTTAAAATTAGCCGACTCAAAAACAATCTCTTTGGTGTTTTCCGTAATTTCGCTATTCTCACCGCCCATTATACCGGCAAGCCCTATCGGCCCTTTGGCGTCAGTTATAAGCAGCATATCGTTTGTAAGCTGCCTCTTTTTTCCGTCTAGTGTTACGAGAGTTTCATCGGGTTGCGCCCGTCTTACGCGAATATGCTTTCCTCTTACGCAATCAAGGTCGAACGCGTGCATAGGTTGTCCGTATTCAAGCATTACATAGTTGGTAATATCAACTATGTTGTTTATAGGCCTAACGCCCGCCGCGCTAAGCCTTCTTTGCATCCATACAGGTGACGGCGCGAGCCTTATGCTTTTCACCACCCTCGCGCAATAACGCGGGCAAAGAGTCTCGTCTTCAACCGATACGGATATATAATCTTCTATATTGCCGCTGCCCTCTATCTTTTTAGGCTCGGGTATATCTGCCTTAACATCCAATACCGCCGCCGTTTCTCGCGCCATACCTATTATGCTGAGCAAATCCGGCCTGTTAGCTGTTATATCAAACTCAAGCACAGTATCGTCCATGCCGAGCGCCTCGCCTATCGGCATGCCCTTCTGGCCTTCTTTTAATATGAGTATGCCGTGAACAGACGCGCCCGGAACATCGTCATCGCTGATGCCTAGTTCTTCGCCGGAGCAAAGCATACCGTTTGACTTAACTCCTCTAAGCTTTCCCTTTTTAATCTTGGTGCCATCGTATAATGTTGAGCCGTGCAGCGCCACCGGCACCAACGCCCCTTCAAACACATTGTCTGCGCCGGTTACAATCTGCACTTCTTCGCCTGAAGCCACATCTACATAGCAAACAAGCAGCTTGTCCGCGTCAGGATGCTTTTCAATACGGTTTATGACGCCCACAACAACACCGTCAACGCTGCCCATCTGCTTTTGCGCACCTTCAAGCTCCGTACCCGTCAGCACCATGCGCTTGCCGTATTCATCGGCGGATATATCTATATCAACAAAATCGCTTATCCATTTTAACGGAATTTTCATAAAGCCCTGCCCTCCTTAAAACTGGCTAAGAAAACGCATATCGTTTTCATACAACAACCGAATATCGCTTATGCCAAAGCGGGTGTTGGCTATGCGCTCAAGCCCCATGCCAAAGGCAAAGCCGCTGTACACCTCGGGGTCTATGCCGCAGCCAATAAGCACCGCCGGATTAACCATGCCGCAGCCCAGCACCTCTATCCAGCCGGTATGCTTACATACGCGACAGCCGCTGCCACCACACTGCGCGCACGAAACATCAAGCTCGGCGCTCGGCTCGGTAAAAGGGAAATAGCTCGGGCGTAGTCTTGTTTTAGTCTCCTCATTAAAAAGCCCTTTTGCCAATATATCCAAAGTTCCTCTAAGGTCGCCCATGGTTATGCCTTTGTCGACGACAAGACCCTCCAGCTGATTAAATATAGGCGAATGCGTCGCATCGACATCATCGCTGCGATATACCCGACCCGGGCTTATCATATAAATTGGTGGAGCCTGCTCTAGCATTGTCCTAACCTGCACCGGTGAAGTCTGTGTACGCAACACTACATTTTCATTTATATAAAAGGAGTCCTGCGCGTCACGCGCGGCATGGCCTTTTGGTATGTTGAGCATTTCAAAATTATACTTATCAAGCTCTACCTCCGGCCCTTCTTTAATCTCAAAGCCCATGCCTATAAATATAGACGTAAGCTCGTTATAAGCAAGCGTAAGCGGGTGGAGCGTGCCGCGCCTTTGCATGCGCCCGGGCAGGCTTATATCAACCGCCTCTGCTTCAAGCCTGCTTTCAAGCTCCGCCGCCTCTAAATCCTTTTGCTTGTTTTCAAGCTCAGTCTCAAGACCGGTTCTTACTTCATTTACTAGCTGTCCCATAGCTGGACGCTCCTTAGCCGGTACAGCGCCCATAGAGCGTAGTATCTGTGTTAAGCTGCCCTTTTTACCGAGCAGCGAGGAGCGTATCTCCATTAAATCCGCCGTTGACTTTGCCGCCGCAATACCGGCCAGTCCCTGGTTCTTAATATCTGCAAGTTTGTCCCGCATTATATTCTCCTTTCGACTTACGGACATATAATAAGCCTTCATCCTCATGGGACGAAGGCTATGTTTCGTGGTACCACCCAAATTCACCGCTCAAAAAGCGGCCTCATAAATATAACGGCTATCAAACCGTCGCCGCCTACTAATTCAGCGGCGAAGCTCACGGGCGAAACTTCTGCGGATTGCCCACGGCGCGGCTTACAGCCACGGCCGCAGCCTCTCTTTGCGGGCAAAAACCCCGCATACTGCTCCCGTTCATCGCGATAAATATATATTATTAATTATTACATAAATCAGCGCACACCCGCACACAAAGCCGCTTTGAGTTCAACCAGCGTCTGCGGCATTAGCATATATTATACCATGCCGCCGTCTTTGCCGCAATATGCCAAAGCGTACAACATAACGGCGGCGGCGGCAGCGGCGTTTAGCGATTCCGCCTTGCCCTTCATAGGCAACCGCCACAAAACGTCTGACGCTTCCATAACAGCGCTTGATATGCCAGACCCTTCATTGCCAATAACAAGCACAGTATTATCGGCAACAGGTGTTTGTTCTTCGCCGCTAAGATGCCCTGCGGCAATCAAAAAGCCTTTGTCTTTCATATTTCGAATATATTTTGGGAAATCATCAGCAACATATACATGCAAATGAAAAACAGAACCGGCGCTTGCTCTTATCGCCTTAGGCGACATATGATCGGCGCAGTCGGAGGACAGCGCTATCGCCGCCGCGCCAAAAGCGTCGGCAGAGCGTATTATAGCGCCAACGTTACCGGGATCCTGCACTCTTTCAAGCGCCACAACCAGCCCTCCGTCGCATTCGACAAGATTGTCTTGATTGGGCAATCTTATAAGAGCGGCTATACCCTGGGATTGCTTGGCGTCGCTTATTGTTTGCATTATTGCCGCATCTACTGCGGCGACGTCTGCGCCCAAAGCTTCTGCGGCAGCTATTATGGCTTTGTAGTCTTGAGCTTTGCCTTCGTCTACAATAAGGCGGGCTATACTAAAACCATTATCCATAGCCTCCAGCACAAGCTTATGTCCCTCAACCAAGGCAAGGCCGCTCTCCCGCCTCCCCTTTTGAGAGGAAAGCGAGCGGGCCGTCTTAATCAAAGGGTTACTTCTGCCGCTTATTAATCTCATAAAAAACCTCGTATATGCTAAAAGCCCCCTTAAGGGGCTTAAATGCGTTTATTATTGTACCTGCGCTTTAGCTACGCTTGCCAATTCAGAGAACGCCGCCGAATCATTTACCGCCATCTCGGCGAGCATCTTCCTGTTTACTTCAACACCGGCAAGCTTAAGGCCGTTCATCATGCGGCTGTAGCTGATGCCGTTTATACGCGCCGCCGCGTTTATTCTAGCTATCCAAAGCCTTCTAAAATCACGCTTGCGCTGCTTGCGGCCTTTATACGACGCCGCGAGCGACTTCATTACCGCCTGTTTTGCCGTACGATACTGCTTGCTTTTGCCTCCGAAGAAGCCTTTAGATAAGCGCATTACCTTTCTGCGCTTCTTAAGGGCGTTTACAGCCCTTTTAATCCTGGCCATAAAGTTTTACCTCCTGTTCAATCGCTGCTCACTTATACGGGATCAGCATACGGATATTTTTTTCTTCTGCTTTTGCAACAAGCGTTCCCTGCCTTAGCTGCCTTTTGCGCTTGGTGCTTTTCTTGGTCAGGATATGGCTTCTGAAAGCTTTTCCTCTTTTAACCTTGCCGCTTTTCGTCAGAGAAAACCTCTTGGCAGCTCCCCTGTGCGTTTTAACCTTAGGCATAATTGCCCTCCTCCCGTCAGTTCTTTGGCGACAGGAACATAACCATGTTCCGTCCTTCTATCCTAGCCGGCCTGTCAATGACTGCCGCGTCTTTTATCATATCATAAAAGCTGGCCATAACTTCGCGGCCAATTTCGCTGTGGCTCATTTGCCTTCCGCGGAACCGAATTACTACTTTTAGCTTATCCCCCTGCTTGAGGAATTTCTCAGCATTTTTTGCCTTAACCGCGATATCATGCGTATCAATCGTGGCGCTAAGGCGGATTTCCTTCATATTGATGATCTTTTGGTTTTTGCGTGCTTCCTTTTCTCTTTTGGATTGCTCAAACCTGTATTTACCGTAATCCATAAGTTTGCAAACCGGCGGCTTTGCGTTCGGCGCAATTTTAACAAGATCAAGCTCCTTCTGGAAAGACAATTGACGGGCCTGTTCTAAAGAAACCACCCCCAGCTGCTCTCCGTTTTCGCCAATAAGCCTTATCTCTCTGTCGGTAATCTCCTCATTAATCATCAATTCGTTAGCTATTGATAACACCTCCACACTAAAATAGCTTTATACATACAAAAATACGGGCATAAACCGCCCGTATTTGTATAAACAATTACGTTTTGCGCTACCCTGTTAAGCTGAGCCACAGGGTGAGAAGCGGTCCTTCTGCTTGGCAACCATTATAATACTATATAACCCATCGCTTTGTCAATAAGCTTTCTTATTGTCAATAAACTTTTTCGGCAATTTCCTTTTCTAGCTTAGCAATAAAATCTTCCGGCGTCATAGTGCCTTTATCGCCCTTAGAGCGTGACCTTACCGCCACAAGACCAGCTTCCATTTCTCTATCCCCTATAACCAGCATATAAGGTACTTTTTCCATCTGTGCCTCGCGTATTTTAAAGCCGACTTTTTCGTTTCGTGTGTCGGTCTCCGCCCTTATGCCGCGCGCTATCATCTCATCACGAAGCTGCTCAGCCCTCTTGTCACAGCGGCTGGTTATAGTAAGTATTTTTACCTGTACCGGCGCGAGCCAGGCAGGGAAAGCTCCGGCGAAATGCTCTGTAAGTATGGCTATAAACCTCTCAACCGAGCCATACACCACCCTATGCACCATAACGGGGCGGTGCTTTTCACCATCCGGCCCTATATACGACAGATCAAAGCGCTCCGGCATTTGGAAGTCAAGCTGTATCGTTCCGCACTGCCATGTGCGGCCGATGCTGTCCTCTAGATGGAAGTCTATCTTAGGCCCGTAAAACGCTCCGTCGCCTTCGTTAATCTTATACTCCATGCCGACAGTTTCAAGCGCACCTCTTAGCGCCTCTATCGCTGCGTTCCAGTCCTCATCGCTGCCCATGCTATCCTCCGGCCGCGTTGACAGCTCTATATGGAACTTGAAGCCAAAGGTATCGTAAAACTTCTGGGTAAGCCGTATAACTCCGAGTATTTCGTCCTGTATCTGCTCACGAGTCATGTATATATGCGCGTCGTCCTGCGTGAAGCAGCGTACCCGCATAAGCCCATGCAGCGCGCCGGACGCTTCGTGGCGATGCACTAACCCCATTTCAGCCAGCCGCTCAGGCAGGTCGCGATAGCTGTATATACGGCGTTTGAACATAAGCATGCTGCCAGGGCAGTTCATGGGCTTTATAGCAAAATCGCCGTCGTCTATTTTGGTAAAGTACATATTATCTTTATAGTGATCCCAATGGCCAGAGCGTATCCACATCTCGCGGTTTAAAATTATAGGAGTCCTTACCTCCTTATACCCCGCCTTGGTATGCTCCTGCCGCCAAAAATGTTCCAGCTCATTGCGCAACACCATGCCCTTGGGATGGAAAAACGGAAAACCGGGGCCTTCTTCTTGCAGACTGAACAAATCAAGCTCCCGCCCCAACTTGCGATGATCACGCTTTTTCGCCTCTTCCATGCGTTGTATATATGCTTCAAGGTCTGCCTTTTTGTCAAAAACTGTGCCGTATATGCGCTGAAGCATCTTGTTCTTTTCATCGCCGCGCCAATACGCACCCGCAACGCTCATAAGCTTAAAATGCTTAACTTTAGATGTTGACATGGCATGAGGCCCGGCGCAAAGGTCTACAAACTCGCCCTGCCGGTAAAACGAAATAACCGCGTCTTCCGGCAAATCATTTATAAGCTCTTCTTTGTAAGTTTCGCCCTGCTCTTTTACAAACTTAAGCGCATCTTCACGCGGAAGCTCAAACCTTTCAAGAACAAGGTTCTCTTGCGATATTTTCTCCATCTCTTTTTCAATTACCACTAAATCCTCTGAAGAAAAAGGAACTTCGGTATCTATGTCATAATAGAATCCGTTTTCAATAGCGGGGCCAATAGCCAGCGTTACGTCGGGGCGTAGCCTTTTAACCGCCTGCGCCATAACATGCGAAGCGGTATGCCTAAGAGCCTTGCGGCCTCTCTCGTCATCAAACGTCAGTATCTCAACTTGCGCGTCCTCATTTATCGGCTCATTCAAGCTTGTTATATTGCCGTTTACGCTAGCGGCAATCGCCGCTTTGGCCAAAGCTCCGCTCAGGGATTTAGCTATTTCAAGTGGCGTAGTCCCCTTTTCATATTCGACGCTGGAGCCGTCTTTTAACGATATTTTCATTTATGATCCCCCTTCGGTGTCTGTCATCGGCGTCATAATCACGCGCCGTATGCCAACACTCATTAAGCCCGTGCCGCTTGTCCGTAAAAAGCGCACGGGCGAACGTGTATAATTGCATAATATTCTAGCATTTTAGCGGCAGCGAATCAAGTGCTGCTAGCGCCATACTCAACTCTTTCGCCAAAAACCCTGCATATTGTTTCTATAATTTCAGGGCTCGGCGCACTTTCGGCTCCAAATACAATTATGCGAACAGGCGCAAGCGTTATAAGCGTGCTTAAAAGAATGTCCTCTTCACTCATATAATCGCTTATATCTCTGATTACACCTCCAGCCTGATTTTCATCAAGCAGCTGACCGTCTTTGTCAAACAAATGATACTCTCCGGCATCTACATATATATGTATCTCCTCAATGCGCGGGCTTTGTATCTCAACAAAATACCTAAGCAACTTTACAAATTCCAGATATTCGCGCTCCACCATTATTTTATTGTGGGCGCGATCCATATACCCTTCCCACTGATATCGCAGCTCTTTTAATCTAAACCGTAGCAACGCCTCAAGCATCACTTCTCCGCGCTCCACCAATTCATTCTTAACACCGTTTCTCAACGCCAGCATCCATGCCGGATCATTTTTCATTTTACACCAGGCATAACAAAATATCTGCGCTCTGTCCTGTGCGTCAAGCTGCGGGTATCTTCGTGCCGTAAGCTTCATAAGTTCCGTTTCAACAACATCCTCGGCCAGAGTGCATGTCGCTATGCTAGCGATAGCCTCCAGCGCCATTTCTTTAAATTTTGAACATCTTCCCGTCCTGTCCTCCAGTGATATTTTGCAAAAATATTCTCTTTCACGGGGGTATATCCGGTAACTGATTCCCGAGGGCATTATATATTCGCATCTGGCTTTGAGTATGTCCTCAAGCTCATAATCCTTGTCTTCCACCCCGATAAAATAGTCCATTTTATACTCTCCTTTTTACTTTGGCTAAACCATATTATGTTGCGCAGAATGGTGTTGTGAGTTAGTATTCCCATGCTGCGCAAAAGGAAAGGTTGAAATTAATGGCTGGGAATAGCTGCAATTATGAATTGGAAGCAATTGCTAAGAATATAAAAATGCGCCCCGATTTTTCGAAGCGCATTTTTATAAACAGAGTTTTGAACCATCGCTTTCTTTATTTAGGCAAAAGACCGATTGAAAAAACAAAGCGCGGCATAAAGCCGCGCCCTGATTGAATGTCTTATTTCCTTGAAATGGCGTTGAATCTGCATTTCTCCATGCAAACACCGCACTTGATGCATTTATCCTGATCGATAATATGCTTTTCTTTGACCTTGCCGCTTATAGCGTCCACCGGACACTGCCGCGCGCATATTGTGCATCCTACGCAGGCATCGGCGTCGATTATGTAGCTAAGCAGCGCCTTGCAATGCCTGGCCGGGCATTTTTTATCGTTTATATGCGCTTCATACTCTTTTCTGAAGTAACGGAGCGTACTTAAAACAGGGTTTGGAGCCGTCTGACCTAGGCCGCAGAGCGCCGTCTGCTTTATATTGCTGGCCAGTTCTTCAAGCTTCTCAATGTCTCCTTCACGGCCCTTACCTTCGACAATGCGCTCAAGTATCTCAAGCATACGCTTAGTGCCTATACGGCAGGGCGGGCATTTGCCGCACGATTCATCCACTGTAAATTCTAGGAAGAAGCGGGCTATATCCACCATGCAGTTGTCTTCATCCATAACTATCATACCGCCGCTGCCCATCATGGAGCCGGCCGCGATAAGGTTGTCATAGTCTATGGGAGTATCAAGCAGCTCTGTCGGCAGGCATCCGCCGGAGGGGCCGCCTGTCTGAACTGCCTTGAAGGCTTTGCCGTTAGGTATGCCGCCGCCTATCTCGTATATAATGTCTTTAAGTACTGTACCCATGGGTATTTCCACAAGACCGGTATTGTTTATTTTTCCGCCCAGCGCGAAAACCTTTGTGCCTTTGCTCTTTTCAGTTCCCATGCTCGAGAACCATTCTGCGCCGTTTAATATAATCTGCGGTATGTTGGCAAATGTTTCAACGTTGTTAAGAACGGTGGGTTTACCGAAAAGACCTTTATTAGCCGGGAACGGGGGTCTCGGCCTCGGTTCGCCGCGGCGTCCTTCTATGGACTCTAAAAGCGCCGTTTCCTCTCCGCAGACAAAAGCGCCCGCGCCCAGCCTTACCGACAGATCAAATGAAAAACCGGATCCGAAAATGTTGTCGCCAAGTATGCCGTATTCACGCGCCTGCTTAATAGCGATGTTCATTCTCTTAACAGCAATAGGATACTCGGCGCGGCAGTAAATAAAGCCCTGCGTAGCGCCTATCGCGTATCCCGCAATCGCCATCGATTCTATAACGGCATGCGGATCTCCTTCAAGAACACTTCTATCCATAAACGCGCCGGGGTCGCCCTCGTCAGCGTTGCAGCATACATATTTTTGATCAGCTTCGGGCTTTGCCGCGAACGACCATTTAAGCCCTGTCGGGAAGCCGCCGCCGCCACGCCCCCTAAGTCCGCTTTCCCTTACAACATCAATTACCTGTTCCGGCGTCATTTCAAGCAGCGATTTTTCCAGCGCCTTATACCCGTCGAAAGCGAGATATTCATCTATGTTTTCAGGATCGATAACTCCGCAGTTGCGCAGAGCCACCCTTCTTTGCTTTTTGTAGAAACCTACTTCGTCGAGCGACTTTATGTCGTTGTCGCCTTCGCCTCTTGTTTCCTCATACAGCAGCCGCTGAACTATACGGCCCTTCAAAAGATGCTCATCAACAATTTCATCAACATCCGAAAGCTGAACGCGGCTGTAGAAAGCGCCTTCAGGATATATTATAACAACGGGGCCAAGCTCGCAAAGGCCAAAGCAGCCTGTACGGACAACCTGAACCTCGCCACCAAGCCCGTCTTCACCAATTCGTTTTTCAAATTCCTTAACTATGTTCTCCGAGTCTGCAGACGCACAGCCGGTACCGCCGCAAACCAATACATGTGAACGGTAAAATACCATTTTAAAAACCTCCTCTAAACATTAAGACAAATCGCATTATTCGAAGCGTCCGATGGTTTGCTCGTCAACGACATTGCCGTTTACAACATGCTCTGTCACTATCTTTGAAGCTATAGCCGGAGTAACCTTAACATAGGTAACCTTCTCCTCGCCCGGCTTAAATACTTCAACAATAGGCTCCAGCCTGCATATGCCTATGCAGCCCGTCTGCGCCACTATTACATCGCTAAGACCGCGCTTTGCTATTTCTTCAACAAAAGTGTTAAGTACCGGCCTTGCGCCCGCAGCTATACCGCATGTCGCCATGCCTACAACTACGCGTGTGCCGGTGCGGTCTTTGCGTACATTTATAGTTTCAATCGTTCTTTTTCTTATCTCTTCGAGCTCTTTAAGGCTTTTCATTTATCAGGCACCTCCATTTAATTCGTTTATTCCTTCAGAAATGTATTCCCTTATCCAAACCACGACCTCCGGCTGCCCGAGGCTTACCGGAGCGAGCAGATTTCTCGCTTCCCTAGTATCGAAAACGAAGTCCTTTTCGCCTACCGAGTGCCTGTAAATATAATCGACATCCTCTCTCCCCGCTATTATGGCGGACACAGTTTGCGCCATATCTCCAAGGGGAGGCCGGTCAATATGAGACAGTCGGTATCTCGCTGTTACAAGAGTGCCTTTCCCTACTTCGGATTCTATGGAAAAGTCGCCTCCCGCGGCTTCAACACCCGCTTTAAAAAGCGGTATGCCAAGACCTATGCGCCGCGTTGTTCGGGTGGTAGAAAAAGGGCTTTCAACACTGCTTAGCATATCGGCGCTCATTCCCCTGCCATTGTCCCTGACATTTATTGCAAGCATATCCCGTTGCGCTTGCTCGTCAACGGATATTTCTATCAGCGTTGCGCCGGCGGCAATGGAGTTTTGCGCTATGTCGAGTATATGCAGGGCAATTTCTTTCATAGCCTTACTTGCGGTATTTGGCTATAATGCCGGGTATATCACCGGGTACCAGCCGGCCAAATACATCGTCGCCTATCATGATTACCGGCGCCAAGCCACAGCATCCGAGGCAGCGCGTAGCTTCAAGCGTAAACAGACCGTCCTCTGTAGTTGCTCCAACCTCGATATCCAGCTCTTCCGCCAGTGCGTCAAGTATGGCCTGCGAGCTTTTAACATAGCACGCCGTTCCCATGCATACGCCTATTACATGCTGTCCCTTAGGCTGTAAGGTGAACTGCGCGTAAAAAGTAGCTACGCCATAAACATCTGTCATGGGTACATCGTACTCCTCGGCGATTATCCTTTGAACGTCATAGTCCATATGCCCGAAAATTTCCTGAGCTTTCTGCATTATAGGCATCAGCGCACCCGGATCATGTTTTAAGCCATGTATGTACTCCTTTAGCGCAGACACCTTTTCCTGCTCCAGCAAGCTAGTTGACATTTGCTTACCCCCTTTGATTTATATAAAAAATAGAGTTGTGAATGGTTTGATAAATCTTTCACGTTCGTATAGATTATATCAGCGTTGTGTTAATAATTCATCATTTAGGGCACAAAAAAACGCGCCTTAGCGCGACAGTTTCCGTGACGTATATGCGCCGATTCGAAACATTCGGCTATATCTAAACTATTTGCCGCCGCATTGCAGCTTTTCTATAATCGCGCCGACGCTTTTCTCACTTACCTCTATATACGATTCCCTTTCAAGTATATCCCCTAGGTAATGCGCATCGGATGAGAATATGCGCCGGTATTGTCCGGTATCTATGTCCGGCGCGCCACGGTATATCTCAACTGTTTTAAAGCCCGCGTTTTCGGGTATAAACCCAAGGTTCGCTATAAGCGAATGTGAGGTTTTATTTATATGCGCCGGTACCGCCGCTCCGCCTTTATCAAGAGTAATGGTTACCAATTCTTCAAGCGAAAACTGCGACGATTGTAAAAGCAGCCGCTCCTCCTCGCACACTATATTATCGCAACTATCCATAACCAGCTGTCGCCCGAAAATATCCGCCCTGTTTTTTATAGGCATCATGCCTTTATATATGCGCTCCGCTACTTCAATAGCCGCGTCGCATGATGGGAAGTAGCACAGCACATGAACCTCTTCACGCGTTTGCACTTCTATTCCCGGCACAAACAGTACCCCCGCCTCCGCCGCCGCAGAGTTCACCGCCGCTAAATTAGACGCGCTGTTGTGGTCGGTTACAGATATGGCGTCAAGCTCTTTTAGCGCCGACATATTAGCTATATTCTGCGGCGTCATGCTGTCGTCGGCGCATGGCGAAAGAGCGCTGTGAATATGAAGATCGACAGCCAGGCGGATCATGCCGTAGCTATACCTAGCTCCGACAGTTTAACACACAGTTCATACGCCGTTAGCTTAGACGATAGCACGGGAATGCCTTCTTCCTCCGCCTTATCAAGCGCGCCGGGGTCAACCGCCGCGTCCTCGGGCACTATAACACAGGCCATATCCGTCAGCGACGCTACCGCTATTACGTTTATATGCGTCTGTATGGTAATCCAGGCTGTTCCGGCTTGAGCGCGCGACATTGCCCAGCTTAGCAGGTCGCACACATATCCGCTTTCTATCTCCCTGCCTATTCCGCTTTTTCCAGCCAACAATGTAAAATCAAGCTTTTGCGCCACCGCTTCAACAGTCATATAATTACCCCCCGTTTTGTTTCATGTAGTCTAATCCGGCAAACTGCGCCATTTCATGCGCCAGCTGCTGAATTTTATCTTTTAGTATGAATATGCAGTCAAGCTGAGATGCGTTGCCCTGCACAATATCCTCCGCCAATGCGCGGCAGCTCGGACTTCCGCATGAGCCGCAGTCAAGTCCGGGCAGCAAGCCGCATAGTTTTTCTATTCTATCCATTTTCTCCATGGCTTTTTCCACGTCATCATCAAGCTTAAGCACCGGTCGCTGCGCTACAGGCTCGTCAAAACGCCATCTTTCAATATCTGCAAGCTGGTGTACATCCGGCCTGACCCCGGTGGTTTTTAAATTCTCAGCAAGCTGCCTTATACGGTTTTTAGCTACATAATTATTTTCAAAAACCAGCGGCCCTCCCACGCATCCCGCAGTACACGCTAGCCCCTCAAAAAACTCAAGTCCAGTGAAGTTGTTGTTCTCAAGCTCCTCAAGCACTCTAGATACATTGTCTATGCCGTCTACGCAAAGGTTTGACGCCACTCCCATCGCTGCCGCTTCGCCGCCCGATGTAGCCCAGCTTACGCCAAGACCCGACGCCACGCTTATATCCTCAATGTCATCCTCTGTAATGCTGCTAAGATTTCTGCTAAGCAGCCCATATATGTCGGACATGGAGATGGCGCCGCTTATAGACGATTTGATGCGGCCTATGGGGTTTTTTATGCCTGTCATCTTTGCCGGACACGGAGTTATAAAAAACACTCCTATCTTTTCTTGTGGCAGCCCCGTTTTAGCAGCCGCCTCTTCTCTCGCGAGCTGCGCCGCTATTTCAACCGGCGGGTCAATCGTCATAACATGAGGAAGAAGTGATGGGTATTTAACCTGTATCAGCCTTACCACAGCGGGGCAAGCCGATGATATTACCGGCCGATCTATAATGCTCTTTTCCATTATAATTTGCGAGGTCATAGAAGCTATTTCTGCGCCCTTTGCCACTTCGTAAACTTCATTAAAGCCTATTTTTTCAAGCGCGGCAATAAGTATCCGCGTGTCGTTAAGTCCGGCAAACTGGCCGTATAACGCCGGCGGAGGCAGGGCGATATTATATTCAAACGCTGAAAGCATCTTTACGCTGTCGGTAACGGCGATTTTCGCGCCATGAGGGCATACTTTAATACACTGACCGCAGTCAATGCACCTTTCCCCCTTTATTCTGGCTTTTCCGCCCCTTACCCTTATCGCCTCAGTAGGGCAGGTCTTAAGGCAGTTCGTGCATCCTTTGCACTGTTCATCTAAAAGCCGTACCGAATGAAAGTACCTGTTCATTCAAACAAAACCCCTATCCAAGCTTATTGTGTGCCTAAATCAAACTTCATGGTTATTTGAGTACCGCAGCCCAATTTGCTTTTTACATCAAAATCATCCGCGCATCTTCTCATATTTGGCAGCCCCATACCGGCTCCAAATCCCATAAGCCTGGCATCCTCCGATGCAGTAGAGAATCCGGCCTGCATTGCCTTTTCAATGTCGGGTATGCCGGGACCGGTATCCGTTGTTGTAAGAAAGGCGCTGCCGTCTTTAAAATCAAGCATCAATTCGCCGCCGAGGCTGTGTATAACAAGATTGATTTCGCCCTCATAGGCGGCTATCGACATCCTCCTTACGATGGAGGAGTCTATGCCCAGGCGCTTTAATATAGATTTAATCTTACTTGACGCCTGGCCCGCCCGCATAAAATCGCCCGCCGTGATCGGGAATGAATATTTTAGGTCGGTCAAGTAAGGCTCACCTCCCTGACATCTATGGCCGGCAGCCCTGCGCCGTACAATATGCCGCTGGACTCGTAGCTTGTTTTATCTGTTGACAGCAATATAATTCCGATTTCAGCCGCCGATTGAATAATTTCATCCGTCGGCTTTTTGTTCCTAACGAATAATATGCACTCTACGTCGAGCATTTCCGCCGTTCTTAGCGTCTGCATATTCATAAGTCCTGTGATAAGCAAAGTTCCGGACGTAGCGTAGGCCAGAGCGTCGCTCATCAGGTCGGCGCAGAAGCCAAAATGGAGTTGTTTGTCAATAAGGTCGTGGCAGGTAAATACTTCGGCGCCGAGCAGGTTCATTATTTGTGATACCTTCATACGGCTTCTCCCTAAAATAATATAACTTTGAACGAAAAGAATGTTTGTTATTATTATAACTCTTTTTGACGCACATAGGAAGGGCGATTATTTCGGCTTTAAAAGACTACCGGTAGCAATAAAAAAAGGCCTCGCCCGCACGAGGCCAAAAACATATATATTAGTGAGTAAGTTTATTAACAAGTTCTGAATACGAATGAATCATATTTATATGGCGATATTTAAGATTTGCCGAAAACCCCTGCTCAACAGCGCCTATAAGTTCATCCATACCGGCGACAGCTTCGCTTATAAGCTCTTTCATACCCGATACGACCTCCCCATCCTCATCGACTACTAAAAGCGCGTCACCCGCCGTTCTAAGGCGGTTTCTAAGCTCTTTTAGCTGCTGTTTAGCGGCGTCCGAGTCTGAGTCCTTATCGTATTGATACGCGATTTCGCCAAGCTCTCCGCTTACCGTCTTATATTCTTTAAAGCAGTTATTTATAGCTTCATACGCCTTATCGCCCGAGGTTATTTTAAGATTCAGCGCCGGCACCTGCAATCCGTATATGCTAGTTTCAATACCAGCTTCTTCAAGCAGCCTTTCTTTTACCGTTTTAGCCTCGGCCTCTGTGTTATAAGCGGCTGCCAGTACGCGAACAAGCCCGTCTTTTATTATATAGCCCGCCCCGCCCCTGTTTTTAATTTCGTCAGCGGCAACACCGGCGTTCTCATCCGACGAAAATGCGCCTACCTGAATAGCGTAGCCGCTTACCGCTTCAACCTTAAGCTCCCGTGTTTCGGGAGCGGGAGTTGCATCCTGATCCTGCGATTGCGGCGGAGACGTAGGGTCACTTGTAACAGCGCCAGTCGGCGTTTCAGCCGACAATAACGGCTGTATGATATTGGTGGATACCCAGTTACCCACCGCGCCCGCCGAAAGTATATACGCTACCAATCCTATAACCACTATAACCGCCAAATAATTAAGCTTTGAGCTTTTTTTAGGCTTATATCTGGACCTACGCACAGTATGCACCTCCATATACAAATACAAACTCTATTGAAATGTATGTTGTATATGCCGCGCATATGATTAAAACTTGGACAAGTTTTTTATAAACTAAGCCTAAGTAATTTTATTTTAAAACGCTAAGCTTATCGGATACAAATTTTAATATTTCTCCGGCGCTGTCATACCACCTTGCCATAATAGCGCGCGCGCCTTCCTCATCGACGGCGGGCAGCTTAAGCTCTATAAGCTTGCCGCCCCCCTCCCATACCCGCATAATGACTGTAAGGTCATCGTCTTTGCCGGAGATTTTGGCCTCCGTTCGCATTTCGGCGTTAAGCTCTCCTCTTTTAACGGCAAGGTATTCATCAACACCGGCTCGAACCAGTCCGGGCAGTTTTTTATCGAGAGTTTGCAGCGCCTGTTCAGCGCTTTGGCAAAGACAAAACGCTTTTCTGCCGTCAACGCTTATCTCTTCTATAAGACCGGCCTCCTGTAATTCGCCCAGATATTGTTTAAGATCAAAATAATTCATATAACCAAGCTCGCTCATCAGCCTTAAAAGCTGCTGTTCATGCATGGGCAAAGCGAATTTTTCTAAAGTATAAAGCAAAACCAGCTTTGATTGGGTTTCGCCTCTTGGCGCAATAGGCATTTTTTCTCCCCCTTCCGTCGAATTTATTTTACCTCTCTAAATGCATGAATGCAAACGGCATTACAGCGCTGGAAGGTTTTTTTGTATTGAAATTCGTGCGAAAACGTGTATAATAATTAATGCACCCACTAATAAGGGCGGTTAGCTCAGTTGGCTAGAGCGCTACGTTGACATCGTAGAGGTCGTTGGTTCGAGCCCAATATCGCCCACCATTTGCTCCTGGGGTGTGCGTCACGTTTTATTATAAACCCACAAATCGATTACGGGAGCGCGAGTCCGTTTGTAGCGCCATACCCCATTGGGGCAGGCTAAGCATACGGTAGCGCACCCACCTGCCAGGAGGCGGGTGTTATAATCGGAGCGGGGCGGCACCGCGGGACAATTTTTATAAGGCTGAGCTTATGCTTTAAACCTTCAGCCTGGCAAATATGCGGCATATATCAATTATGTGTTGACATGCCGCCGCGTAAATGCTAAAATTCATACTGTTGTAGCGGAATAGTGTAACGGTAGCACCTACGACTCTGACTCGTATTGTCTAGGTTCAAATCCTAGTTCCGCTGCCAGACATAAACCTTTGGGCGCAATGCCTGAAGGTTAATGTTTTGAAAGGCCTGTTTTCAGGCGTGTAAAGAAGTGGCGACGCCACTTCTTTTTGTTTTATATGCTATGTCTTGCTTTTTTACCGATTTTCAATTAATTCTAAGCCGGCCTTATACAGGGCGGTATTTTTGTCTGGCTAAATCAGCGGCTGCTTTAGCCAGTATAAACGATCCTGTAAAGTATACCGGCCTTCCCCCTGAAACTGCGACGGCTTCCTCCATCGCCTTTTCAAGTTTAGGAACAGCCTTAGCGGCTTTAAAAAACCGGGCAAGCTCCCTCGCCGACATAAGCTCATCCACTTCCGTTGTTATTACTGTATCAAAACGCTCAAGCGCCGCCGCTATACCCGCCGCATCCTTATCCGCCCTTACGCCTACAACCAAAACCGACGGATGCTCCGCCGAATCCGCGAGCGCTCTAGCCGCTGCAGGATTATGTGCGGCATCGCATATAATATACGGGTTTTCGCTCATGACTTCCATCCTTAGCGGCAAATACGCCGCCTCAAGCCCGCGTATAATATTCTTTGGCTCTATGCGGGTGCAATCGGCTACAGCCGCCGCCGCAGCGGCGTTTTCAAGCTGGAAATCTCCAATAAGCCTTAGCTTGGCTTTCGCGGCTACCTTTTCATACTCCTCAGACATTATAAGTGCCGCGCCTTTTTCCATCGCCTTTTCGCGTATGACTTCCATGGCGTCCTCGCTTTGCCTTTGAACAATGGCAACACCGCCTCGACGTATTATCTCCGCCTTCTCTTTAGCTATCGCGGCCACGCTGTCACCGAGCAACCGTGTATGATCAAGCGAAACAGGACATATAATCGATATGTCGGCGGGATAAGCGGTAGTCGGGTCGAGCCGGCCGCCTAAACCGCATTCAAGCACCATAGCATCTACGTTTTGTTTGGCAAAGTAGCACAGCGCTATAGCAAAATACCAGTCGAATATATTCATGCGTTTTTCGTCTATTTTAAGCCGTTTTGCCGCCCTTCTCGCTTGCTTCAAACCTTCCTTCATATCCGCAGCAGTTATAGGCTCGCCACAGACCTTTATCCTCTCGGTATCGCTCCATATATGCGGAGATGTAAAAAGCCCGCACCTTTTGCCTGACGCAGTAAAAACAGCATCGATAAAAGCGCAGGTTGAGCCTTTGCCGTTTGTACCCGCTACCTGCACAACAATGTCCGGCTTAGGACACAGAGAATCAAACAGCGGCGAAAGGGCGGAAAGCTCAACGCTGCGCTCCCCGACCCTTTCATTCAGCCACTTTATCGATGAGCGCGTCATGCGCCGGACATCCTTTTAAGCTCTAAAAGCCTTTCTTCAGCTTTTTTGAGCATATCAGCGTATCCCGATAGCTTTGTCCTCTCCTCGGCAACGACTTTCTCCGGCGCCTTTAATACAAAAGCCTCGTTCGACAGCTTACCCTCTGCTCGCTTTATCTCCTGCCGTAAGCCGTCCGCTTCCTTACCTACCCTCTTTATTTCGGCCTCAATGTCTATAAGGCCGGCAAGAGGCATATAAAGCTCGGCAGTCGCCGTTATAGCAGATACCGTACCTTCTCCGGCATCGCCCTTATGCTCACGAAAATCCAGCTCCGACGCGTACGCCAGCTTTTCCATATACGCCGCGCACCGCGAAAACGCCTCAAGCACCGGCTTTTTCGCCACCATAATAACATTGCTCCTTTTAGACGGCGGCACATTTAGCTGCGCCCTTACATTTCTTATAGAGCGTATCGCCTCCATAATATGCGCCATCTCCTCGGCTTCGGCGGCAAAATTATATTTCGCCTTAGGCCAACTAGAGCGCATTATCGTCTCCTGTGAGCCGGGCAGGAAGGAGTAAATTTCTTCGGTTATAAACGGCATAAACGGGTGGAGCAGCTTTAACTGAACCTCAAGCGCGTATATAAGTACGGCAAGAGTATTTTTCTTAGCAGCCTCATCCTGCCCGTAAAGCAGCGGCTTTGCCATTTCTATATACCAGTCGCAAAACTCGCTCCATATAAAATCGTATAGCTTACCCGCAACAAGCCCGAGGTCAAAACCGGAAAGCCCGTCGGTAACCTCTTTTATAAGCTTTGAAAGACCGTCAAGCAGCCATTTATCGGCTGTGTTTAGCAGCGACTCGTCAATTTCCGGCCGCTCCTCCCCTGCGTTCATAAGCACAAAGCGCGCCGCGTTCCATATTTTATTTGAGAAGTTCCTAGCGCTCTCAACCTTTTCATAGTAAAAACGCATGTCGCTGCCGGGGCTGTTGCCGGAAGCGAGACTAAAGCGCAACGCATCGGCACCATATTCGTCTATTACCTCTAGCGGGTCAATGCCGTTGCCCAGCGATTTTGACATCTTTCTGCCCTGCGCGTCTCTTACTATGCCATGTACAAACACAGTATCAAACGGGCGGTTGTTCATAATCTCCATGCCAAACACAATCATTCTGGCTACCCAGAAAAATATTATGTCATATCCGGTAACTAAAACGCTTGTAGGATAGAAATAGTCAAGCTCCTCTGTCTTGTCCGGCCAGCCCATAGTAGAAAACGGCCACAGGCCCGACGAAAACCATGTATCCAAAACATCTTCGTCCTGCACTATCGACTTTGACCCGCAAGCTTGACATTTTTCCGGCTGCGTCGCCGACACAACCGTCTCGCCGCATTCGCAATACCACGCCGGTATTCTATGCCCCCACCAAAGCTGACGGGATATGCACCAGTCGCGTATGTTTTCCATCCAGTTAAAATATATCTTTTCAAACCTCTCCGGTACAAACTTAACTGTACCGTCGCGCACCACAGCCATAGCCGGATCTGCTAGCGGCTTCATGGATACAAACCATTGCTTTGATATAATCGTTTCAACTGTGGTGCCGCAGCGGTAGCATTCGCCTACATTGTGCTTTATATCCTCGGTTTTAATAAGCAGGCTCAGTTCTTCAAGGTCTAAAACTATGCGCTCTCTTGCCTCATACCTGTCAAGCCCGTGATATTTGCCGCCGTTTTCGTTTATAATGCCGCCGTCGTCCATAACGCGTATGAACTCCAGCTTTTGCCGCAATCCTACCTCGAAATCATTTGGGTCGTGAGACGGCGTCATTTTAACGGCACCGGTGCCAAACTCCTTCTCGACATATTTGTCGGCTACAATAGGTATCTCGCGGTTCATAAGCGGCAGCATCACTTTTTTGCCTATAAGATGCACATATCTTTCATCATCGGGATGCACTGCAACTCCGGTATCCCCAAGCATTGTTTCTGGCCGCGTTGTCGCTATTACTACATATTCGTCGCTGCCAACAACAGGATATTTTATATGCCAAAAATGCCCGTCATGCTCGCAGTACTCAACCTCTGCGTCGGATAAAGCGGTGCGGCAGTCGGGGCACCAGTTTATAATCCTGTCGCCTCTGTAAATAAGCCCCTTTTCATACAGCCTTATAAACGTTTCGGTTACTGCCTTGCTGCATCCCTCGTCCATAGTGAAGCGTTCTCTGGTCCAGTCACAGGAGGAACCGAGTCTTTTAAGCTGATCGGTTATGCGCCCGCCGTATTCCTCTTTCCATTTCCATGCCCTTTTTAAAAAGCCGTCCCTGCCGATGTCCTTCTTTGTAATGTTTTCAGCAGCCATCTGCTCAACAATCTTAACCTCTGTCGCTATGCTGGCATGGTCTGTGCCGGGCAGCCAAAGTGTGCAGTGCCCTTGCATGCGCTTAAAACGCGTCAGCACATCCTGCATCATATTATCAAGCGCGTGCCCCATATGGAGCTGGCCGGTTATGTTGGGCGGCGGTATAACTATTGAGAAAGGCTTTTTAGATTTATCCGGCTTGTCATGGAAATATCCTCGCGATTCCCATTTTTTATACAGCCTAGGCTCGACGGCAGCTGAGTCATATTTTTTATCCATCAGTTTTTCCATACGTTTCCTCCGTATTAAGTATAATAATACCAAATAAAATAAAAGAACCGCTGCGCCCAAGGACGAAGCGGTTCGCGGTACCACCTTGATTCGCGCCATAAAGCGCGCTCTTAATGCCTTAACGCAGCAAACGTCCAATAAAGGAAGGCTCCAAAGCGACCTTCTTCACATTAGCGGGCAAGGCGCCTTACAGCCACGGACGCCACTCTCTTGTGCCTTAACGCGCTTACTCCTCTTCTTCAACGCCTTTTTTATTATTCTTGTCAATTCTCGCCTGTTTAAACGCCTTTACCTTAGCTTTAAAAACATCAACAAAGTTTACCCTGGCGTAATGTATTAAAGCTAAATATGTGAGCAGCAGCCCCAACGCCACCACAATATGGTTATAAGGCTCAAGGTACGGCTGCGCTAAAACGGCGTTTAGGAAAGTCATAAGTAGTCCTATGTTAAAAACCAGCGTTGCCGCTTTACCTATAAAGTGGCTGTATACAACAACCTCATGCCGGTAAAGGAATATGCCCCCGATAATCATAAGACCCTCTTTTACAAGCATAAGGTAAAAAATCGAAAAATGCAGATATCCATCTCGGCACAGACAATATATCGCCGAAATATGCATAAGCTTGTCCGCCGCCGGATCCATAAGCTTACCAAAATCGGTAATTACATTATACTTTCTGGCTATATACCCATCCGCCCAATCGGTTATAGTAGCGGTCGCGAAAACAATTAGAGCCGCCAAATACATTCCGTTTAGGAAACAGTATACAAATACGCCTATAAGAAGGAATCTTATCGTTGTGAGTATATTAGGTATGTGCTTAATCACTTATCCCTCCGCGGACGGCTGCCGTAATTATCGGCGCCTTCCGCCCTTGCGCGTAACCCGCTCCCAGAGCAAGGCGTATAGATAATATTACATTATTTCCATTTTCTCGTCAAGGAAAAGCGCCGTTTCGCCGAATTTCAATAACAAACGCATGTGCTCACTTAAGCCTAGAGCATTCGTCGTGCTAGGCAGTAAAATCACTCAAACCGGCGCAGCGCCTCTATAATGGCCTCGGCGCTTGGAGGGCATCCTTTAACAAAATCGTTGGCTCCAGAGCAGCAAGAGCCTATGCCAAAGCCGTCCGGATTTTTTCCTTTAAAGCCCTGACCTATCACAATGCTACCTGGCTTTGACGGCAGCCGTCCCTCAAGCCTGTGCAGAGCGTGAACAAGGTTGCCGTAGCAGGCGGAGCAGGCCTGGTCTGCGGTAACGCCGCGCGTCAGCCGCGCTACTACGCCTGTCGGTTTGGCTTGCCAGTTTGCCGATTCCGCCTCATTGATGCTTATAATATCCTCATCTCGCAAATCTGCGCTGCCCGCGCCGTATTTCTCGGCCAGGGCGATATACGAAACATCACCGACAGGAATACCCATAAGACGGCAGCCCAGCGCGTCGAGCTGCACCATATCCTCACCTAGATACATTCTGTTGGTCTGAACCGGAGTTCCGCCTTCTTCAAAATCCAAATCCCCGCATATGCTGTCAACTATCGTAAGTTCCGGCTTAAGCACCGCCGCCAGAGCGGCAATAGGCTTGTGCAATCCCATTGTATGGAATCTGCGCTTTTCCGGATCTGAAATGCAGCCTTTGCAGTTTTTAAGTGCGCAGGTCATAATTGTCTGGCAATGCCCTTTAAGCACAGGAAGGTTTATAAGATAGTTGGCGTCCATAGCCCTTTTGCTTATAGGCATATCACCGATAGCCGTTTTAACCTTTATATAGCTGTCTTTTTTTAAGTCATAGAGCGGCACACCGTACTTGCGGCCTATTTCATCGTATCCGCATACCTGAAAAGCCCTTTCCGTCCTATCCCCTACCCATGAGCCTTCAATTATGCTTATATCCTTAAATCCATGCTTTTGCATATAAATTATAACGCCTTCAAGCACGTCGCCATGCGTTGTCGCTCCGCCCTCCGGCTTTCTCGCCACAACAAGATTGGGCTTAAGCGCTATGGTAGCGTTTTTAGGAACTCTTTCCTTTATATCCGCCGCTTCCATAAGCGACAGCGTCATATCTTTAGCGTCGTCTCCATACGCCATAAAAATTCGCCTGTCCATATCCGTCCTCCATTACGCGGCGGCTAGAGAATTCGAGTGCCGCCACCCGTTCTTTTTCATATGATATGGCGTTTTGCCGATCGTGTCAATACTGCCTAAGAGCGCTAAAAGGGACGCCTTAAGCCGTATGGCTTAAAACGTCCCTAAAGCGAGTGCTGTTTTATTTAACGGCTTCAAAAGCCTGGTCAAGGTCAAACAGTATATCATCTATGTGCTCTGTGCCTATGGAAAGGCGGATGGTGTTTTGCTTTATTCCCGACTCCTCAAGCTCCCTTTCGTTCATCTGCGAATGCGTGGTGCTGGCAGGATGTACGACAAGCGACTTAACGTCCGCGACATTAGCGAGCAGCGAGAATATATTAAGCTTATCTATAAATGCCTTGGCTTCATTAGCGCCGCCTTTTATCTCAAAAGTAAATATTGAGCCGGCTCCGTTTGGAAAGTATTTTTTATAAAGCGAGTGATACTTATTATCTGGCAATGACGGATGGTTAACACGCTCTACCGAAGGATGATTCTTTAGGAATTCCACCGTTTTAAGCGTATTTTCGACATGCCTTTCCACCCTTAATGAAAGCGTTTCAAGCCCTTGGAGGAACAAGAAAGAGTTAAACGGACTAGGCGCTGCTCCGGTATCCCTTAAAAGCGTAACCCTGGCTTTTACTATATAAGCTGCCGCTCCTGCCGCCTCGCTAAACACCGCTCCGTGATAGCTAGGGTTAGGCTCTGTTATAAGCGGGAATTTGCCGGATGCTTTCCAGTCAAAGCGCCCCGAATCAACTATAACGCCTCCTATCGATGTGCCGTGACCGCCTATAAATTTCGTCGCCGAATGCACCACAATGTCTGCTCCGTATTCAAACGGCCGCAGCAGGTAAGGAGTTGTAAAAGTATTGTCTATTATTAAAGGTATTTTATATTTATGCGCCACTTTGGCAGTCGCTTCAATGTCTATTATGCTGCTGTTCGGATTGCCAAGGCTTTCTATAAATATTGCCTTTGTATTGTCTTTTATAGCCGCTTCAAAGCTGCCCTTCTCATCAGGATCGACAAACGTTACTTCGATGCCGAATTCTTTAAAAGTATGGGCAAAAAGATTGTATGTGCCGCCATAAAGAGTGTTAGCGGAAACTATATGATCACCCGATTTTGCGATGTTCTGTATAGCGTAAGTTATAGCCGCGGCTCCGCTTGCCAGCGCCAGCGCGCCAACCCCGCCCTCAAGCGCCGCTATACGCTTTTCAAATACATCCGTTGTAGGGTTCATTATGCGGGTATAGATGTTGCCCGCTTCGGTAAGCCCAAACCTCGCCTCTGCTGAAGCGGCGCTTGGAAAAACATACGAAGTTGTCTGGTAAATAGGCACAGCCCGAGCGTCGGTAGCCGGATCCGGGGATTCCTGTCCGGCATGGAGCTGCAATGTTTCAAATTTATATTTTCTTTTGTTTGCCATGTGGATACACACCTCATTTCATATATTGCATATGTAAATTATATGTTTTCTATACTATAAACTGTCATCCCCGTCGTGTCAACTATTTTTATTCATTGCCGCGCTTTTTTCTTCTATTATAGTTATGTCCATAGTACCCCTATCATTAGTCTTGACAAAAGACAAGCTGTTAAATATTATAAAAACATATAGATTAAGTATGAGATGAGGATTGTAAATGAGATTATCAGCAAAGAGCCGGTACGCGCTTGCTTCAATGGTTGTAA
This sequence comes from Christensenellales bacterium, assembly GCA_050945795.1. Classification (GTDB taxonomy): domain Bacteria; phylum Bacillota; class Clostridia; order Christensenellales; family MGBC116941; genus JBMNTP01. Next base: position 568 of record JBMNTP010000014.1, on the reverse strand, counting down.
TGGCCCAGGATTATTCTAGCGGCGAATGTATAACCGTTATAAGCATATCAGAGCGGCTGGGCATATCTAAAATATACCTTGAGCAGGTGTTTTCCCTTTTAAAGCGCGGAGGACTGGTCAATTCGGTTAAAGGCGCGCAGGGAGGGTATATACTGACCCGCGCTCCTCGCAATATAACGGCATATGATGTGCTTTCGGCGATAGAGCAATCGCTTTTTGAAGCTACAGAGGATACCGTAACAGACCGCCGCCCCGATATTGACAGCACGATGCAAGAGCTTGTTTTCAATAAGCTTGACTCGGCAATAAAATCAACACTTTCATCAATAACGCTGCAAGGTCTTGTTTATGAGGCTGCCCATCGCAGCGAACAGGGTCTTATGTATTTTATATAGCGCCGCTAACTTATTATGGACTAGCTTAGCTTTGCGTGATAAAATAGACGCCTACAAGGCGCATCGCCGCTTTATACATTTATAAAATTTGATACAATATTCCCCCTTGACTGAATTAAGTTTCCTACAATATTTATAGCCAACCGAACTTACGTTTAACAATTATATAATGA
>JBMNTP010000013.1:0-48200 GCA_050945795.1 Christensenellales bacterium | reverse complement strand
TTCACTATGGTTTAAATGGATGGTGGGCAAAAATAGAGAAAGCAGAGTCCCATCAATCCATAATTAATAAACAAGATGATCTAGTTTTGAGAAAACATGATTTAAATGAGAAGCTTAAAAAGATGATAGAGTTTTCAAGTCAGTTAGCATGGGGAAATTGGGCAGGGAACTTTCAGTATATGAGAAATATATTATATAGTGATTCGCCTACCCTTCCGGATTTCCACAAAGACTTAGTAGTAGCAAAAAACTATAGCTTGTTGGCCAGACAGCTTCTTTATTCGGCGGTATCCGCTTGGTGCTTTACAGGTATGGGCTCTTGGAGTGATAATGGTTATTTTCCTGAAATTACACGAGATCTGTTTTTTTCTGTTTGTGATGCATATGTAGCATCGGTTAATTCATACTGAGCCTTTTTAATAAACACATATCGGCTGTATATGCTGCGGCAAATCAGGACAAAGCCGGCACTAAAAAATGGTCAAAGGTCGAGGAAAAAAGCTGGCGAAGGCTTGCAAATGCAGATTTATCCCTTAGAAAAGATAAAAAACATTTCGTTATACTAATTTTAGGTCAATGGGTCTGATATATTTATCATGTAAGATGATTAATTAAAGATAATTATTTGAGAGGTGGCACATGGCGTATAACGAATTGATTAAAACCTTCGGTCGTATTCGTGACTACATGCGCGATTTCTATGTATATGGATTTAAAAGCCGTAACGAGTTTAGTGAAAAAAGCGCGCGTAGTTATGATAATGAGCGCAGGAGAATTGAAAGCTGGCTTGCGGATTATATGGCGTTTAGGCAGGATGCCAGCGGCAAGAACATATTTATATCGGTTGATAGCCGCGCGATAGCCCATAATCCTTTATATAACGCATATAAAGCCAAGACGTTTACAGATAACGATATAAACCTTCATTTTTTATATTGGATATGCTGTTAGAAAGCAAACCGCTATCTGTTCAGGAAATCGTTGAAAAAATAGAGGTTGAATACCTTGCTTTCTTCGAAACGCCGAAGGTGATTGATGAATCAACGATCCGTAAGAAACTAAAGGAATATGAAAAGATCGGGCTGGTCTACGCGCAAAAACATGGGAAACGACTCTTTTATTCCCGAGTTGAAGATACGGTGGACTTGGAAAATTGGAAACATGCTGTATCGTTTTTTTCGGAGATAGATCCTATCGGAGTTATAGGTTCTTATATACTCGACAAGTTAGATGAGCATCCCGATTATTTCAGCTTTAAACATCATTACATTTTGCACGCACTCGAAAGCGAAGTCATGTTTACTGCGTTAACCGCTATCCGGCGAAAGGCGAAAATAGAAATAGAGACGTTTAGCCGACGGCGAGAGAAAGCTACGGTACAATTGATTACTCCTATCAGGATATTTGTAAGTGTTCAGAACGGTAGGAGCTACTTAGCTTCGTATCACCATCGATTTAAAAAAGTTATGCTTTTTAGACTGGATACGATTAAAAGGATATCTATTAAATCTGTAGATCCGAACTACGATCAAAATGCAGGGTTTGTGGCGAAGTACAAAGAGTTTCTTTGGGGTGTATCCGCCGGGATGGATCTCTCTCTTGATCATTTGGAAATGACGATACGAGTTGAGGATGGGGAGGAGCATATAGTAAATCGTCTAGAGCGCGAAAAGCGCAACGGCAGGCTAGAGATGCTCGATAAGCATACCTATAAATACATAACCGATGTATATGATGCGGCTGAGATGCTTCCGTGGCTGCGCACCTTCATCGGACGTATCATTTCACTTGAATGTAGCAGTGCTTACGTTACTGAAACATTCATAGCGGATCTTAGGCAAATGGAAAGCATGTACGGGGTGAGAGAAGATGCTATTTAGCGAGGTATACAGCAGCTATTTTAATGCGGTAGCGGCGATACTGGCAGAAGCTATATCGGGAGACCTCAGCGAAAAGCGACTGAATGAGATTATATATGACAAAGCTTTTTCCGAAAGCATACTGCATATTCTGCCGGCTATTAAGAACGAGGACTGGAAGCTGGTAGACAATAAGCTTAGTACACCTATTAAGCATGTACCGACAATGCCATTAACTACGCTGCAGAAACAATGGCTTAAATCAATGCTGCTTGATCCGCGCATTGCGCTGTTTGGTCTTTCTGAAGAGGGGCTTGAGGACGTGGAACCGCTATATATGCCGGAGGATTTCTACTATTTTGACCGTTATACAGATGGAGACCCTTATGAGGATGCCGACTATATTGCGAATTTCCGCACCATACTCAATGCGCTTGCTGACAAGCGTAAACTGGGTATTTGCTTTTCCGGCCGTAAAGGTGGAAGCTTTAATTTAAAGTGCATTCCATATCGCATGGAATACTCGGCTAAGGATGATAAGTTTCGATTATTAACCGCCGGATCAAATAGATTTCAAACCATCAACCTTGCACGCATACAAAAATGTGAGTTGCTCGAATCCTATAGGCAAGATGAGTTCAACATACCTGATTCGCACAAGAAAACGCTGGTTATAGAACTTGAAGATGAACGAAACGCGCTTGAACGGGCTATGTTACAGTTTTCATATCTTGAGAAAGAAACGGAGAAGCTGGATAATAGGAGCTACCGTATTACGTTACACTATGCTCGCGATGAAGAAACGGAAATATTAATAAGTATTATGTCTTTTGGCCCAAGGCTGCGGGTTGTTTCACCTGATGCCTTCATTAATCTTATCAAAGAGCGGCTAAAAAGGCAGAGCCATATAAGTCGTTAGTCTATGTTCGCACCTTTTTTTCCATGATATACCATGATTCTATGGTAATATAAGATCGTAAAGCACGAACAGCAACTACTATACGTCTTTTAAACGTAAACAACGTGCTTTGTTAGCGGCTCAGACAGCAGACATCACTGATCGGCGGCAGGACTTAGGTCTGTGTACCGGTAAAAATGAGCCGCGAAGTAAAACAAAGACGCTAACAGCAGATTAAACATTTGATTAGCTCCGGTTACGGAGCGCCCTGTTTTGGGCAGGGAATCATGCGGGTTGAAATCCTGCATTAAAAAAGGCGTCTTGTATAGCGAGCGGAAAGGTACCAACAGCAAACTTCATACTTGGAGTAACCCAGAGAGTGGGTAGCTGCCTCATAAGCAGTTTTTGTACCTTGTATCGTTCGCTAATATAAAAGGCGCATACAAGAAATGCGCTGCTTTATGCCATCGTCCAGCCAATGACTAAAGGCTAAGGAAAACCGGGCAACTGCATACTGAAAACTAATTTGCGATTTGAGAAGAAATTTAAAGGCACCAACAGCAAAGGCGAATAGCTAAGTGGTTACAGCAAGGGAACTAAAAAGCCCTGTATACGGGTTTGACACCTGTTTTAAAGAGTGCCTTGTCTATAAGAAGGGGGGATCTTCATGCTAAATTTTTTAAAGAAAGAAGCGAATAAGACATTAACCGAAAATATGGCGGCTACATATGCCACCACATATTCAGACTGTTTAGATCTATTCGCGACCATAGGCGCTTTAAGGCGCGAATCCGAAGGCGAGATTAGCAGCCGTTTTATGCGTGCGTATACGGAGAATCCCGACCTTGCTATGAAGCTGCTTTTCTTTGCGCGTGATATCCGTGGCGGCTTAGGCGAGCGCCGTGTGTTCCGCACAGCCTTTCAATGGCTGGCTCAAACGCATCCGGCGTCAGCTGAAAAGAACATATCGAATGTGCCGAAATACGGCCGCTTCGACGATGTATTGGCGCTTATAGGTACTCCTTGTGAAAAAGCGGCACTTGATTTTATTGCTATACAGCTTCATAAGGATATAGACGCTTTAAAGGCAGATGAAAATACTGTTTCGCTGCTTGCCAAGTGGCTGCCTTCCGTAAATGCATCGAATGCGGAAACTATAAGACACGCTAAGCTGATAGTGCGATCGCTTAAAATGAGCGATGCTGAATACCGAAAGACATTGACTCGATTGCGCGCCAAGATCAAGATAATAGAGAATAGTCTTCGTGAGAAAGATTATTCATTTGATTACGAAAAGCAGCCGAGTAAGGCGATGTTTAAATACCGCAAAGCTTTTGCCCGTAATGACGGTGAGCGTTATAGCGCCTTCATGCGTCGCGTTGCTAGTGGCGAGGCATCGCTAAATACCGGTACGCTGGCACCGTATGATATAATAGCGCCCTTTTTCGGGCATGGTAGTGTTAGCGATGAAGAACGCCGTAGCATTGACGTTACATGGAACGCGCAGCAGAATTTTACCAATAATGAGAACGCTCTTGTAGTGATTGATGGTTCCGGCTCCATGTACATGGGTGGAAATCCGTTGCCCGCCGCCGTAGCGCTATCGCTAGGTGTGTATTTTGCAGAGCGCAATAAGGGTAAATTCCACAGCCATTTCATTACTTTCTCTGAAAGGCCGAAGCTCATTGAGATCAAGGGGCAGGATATCTGCGAAAAGATAATGTATTGCCATGACTTCAACGAAGTGGCGAATACGAATATCCAAAAGGTATTTGAGTTGATTTTAAATACTGCGATAAAGAATAAGCTGCCTCAGAGAGAAATGCCCGACACGCTGTATTTCATATCGGATATGGAATTCGATAGCTGCACAGTGGATTCGAGGATGACTAATTTTAAATATGCGAAGAAGTTGTTTGAGAAAAATGGTTATAAGCTGCCGCTCGTGGTATTCTGGAATGTATCCAGCCGTAATCGACAGCAGCCGGTTACACAAAACGAACAGCAGGTAGTACTGGTCTCGGGCTGCACGCCGAGAATATTCTCGATGCTGACATTCGGTGCGCTAACGCCGTATGCTTATATGATGGAAGTACTCTCTTCTAAGAGGTACAAAGACATAACGGCATAAGTATAAGGGGTTAAGATATGATTGAAATAAAGGGACTATATAATACGGCACTGTGCTACTGCAAAGAACTCGAAGAAGTCGCTGCCGGTCAGATAAAAGCGATCTGCGACCAAGAGTTCTTTGCGGGAAGCAGAATCCGTATCATGCCTGATGTTCACGCCGGCATGGGGTGCACCATTGGAACGACGATGACTGTAAAGGACAAAGTTGTTCCCGGTATGGTAGGCGTGGATATAGGATGCGGGATGGAAACGATCAAGCTGGCGGAATCAGAAATCGATCTTGCGTCGCTTGACGTGTTTATTCATGAGCATATTCCTTGCGGCAGGGAGATACGCCAAAAGCCGCATATCTACAACGATAATATTGACTTAACAGCGCTTGACTGTGTAGATCATGTGAACCTTAGCCGCGCGGAAAGGAGTATCGGAACGCTTGGCGGAGGCAACCATTTTATTGAGGTGGGTAAGGATGAGAATGGCGCTTTGTATCTTGTTGTACACTCCGGAAGCCGTCATATCGGAAATGAGGTCGCAAAGTATTATCAGGAAGAGGGATTTCGCGCTCTTTGTGGCAACGCGCGTTTCCAACTTGATGATCTGATTCGAAAGCTTAAGGAATCGGGGCGAGCCCAGGAGATACATAAGCGTGTGAAGGAAGCAAAGCAGCAACGTACAATGCTTACGCCTGTACCTAAAGACCTTGCATATCTTGAAGGGCAACTTTTTGACAGTTACATTCATGATATGCGGCTTATTCAATTATTTGCCGCTTGGAATCGCAAAGCAATCGTGGATATGATTTTAGAGGGTATGGGACTTCACAAGACCGAGGAATTTACCACGATTCATAACTATATTGATACCGAGGCCATGATATTGCGTAAAGGTGCGGTATCGGCGCGTAAGGGCGAGAAGCTGCTTATACCTATCAATATGCGTGACGGCAGCCTTATCGGTATAGGCAAGGGCAATGAGGACTGGAATTTCTCCGCTCCTCATGGCGCCGGCAGGCTTATGAGCCGGAGGGAGGCTTTCAAGCGCCTATCGATGGAAACATTTAAAACCGAGATGGCAGGCATATATACATCTTCGGTCAATGAGACCACGCTGGATGAAGCGCCGATGGCCTATAAGCCTATGGATGATATCGTTTCACAAATCGCCCCTACAGCCGAGATCGTCAGCATTATCAAACCGGTATATAACTTTAAAGCATCCGAGTAAAGAGCCGAAATGATAATATCTAGCATATATGCGGAATTGATAATAGAAAGCTATATCATGAATGGTTAAGATGGGCGCAATAATTTTCTCACTAAAGAACAGCAGTCGTCAGCTATAACAGGGCCAACGGCTGCTATTCTATAAAGTGGCGTCTTATGGCTGGCGTGCCGCTTTGTGTTGGTCATCACCCGCGTTTTTTCGCCGCTTGCTTAAAATTAGATTGATCTTTTTTCGGCGCATCAAATAGACGATAAACATAATAACAGGGATACCAAGTATCGCCGGCAGTATAATGTACGGGAAAACCTCATCCGAACGCAATATCTCAATCGTGCTGGATTTATTCATTATAGGCAAAAGGCAAGCTATAAAAGCCACGGCGGAGAGGGGTAAGACAAAGTGCTTATGCGATTTAGCCTTAAATATTCCAGAGAGTATATAGCTTGCCATGTAACTATATATAGAGAGCTTTAGCAGCGCACACGGGAACCACGCCATAAGATTGAACGGTTGCATTCTCTCCATAAAATCAAAGAACACGATTTGCCTTGTAAACGTAAAATACGGGTTCCATGTGCGCTTGGCGTATTCAATTCCTAACACAGTAACAGTTGGTATCAATATAAGGAAAAAGCTTATTAAAAATATAAGCTGAGCTGCTGCGTAGGTTTTATTGACGTTGCTTTTGCGTATCATAAAATATGAAAACACCCAGAATATTAATATCTCGGAGTATCTTGCCGCCGTCAAAAAAGCTCCCAAGTTGATTTCCATAAAAGTTGAATCGGCAAGCACCGGCTGCAATATGCTAAAATCCATATTCGATATACTTATTATAAAAAACAGCGCGGCGGTCAATATGGCAATAGGCACTATGAAATTAGACAGTCTGCTGACAACACCGGCGCCTTTATATGCCGCGTACGACACCGGCACTACCATAAATATCAGTAATGCCCAAGTTGGGGTATCCGGGAAGATGTATAGCGTAATAAACACCGCCGTTATAAGCATACAGGCGATGTAGCAGAATATGCTAAACAGCGCTACGGGTATAAGCGCTACTTTACCAAAAAACTTACCAAGTACCAGCTCGCTCATCTCATTTATAGTCATGCCGCGGAATTTGTTCATTAGAAATAATATAGGGAAATTAAGTATAAATATATACACTAATGTTACCAGCAGCACCACCCAAACATCCTGGTTGGCGGGTGGGGCGTTTAGTATGGGCATGAAGGTATATGGGAACACCAACGCGCTCCCTACCGACATCAACGCGAGCTGAACAGACGTAATGACCGGCTTATCATTCATTATTCGTCCTCCGTTGACAGCGGCTTTTTAATCTGACCCGACCTTACGACAGACGACTCTATCGCAATCTCCACACTTGCCTTGGAGAAATGCTCGTCCCAATCGTCTTTAAAATCAGGCCATCTATTAGGATGCTGTATATGCAACTGTCTTCCAAAGCCAAATATATCGCTTTTGAATTCTGTTTGGGCTTTTAAGACTGTCTTTGCTACTTCTTTTTCCATCAGTTTATTAAACCGCGCCTCCACCGTTTTAAGCGGCTCTGGCATGGTGACATCCAAATCTCCGCTCTCTTCGACAACATGCAGCGTGGCTTTTATGTTTACGAGTACAGACACCTTATCGTTTTCCAGAAATGTTTTTATATTCGCTTTTGAGTTGCTAATTCTAACAACCGTAGGCTGATCCTCAGGGGGCAATGACATAAGCGAGGTGTTTACCGATTTGGTGATTAGATTATATGACCTTGTCTCGATGGCATTCATATAGCCGACAAGCTTATCCTCCTTAAACGCCGCCAGCCCTTCATACACAATAATTTTCTCATCCTCTCCCTCCTCGTTACCCGATTCGGAGCTTTGCTGTTCGCCTTCGCTATCCGAGCCTGAGCTTTTGGAGGATAGGCTGTCTTTATCGATAAGCTGTGCTACGCCCATTACCGGCTGTTTGCCCTCTAAATAATAGTCTTTTATAAAATCGAGTGTTGTAACTGTTACGGCTTTTGATGTATGCCGTTCTTGCTGTGTTGCCAAATTCTCAAAATAATCTCCTACCATATCCGATAATCCTATGGCGCTAGAGAAGACCTCGTCAGGATTTTCCGCCTTTACAACGATCATAAGCGGAGTTTCATCCATAAGTCTGTCTCTTGAGGAAACCTCAAGCATGGGCAGCATACCTTTGAGCGCAAAGCGTTCCGTGAAAAGCCGAACTTTATTATGACCGGCAAAAATTCTTTTCTCTACACTTCGCGCCAGATTTACCAGCGCTTCGCGTATGGAGTCGCCCTCGCCTGAAATAGGATCTAACGGTGATTTTTTTATTTTATCTGAGTCCCCGCCGCCACCGCCTGAGGGGAGGGGACTTAAAACCTCTATTACTAAACGGTACTTGCCGTCATCATCAATATCGTACAATATACTGTTGACGCTGGCCAAATCTTTAGGCTCATCCTCGTTCCAACATCCAGAGAGCGTAACCAACGCAAGTATCAGTACGATTGCTAAAATCCGTTGTTTCATTGCGACTCCTCCTCGTACCTAGCGTTGTTTCCTGATATTGTCCTTGACTATTGATTCCGGCCTGTCTTTAAGCCGCTTAAGGGGAAATCGCACTATAGAGTCCTTTAATTCTTCTTTTGAAAAAGAGGATAGTACGGGTATACCAAAGGTATATGTTGATATCAGTTGCGTCATCATTATAAAAATACCGGTACCGATACCGATAAGCCCCATAGTAGCGCCTAAAAGCAAAAGAAACAGCCGGTATACCATAGCGAACTCAATTAGATTTGGCGATAAAAAACCCGCTACCGCTGTCAGCGCTACTACGATTACCATAGGCTGGCTTACTATGCCGGCGCTGACCGCCGCCTCTCCAATTATAAGGGAGCCTACTATTGTAATAGCCGAGCCTACGGTATTGGGAAGGCGGGCGCTGCCTTCTTGAACAAGCGCGAATACCAACGTAAGCGAAAACACTTCAGCCGAGATAGGCATAGGAGTTTTTTGAGACGCATTTATTATGCTGGTAAAAAACACCGCCGGTATCATTTCAGCATGAAATGTAACTATGGCTACAACAAGCCCCGGCAATATAACGGTAATCATAAGCGATATGGTACGCAAAAATCTGATTATAGTTGTATAAACCGTTCTGTTATAATAGTCCTCGCTGGTATGCAGATTTTCTATGAACAAATCGGGTATTATTAAAGCGTGGGGTGTGCCGTCGCATAGTACGGCTATCTTGCCGCACAGTACCTTTTGAGCCGCCATGTCGGGTTTTTGCGTCAATCCCATGCCGGATATAGGCAAAAAGGTATTCTCACAGATCTGCTGTTCAATCTGACCTGTTTCGAGTATTTCACCGGTATCTATCTTCTCAAGGCGTCTTTTTAATTCGGCGAGCACATCTTGATTAACTATGCCATCTATATAAATAAGAGCAATCGCCGTTTTAGTCTGCCTGCCTAATGTCATGCTTTCCACAATGAACTTGGGTGTCTTAATTTTTCTTCGCATTAAAGCGGTGTTAGTTCTTAGGCTTTCGGTAAAGCTCTCCTTAGGACCTCGTATTACCGCCTCGGCTTCCGGCTGCGATACCGCCCGTTTATCCCAGCCCTTTAATTCCACAAGATATGCCTTGCAAGCTTTTTCATAGAATACCGCTACGTTGCCGGCAAGCACCTCATCAACAACAACAGACATATCATCCGTTTCTTTAAATAATGTTGAAAGGGAAAGCGGAATATTGCCGTTGAATTCGGGCGACTTTATCGGTTTTATGATATCCCTGTCAATTAGATCTTTATTGACAAGGCCGTCGATAAATACAATCATAGCGTCATCCTTATGCGTGGCAAAAGCCTGGATTAGCAAATCGGAGCTGTCTCCGAAAATATGCTTGACAATTTCCTCACAGTCAGATATACGCGATGGAACGGCATGCTTCTCTATATTTTCGGTTTTTTCATCATACCGAGGCTTTTTAGGTCTGCCTTTTATAAAACGGAAAATAATATATCCCTCCCTATATCTGAATGAAGCGCAGTTGTATTATGCCCAAACACATTCGATCTATAACGAACCTAGGCATAGGGGATCTTGGGCACTAAGAATAACAAGAGGATATACTGTTGAGAAAAGCACTTATCTAATTTACGAAGGCGTGTTTGAGCGCCAAACTGAATTTAATACGAAAACCTACTGGATTTGCCTTAAGAATAGTGGGAAAATAGTAATTGCAACCGTGGGTTGACAAGAAACCAAGCGCGCTTGGTGGGGGCGCAACCGGCGTTGATGCTACTATGAACGCATCAAACAATAAGGAGTATCGAAATGGATATAGCAGACAGAATACTGGGTTTACGAAAAGCTAAAGGTATTTCGCAAGAAGAGCTCGCGGATATGGCAGGCGTTTCGCGCCAGGCGGTATCTAAATGGGAAAGCGGTCAAAGTACGCCGGATTTAGAGAAGATAATTATAATAAGCGAGTACTTTAGCGTTACAACAGACTATATTCTTAAAGGAATTGAATCGGTTAAAACAAATGAAGAAAAAAGCAACGTGCTTACAAGTAAAATCCTCTATATCGCATCAACGGCATTTTTAGCAATTGGGCTATTCTGCGCTTTTGGCGGCTGGTATGAAAATCAGTCGGCGGAAAGTATCTGGGGTTCTATGATAATTCAGGTTGTCGGCGTTGTGGCCTACTTTATAGGAAAGCTTATGTCCCAAGCCAAAGCGTCCTTTACTATTTATTGGCTTAATGTCATCATTGGATTATTTATGCCGGTCTCTCTTATAGTTACATTCATCGTTGACGGTATAATCGCTCCATACCCTACCGGCATATTAAGCGGTATATTCTTCGCAATCTCTTATGCTATTATAATCGTCTCATCGTTTTTTGCTTTAAAGAAACGCCGGAGCGGTATTAGAAATTAGAAAGCGGAAAATGAGAAGAAACCGCCCTAAAAGAAAAGGCGGCTATCGTGGCAGATAGTATAAAAGTCTGGTTAAGCTGGCCATATAATGACGGAAGATTCCGGTTTTAAAGCATGAATAGTTCTGGGGGAAATGCGGCGTTACACGCTCCTGATGACACTCATTATAATGTTTCAATGCGTTTTAGTGACTTAGAGGGCGGTACCTTTTTTAGGCACAAATAGTCGGGTCATATCAGCGCCCTCTAATTCCAGCAGTTTTATCTTTGTGCTAACGCCTCCGGCGTACCCCGTCAAACTGCCGTTTGAGCCAACCACCCTATGGCAGGGGATTATTATGGATATGGGGTTGTGGCCTACGGCGCCGCCGACCGCTTGACTGGACATGCTTTGCCTGCCCATTTTTTCAGCCATCTTTTTCGCGATGCCGCCATACGTTATAACTTCGCCATACGGTATTTCACATAATATATTCCATATCTCTTGGCGAAACTCACTGCCAATAGGGGCAAGCGGCAATGACGATATGCCCGGCTTGTCACCGGCGAAGTATCTATCCAGCCATTTCTTTGTAGTATTAAAGAGCGGTATGTCGTTCTTTTCCACCATGCCTTGGAATATGGTGTCGCCGTGGTATTTTTGCTCTTCCGTCCATACCCCTATAAGGTTTTTACCATCACAGTCACATGCAAGTGTGATGGTTCCAATGGGGGAGGGGTATATTGTTTTATAATGCATTTAATGGCCTCCTTATAGTGTGTTCCAAAGATCGATTGTAGCGTAGCTGCGCCACGGCCTATATTAGCGTCCTTGCAAAATATTGTTTTAATTATATCATGCTATTGATAAAAATCCGGCTGTTTTAGGACATGGTTTTTTGTGGGCAGGATTCAAAAGAGATGTGAAGCTAAGGCGTTTACATAAAAATATCGCGAACCGAAACCATGGCTCGCGATATTTTTGTTTGCTCTGTCTTAAAAATGCGGTTTTAAAGCGCCTAGGCTGGCAGTGTCATTTCACCGTTAAGTACAATAATGATTTTAGAGCTATATCACCACTCTTTTAGTACTCGTTTTATTGGCTTTTGCGCGATACCATGTTCTAAGAACCCATTTTCGAACTTCATCAATAAGCAGCATTGCGAAAGGAACAACAATTAAAAACGCCCACTCCCGCAAGCCTAACGGCGCTGTATTAAAAAGGTCGTGCAGGAACGGTATAGGAAGGTAAACGAGCAGTCCTAATAGCGCAAACTCTACGGCGATGCCGATTAGAATAAGCTTGTTGCTAAACAGTCCGACCTTGAAAACCGAAAGCCGTTCTGTGCGGCAGCCAAATACAGCTCCAACCTGCGCCATAACAATAGCCGCAAAGGTCATGGCGGTAGCCATCTGATAGATAATTCCCGAGGAGGCCAGAGGGTTTTCGGGCCAACCATACAGATAGTTTAGGAAGAAATAAGCGGCGGTGCCAAAGGCGGCTTCAAGCAAGCCATACCAGCAAAACGCTTTTAGAATAAGCGGTCGGCTTAGCAAAGACTCCTTTTGAGAGCGGGGCGGAACATTCATTATGCCCTCCTCCGGTTTTTCCACGCCCAGCCCCATAGCCGGCACCATATCAGTTCCAAGGTCAATAGCGAGTACCTGCATAATCGTAAGGGGGAGCGGTATAGCACCTCTTGAGAACAGGTACAGCACCATAGGTACCGCTGCCGCCATATTACTGTTAAATATGTAAAGAACAAACTTGCGGATATTATTGTATACCGCGCGCCCCTCCTCAATGGCATTGACAATAGAGGCGAAGTTGTCGTCTGTCAATATCATATCGGCGGCTTCTTTGGCGACATCAGTGCCGGATATGCCCATAGCAACGCCGATATCCGCCTTTTTCAAAGCAGGTGAATCGTTTACTCCATCGCCGGTAACCGCGACAATATGCTTCATACTTTGCAGCGCGCTGACTACCTGTAGCTTTTGCTCAGGCGCTACACGAGCGAAAATAACTTCGTCGGACAGCGCTTTTGTAAGCTCGTCAGCCGACATTTTTTCTAGCTCTATACCTGTTATAATCCTGGGCTTATGGCCTTTGATAATGCCGATGCGCCGGGCGATGCTTTCCGCTGTTAAACCGTAATCGCCGGTAATCATAATAATCCTAATGCCGGCGTTATGGCATTTGGCTACCGCTTCAGCCACCTCGGGGCGCGGCGGGTCGATCATGGCGATAAGCCCTAAAAAAGTAAGACACCTCTCTATAATTTCAGGTGTATACGCGCCAAGGCTCACGGGAATATCGTCTTGAGGAGTTATGTTGCGTGCAGCTATGGCGAGAACACGCAGGCCGTTTCTTGCATACCTGTCGTTTACCGCCATAATGCTAGCGCGATCCTTATCGTTCATAGCGACAAGTTTGCCGTTCCTTTTTTGCTGTGTGCAAAGCTCCAGCACTTCTTTAGGCGCACCTTTTACATACGCAATCCGCGCCTTGTCGCTGGCCTGATGAATTGTACTCATCCTTTTGCGGCTCGAATCAAACGGCAGCTCACGCAAACGCGGCATATTGCAGTATAGCTCATCTAAATTAAGCCGGTATTTTTGAGCGAGCACAATCAACGCCGCCTCGGTAGGGTCGCCAAGGACTGTAAAACGTGAGCACTCTCCGTTTGGAGGAAGCAGCCGAGCGTTGCGGCATAAACTTGCCGCGGTAAGAAGCTCGGTTAAATCGGGATTATTCTGAGCGACCGGCCGTCCTTTGAGCAAAATGCCGCCGGCTGTAGCGTCATATCCTACACCGGAAACATCCATATGTACGCCGCCCATCCAAATATTGCTAACCGTCATTTCGTTCTGCGTTAAGGTTCCGGTTTTATCTGTACATATAACAGTGGTACAGCCGAGGGTTTCAACGGCGGAAAGACGTTTAATCAACGCATTGCGCTTGGCCATGCGCTGAACGCCCATAGCTAAAGACAGCGTAACTGTGGGCAGCAGTCCTTCGGGTATAAACGCCACAATCATGCCAAGAGCAAATATGAACGCGGCTACCGGCTCGGTATCGGCGAAGAAAATAGCGAGAAAGAAGAACAATATTCCTATGCTAACAGCTATGGCGGAGACCTTCTTTGTCAGCTTGCCCATTTCCTTTTGTAAAGGACTGCTTTCTTCTTGAAGGCTCTGTGTCAAGTTGGTGATTTTGCCAAACTCCGTAGCCATGCCTGTGGCGTATACGACGGCCTTTCCCGTTCCGGCCGCTACCGTAGTGCCGGCAAAAACCATATTCGATTGTTCGGCCCGTGTTAAATCATCCCGCAGTACACCGGCGCTGTTTTTATGCACAGGATGCGACTCGCCTGTTAAAGTAGACTGGTTTACCTGCAGGTCGTTATCTTCTACCAGCCTAGCGTCGGCGGGAATTCTCTCACCCTCTGAAAGAAGAATCACATCTCCTAGAACCAAGTCCTCTGCCAGCAACTGCTGCTCCTGATTAGAGCGCAGAACGCGGACATGAGCGGGCAGCATCTTTTTAAGCGCCTCAGTAGCCTTTTCAGCACGGAATTCCTGCCAAAAGCTAAACGCGCCGTTTATGATGTTCACCATCCAGATGGCTATGGTAAGTTCAGGCATTTGAGCTATAAGGGCAACAATGCCCGCTACCCATAATAGTATGGCCATAAGGTGTGTGAAGTTTAAAAGTAATTTAACAGCCAGAGGCGTTCCTTTTTTTTCTTCCAATAGATTTTTGCCGTATTTATTCAGCCTTGCCTTAGCTTCGTTATCCGATAAACCGCTTATATTACTGCCTAAAACCTTGAAGACTTGATCAGAGGGCAGTTTATGTATTATCGCTATAACGTCTTTTAGCATTGACTGTGTATTTTTATCATTCATAGCTATTATGGTTTACTCTCTTTCCGTTTTGTACTGTGTGCTGTCAGGTAAGCTGCTTTTTATATCGTGGCCGGTTAAAGTCCGTATTGCCGTAACCTCTTGCTTATCCGAAGCTATTAAAATTAAAGTATCACCGGCTAAAATACGCGTATCGCCCCGCGGAACAATGCTGTGTTCTTTTCGTAAAACGCAGCCTACGATTACCTCGTCGGGCAGTTCGATTTCCCATAGCTTTTTATCGACAATAGGCGCCGTTTCGCAGATGGGAACCGCAACAACGTTAACTCGCCCTTCGCTGATAGGAACAAACGTAGCCAAGCCGTCCAATACGTCTTGCTGGTTTATTACGCTAGTGATAAAGGCGGCTTCACAAAACACCGAATCAATGCCGGCTCTATAAAAATCGCCCAGTTTTTTTTCGTCCTCTAAAACGGTTATGACTTTTTTAATGTTAAGAAGGCGCTTGCATAAAAGAGAGGCAACAAAATTTTCTTCATCTGTTGGCAGCATAGCTACCGCCACATCGGCATTTTGCATACCAGACTCTTCAAGCATTTCAGGCAGCGTCGCATCTCCGCATAGCACCGCGGCTGAGGTAAATCGGGCGAGCCGGTCAGCGTCATCACAGCGGTTGTCTATAACCGCCACCCTATAACCGCTGCTTATTAAAAAGCCGGTTACGCATATAACCTTTGAAGCGCCGCCTATAACCAAAGCCCGTTTTTTCATATCAAATCACCTTCCACAAAGAACACAGGCCGCGACTAATTTCATTCGCAAATATATTTTCTACCGAAACGGTTTCCATGCTAAACGCAGCGTACGCTTCAGCCCGCTCCGGATCATTTAGGCGGGATATAATTTTAGTATCTATGCCTAACCTTAGGCGAAGAATCTGCGTTATAAAAATATTTGTATTGTCGGAGGCGGTAACGACATATATCGCTTTGGCTGCTTGAAAATAAGCGTCGGCTATTATGTTGCCGTCTGTCGCGTCGCCCAACACAACATTACCCATATATTCCGAGGGCACAAGCTTAAAAGCATCGGGGGATTTATCTACTAATGTAGTTATAAACCCTTGCGCCATAAGCGCTTGCGCCAAGGCAATTCCCGTTCTGTTGCATCCGATAATCACCACACCGGATAATGGCTTTTTAATTTTTGAAAAAAGTTTCATTTATTTTACTCCTGCCGCTCAACATACCCAATGCCGGTATCGTTATAGCAAAGTCTGTATCTAAATCTATTGTCCTGTGGCATACAATCATTTTCATCAAAGGCGCGTGTACCGTGATTAAAAAGGCTGCCGTACCTCTCAAGATTGATGCGGCATGGCAAGTAACTAGGATCCAGAGCCCATGCCGCGCGAAAATGCTTCATAGCCGCCACATGATTGCCTTGCTCCTCCATTAGAATGCCCATCAGATTATGCGGATGCGGGGCATGAGGATAATCGCGCATAGCATCACTAATAGAACGGGTACATTCGGAGTAGTTCCTATCCTTAATAAGCGATCTGACTCTCGTGCATAATTGTGATAGATCATTGAAGTAGCCGATATCTTTGTCATGCAAATCTTTTCACCTCGCCTTATATAAGCGGTTTTTACATAATAATTTTACTAATAAGCGGGTGAGGGCAGTGTGAGATATGCTTTATCTGTGTGAGAATGGTGTGAGAATTTATCTGCTTAAAAACGCGTAGAGCTTTTTAAAATAATCGCTTAATAAGCTATTGTATATTTCAAAAGCCGGAAGCATAATATGCTTAGGATTGCTTGAATTTGGGCAAGTGATAAGGATTATATAATGGTGAGAGAAGGCAGCGGAATATGATTTATACAGGTCGCATAGTAAGTAATAATTATACAAGCCGCCGCATGTATGTAGAATGAAAAGCCGGCGGAAAAAAGGCTCAAGGCAAAAGGATAAAAAGAAATGACGAATTATGATAAAATCAAAAAAACGCTTATTCGTATAATCATTGTGCTGGGGATATTATGCGCCGCCTCCGCTATAGGCTTTTTTTTTCGCGACCTTGACCTGCCAAGAACGAATATCGCGATTGTTTATATGCTCGCCGTTTTACTTACAACGCTGCTTGTGCCGGGATATATTTTCGGTTTTATTACTTCTGTTGTGGCGGCTTTCGCCTTCAACTATCTTTTTACCGAACCTTATTTTACCTTCACCGCCAACGCCCCAAGCTACATTATCACTTTTATTATTATGACTATAACCGCCTTTATCTCAAGCTCGCTGGCTTCTCATGCCAGAATAAGCGCGCGTCAAGCCCGCGAACGGGAGATGGAAACCAAGGCGCTATACACGCTTACTAATCATTTAACCGACGCTGCGGATATACACGATATAGCGTCAATCGCCGTTAGGACAATCAGCGCTGTGGTATGCGAAAAAATAGCATGCCTGTGCTTTGATGAGAAGGGTATGCCGGAAAAAACGTTTATACAGCAGATTTCAAAAGAAAAGCAGATACGGCGAGAGGTGGATGATCCTGCCGCGATACTGCATGGTATAGAGGGGTTAAGAACCGGCAGCATAATAGGAATTGAATTCCATGACTGCCCCATCTATGGACGGGATGCCATACTGGGTATTTTGAGAATACCAAAAGAGCAGGCGCAATTATTGGATAAAGCTCAAATGCGTTTGCTGTACACTATGATTGAAAGCGTGGCGCTGGCGATGGATCGCTTTCGTTCGGCTCAAGAGAGAATACGCTCACGGGAAGAAACGGAGCAGGAACGATACAGAAGCAATTTACTCCGCTCCATATCTCACGATCTTCGCACGCCGCTTTCAGGCATTTTAGGAGCGACGGAAATGCTCGAAAGCATGACGGATAAAGAAGATCGAAGGTACGCTATTATTGCGGGAATTGAAAAGGATGTAAACTGGCTCTATTTATTGGTCGAAAATGTGCTAAGCCTTACCCGATTGCAAGATGGAAAGCTTTTGATAAACAGACAGCTTGAGGCTGTGGAAGAAGTGTTGGGCGGAGCTGTTGGCTATATGGCCCATCGGTATCCGGAGTACGATATAGAAGCGCAAGCGCCTGATAAGCTGCTTATGGTTCCCATGGATGCCAGGCTTATAAATCAAGTGCTTATAAATTTAATTGAAAACGCTGTAAAACATACTGATGCCAAAGGAGAAATAAGCCTTTCTGTTCAGCGGGATAATGAATCTAATCAGGCTGTTTTTTCTGTTCGCGACACAGGGTGCGGTATTGCGCCTTCAGATCTGCCAAACATATTCCAAATGTTTTATACTGCGCATTCTCATCGCTCCGATTCGCGGCTGGGCGTGGGGTTGGGGCTGGCAATTTGCGAGTCTATTATAAAGGCGCATGGCGGAACGATTAGCGCACGGAATCGAACGGATGGCTTAGGCGCCGAGTTTGTATTCACATTGCCGTTAGAGGAGGCAAATAAATGAGCCAGTATTATGAACGTATTCTCGTTGTGGAAGACGATAAGCAAATACAAAGCTTTATAGGATACGCGCTGGAGACGGCGGGCTTTCCGTATACCGCTGTAAGTACAGGGGAAAGCGCTCTTAATCATCTGGTATCCGAACCTATTGATTTGATGCTTCTTGATCTGGGCCTGCCCGACTTTGACGGCATGGAGGTGATTAGAAAAGTAAGGGAATGGTCGCAGATGCCTATAATAGTAGTTTCGGCGCGGGATCAGGATAAAGAAAAAGCCGCAGCGCTTGATTTAGGTGCCGACGATTATCTAACTAAGCCGTTTTCGGCTACAGAGTTGTTGGCTCGCATCAGGGTGGCGATAAGACATTTATACAGGCAAGGCAATAATGCCGAACAAGCTGTTCGGTCGGTAGGAGGGCTGAAAATTGATTTTGAAAAACACCTCGTTTATTTAGATAATAAGGAAATTCATGTAACGCCTTTAGAATATAGTCTACTTTCATTGCTGTTTCGCAATATAGGAAAAGTGCTTACAACGCAGTATATTCTTAAGGAGATATACGGCCTAAACTACGGGCATGATACGCAGGCGTTACGTGCTTTGATGGCGGGGTTGCGTAGAAAGGTCGAGAAAAATCCCTCAAAGCCCCGTTATATTATGACGGAGATCGGCGTTGGGTATCGCTTGGTTGATGAATAAACGGTGCGCCGCGCTATGCCGCTCTTTATGATATACTTATGCTCAGATACTAGGGCAATTAAGAACATATAGAATACTTAATAATGGTGGAGAAGCCATGATTATACTGTCCGTAAAACTAACATTTCATATTGCTCACGCCGTTTCCCTAAAGGATAAACGGCAGGTTAGCCGCAGCTTAATAGACAAGACGCGAAAGCGTTTTAACGCTTCCATATCCGAGGTTGATACGCAGGATATATATAGAACGCTAACTATCGGCGTAGCGGTTGTATCCGGCAATGCCGGTCACGCTAGGCAATCGCTCGATGAGATTATACGTTATATGGAGGAACACGCCGACGCTGAATTGATAGAGATTGAAGAATAAAGGTATACACAAAACTAAAGAATCTATATCGCGAATCACTGTTTGTGGTTGGCGATTTTTTTATTCGCATGGGATTAGCAGCTGTTAGCGTTTATGACGACGTTCTGATATAATTTTAGTATAGATTAGCAGTTCGATAATAGAAAAAATAAGTAGTACGTGGCGCCGGAAAATAAAAAAGTTTTTACTGACCCCGGTTTTTGGAAAGTGGCTGCGTATTCTATCACTGTAAGATAAAATTAAATGGAACAGGAGAGAGGATAAATGTCTAAAAGAAAAATATTTGCTACGGTATTGATTTTAATACTCGCCATGTGTGTGGCACTAGTCGCCGGATGCTCGAATCAGGCGGCATCGGCTGATGAGAACATAGGCGAGGTTGCAGACACCGGAACGATTATACTGCGGGTAAATCCCGAAATTGCCGTTCATTACAATAAAGAAGGGCTAGCTACAAAGCTTGACGGCCTTAACGATGACGGCACAAAGATTGTTGGCGAATATGCCGATTATATAGGCAAAAATGCCAGAGATGTTGTAAAAGATTTGGTGGGCAAAATAAACGCCGCGGGATATTTTGTATCGGATATGGATGGCGGATACCGCAATATAACAATACAGATAGAGCCGGGCTCCGTATTGCCGCAAGACGATTTTATAGAAGTACTGGCGGGTGACGTGCAAACAACGGTAAAGGGGTTAAACCTAAACTCCAACATACTAGACATAGGGCCCGAGGATTATAAAAATGACTCGGCTAAGCGCAGGACGATTGCTGTTGACAATAAAGGCGGCAACGATGAATATATAACTATGGACAGGGCAATTGAAATCGCGCTTGCCCACGCCAACGTAAAAAGCGAGGATGCCGTATTTGACGATAAGGAATTTGATAAAGATGACGGACGCGCGATATATGAGCTGGAGTTTAAGGCGAAGGGCATAGAATATGAATACGATATAGACGCCAAGATCGGCAGGATAATAAGCTACGAGTGGGACGATAAGAATGCGTCAAAATCGGCGACACCGGCTCCTACCAGCGGCAAAACCGCCGCTCCTAAGCGCACCAAAGACGATAGCGATTATTCGGACTATGATGATAGCGGCTACTCGGATCACGGCGATAGCGGGCATAGCGATTATGATGATAGCGGTCACTCGGACTATGATGACAGCGGTTACAGTGATTACGATTAAAAGCGGAGAGCCAAACTATGAAACTGCGGCATGAGTTTAAGCATATTATTAATTATGGAGACTATCTCCTTTTAAAAAGCCGGCTGGAAAAAATACTTGAGCGGGACGCAAACGCTGACGCACACGGTGAATATCGTGTGCGCAGCCTTTATTTTGACGATCCTTTTGATGCCGCGCTAAAGGATAAAATAAACGGCGTGGAGCGGCGGGAAAAGTTTAGACTGCGCTGCTACAATGAGGATTTTACTGCTATCCGCCTTGAAAAAAAGACAAAGCTGTCGGGTATGGGTCAAAAGAAAAGCGTACGGCTCTCTAGAGAGGAAACAGAGGCCATACTCTTAGGACGGATAGATTTTCTGCTCTTTAGGAAAGATGATCTGCTGATAGAATTTTACAGCAAGTATAAAGGGCGGCTGCTGCGACCTAAGACAATTGTTGAGTATATTCGAGAGCCTTTTGTTTATACGCCGGGTAATGTTAGGATTACACTTGATAGGGATATCCGCACCGGACTGTACAGCCGCAATTTCTTTGAGGAAAATCCGCTTTATATGCCAAGCGGCGATGCGTTTGCGGTGCTTGAGATAAAGTACGATAATTTTTTGCCGGAGTTTGTGGCAAAGGCGGTGCAGATAGGCGACAGAAGGGCTGCCGCCTTTTCAAAATATGCTATGAGTCGAAAATACGATTGAGGAGAACGCCATGACATTTCAGGATATATTTAAATCAAAGTTTTTAGAGAACGTAATAAGCATTACCGCGTTTGATATGGTATTAGGAATGACGCTTGCCTTTTTAGTAGGCATGTTCATATTTTGGATATATAAAAAGACGTATACCGGCGTAATGTATTCGGCAAGCTTTGGCGTAACGCTGATAGCGCTGACCATGATATCAACTTTGGTTATAATGGCGGTAACAAGCAATATAGTGCTATCTCTTGGTATGGTGGGCGCGCTTTCGATTGTGCGCTTTCGTACTGCGATTAAAGAGCCGCTTGATATTGTATTTTTATTCTGGAGCATAGCGGTTGGCATTGTCATAGCCGCGGGGCTAATTCCGCTTGCTGTATTTGGCAGCGCTTTTATAGGCGTTATGCTGCTGATATTTACCAGCCGTAAATCCCACGATAATCCCTATATATTGATACTTCGCTGCGATAACGCCGAGGTAGAAAAAAGAGCGCGGGAGATGCTCGATTCAAGCGTTAAAAAGCTGGTTTTAAAAAGCAAAAGTATTACGCGAGGCAAGACCGAACTTAACTTTGAGGTACGGCTAAAAGAAGGCGACAGCTTTTTTATAGACGCTCTTTTAGAAACGCCGGGCGTATCCGATGTTGTTTTAGTAAGCTATAACGGGGATTATGTGGGCTGAGGTAAAGCATGATAAAGCACAGGAAAATTGATATTATTTGCGTTTTCGCTATAATACTCGCTATGGCGCTTACTGTGCTGCTTATAAACGGAGAGGATTTAGGTATTGCTAAAGCCATTTCGACACCGCCTTATGCCTCGCGTCTGTTTGATCAAAATAGAGTGCACACGATAGATATAAGAGTAGATGAAAGCGATTGGCAAAGCCTATTGCAAAATGCGGCGGATAAGGAATATATTAACTGCGCCGCCGTTATAGATGGCGAGATGTTCTCGGATATTGGCATACGCGCCAAAGGCTCAAACTCACTTAGGCAGATAGCTAAGTACGGCTCGCAAAGATTCAGCCTCAAGCTAAAGTTTAACCACTATGAAAAAGGCGGCTCATATTACGGGCTGGACAGGCTGTCGCTAAACGCCTCTTTCCAGGACAACGCTTTTCTTAAAGACTATATGACATACGATATGATGAGGCATATGGATGTTGCTGCGCCGCTATGCAGTTACGCGTTTGTAACGGTTAACGGCGAGGATTGGGGCCTGTTTGTAGCCATTGAGGAGATTAGAGAGGCGTTTAATCAAAGGAATTTTGGCCGCGATACCGGCATAATCTACAAGCCGGAATACCGCACTCTGGAGGACGACAACAGCGATGTTGCCCTTATATATACGGGGGATGAGTTTGGGAGATACGATAATATTTTTAGAAAAGCCAGAACGGACATAAAAGATACGGATAAAGAGCGGCTGATAGCGTCATTAAAACGGCTTTCTACCGGAGAAAACTTAGAAAATGTTGTGGATATAAGCGCTGTATTGCGGTATTTTACAGTGCAGTCTTTTGTAGTAAACCTCGATAGCTATCTTGGCAGAACAGGGCATAACTACTATCTATACGAAAAAGACGGAGTGCTGTCGATGCTGCCCTGGGATTATAACCTTGCGTATGGAACTTACTCTCTTGGAAGGCCGGAGCTTTCAAGTGACGCTACATCGCTTATAAATTACCCCATAGACACGCCGGCACCCTGGGATGTGATGGTAAGGCGGCCTATGTTTTATAATCTCTTGTTTGATTACGGCAATTTAATGCGCTATCATAATCACTACAATTACTTTATTTATTCGTATTTTGACAGCGGGTATTTTGAAGAAAAGGTTGAAAAAACCATCTCGCTGATTTCGCCGTATGTTGAAAGAGACCCAACAAAATTCTGCTCCCATGATGATTTTCTTTTGGCGGCAGACACTTTCACCGACTTTTGCCTGCTTAGGGCTAAGAGCGTAAAGGGGCAGCTAGACGGCAGCATACCCTCAACCATAAGCGGGCAGGGCGAGGATACAAGCTCGCTTATAGACGCTTCTTCAATAAGCATAAACGACCTTGGTGACTTTGAGGATATGAAAAGGCTGGTAGAAGGCAGGTTGCCTAGATAGGTCGCCGCGATTAATTTATGGTCGATTAAAGGGAAAATGGATTTTATGTGATTTAATACCCCGATATGCCGGAAGCGGCAACGTATTCTATAAAGGAGGACGCTGTGAAACATGAGATTGTCGACAGGGTATATGCGGCGAAAGGCAATTCTTTAGCTGCGGATAAGCTTATATATGATTATCTGCCGTTTATAAAAGCTGAGGCGAGTAAAGCGACAGGCAAGATTATACGCGATAGCGACGATGAGCTAAATATCGCTATGTTGGCGTTCCATGAAGCGGTGGAAGGCTATTCGCAGTTAAGAGGGGCGTTTCTTAAATATGCCGCCGTTATTATGCGCCGTAAAATAATCGATTATTTTCGCACGCAACAGCGTCATGCGGGACAGATTTCACTTGATACGCCTCTTAATAATGACAGTGACGATACGCTTAAGGACGTTATAGCGTCCAGCGCAGATGATTACGGCGAACGCCATACGCGGGCGGCAACTAAAGAAGAAATTGAAGAGCTGGCGGCGCAGATGAAGGATTTTGACATCTCGCTTACGGATATAGCTGATAATTGTCCAAAGCAGGATAGAACGCTGGCCGCTTGTAAAAAAGCGTTGGCATACGCCAAGGAAAATCCTTTTATTATAGACGAGTTAAAGCGCACTAAGAAATTACCCATAACAAAGCTTGCGAGTGGCTCTGGTACGCAGCGCAAGACGCTTGAGCGGCACCGTAAATATATTGTGGCTCTGCTGCTGATTTTCTCTAATGGATATGAAATCATAAGGGGTCATTTGCGGCAAGTTCTACAAACCCGGGAAGGAGGGGGCGAGGTATGACATATATGGTTATGGAAACCCACAAAAGCTATTGCGTTGTGCTGGATGAAGAAGGCCGTTTTTTAAAAGCAGCTAATATGGGCTATGAAACGGGCCAAAAAGTTCAAAATATTATTCCTATGCGCGATTATCAAGAGAAAAGGGCGATACCTGTAAAGGCTATGACGGCTATTGTCTCCCTTGCCGCCTGCTTTGTTTTGATATTTACTGTGTTGCTAAATTCTTTGGCGGCTGTCCACGGCTCTGTTTATTTGACTATCAATCCGGCCGTGCGCGCCGATGTGGGCAAAAACGGCATAGTTGTATCGCTAACGCCGCTTAATGATGACGCAGTTACTCTGCTCGATGGGTACAATGGCAAGAGAAAGCCATTGACAACATTGAGTAAAGAGCTGGTAGATAGGGCTATCGAGCGGGGCTTTTTGTCAGAAGGCGGCGCTGTTGTGATAGATATCGACTCGCCGGACGATGTGTGGTTTGAAAAGACGGGCATAACGCTGCGGAAAAACCTAAACGAACATATTGAAGGCAGATTATCCGTTACTATAGAAATAAAGCAGTACTCCGAAGATGCTGGCACCCAAACTCCGCCACCCGCCCCGCCAAAGACAGAAAAACCTATTGCCCCAACAACTCCTAGTCCATCGGCTTTACCGCAGTTAACAAGGCCGCCGCAACCTGCAAACACTAAGGACGATGATAGCGGGCATAGCGACTATGACGACGATGAAGACGATAAAGACGATGGCGATAGCGGATACAGCGATTACGACGATTAAGTTTCTATGATATTCTAAAGCGGGACGCATGGCCCCGCCGTATCAATTATTGTCATATCTTTTAATGGAATTAGGTATGCGCACAGCAAATAGAGCAAATGATTGTCCGCTTAAAATGCTGTGGTGGTTTATCACCGACTGAAGCCGGCGAAGTTGTCAGCGATGCGACCGAGGTGAAAACAGTACAAAAAAGCGGTATAATAGGCTTGTATAAATATGTCAGCGCAAGCTGAACGGGAAAGGAGCCAAAGCCATGGGTAAAATGTATTTGTTGGATACTTTGCTGGACGGAACGTATCAGCTTTTAGAACCTTGCATGAAGGACGATTGCTCAGACTGCCCAGACCGCAAAAACCCAGCGTGCGGGCGGCGCATTCTTCGAGAGCGCGGCCGCGTGGGTTTCTTTTATGGCCGGTGCGGCACTTGTAAGTTGTTTGTAAACGGGGAATGTGCTGAACAACACGACTCCAAAACTTGTGAAAAGCATGAGGCTAAAAGTTTTGATACCTACCGAGTACTGATTGAAAATAACGGAGGATAGAAATCAAATCGCTATTCTTATTGAGGGTGCTGCAACTTATCAGTACTCTTCGGGATAAACGACAACCTTAACGGCCTCGCCTTGCCTTAACAGGTTTAGCGCGTCCTGATACCGACTAAGCGGGAGTGTGTGGGTGACAATTTCTGTGAGCGGCAATAATCCGCTTTCAATTATGCGCGCCGCTTTTTCAAAATAGTACTTTCCAAGGAAACCGCCGAATATTTGCGCTTCGCGACGCACTATCTCAGCTAGCCGTATGGGGGGCTGAGCTTCTTCGTCATGCCCAAACATCAATACCTTGCCGCCTGGACATATCATGGTTATTGCCGTCATAAGCAGCTGACCAACCGCCTCAATGCAATGGTCTACGCCAAGGCCATTGGTATATGAAAGGCAAATTTCCTCAAGATCTTGCGAGGTGGGATCTACAACAACGTCGGCGCCGCATTTAAGCGCTTTTTGCCTTCTGTATTGATGTGGCTCGGATACAATCACAACGGCGGCGCCGTTCGCCTTGGCTAAAGCGGTAAAAAGTAGCCCTATAGGGCCGGCGCCCAACACGCAAACGGTATCGCCGGCTTGTATATTCAGCTTTTCGATGGCGCAGCCTACGCAAGAGAGCGGCTCGGCTAGCGCTGCTAGCTGGTACGGGGTATCCGGCTTGACTTTATATATTGATTGAGCCGGCACGCAGGTATAACTTGTCAGCGCGCCGTCGCAAAACAGTCCACGCGTCATGCCATGCTCGGCGTACGGAGTGCCCTGTTGGCAATAAAGCGATGTGCATAAATCAGGGCGGTCACTTCTACAGTGTCGGCAGCAACCACATGGCGGATGCGGATCAACGACAACACGATCGCCCGGCATCAACCAATCTACTCCGCTGCCCGTTTCTATAACCTCGGCTGAGTACTCATGGCCAAAAATTATATCCGGCTTGGCGGGGTGCAATTGCGGCAGCTGAAGTATATGCAGGTCTGTGCCGCATATGCCGACGCCCAATACCTTAAGAAGAACATCGTCCGGCTGTTGAATTTTCGGAACAGGTCGATCCTCGAATGCCCAAATACCCGGTTGCTTATAAATAACGGCTTTCATAATTTCTCCTTTTCTATATGTTGGTGGACTATATAGTAAATCAATTTAAGAGGGTTTAATGTACTGATAAAATAATAAAACACTGCTATATATAGAAAATATGCTTGGTTAAACGTTTTATTACAAAGAAAAGGGATATACGCACAGTGAGTAACAAGCTATGCTGTATAATTGTACTATAAATTTGCAGCTATAAAATGTCAAGCTGTATTAGGCGGGCAAAACACATAAAAAGCCGCATTTTTCATAAAAAATGCTACTAAATCAATCATAAACGGCTTTTGATATAGCATATAGATAAATATACTGGATTGATAAATCGTTTTAAAAATTTTCAAAAAAGGTATTTACATTTATAGAATATGATGATATATATTAAATTAGACAATCGGCAAAATAAATTAAAATGTTTTACCAATCGCGAGCCGGGCGGCTCAAATTCCGGCAATATTTTGTGAATGGGGTTGGCTTATGGCTAACAATGGAAAGACGGTTAAAGCAAACGGCGTTAAGATGCCTACCATTAAAGATGTTGCGTTTATGGCGGGGGTTACACCGGCAATAGTATCTCGTGTATTCAACAATGACGCTAAGCTAAATATAAAAGAAGAAACGCGAGCTAAAGTACTAGACGCTATAGAAAAGCTTCAATATCGGCCTAATCCCATGGCGCGCAGCCTAAGAACTAATTCAAACAAGACGATTGGCGTGCTGATATCAGATATAAATAATCCATTTTACTCAGAAATTATAAAAGGCGTGCAAATGGCAGCTAGAGAGCACGACTATTGCATTATACTTGGTGATACCAGTGATACACCGCATGAAGAGCGGCGTTTTATAGAAAACCTTCAATCTCAGTTTGTAGACGGCATAATTTTAAGCTCGGTATATATTGAAGATGATGTGGTTGAGCTGCTCGAAGAACGTGGCACTCACTATGTTATGGTTAACAGGGGTTCTACAAACTCTACCGCGCCGCATGTTCGCACCAACGAGGACGAAGGCATGATTGCAGCGGTTAACCACGTTATCGAATTGGGACATACCAAAATCGCTTGTATTCACGGTCCGCTGTATGCGGATACAGCGGTGCGGCGGCTGCAAGGTTTTCGCAAGGCGCTCAAGGATGCCGATATAGAATATAATCCTGAATATGTCGCCGAGGGGCGTTTTGATGAAAACTCGGGTTATCTGGCCGGCAAAAAGCTTTTAACGCTCGATGATCCGCCCAGCGCTATTTGCAGCTGTAATGACCTTATGGCGATAGGTGTTATGCGCGCTGCGCAGGAGTTGGGGCTGTGCATACCAGAAGATTTCTCGCTTGTCGGTTTTAACAATATCTGGATAACCGATATACTGGCTGTTCCGCTTACAACGGTAGAAACGCCGCTTATAGACATGGGCAAGGAAGCTTTCCGCGCGCTGATGGCACTTATAAAGGGCGAGGAAATAACTAAAACCACAATTACTCTGCCTATAAAGCTTATAGTACGGGAGTCTACCTCCCCGCCGAAAGAGGGCAAATAACTAACTTATATGGGCAGTTTAGAACATGAAAACTATACATTTAGATATTCAACATAACTTTCACTCTGGAATCTTAGCAAAACGACTTCTAAGGGCATGGCTTTTATTTATAAATTAGAAAATTCACAGCCGTAACGGCGAAATGGTATAAAAACTATATTCAAAAACTCTCATTAGCATTTGCGACTAACCATTAAAGCAATAACGTATAAAAGTGCAACCTAAAATTTTACATATAACCAAATGTTTAAAAACTACCTAAATCTGTACCTATTAATTAAATCGATATAACGGCTTTAGCCGTATTATATGCTCTTACTATTCCACAAAATACTCACTAACTATTACGGAGGTATATTGCGATGACACTAGGAACCATGGCGGTGGATTGTGAACTTAGGATAGACTTTGACAAGCTAAGACGAGAGAGGCTTGAAAAGACTAGGGTGCAGATGGAGAAGGACGGGCTGGGCTCTGTTTTGGTGTTTGATCCTGACAACGTGCGTTACATCACCAGCACAAAGCTGGGCGAATGGGTCAATAACAAGCTGAACAGATATACTCTGCTCGCAAAAGGTCATGATCCTGTGCTGTTTGAGATTGGCAGCGCAATTGGAACAAAGAAGGCGCTTTGCCCTTGGATAAAGGATATACGGCCTTCTAAAAACGACATGCGCGGCTCTATGGCACCCGAGCTTAAGGCCAGCCACAAGGTTATAGGCGAGGTATATGAAATACTCAAAGATTGGAATCTCCATGAAGCGCCGATAGGAGTAGACCTTTTGACTGTTCCTATGATGAACGCATTTAAGGATTTCGGGCTTGATGTGCGTGACGGGCAGGCGACTATGCAGGAAGCTCAAAAGATAAAGACACACGAAGAGCTGCAGCTTCTTGAAATTTCAGCGGCTATGGTTGACGGCGCATACTACGATGTTGTTGAGGCTATAAAGCCCGGCGTAAGAGAGAACGAGCTATGCGCTATAATGCGCGGCCGCCTCATACAGATGGGTGCGGAAAACGTACATAATGTAAACGTCATAAGCGGGGATCGCGCTTATCCTCATCCTCACGATTTCTCTGATAGAATCATTCGTCCCGGCGATATGGTTTATCTCGATGTTGTCAACGATTTTAATGGCTATAAAACATGCTACTATCGTACCTTCTGCTGCGGATATCCGACAGAGAAGCAGCTAGCCATTTATAAAAAAGCGTATGACTGGCTGTATGACGCCATAAAGCTGATACGCCCCGGAGTGTATACCGATGAAATATGCGCCGTATGGCCGACTTATAAGGAATTAGGGGCAAAGGACGAATACGAGACTATGGCGCTTGAACTCGGGCATGGGGTCGGCATAGCGCACTGGTCCAAGCCGGTTATAGGGCATCAGGTATCTATGGAATATCCCGAGATGATAGAAGAAAACATGCATTTCGCGGTAGAAACGTATTATGGCGTTGAAGGCGATGCCGCCCGTATAGAGGAGCAGGTTATAGTAACGAAGGACGGCTGCCGTGTAATAACCAAATTCCCGTGCGAAGAACCTATCGCGTGCTGGAAATACTAAGCCGGCTCCGCACTATGAGGCTAAAATGAGTCCGGAGGTGAAGTACTTGGAGCCTATATTAACCATGCGGGGCATTGATAAAAAGTTTGGGAACTTCTACGCGCTCAAGGATGTAGACTTTGATGTATATCCCGGTCAGGTAAATGTACTTATGGGGGAAAACGGGGCGGGTAAATCGACGCTTATGAAGATACTCGCCGGTGCGCACGGTAAGGACGCCGGTGAGATAACGCTTGAAGGCAAGCAGATATCCATCCGCACGCCGCGTGAGGCAGATGAGCTAGGCATAGGGACGGTATATCAAGAGCTTATGCTGGCACCCAGGCTGTCTGTAACAGAAAATATCTTCCTTGGCACCGCGCTCAAAACTAACGGCGTCGGCGTGGTCAAATGGAGAGAAATGGAGAAAGAGGCCAAGGAAGCCATTAAAGAACTGGTGGGTCTTGACGTTGACCCGCAGATGCTCGTTTCGGAGTTGGGCGTAGCGTATCAGCAGCTGGTAGAGATTGCTCGCGTTATACGCCAGAGCAAAAAGATATTGATACTTGATGAGCCTACCGCGGCGCTTACAGAGCAGGAGATTCAAAGGCTTTTTGTTACCATAAACAGGCTGAAAGAATCGGGGATGGCTATAGTTTATATCTCGCACCGGCTAGAAGAGATATTCCAGATAGGCGATCGCATAACGGTATTGCGTGACGGCGAAATGGTGGGCGAGATGGATGTCGCTACCGCCACTCATGACGACGTAATAAAGATGATGGTAGGGCGGAGTATAGAGGATAAATATCCAAAGGCCGATTTCTCAAAAATACCCAAAGAAGAGGTTTTGCGGGTAGAAGGGCTTAGTCGGCAGGGAGTTTTTGAGGACATAAGCTTCTCGCTCCATAAAGGGGAAATACTCGGGTTCGCCGGACTTATGGGCGCAGGGCGAACGGAAATTGCCCGCTGTCTGTTCGGCGCCGACAGGGCAACGGGAGGCCGCGTATTTATACGAGGCAAAGAAGTTGATATTCGAAATACAAGGCAGGCAATCGCTAAAGGCATAGCGTTGCTGCCCGAGAACCGAAAGGCGCACGGTTTGGTTCTTAAACGGAACCTGATTGAAAACACTACGCTGGTTAACATCAAAAAGGTAAGCAGCAAGCTGGGCAGGATATATCGCAAAAAAGAGCAGCAGGTGACGGATGAATATATCAAGCGCTTGAAAATCTCTGTGGCCGATAAAAGGAATCCTGCCAGCAGTCTGTCGGGAGGCAATCAACAAAAAGTGGTTATTGCCAAATGGCTTTACGCCGACTCGGATATCATCATACTTGATGAGCCGACGCGGGGCATAGACGTAGGCGCAAAAACAGAGGTTTATCATCTGATAAATAAATTTGTACTGGACGGCAAGGCGGTAATAATGATTTCTTCAGAATTGCCGGAGCTGCTGGGCGTATGCACCCGTATTCTGACGATATTCCAGGGCACTATGACAGGGGAATTCGATAATACCGCCGACCAGGAAACTATGCTTAAAGCCATGTGCTTAAAACACTAACAGGAGGCAGTGACCATGGAGGGAAGATTCAGCGATTCCAAGGGGTTTGTTATAAAAAAGGTACTGCGAAATAATCTTACGGCGCTGACGCTGGTGGTTGTTGCTATGAGCGTTATACTGTCGCTGACTACCGAGCATTTCGCTTCGCCAAGGAACTTTACCGCGATATTGACGCAGATGTCCATAAACGGCATATTAGCCGTCGGCATGACGTTTTGCATAATAATAGCCGGTGTTGACCTTTCTGTCGGCAACGTGCTCTCGCTTGTCGGCATAGTGCTTGCGGTATGCTTAAGGGCTGGCATACCGACGGCTCCCGCTGTTATTTTAGCGATACTTGTAGGCGTTGTATGCGGGCTTATAAACGGACTTTTAATATCAAAGGGCAAGCTGCCCGCCTTTATAGCTACGCTGGGTATGATGAGCGTAGCGCAGGGCGTAGCGTTGATTATATGCGAAGGCCGCGCTATTTACGGCATGATGACGGATTTATCATTTTACGGTTCCGGTAAAATCGGGTTTGTACCCGTAGCCTGGATAATAATGCTGATTTGCTTTGGCATCGCCTATTTCGTATTCCATCATACAAGATTAGGCAGATATGTGTATATGATAGGCGGCAACGAGGAGGCTGCCCGGCTGTCGGGCGTCAGCGTAACGACGTATAAAACGATTGCTTTTACTATAAGCGGACTTTGCGCCGGCATAGGCGGCGTTATTATGACGGCGAGGCTCAATTCCGCCGATGCGGTAGTCGGAAACAACATGCAGATGGACGCCATAGCCGCGGCTATAATTGGCGGCACCAGCATGTCGGGCGGGGAAGGAAAAATAATAGGTACCTTCCTTGGGTCATTGATTATGAGCATGATCAGAAACGGCATGATTCAGCTTGGCGTAGGCTCATACCCGCAGCAGGTGGTTATAGGACTTATAATCATACTAGTTGTGCTTATGGATATGCTTGGAAAAGACAAAAACAGATAAAGACCTGCCGCAAGGGTCTTTAAATACGGAAGCAACCGATTTAAGCCAAATCCGCTTGGCGT
Organism: Christensenellales bacterium; assembly: GCA_050945795.1. Taxonomy (GTDB): domain Bacteria; phylum Bacillota; class Clostridia; order Christensenellales; family MGBC116941; genus JBMNTP01. The sequence continues at coordinate 15,725 of JBMNTP010000013.1, read as the reverse complement.
GGGATACTGTGTCTTTGCCAAAGGCGATTAATACCGATTATATCGGGTGATTGCAGGCAAAATATCCGCTCGACGGGCGAGTTCTTAGGTAGAGAGGGGCTTCCGATAAAAAGGAGGGACGAGTTGAAATACAAAATTAATGCCGATGATGTTGCTGTAGACAAAAGTTTGCGGGAAGAAGATGGTTGGAACCGTATGCAGGTTCAGTGGCTCAGCACCACCGATACTACCGGCTCAAAACATGCGGTGCTAGGAAGGACGGTATTTCCGCCCAAAGGCGCAAGTCACGAATTGCACACGCACGATTCAGCCGAGGAAATACTCTATGTGGTATCCGGAACAGGGCGGGCTCGTGTTGCCGATGAGGAATTCGATATCGGACCGAGGGATGTTGTGTTTGTGCCGGTAGGGGCAAAGCACTTCTTTATAAACACCAGTCCGACAGAAGAGATGGAAACGATTTGGCTTTATGGAGGGGCGGGAACGTTAGAGGCTTCTGGGTATCGCTCCATAAATGAATAAAAAATTGGAGGATTAAAATGAAAAAACCAGTCTTGATAGTTGCATTAGTTCTTACGGTACTTATGATTGCAGGCGCGTGCGCTCCTGCTGCCACTCCTGACCCCTCTCCAACTAGCGCTGCCCCGCAGACAACTAGCGATGCCGGCGCAGCTACGGAGGAGCCGGAAAAAACATACAAAATGGCGCTGGTCGTCAAAAACCTGACCAACCCCTATTTTGTAACACTAGCGGACGGCGCTCAGAAGGCGGCGGACGAGCTGGGCATTGAACTCGATATACAGGCGACTAACGCCGATACTGAAATCGACGCGCAAATACAGATACTCGATACATTAATCACCCAGAATCTTGACGCTATACTCGTTATACCGCTTAACAACACAGCCGTTGTTCCGTGGGTAAAGCGTGCTAACGAAGCAAACATACCTGTTATAAACGTTGACACCGCAATAGACGAAAAAGCGATGGAAGAACAGGGCGCCAGCATTGTATCAAAACTTACAACAGACAACATGGCGGCAGGAGAAGAAGGCGCTCGTGCCATCATAAAAGCGCTGGACGGCAAGGGCAAGGTAGCGATGATAGAGGGTACAGCCGGAGCTACTACAGCCGAGGATCGCAAAACCGGTTTCTACAACGTTATGGACAGCGCAGAGGGCGAAGGCATTGAGGTTGTTATATCCCAGGACGGTAAATACAACCGCAACGAAGGCTATACCATAATGACTAGTATATTAGCCGCGCATCCCGATATAGATGCTGTGTTCGCTGCTAATGATGAAATGGCACTTGGCGCTATAGCCGCCATAAAAGATGCCGACCTCACCGGTGAGATTCATGTTGTAGGCGTTAACTTTGCCGAAGAGATGCAAACGGCAATGAAGGAAGGCTCTGCACTCGGTTCTGTTAACCAGGATCCGGCATGGTTAGGTTATAAAGGCGTGTATGTGGCACTAGATCATCTTGAGGGCAAGGATGTTGAGTACACTTATATGTCCGAAAGCAAGATGATGTATAAAGAAGACGTGAAATAAAACGAATAAATATCCGTGCATAAAACGCGCGGCATATTTAAGAAGAATCGAAGCGGCGGCAGGTTGACATGGAGCGCCTGCCGCCTTTAAAAGGGAGAAGTTACGCGCATGGGTGTTATACAGACGTTATTTTCCCTAAAATCCTATCTATTATTCCCTATGCTTATGCTGGTGCTGGCGCTGATTATGGGGGCGCGTTTGCTTAAGGCGGTAGAAGGAGCGCTTTATATAGGTGTAGCGCTGGTAGGCATATCGATGATCGCCTCTTTCTTTTTAGAGGCGGCGGCACCTGTGGCTAGCGGCGTAGCGGCGGCGGTTGGGAAAAGCTCCGCAATAACCGATGTGGGCTGGCCTATGATGGCGATGCTGGTATGGACGATGGATGTAATCTACTGGATTATACCTGTGCATATCGCGGTTAACATTATCATGTTGATTTTTAAATGGACGGATACCATAAACATCGATATATGGAATTATTGGCACATCGCGATAGCGTCGTTTCTTGTATACTCCGCCACCCAGTCGATCTTTTTGGTGTTGGCCGCCGACGCTATTATGTCGGTAATCTCGCTTAAGCTATGCGACTGGGCGAGACCGGCAGTAGCAAAGACTATTAATATGAAAGAAAACCAATGTGTATCCACGGCGAACAGCCTGTTTTATATGCCTTTCGCCATAATAATAAACGGAATTTGCGAGCGCGTACCCGGCCTTAACAAGCTTAGCATAAATCCGGGTAGCCTTGAGGGCAAATGGAAAGTGATGCTAAGTCCCGGCTTTATAGCTGTTCCGATTGGTATGATTTTCGCGCTTTGCGCCGGATATTCGGCGATTGCGGCGGCGGAATTCACTATGAAGTTCTCGGCGGTATTTTTGCTGCTGCCCCGCGTGCTGTATTTTCTTAAAGAAGGCTTTGTACCCGTTGCAAACGCTACAGAAGCCTTCACGAGAAAGCGCATCGCGGCGGATAGAAAGGTATATATAGGCGTTAATCAGTTGGTGGCGGCTGATCATCCGTCGATCATTATATCGACAATTATACTGATACCCATAACCGTGCTAATGGCGGCGTTGATACCATTTATACGCATATTCCCTATGGGGGATTTGATGAATGTGGTAAGCATTATTGTAGTGGTTGCCGCGGTATGCAAAGGCAATGTATTTCGAATTGTCTTAACCGGAATACCGATTGTTTTACTAAACCTTACGCTGGCATCGACGGTAGCTCCGGCGTACACCAGCGCCGCGGCCGGGCTGGGATATGTTATTCCCGGCGTAAGCGGAGAGTTTGCCGCCAGCTTCAACGGCGCTAGCTACATTAATGTCTGGCTATCGCAAGTGCTTAAGGGCGAGGGATGGGCGCTGGCCGCTATACCTTTAATAGCGGCGGCGATATATATCTGTTATCTATATTACAAAAAAACCTATATTAAAAAACAGGCGGAAAATAGCAAAACGATTATTTAAGGAGGAAAAAGCATGAGAGCAGCGAGATGGCATGGACGTTTGGATATTAGGGTAGAGGACGTTAAAGAGCCGGTAGCCGAAAAGGGCGAAGTTGTTATAGAAGTGAAATGCGCGGGAATATGCGGCACCGATATACACGATTATATGAGCGGCCCGCATAGCATTCCTGTCGATAAGCCGGATCCGCTTACAGGCGTTACGGCGCCGGTAATAATGGGGCATGAGCTAAGCGGCGTTATAACAGAGATTGGCGACGAGGTTACGGGCTGGAAAATTGGAGATAGGGTGGTTATAGCTCCGCTGCAAAACTGCGGCAAATGCTATTTTTGCACGAGGGGGCTGCACCATCTTTGCGTAATACAGGCGGGTCTGGGCTTGCAGACTTATTGGGGCGGCTTCGCTAAATATTGCAAAGTAAAAGATTATCAGCTAAGAAAAATGCCGGATAATATGACGTTCGCGCAGGGCGCTCTTATTGAGCCGGTAAACGACGCTTACTACGCTATAGAGCGCGGCAACATGCGGCCGGAGGACAATGTACTTATTTCGGGCGGAGGGCCTATCGCAGCACTTATACTGCTGTGCGCCAAGGCGGCGGGGGCCGGCAAAGTGTTTATGACGGAGAAACATGCGAGGCGCATAAATATGATGCTCGATTTGGGGGCGGATGAGGTGTTCAATGTTACAAGCGATGATGTGCTCTCTGAAGTAAGGGAGCGCACAGGCGGTCTTGGCGTAGACGTAGCGTATGAATGCACCGGCAGTGAAAGCGGCATAAACCTTTGCTTTGACGCCATACGCAAGCGCGGCACGTTTGTAATGAGCGGGCTTAGCCTAGGTGAGGTTAAGGTGTCGCCGTGGAGCTGGGCGCTTAAGGATATAAACATGGCAGGGTTGTGGTGCTGCAACAATTATGATTACGACAGGGTAATAGCCATGGTGGCTGAGGGCAGAATCGACCCGACAAAGCTTATTACAAAGACAATAAGCCTTGAAGATGTAGTTACCGAGGGATTTGAGGCGCTCGCTCGAGACAAAGAGAAAAAAGAGATGAAGATCCATGTAATTCCGTAAGGAGGAGCGTTGTAATATTGCGGCGGTTGTAAGGAGAGGAAGGGAGAATGAAAAGTAAGACAGCTTTTTTGCATGGCCCGTTTGACTTAAGGGTTGAGGAAATTGAGCTGCCGGCGCTAAAGCCGGATCAGATACTTATAAAGGTAAAGGCGTGCGGCATATGCGGTTCCGATGTTGAATGCTATGAAGGCAAATCGGCGGAGGGGCGATACGACATAGCGCCGTATACGCCGGGACATGAATGGGCGGGTATGGCGGTTGAAACGGGAGCGGCGGTGACAAGCGTTAAGTCGGGCGATAAGGTTGTTGGCGACTGCGTGTTGCCATGCAACAATTGCCTAAACTGCAAGGACGGCAAAATGCCGTCGGCGTGCCTAAACATGCGGGAAGTGGGCTTTATGCCCAATTCTCCCGGTGGCATGAGCGAGTATATGATACTTGAGGAGCAGTATACGCATGTAATTCCCGATGATTGGGACTATGAGCTGGGCGCATGGGTTGAGACATTTAATGTAGGCTATTGGGGAGCATGGGGTAACGAATGCTATCCCGACGCGTCAGACGATGTAGCTATAATAGGCGGCGGGCCGATAGGATTGTCGGCGGCTATGGTATGCGCTACATCCGGAGCGCAGGTTATTGTGCTCGATCCGCTGGAGCAGCGCCGTAAAAACGCGCTGTTATACGGAGCTGATGTATCCCTAAACCCGCTTGATGCTGATACGGCGGATGAAATGCTGCGATTGACGCAGGGGAGAGGGCCGTCGGTAGTTCTGGAATGCTCCGGCAACGACGCCGGCATAGCGTCGCTGTTCGATATAGCCGGCCATAACGCAAGGGTGGGGCTTATAGGGCATTCAGTGGGCAGGAAGGTGCCGGTTGAAATAGGCAAAACGATATGGAAAACGCTGCGCATCACCGGCTCCGGCGGCACTAAAAACTGGTTTCCGCGCACAATACGCTTTCTTTCGCGCATAAAGGACAGGTATGATTTCGCAGCTTTAAACACGCATCACTTCGAGTTTTCAAAAGTTAAGGAAGCTATGGAGTTTGCCTGCCATAATAAGGAGATCGCCCAAAAAGTAATGCTCACTTTTGACGATTAAAACGCCGGCTAGAAGATGGCGCCCGCCTGCGCTGCTGCTATAAAAGCGATAGGCGAAAGCGGGCCGCCATATCAAGCATATAAGCGGCTTTAAGAGGTGAAAAAACAAGGGAGGATGGCTATGTCGAAATGGGAAATACCCGCTAAAGGCGGGCATATGGAAAAGAACGACGGCATCTACTTTCAGAATATGACAAATTTACAGGTAGCCGAGCGGCTTAAAAAGAACGATGTTCTTCTTATACCCGTCGGCTCCACCGAAAACCACGGCCCTAATGCGCCGTTTGGAGAGGATACTTTTCTTGATACGCGGCTATGCGAGCAGGTAGCTAAAGCGACGGGCTGCACTGTGGCGCAGCCGATATGGTACGGCTCGCATCCATACCATCACCTGGGTATGCCGGGGACTATAATCATTCCCGAGCAAACGCTGGCCGATTATCTTTGCTATGTGTTCGCCGGCTTTTGGAACACCGGCTTTAGAAAAATGATAGTAGTAAACGGTCATGGACAGGATTATGTTATACCGCTGGCTATACATCAGTTCGGCAAGAAATTCCAGGTGCCGGGTGTGATACTCTATGTTCATTTTTGGAACTGCGCTAAGGAATTGCTTGATACTGTCGATAAGGGCGGACCTTTCTCTACGCCTTTTATACACGCCGATGAAGTGGAGCAATCATACTCCCTGGCGCTCTTTCCCGAGCTTTGTAATCAGGATGAGGCTGTTGAAACAAAACCTTCGCCGCTGCTGCCACCGGGCCATATAAACAATTCGGCGGAGAGGGGTGACGGCCCTATAAAATGGTATAACGCTTATGGGTCTGTCGGCATGGAATGTATCTGCACTCCGGAGGGGGTTATAGGCAATCCCAAGCTCGCGGACGCTGAGAAGGCGCGTCCCGCTATAGAGCGCACGCTTGATTACATGGAAAAGCTGGTAAACGACATATTGGAGAAATATCCGCCCGGAGAGCTGCCGCCTATCGACAAGGTTACGCAGCGGCGCAGGGAAGATATAGAAGCGGTTATAAAAGGCCCTACAAACGGCGGCCGCCACATTTATACGCTGGCATATTAGATTAAGCTTACGCATGTACGTAAATACCGGAAAGGAGTGAATTATATATTATGGAAAAGGATCAAAAATGGATAACCACCGAGCATCCGGCAATTGTTTTTGAAAACACCGATGTAGGCCGCATGAAAAAAGAAGTATGGGACATGAACGAGGCGGAGCTTGACGCGGTGCTGGAGGAATACGGCATGCCGTCGGAGTCGGAGCTTGGCAAGGCGGGGACATATATACAGAATACGCCGCGCTGCGACCAAATTGAAAAACGCCGTAAAAACGACATAGTGTTTATACCGATCGGCTGTACCGAAAATCACGGGCTGCACGCCAATTCGGGGTTGGATACATTTATGTGTTCGCAGATTGTTGAAGGCGTGCGCAGGTATACGAAAAAGCAGGGCAGAGAGGTTAACCTCGCGTTTACGCCGCTTAACTACGGCGGACATCCGTATCATCATATCGGTATGCCCGGCACCGTTATAATGCCGGAGGAAGTTGTTCGCGAATCGATTATTTATACCATGCTCGGACTGTGGAACGACGGGTATCGCAAAATCATATTCATAAACAACCACGGACATCTTTGGATGTTGGAATCCGGCATACAGGAATTCTGCAAGCGTTATCATCTGCCCGGCATATTCCGCGTGATAGACTGGCATAGGGCGGTAAGAGAGTTCTTTTATCCGATAGAGAGCGATTTGAGCCTTGAAACGCATTTCATACACGCCGACGAGGCCGAGACATCTGTGGCGCTGCTGCTGTTTAATAAAATGATAAATATGGATGCGGTGCAGGACAAGGAGCCGGAGGGGCTGCTGCCGGACGGACATTTTGATTCATCGGTAGACCCGTTTAGAAGGCCGTGCCGGTGGTCGGAAGGCGAGGGTCATGCCGCTATAGAGCGCAGAGCGACGCCGGAAGGCGTGGTCGGCACGCCGTCAATATCAACCGCGCGAAAAGCCAAGCGCCCTATAGTTGCCATACTCAAATACCTTACCCTGCTCCATGACCAGATACTCGATGCTTATCCGGCGGGTACTGTGCCGCCGGTTGAAAAGATATCTTTGCGCAGCGAGAAGGAAATGGAGCCTTTCCTTAAAGAGCCGCTTTCTGAAGGCTGGAAATCGGTAGACGAGCTGCCCCGCGTAGGTATTTTTGAAAAATAAGCATCTGTATAAGCAGAAATTTTTATGAAGCGGAGAGACGATATGATACCAAATTTCAAACTGCATAACGGTGTTGAAGTTCCGGCAACGGGATTGGGTACATTTTTAATTAAAAATGGCGATGAGGCTGCCCGCTGCATACGCGACGCTGTACGTGCCGGATATCGCAGCGTAGATACAGCGATGATATATCTCAATGAAGAGGGAGTGGGCAAAGGGGTAAGGGAATGCGGCCTAGAGCGAGAGGAGATATATGTAACTACAAAGCTGTGGAACGACAGCCATGGCTATGAAAAGGCGCTGGCGGCGTTTGAGGCGTCGCTTAAGCGGTTGGGACTTGATTATGTCGATCAATATCTTATACATTGGCCGGGTCTTGATGATTCATATCTTCCGACATGGAAAGCGATGGAGAAGCTTTATAAGGATGGACGTGTGCGGGTTATAGGCGTATGCAATTTTATAAAGCCTATTTTAAAGAATCTGCTTGAAAATTGCGAGATAAAGCCTATGGTTAATCAGGTAGAAATGCACCCGCTTTTCCAGCCCAACGACCTTTTGGCATATTGCCAAAATAACGAAATACAGGTTGAGGCGTGGCGGCCTATTGTATGGGGCAAGCTTGATAAAGAACCTATACTTGAGGCGGCGAAAAATCACAACAAAACGACTGTACAGGTTGCGCTGCGCTGGATATATCAGCGAGGAGCGCGGCCGGTACCCAAGACCACGCATTTTGAGCGCATGAAGGAAAACCTCGATATATTCGACTTTGAGCTTAGCGCTAAAGAGATGGCCGCCATAAACGCGCTTAACACATATAACCGTACCGGAGAATCGCCGGACGAGTTTTTCGATACCGGAACATTCGAGTAAAGCGAGTCGCCATATACGCATAACGAGGGAGCAGGCACAAACAGTATAGATGTATAAAAGCATGCCGGTGAAGATAGTAATTCACCGGCATGTTTTTGTTTTAGGGTATGTAATGTGTTGTGCGGGGGCGGCTATAAATAGGGGAAACGGTGATTATACCTCCGGTTAGGCATCAGTAATTAACAAAATGCATAAGCATTTATTGATGTATATTAAATGGAGGTGGTTATTATGGGCGGCGATAACAAAGCCGAACGATACTCTGCTATTTTGAGCGTTGTCGCGATTGGGGCGGCATGGGGCATATTTGAGGCTACTGTTGGATATGCGCTGCACTCTATTGCTTTTCCTTACAGCTGGATGGTTTGGTATCCTGTCGCATGCTTTTTTATGGCAAACGCGTATCTAAAAACCCGAAAGGTATCGTCGATACTGTTTGTAGGGCTGCTTTGCGCCGCTGTTAAACTGCTTAATCTGCTGCTGCCCGGCCGTATTGATAGAGTTATTAATCCCGCCGTTTCTATTGTTTTTGAATCCCTTGTAATGGCGGCAGTAATATTCGCTGTTAAAAAGCTTAATGATATTAAAAGGAAAAAGCCGCATGTAAAGGCGCTTATGGCCTTAAGCATGAATACCGGCTGGCGGCTGCTATATATTTTATACATTATGTTTCTTGTGCCGGGATGGATGAGAGAAATTTCAGTAATAAGCAGCCTAGAGAAATTTATAACCTTTTTCATAACGCAAAACCTTGCTACCAGCCTCATAATATTTTTAGGGTATCAATTTGCCGGTTATATAATAAAGCCTATAAAAAGAATAGATTATGGCATATCTAAAGCGGTAAACGCTGTGCCGGTGCGGTTGATGCCGGTTATTAAAACGATTGTGGTCACTGTTCTGTTAGGCGCGCATATTGCGTTGGAGCTGCTGTTATAACAAGCCGAAAGCGATTAAATACCAGCCATCCTTAAACGGATGGCTTTTTTGTGCGATAAAACAGTTCTTACGCCTTTGCGGGCTTTTTACATATACGGCGGCATAATGATTGCTGGCACTTGGCTTTTGAATAATGAAAAAAGCTAAGGGCAAACTTAGATAGTATGAAAACAGACGAGAGGCGGTGCGTGCCGTGAATATGGCGATGGGTAAAAGCATTCAGCGTAAAGAGGCATGGGACAAAGTCAGCGGCAAGGCGCAATATACCGACGACCTGCCGACGACCGGCGTTCTATGCGCGCGCTTGCTTACCAGCGTATGCGCGCATGCTCGTATTAAAAGCATAGATGTTTCAAAGGCGCATACGGTAGCGGGGGTGGAGGCGGTGCTGACGGGGGCGGACTGCCCCGAGCTTTTTGGTGCGTTGCTACTCGACCGGCCGGCGCTGGCGCGGGATGTTGTGCGTTATGCGGGCGAGCCGGTAGCGATGGTTGTAGCTAAGGATGAGCCGACGGCGGAGCGGGCGGTAAGACTTATTCAAGTCGGTTATCAGCAGCTGCCGGTAATACTTTCACCGTCACAGGCGCTTAGCGACGGAGCGGCATTGGTGCATGAGCAAGCAGGCGGATATAAAAAGTGCATGACGGATGTTTATCCCGAATCGGGTAGCAATATAGCCAGCAGGTATCGTATGCGAAAAGGGAATGCGGCTAAGGCTTTTGAGCGCTGCGATTATATAGCCGAGCATAAATTCTACCTGCCGCCTTCTGACCATATGGCTATGGAGGTGCGCACGGCGCGCGCCGAAATATCGCCGGAGGGCAATGTCACTATAACGACATCGTCACAAGCGCCGTATGCCGTTAGAACACAGCTGGCGGAAGCGTATTTTATACCTGCGGGGCAGATACAGGTGCGTGTGCCGTTTGTCGGGGGAGGCTTTGGCGGCAAAGCACCGGTTACAGTTGAGATACTCGCGTTTTTAGCGTCACGCAGCGTGGGGGGGAAGGCGGTGCGCCTTACCATACCGCGGGAGCAGGATATGGCGTCGGCGCCGTGCCGCTTAGCGCTTGAGGCCAATATTAAAATAGGAGCGGACAGCGACGGCATAATACAGGCGGCTGAAATGACGTATCTGCTCGACTGCGGCGCGTATACCGATATTTCGCCTTATATGACAAAGGCAATCGCGGTTGACTGCACCGGCCCTTACCATATTGAAAACCTATCATGTGACGCACTATGCGTTTACACTAACCGAACGTACGCGACATCTTATCGCAGCTTTGCGCATGAGTCCAGTACATTTTGTGTAGAGCGGGTTATGGATATGCTTGCTAAGCAATGCGGCATAGATACGCTCGAATTCCGCACAAGAAACGCCATAAAGCCGGGCAGCCTTACACCTTCACAGGTACCCTGCACTAAAAGCCTTATAGGCGATTTGCCAAAATGCCTTGCTAAGGTTAAAGAGCTTTCTAACTGGGAAGGCGATAAGGCGATCAGGGCAAAAGATGGTACTGTGAGGGCAAGAGGCGTATCCTGTCTTTGGAAAACGGAAAACCCGCCGACAGACGCCATTTCCGGCGCTCTTATTACTTTTAATCCTGACGGCAGCGTTAATCTTAATACCGGCGTTGTTGAGATAGGGGCGGGCGGTCAGACGCATCTGGCGCAGATTCTTGCCGAGCGGCTCAAGATAGACGCGGGACAGGTGCATGTTGTAATGGATGTTGATACACGCGTCGCGCCGGAGCATTGGAAAACGGTAGCCAGCCTTACAGAGCATATGGCGGGGCAGGCGGTATTGCGCGCGGCCGACGACATGCTCGACCAACTTAAAAGCAACGGAGCGCAGGCGTTTGGATGCGAGGCTAAAGATGTTGGGGTGGCGGGGGGGCGCGTTTTCCTTATAAGCAACCCGGCACAGTTCATAGAGTTTAAGGACATTGTTCAGGGCTATAAAGCGCCGGACGGAGCGTCTGTCGGAGAACCGGTTTTAGGGCGAGGCGGCTTTATGCTAAAGGGATTGAGTATGCTTGAGCCTATGACGGGCAAGGGCAAGACGGGGCCGGCATGGACATTAGGGGCGCAGGTGGTAGAGGTTGAGGCGGATTTAAAAACCTGTACCTACCGTATTATATCCGCGTCTACTGTTATGGATGTCGGGAGAGTTATAAACCCTGAGTTAATGCGCTCTGTTGTGGCGGGGGGCATGGCGATGGGCATAAGCATGGCGAGCCGAGAGGAATTTACATATAACGAACAGGGTATATTGCAACAGCCAAACCTTCGCACTTATAAAGTTATGCATATAGGGCAGGAGCCGGATTACAGGGTAGGCTTTGTTGAGACGCCGGAAACCGATTCGACATTCGGTGCGAGAGCGTATTCCGAGCATGGCATAATAGGCATACCGGCGGCGCTCGCTAACGCGCTGTCGGCGGCGTTTAACAAGGAGCTTGTAACATTGCCGCTGCAGCCGGAGATGATATGGCGAGCTATGATGGAGGAAAAGCCATGATTCCGTTTGATTTTATATACTGCCGCCCCAAAACGCTAGAAGAGGCAGTTACAACCTATACCCAACTCGAAAAAGAGGGCAAAAAGGCTGTTTATTATGCCGGCGGCAGCGAAATTATAACTATGTGCCGAGCCGGTACCATAAGGCCGGGCGCCGTTATAGACATAAAGCATATACCCGATTGCAAGGTGCTATCTGCCGATGGTGAGGCGTTGCATCTAGGTGCGGCGTGTACGCTCAATAAAATAAAAGAGTCGCGGCTTTATGATTTGCTTAGGCTTAGCTGTGGCAGAATAGCCGACCATACCAATCAATGCCGAATTACGCTTGGCGGTAATTTGTGCGGCACAATTATATATAGAGAAACAAGCCTGCCGCTGCTTGTATCTGACGCTACTGTTACTCTATACGGCCCTCAAGGGCAGCGCAATCTTACATTTGAAAGTATTTTCGACGGTAGGGCGCGGCTTAAAAAAGGGGAGATGATTGTTAAGGTAGATGTGCCGCTATGGGCGATGAAGGCGCGGCATTTTCATGTCAAGCGCACGCAAAACGAAAAGATAGATTATCCGCTTATAAGCGTTGCCGCGATATGGAAAGAGGATTTTTTACGGGTGGCGTTTTCCGGCGTTTGTCAATATCCGTTTAGAAGCGAAAAAATAGAGGCGGCGCTTAACGATAGGGCGGTATCATGTGCCGAGCGGGCGGAAATGGCGGCAGGGCTGCTGCCTAAAGAGCCGCTGAGTGACGCAAAGGGCAGCGGCGAATACAGGCTGTTCGTGCTTAAAAACACATTAGAGGCGCTGTTGGAGGATTGGGAAAATGGTAAGATATGAGGGCAAAGTCGTAGTAACGTTTGATATCAACGGCGGTAGGTATGAAGTTGCGGTGCGGCCGTCCGATTTGCTGCTTGATGTGCTGCGAGAACAGCTGGGCCTTACGGCGGCAAAGCCGGGCTGCAAAAACGGCGACTGCGGGGCATGTACTGTTGTGGTGGACGGCTGGCCGGCGAAGTCCTGCCTTATGCTGGCGGTAGAGGCACAGGGGCATAAAATACTTACAGTTGAGGGACTGGGAGGAACGGCGGCGGCGCAAAAAGCGTTCGTTGACGCCAACGCTTTTCAATGCGGATACTGCACATCGGGCTTCCTTATGGTTTGCCATGCGCTTAAAAAGCAGCATACCTCGTATCCCGAAGAGCATGTTGTTGAAGAATGGTTGCAATCAAACATTTGTCGTTGCACCAGCTATCAAGAACTGCGCGGCGCCGTTAAAATGATGTACGATACCAAGCGCCTGCCCATGGAAGATTTAAATAAGCAAAAACAGGTATAAAAGCCGGTTTTGAGCATGAAAAAGTGTGCCGCAAGGCACACTTTTTATGTTTATAGCCTCATAGCCTGTTTATCGGCTTTGTGGCAATCAATATTTATCGAATTCGCTGTCGCTTAATATAATGGTAGCGCGTGCCGCCTCGGATTTTTGAGTTTTGCCCGAACGCTTTTTAGTAGTCGCCTCGGGTTTTGTTTTTTCCCCGTCGTCTTGCGGTTCTTCGTCCTTTAAGGTATTAGCCGAAGCGGTATTTAAAGGCGGTATGGCGCAAAATACATTCGCCCCAGCGACTGACTCAGTTGACTCCGACGAGGCGAGGCGGAACTGCCCTACCATTTCCTTTAGCATCTCCGCCTGGCTTGACAGCTCCTCGCTCGCCGCCGCCGTCTGCTCGGATGTGGCGGAGTTTGTCTGCACTACCTGCGAAAGCTGCTCTATGCCTTTATCAACCTGCGCTACGGCGGTAGCCTGCTCGCTTGACGCGTCGGCTATGCTAGAGACATACTCAACCGACTGCTCTACGCTTTCAACAATATGCTTAAGAGCGAGGGCGGTTTCGCCGGCTGTTTTGGTTCCGGCTTCTGTTTTCTTTATAGAGCTTTCAATAAGCACCGTTGTTTCTTTGGCTGCGTTGGCGCTTTTAGCCGCGAGATTTCTAACCTCCTCGGCCACAACCGCGAAGCCACGGCCGTGCTCTCCCGCACGCGCTGCCTCAACGGCTGCATTAAGAGCGAGTATATTGGTCTGGAAGGCTATATCGTCTATGACCTTTATTATTTTGCCTATGCTGGCCGCCGATTCATATATTTCATCCATAGCCGAGCGCATGCTTTGCATCTGCTCGTTGCCGGCGAAGGCGTAGTTTTTGGCGGTGCTGGCCAGCTCGCTGGCTTTGTTAGAGTTAAGCGCGTTTTGACGCGACTGCGCCGCTATCTCGGTTACGGTGGCGGTGAGCTCTTCTATGGCGCTGGCCTGTTCCGTAGCGCCTTGAGATATCGCCTGACTGCCATCTGATACCTGACGTGTACCGGAGGATACTTGCTCGGCGGCTATATTTATATCAGATATCATGATGTTTAGAGTTTCTATGATCCTGTTTATAGAATTCTTAAGCTCTATAAAATTACCCATATATTCAGACCTTATACCGGTATCGAGATTGCCGCTCGCCACCTCGCTCAATACCAGCGATATTTCACCTATATAGCCTTTTATTCTGTTTATGGTATTGTTGAGTGCCTCTTTTATTATGGCGTGATCGCCCATATAATCGCCTGTCACACTGACATTTAGATTGCCCTGCGCCACTTCGTTAAGCACATCCGTCGCCTCAATAACCGGCGATATTACAGCGTCGAGCGTTTTGTTTACGCCTTCTATAACCTGTTTATATCCGCCGGTAAGTTTATCGGCGTCGGCGCGCGTGGAAAGCCGGCCTTCTATTGCCGATTCAGACAGCATGTCCGCCTCGGCAATAAGGTTCATAATAGCGCTGCGGATAGCGCCGAAAGAACGGGCGAGACGTCCAACCTCGTCCTTCGCGTCGGCGTCCTTTTGCGATATATCCATATCTCCATCAGCGAGCTTGTCCGCCGCCTCGGCCAGCCTTACTATGGGCCGGCTTATCATATTAGATATTACTATGGTAAGAAGTACCGAGAATATAAGGCCGGCGGCTATTACTGCCATAGTTGTTAAGTTGCTCGATTCGGTGGCTTCATTGTTGTTTTCATATGTTGTGCGAGAGCTGCTTACCAGTATCTGTTGCAGGCTTTGCATAGCCGATTGTATGCTTACGTCGGCGGCTGTTGCCTCATCGCTTGTTAAATGCACATAAGCCGCCTCGCCTCTGCCTTCAAGAGCCCAGGCGACAGCTGTATCCCGCGCGGGAGCGTATATCTCCATGCCGGCTGTAACTGTGTTGAGCAGCCGCTGCGCGTTATCGCTTGGCAGGATTTCACGCAGCTGGTTTATATTGGACTTAAACTGCACATCCAGCCAGCCTAGCTCCTCAAAGCCGTGCTGCATGTCTTCAAGATGCCCCATTGACACTATATCTCTGGCTATAACACGGCCACGTTGATGCTGTAACGCGGCGTCGGCGGCAATCGCGATGGGTTGAGTTATGTCCTCATACATGCTTCGCGCGTTGTCATTGGCGCTGCGCAGGTTTGACATGCTGATCAGGCCTACAAGCAATGTAACCAAGACCATAAGAAGAGAACTAATCATTATTTTTGTCGCGATTTTAAGATTGCGGTACCAATTGATAACGAACATACAAAGTTTCCTCCTGATAATACGTTTCTAACAATATATGGCGGCATCCTTGCCGGAAAATGCTTTGTTAAGGCGCGAGAGCGCCGGTGTTAAGCACAAGGCTTACGCTGCCATCCCCTAGCACAGTACAGCCGGAGAAGCGGCGCGACCATCTTTTTACCTGCGATATATACTGCGGCATAGGTTTGACTACCGTTTGCTGCTCACCGAGCAGCCTGTCCGCCATAAGGCAGTATGCCGAGCTGCCCGCCTCGACCACTATCAATATGCCGTCCTCCGGCGTATCGACGCCTGTTTTTAGCGAGAAAAGCTTTTTAAGCCG
>JBMNTP010000012.1:0-48705 GCA_050945795.1 Christensenellales bacterium | reverse complement strand
TTCGCCGCTTTTATGGCGCTGGCCTCTTTTGGCATAGGCAATATGAGCCAGGCAAACTCCATAGCCGAGACTATGAACGGCGCTTTTGGCATACCGTTTGCTACAAGCGGGGCACTTGTTGCGGCAGGGGCGGCGCTTGTTATATTCGGGGGGCTTAAAAGAATAGCGGGGGTGGCGGAAAAGCTGGTACCGTTCGCTTCGGTGCTTTATATAGCCGGGGGCATATACGTTATGGCTTACAATCATGAGCAATTGCCCGCCGCCTTTTCTATGATATTCTCAGAGGCGTTCCGGCCGGAGCCGGCTTTGTCGGGGGCGGCGGGGTATGGTATTGCTACGGCTATGCGCTATGGTATTTCAAGAGGCGTGTTTTCAAACGAGGCGGGGCTGGGCTCTACTGTAATGGCGCATTCTGCCAGCGATGTAAAAGAGCCGGTAGAGCAGGGCATGTGGGGCATTTTTGAGGTGTTTGCCGACACAATAGTTGTATGCACCATAACGGCGCTTTGCATATTGTCGTCGGGGGTATGGAGCCCCGGCGGATCGCTTACCGGCGCCGCGCTTACCTCCGCCGCGTTTGAAACGGCGCTCGGGGGATTTGCCGGAGGGTTTATATCGATTTCTATTATGCTCTTTGCCTTTTCAACCATAATAGGCTGGTCGTATTATGGAGAGAGAAGTATGCGCTATATAGCAGGGCGGCGGGCGGCGGGCGTATATAAGGCGGTGTTCGTGGCGTTTGTGTTTATAGGCAGCGTGCTTAAATTAGAGATGGTGTGGGACATATCCGATACATTTAACGGCCTTATGGCGCTTCCCAACCTTGCGGCCTTAGCGCTGCTTTTCCCGCAGGTTAAAAAGCTTACGGAGGAGTATATAAGAAAAGGAAAAGGGCGGATTTAAAAGTTTTAAGAGACGATTAACAGTGTTTGAAGAAAGCTGTTAAAGAATGTATAATTAATTGATATGCATAACGGGTTTATGGAACTTTTGCTTTTGTAAACGTCTAAATACATATGATTATGACTTGCGACGGGGGTTTGTGTATTGGAGCCCATTATTTGCGCACGAGGACTCACCAAAATTTACAGAATAGAAAAAACCAGGCTTAAAGCGCTTGATAATGTCGATCTTGATATAGGCAAAGGGGAGTTTTGCTGCATAGTCGGAACATCCGGCTCCGGCAAGTCTACTTTGCTCAATCTGCTTGCCGGTATAGAGCCGGCAACGCGCGGCAGTATCGAGATATGCGGCAAAACCATAACCGGTATGAACGAAAGCGGTCTGGTTCGGTTCAGGTTAAAACATATAGGGTTTGTATTTCAGTCCTTCAACCTCCTTCAAGACTATAACGCCATGGAAAATATAGCTATGCCGCTGTCGTTTAGAGGCGTGCCGCGGTATATACGCAACAAACGCGCCATGCGGCTGTTAAAGTCGATAGGGCTAAAAAGCCACGCGCGGCACAAGCCGTCGCAGCTTTCCGGCGGCCAGCAGCAAAGAGTGTCGATCGCGAGGGCGCTAAGCTCTCAGCCGGACATCATTTTTGCGGACGAGCCTACCGGTAACCTTGACAGCAAAACCTCTAAGGAGATCATGGATTTTCTTATGAAAGCCACGAAAGAAGGCGGCAAAACGCTTGTTATGGTTACGCATGATATAGAAAACGCCAAGCACGCCGATAAGGTGGTGCGCCTGTTGGACGGCAGGATAATCAGCATTGATCAGAAAGCAAAAACGGAAGGACGGGAAATATGATGCGCAAGGTTTTGGCGGTAATTTTAGCCGCGGTAATTATGATCTCGGGCGGCGTGGCGCTGGCATCGAATGATACCAAAGCGGAAGGCACGCTTGTTATAGAGGGCAAAAGGACGTATGAAGGCATGCCCGAAGGCATGTCATATGAAAAGGGATATCAGCCGGCTGGAAAAGCGGGCGGACATGTTTCGATAACCCTTCCTCTTACTCCGACAGGAAACCGCGCGCTTCTTGGCAACCCTGTGCTTAAGCTTAATGTAGCCGACCCTGGCAGCTCACCTATAAGCAGCCTGAACGTGGCTACCGCAATGAAACCGGATGAGAAGTTCGGCGACGGTACACTTATTGGAATACTAAATCTATCTCTTAAAGCAGACGCCCTAAACGGCGTTTATCCCGCTAACTTTACAGCCTCTTATAATGTTGAAACAGAGCCGGGTTCCGGTAAATATACCCTTATAACGCAGGACTTTGTTATATACTTTGAGGTGACGGGCGGCGCCGAGCAGCCTGTGCCGACGGAGCCTGTCGTGCCGTCTCCTGAGCCGGAGCCGCCGGTTGAAAAGCCGACGTCGCAACCCAAGCTTATAATCCAAAAGTTTATAGTAAGTCCTGAAGCGCCGGTGGCAGGTAAGGAATTTGACCTTACAATGGTATTTAAGAATACAAGCACGTCTATGGCTGTGAAAAACATTAAAATTACCGTTAAGGCGGATGAAGGCAATATTCTCCCCGTTGACAGCGGCACGCTGTATTTCGCCAGCATAGCTAGGGGAAGGGCTGTTGAGGCGACAATGAAATTCCAGGTGCGCCCCGACACGCCGGCAAAGCCGCAGGGATTTACAGTTACCATGGAATATGAGGATACCAAGACAACAGCCATCTCAATGGTTGAAACATTGGCGGTACCCATAACGCAGGAGATACGCTTTCAGATAGGCGAGCCTGTTGTACCTGAAACGGTGTTCGCCGGCGAGTCCTTCAGCGTCACGCTCGACCTTTTTAACCTCGGAAAATCGACGATTTACAACGTTATGTGCAAGATAGAAGGCGAGGGGCTCACACCAGAATCAGATTATTTTGCGGGAAACATGGAGCCGGGAACGCAAAAGGCGATGGACATATATGTTAGCGCGGGTGGCTCCGGCGGCATGAATACATTCCCCGGCATGGCAAGGCCTATGATAGGCGGCGGCATATCGGCTATCGCTATGACGGCGCAAACCGAAGCTCCGTTTGACGAGGCTACCGCCGATGATATGCCGGTAGAGGACGTTCCCGCGGATGACGCGCCTGTTGAAGATGTTCCTATTGATGAGGGCGAGATAATAATAGAGCCCGGCATAGATAAAGGCGAATCGGGAGGCCCTGTAAACGGCCGCGTACTTATTACTTACGAAGACGAATATGGCAACCAATTCAGCGAAACGCGCGAATTTACCACGTACATAATGGAAATGTCTTTCCCAGAGGAACCTATTCCCGAAGAACCCATGCCTGAGCAATCCGGCGGTTCTCTAGGGCTTATAATTGGGATTGTTGTGGGTATCGCGGCGATTATAGCGCTTATAATAGTTTTGGTGAAAAGAGCGCGCAAAAGAAAGGCAATGTTCGAAGATGAGCTTGATTGACATAGTCCGAATGGCTGTTGCCGGGCTATGGAGAAGAAAGCTAAGAACCTTTCTTACAGTGCTCGGCGTTATAATCGGCACCGCTTCTATTGTGCTTATGGTGGCGCTGGGTATAGGCAACCAGGAACAGTTTTACGAGCAGATCGGGCGCAATGCCGTACTAACTCAGATAGACGTTTATAACTACGGCATGGGTCCGGAAGGCCAGGCAACTGAGCTTAATGAGCGCATGGTGGCGGAGGTGTCGGCGTGGGCAGGAGTGCAGTCGGTTACTCCTGTTATAGAGTTTCCGGCGTATATAACTACCGGAAGATACTCCGCCGATTACATATATGTATATGCCGTAGATCCCGACGCCATTAAATCAATGGGCTTTACCACGTCGGAGGGGCGGCTTATGGATTCTTCAGGCGCGCTTGAGATGGTGCTCGGGCATAATGCCCGCCAGTATTTTTCATCCCGGCGCGGAGAATATAAGGAGGAAGGCCCTGATATAGACTGGCTTAACGCCAAATATAAATTGAAGCTTGGCGACAGATATACAAACGAAATGTCTGAAGAAGACCCTAATATGGCCAAGTCGAAGGAATACGATATGAAGATAGTCGGCTTGCTGCAGCCTAGCGAAAGCGAGGAGAGCTGGTCGGCGTATATGAGTATAAATGCTATTAAAAAGCTGGTTAAAGAAAATAAAAAGATGGCGGAGCAGCTCAATATAAACGTTAGTAAGTTTAACAGAGTGATAGTACGGGTTGAGGATATGGATACCGTTGCCGGAGTGCTTCAGCAGCTTAAAGACCAGGGCTATCAGGCAACAAGCCCCACAGAATGGATAGAAGACATGCGCGAGGAGCTTAGGCGTCAGCAAAGCCAGCTGGCGGCGATAGGCGTTATATCGCTTATAGTTTCCGCCATAGGCATAGCCAATACCATGCTGACCAGCATAATTGAGAGGACGCGCGAAATAGGCGTTATGAAGGTGCTGGGCTGCAAGCTTGGAAATATAAACGCCATATTCCTGTGTGAAGCCGCTTTTATAGGCTTATTCGGCGGCCTTGTAGGCGTTATGCTAAGCTACCTAGGTTCGTTTATTCTCTCAAGCGTAGCGATGGACGGCGGCTCGCTGTTCGGCATGTGGTTCGGTGGCAATGTCAGGGCGGTTATACCCGCTTGGCTTGGCCTCGGTGCAATAGGCTTTTCAATGGTAATAGGTGTGCTGTCAGGGTTGTACCCTGCTTGGCGCGCCATGAGGATGAGCCCTCTTGCCGCTATAAGAAACGAGTAATCTACCTTTTCCCTGTACATGGGACGGGTATTTAGAAAAGAAAAAGTAAGCCAAAAGAAATGTCGTGCGCTTGTTATCGTCTTAAAATAAAGGCTGCCAAATGGCGGTCTTTAAAGTATTTTCATGTGCAGCCGCGCCATAAAGAGCGCGGGCTTTGGCTGGCTAATACAAAGCGATAAAAGCAGATCCGTTATGCGGCAATATAACTTTTAAGCACGCCGAAGCAGCATAATATTTTAGCATGACTCATAACTTTATAAAACTAAAACCCATTATGCGGCAATATGCGTCACCATTTAGGTGTGGTTTATATTATAATTATGCTATAATATATTGAGGCATAGAACTGGGGGGATTGATATGAAGATAAGCCAGGAAGCCGATTATGCCATGAGGATAGTATATTCGCTGGCGTTATGCGAGCCGGGCGACAGGCTAGGAGTGCGTGTGATTTCTGAAAATATGAACATACCGCTTAGGTTCGCGCTAAAAATATTCCGCAAGCTTAACTTAGCCGGCATAACCAAATCATATCGCGGCGTATATGGCGGATACGCTCTCGCCAAAAGGCCGGATCAGCTAAGCTTTCGCAATGTTATAGAGGCGATTGACGGCGTCGCCAGCATAAACAGATGCGTAACTAACCACGAATTTTGTAACAGAGACGCGTCCGGCGATTGCCCGATGCATAAAAAGTTTGAAGAGCTTCAAAAAGATATCAACGCCAAACTTGAGGAAGTTAAATTCTCTGAATTGTTGCCAAATGCAAAGCCGTAACAGTAACTAAGCGCTTTAAGCATTTCCAATATAATTATAATCAAAAGCATGAATATAATTGAGAAGTTCATAGTTAAGCGTCGATTGCGCTTTTATTGGCGTATGTATGCATTATAAACGGCATCATATTACAAAAAGCGAAATATTTACACTATTTAAAGTCGCGGCATCTTAAAATCTAAAAGCGGCAAGTAATAATTTTATTTATAAAACCCGCAGTGTATACAGTGTATATGCTGCGCGGGAGGGGAGGAATTATGACGGCGATTAGCGCACTGCCTGTAGAGGTTTTGGAGCGATTACCCAAGCTATTAAAGCGGGAAGTTGTTGACGGAATGCTTAAAGCGAGGCTTAGTGGCGGTACAAGGAAAATTGTAGTGCTCGATGACGACCCCACAGGCGTACAGACGGTGCACGGTATATCGGTATATACAGATTGGGAGCAGCAAAGCATCAACGCCGGGTTTGCCGAAAGCGGCAGCATGTTCTTTATACTTACAAATTCAAGGGGAATGACAGTTTTAGAAACAACAGAGGCGCATACCGTTATAGCCGAGCGTGTGCATAGAGCTTCCCAGCTTTATGGCAAGGATTTTATACTTATAAGTCGCAGCGATTCGACGCTTCGAGGGCATTACCCGCTTGAAACGGAGGTTTTGCGGCAAAAGCTTGAGGAGTTGCACGGCATTCGCTTTGACGGCGAGATAATTGCTCCATTTTTTAAGGAGGGCGGCAGATACACCATAGGCGACGTGCATTATGTTAGGGAGGGAGACAAGCTGATACCGGCAGGGCATACCGAGTTTGCCGGAGATAAATCGTTTGGTTATTCGGCTTCCGACCTTAAGCAATGGTGTGAGGAAAAGACCGGCGGTAAATATAAAGCCTCCGATGCCATAAGCATAACAATAGATGAACTTAGGGGCATGAATATCGATGATATAAAGGCAAAGCTTCTTTCCGCCTCAGCGTTTAATAAGATAATACTAAACGCCGCCGAATACAGCGATATAAAAGTATTCGCGCTGGCTTATTTAGACGCGCTTGAGGCCGGCAAAAACTATATTTTTAGAAGCGCTGCGGCTATGACAAAGGTACTAGGCGGGGTGGAGGATAAGCAGCTTTTAAGTACATCGGAGCTTAGAGAGGGCGGCAATAAAAGCGGAGGGTTTGTGATTGCCGGATCTCATGTGGCAAAGACTACAAGGCAGCTAAAGAGCCTGCTGGAGAGCCGTCTTAATCTTGAGGGCATAGAATTTAATCAACATCTTGTGCTGGAAGAAGGCATGCTTGAAAAAGAGGTAGAGAGGGTTACGGCGGCGGCCGACGCTCTTATTCGCGCCGGTACTACGGCGGTGGTATACACGCGTAGGGACAGGCTGGATCTTGACACCGAGGATGCTGACAGGCAGCTTGAAATATCGGTAAAAATATCCGATGCTTTAACCGGCGTAGCGGCGGGTATAAAGGAGAAACCCGGCTTTATAATAGCTAAAGGCGGCATTACATCAAGCGATGTAGGAATAAAGGCGCTGAAAGTCAAAAAAGCCATGGTAATGGGGCAGATACTCTATGGTGTTCCGGTATGGATGACGGGGCAGGAGAGCAAATTCCCCGGTATGCCGTATGTAATATTTCCAGGCAATGTAGGTGATGATGACGCGCTTAAAGAGGCGGTTATAAAGCTGACATCAGCAGTATAGCGCAGTATGCGTATACAAAATAAAAACCGCTGCCTGATGTGAATCGGGCGGCGGTTTTTTGTATTATCGGTATTAGCGAAGCGAGGCGTTTGGCTGTACTTCGCGTATGCTTTCGAGCATAGACTCTAGTTGTGCTTCGGTATAAGGCGTCGCCTCTATGCGAAATATATGCTCGCGGCGGTACAGCTCCGGCTTTTTATACGGCTGAAGTATGTATCGCGGCACCTGCGGTATAGCCGCCGCCATACGATAAAGGTCGGCGGGCGAAAGCTGCGGCACAACGGTGGTGCGAAGCTCGAAATCAAGCCCGGAGCCAAGGAGTATATCAAGCGTTTGCTTTACCGGCTCGGGATCGGCGTCTTGAGCGCATATTTCCTTATACATATCAAAAGGAGCCTTATAGTCCATTGCGACATAGTCTAATAGCTTTTTTTCAATAAGCTCGGATACAACCTTTGGACGGCTGCCGTTTGTATCAAGCTTTGTATCGTAGCCGAGCCGCTTTAGCTTTAAAAAAAACTCGGCTATATCCGGCTGCAACGTCGGTTCGCCGCCTGATACCACTATTCCATCGAGCAGGCCGGCGCGGGCGTTTAAAAAAGCGTCTATCTCGGCGTTGTCGAGGGGGGCGCCGCCTGATATCAGGCGGCGGTTGTGACAGTAAAAGCAATCGTAGTTGCAGCCGTTGGTAAATAGCACCGCAGAGAGGCGGCCGGGAAAATCCACAGTTGATGTCCTTGCGATGCCGCCTATGTTCATACCAGTTCAGCCTCTTTGATTACATATTTCACGCGCTCTTCGTATTCGCGCTTCTTGCCCTTGTGATAGTTCTGTACCGGCCTTAGATAACCTACCACGCGGCTCCACACCTCGGCTTCTCTGCCGCACTTGGGGCAGTTGAAATGCTCGCCGGATATATATCCATGGTCGGGGCATATCGAGAAGGTAGGGGTGAGCGATATATAAGGCATTTTGTACTTCGTAAACGCCTTTTTCAAAATCTTCTTGGCTATCTCCGGGTCCTTTATGCTCTCGCCGAGATAAAGGTGGAGAACGGTGCCGCCGGTATACAGGCTTTGCAGCTCGTCTTGAAGATCGAGCGTCTCGAAGATGTCATCGGTAAAGCCGACGGGCAACTGCGAGGAGTTTGTATAATACGGTACATCGCCGCCCGCCGCTATTATGTCGGGGTAGCGCATTTTGTCAAGGTTGGCGAGCCGATAGCTCGTGCCTTCCGCCGGCGTTGCTTCAAGGTTGTAGAAGTGGCCGGTTTCCTCCTGTATTATCTTAAGCTGGTCGCGCATGTATTCAAGCGTGCGTATGGAGAACGCCTGCCCTTCCTCGGTGGTTAAATCCTTGCCAAGGAAGTTTATGCATGCCTCGTTCATACCGACAAGCCCTATAGTATTAAAATGGTTATACCAGTACTGATCGGTGCGTTTCTTTATATCGCGCAGATAGCGGGCGCTGTAAGGATACATGCCGCGCGACGTCTGTTCTTCTATTGTCTTGCGTTTTATCTCAAGGCTATTTTTGGATATATTTATCAGCCGCCACAGCCGCGCCCTAAATTCAGACTCGGTTTTCGCCACATATCCCAGCCTCGGCATATTAATGGTTACAACGCCTATTGAGCCGGTCATAGGGTTTGAGCCGAAAAGGCCGCCGCCTCTTTTCCTAAGCTCGGTTGTATCAAGACGCAAACGGCAGCACATGGATACCGCGTCCTCGGGCGAGAGGTCGGAGTTTATGTAGTTTGAGAAATACGGTATGCCGTATTTGCAGGTTATCTCCATAAAGCGGTTTACAACCGGAGAATCCCAAGCGAAGTCGTTGGTTATGTTTATTGTCGGTATAGGGAAGGTGAATACGCGGCCTTTTGAGTCGCCTTCAAGCATAACATCGCAGAAAGCCTGGTTAAAAATATCCATCTCTTCCTGGAAGTCGCCGTAAGTGTCGCCTGTTTGCTTGCCGCCTATTATAACCGCCTCGTCTTTAAGAGTGCGGGGTACTACTATGTCAAAGGTGAGGTTTGAAAAAGGGCATTGGAAGCCGACGCGGGTAGGAACGTTTATATTGAATATAAACTCCTGCAGAGCCTGCTTAACCAGCTTGTAGCTCATGTTGTCATAGCGTATAAACGGGGCGCAGTAGGTATCAAAAGAAGACCATGCCTGAGCGCCGGCCGTTTCGCCCTGCGTTGTAAAGGTATAGTTTACTACCTGCCCAAGGAAGGAGCGCAGATGCTTTGCCGGGCTGGACTCAACTTTGCCGGGAACGCCGCCAAAGCCTTCTGTAAGCAGCTGGCGAAGATCCCATCCGGCGCAATACGGACCGAAAAAGCCGAGGTCATGAATATGGATATCTCCGGATATATGCGCATCGCGTATGTCGGCGGGGTATACTTCATGCAGCCAGTACTGCTTTGTAAACGTTTCGCGAACATAGTTGTTCATGCCGTTTATGGAGCGCTGTGTATTGGCGTTTTCGTTTATCTGCCAGTCGTTATCGCCGAGATAATCGGAAAACATCTCTATTGTAGCGCCTATAAGCGCATTCGATTCTCTGGCGGCGCGGCGCTTTTCGCGATAAAGTATATACGCCTTGGCGGTTTTGGCGTGCCCATTCTTTATAAGCACTTTTTCGACCAAATCCTGTATCTCTTCAACGTCTGCTATGCCTTCTTTGTATTGCAAGGAAGCAGCGTCAACAACCTGGTTGCTTAAAGACTCGGCTGTTGTCCAGTCGTCGCCACCCACAGCCGTCGCCGCCTTAAATATAGCCCAGGTTATCTTTTCCTTATGGAAAGGAACGACGCTCCCGTTTCTCTTTCTAATACTCTTAATCAAATTCATGCCCTCCCTATTTATGATTATCCTATCGCATACGGCCCAAATGATAGCCGCAAATATAAATTTCAACCCAAACACAACATATAGTGTCTTAATGCTTAAGGTGAGTATATATATTGTAGTACTGCTGAGTTGGATAGTCAAGGCATGATTCAATAAAATTACAGGAAAAGATTCGTAAAATATGTGTATAGAAGAAGAAAAGCCCGTCCGCGCGTTTTAAACGTTCGGACGGGCAACTCTAAAGCGATGTTACAGCTCTTTTACCCAAAGTCCGTGGAGGTTGCAGTATTCATATACTGCTATCGGCTTCTCGCCCTCAAGGCAGAAAGTGGCCTCGGGTGCTTCGCCCGGCTTGAGCCAAGCCCTGTGGCTCTTTTTATCCGTTACTACATATATCCATTCGATATAATGCTCATCCACCATAGGATGCGCTACGCTGCCAACCTTTGCTATAAGCGTATCCCCGTCGATTGTGACGTCGGGCACATGCTTCTCCTGAGAAGCATCTTCTGTATTGGCCTTTAGTTCTTTCATGGGCGAGCCGCAGCAAACCAATTCGCCGCCGCCTGATTTTATAAGGCCCACAATATTACCGCATGTTCCGCAAATGAAAAATTTGGGGGTAAATGACACAGGTATCTCCTCCTCTTTATAGATTTACAATTTTAGTATAGTATAACAGCCGTATAAATGCAACACAGAGCAGCGAGCCGATGTATGTTTAAAAACATGTTGCTTTTAAACAGAGGAGGGTTTATAATCAAGCTAGAAACGACGTTTCGGGGCGGGGTGAAAATCCCCACCGGCGGTTAAAGCCCGCGAGCGGACTTAAGTGTCCGTTGATCCGGCGAAAATCCGGAGCCGACAGTGAGCGATGCATTCGCGAGTCTGGATGGGAGAAACGCGGATGCATTTTGTGTATTCATCTCCCTGTCCGAACGGACGGGGAGATTTTATTTTTTATATCAAAGGAGATGCGATATGAATACGAAAAATTGTGAAAAAATTCAAACAACGCGGGCCGGTGCCAGATATGGCATAAAGACGCTGGCAAGAGTAGGTATACTGTCGGCGTTGGCTTTTGTGTTTATGCTGGTGGAATTCCCGCTGCCGCTTATGCCACCGTGGCTTAAGATTGATCTTGGCGACATACCGGCGCTGCTAGGCTCGTTTGCCATAGGGCCGGTGGCGGGCGTCGTGATTGAGTTTATAAAGAACCTGCTGTTTATGATAGTGAAAAACAGCGGCACCGGCGGAGTGGGTGAGATGGCGAACTTCCTTCTCGGCGTGGCGCTGGTGGTGCCGGCCGGCATAATATACCGCCGCAACCATTGCCGCGCCGGAGCGCTTAAAGGAATGTTGGTAGGGCTTGTAAGCTTTACTTTGGTAGGAGCCGCGCTTAACTATTTCGTGCTGTTGCCGCTGTATATGAGCTTTGCTCCAAACCTTTTAGACGGCCTTGCCGGCATAACGCCGTGGATACATGACAGGTTCACATATGTACTTTACGGCGCAACGCCTTTTAACATTATAAAAGGCATCGTGGTAATGATTATAACTTATGTTGTATATAAACCGATATCCGGCTTTCTCTCGTCGGGAGATAAGCGGCGCGCATAAGCGCTTCGCGGCTCACGCCATGTATTTTATAATGGCCTGGGCCGCCGCTTCTATATATGCCATAAGCGGCAGATCCGAGCAGCCGGCGATTTCTATACTGCATTTGCGAACGGGTACAAGCACTTTTTTGGCGGCGCTGTTCGATATGGCGCAGGCCATCGCCGGCGTGAATTCGCCCAGCATGGAATTAGCGGATATTATGCCTATGGGGCCGGTTATTATATCCATACGCGGCGCATTAAATATAATGGCGTTTTCGCCGGTGGCGCAGTCTTTTATGCCGGCCTTAAGCATCGCTGAAGTGGCGAGGGAGTTAGTGCCGAAGGCAAAAAGAGAGCAGCGCTCGGGGCAGTAGGGCAGCAGTTGCTCGGCGAGCGCCCGCCCTATTCCGCCGCCCTGGCCATCTATTATAGCTATATTCATGGTTTCCCCCTTTATATAAGGATATATATATTATAACCTCTAACAGGCGGCGCGCAAGAGCGCATTAATAAAGACCGGCTTGCCATATGGTGAACCGGTCTTTATCAAAGAGAAAACATACCTTTGGTTGCGGAAGGAGGTTCGCGCCGGAGGTAGAACTGCTGTTTTACGATGTTATTCAATACCCCAAATGCCTTAAATTTCTATCTGCCACGGTAAAAATAAGGCGGGAGAGCATTATGTGTCAGACCCCGAGCAAAAGGCGGCCTGCCGCTGCTCTGAAGTTCTGTATGAGACTGGGCGGCCTGGGGTAGCTTATCTGGCGCCCCCGCCTTTAATAGTATTGTATGCATTCACGCGTAATATGTTGATAGATTTATAGAATATATGAAGCGATATAAATATTTTTATATAAAGCTGTGAATACAAAAAGCGGAACACAGCTTTCGCCCGTTCCGCTCTTTTGGTTTGAAAATTACTTATAAACAGTATATAATAATTAATCCCCATCAACTACAGGATAGTTTCCGGTGATGCCGCCTGATGCATAAGATACGGCTGTTACAGCATCATTTGCGACCGTTATCGTTATTGTGGCGTCTTCTGCGAGAGCCCCTAGCTCTCCTTGAATGGCATTTAGAATGTCGGCTCCGGTAAAGCCGGTTTCATTTTTAGTTATTTTGAAAGTCGCTTCAGCTTGCGCTATGCTGAAAACGGCACGCGCGTTGGCGTTATTTGTGGCTTGTTTCGATTCGTTTATATACTTTGTAAGTGTTGGAACGAGTATAGCGGCCAGAATCGCGAGTATAGCGATAACAATAATAAGTTCTACTAGAGTAAAAGCTTTTTTGCTCTGCTTTTTCTGTATAAGCATTTGTAACATATTAATTCCTCCTCATTTTTCTTAAGTGCGTCGAGACGATTATATTACTATTTATAGCCATATGCAAGCAAATTCGACAAAAACCAGCCTTTTTCAGCCTATATAAAGCCTAAAACCCGTTATTGCAAATATCTTTCAAAGGCGCTTAAGTTTACACATTTCTTACGCGCCTCCTTCAAATCAACAGTTCCGGTTCTCACAAGCTCTGCGAGATGCGCGTCCATCATCTGCATACCGTACTGGCGGCCTGTTTGTATGAAATTTTCTATCTGATGTGATTTGCCTTCGCGCACAAGATTGGAGATGGCATCTGTTTTTATCATTATCTCCAGCGCGGCTATTCTACCCTTGCGCTCTTTGCGCGGCAACAGCTGCTGTGAAACTACGCCTTGCAGCGTTTCGGATAGCTGTATACGTACCTGCGGCTGCTGGCTGGGCGGAAAAACATCTATTATGCGATCTACTGTGCTGGCGGCTCCGGTGGTATGCAATGTTGAAAGCACCAGATGCCCCGTTTCGGCGGCGGTAATGGCGGCGCGCACAGTTTCGAGGTCGCGCATTTCTCCTACAAGGACTATGTCGGGATCCTCGCGCAATGCCGCCCTTAACGCCAGATCAAAACCTAAAGTGTCCTCGTTGAGCTCGCGCTGATTGATTATACATTTTTTATGGCGGTGAAGATATTCTATAGGGTCTTCAATGGTTATAATATGCGATGTTTTGGTATTGTTGGCATAGTCTATCATGGCGGCAAGCGTGGTGGATTTGCCGCTTCCCGTCGGCCCTGTTATAAGCACCAACCCGCGCTGGAGCAGCGCAAGGTTTTTCAGCACCGCCGGATGCCCCAGCTCGTCAAGGGTGGGTATGGTCTTTGAAAGCACCCTTAACGCCGCGGCGTAGCTGCCACGCTGGCGGTATACATTAGCCCTTAGCCTGTTGCTCAAAGCGACATAAGCAAAGTCTACATCGCCGTTTTTAGCGAGGTCATCCTTCCTTTGATCGGGCACTATCTCTAAAAGCATGTCGGCTACTGTGCCGGGGGTAAGAGGGGCTGTGTTTTCCATTTCGACAAGCTCGCCGTCAACTCTAAGTACAGGAGGCTTTCCGACCGTTATATGCAGATCGGAAGCGTTGTTGTCGATAGCGTATTGTATATAGGCGTCAATTACAGGCATGGCTGTCCTCCTATAAAGTGTAGGCAGCGTTTATATACTCCTCGACCGTAGACAGACCGGACAGCACAAGCTGTTTTATGTCGTTCTTAAGTGTTATTGTGCCGTGCTTAAGCGCGTATTCGAGTATTTCGCTGCTGCTTTTTTCTTTTATTATCATAGTGCGTATATTATCATCAATAACTATTATTTCATGCACCGCCGCCCTGCCTTTATAGCCGGTAAAGCTGCAGTTAATGCAGCCGCTGCCTTTATAAAGTTTTGTAGTGCCTTTAAGCTCCAGCATAATATTGTCGTTCTCGGAGGAGGAGTAGGATGTTTTGCAGTGCGTGCAGATGCGGCGCACGAGGCGCTGCGCTATTATGCCGGAAACGGCAGCCGATACAAGGTACGGCTTAACGCTCATGTCGACCAGCCTGTTTATGGCAGTGGCGGCGTCGTTTGTATGCAGCGTTGAAAGCACTATATGCCCTGTTATGGCGGCGCGTATGGCTATTGAAGCCGTTTCGTCGTCGCGTATCTCGCCTATCATTATAACGTCGGGATCCTGGCGCAGTATCGAGCGCAGGCCGGTAGCAAAGGTAAGTCCGGCTTTTGAGTTTATTTGCATTTGATTGGCGCCGTCAATCTTAAACTCGACAGGGTCCTCAATCGTTACAACGTTTATTTCAGGGCTCATTATTTCGTTTATTATTGTATATAGCGTTGTTGTTTTACCGCTGCCGGTAGGGCCGGTTACGAGTATAACGCCGTTTGAAACCTGTATAAGCTTTTCAAACAGCTCGAGGTTTTGGCTGCTCATGCCCAGCGTTTCTTTAGATGTAATGTTCTTTGTTATATTATTTGTAAGCAGCCGTATAACCGCCTTTTCGCCATAAACAGTGGGGAGCGTTGATACGCGCATGTCTATAAGCTGCCCGTCAAGCTCCACCTCGCAGCGCCCGTCAAGCGGCAGCCGCCTTTCGGCTATGTTCATAGACGACATTATTTTAAGCCTTGTTACAATAGAGCCGTGCGCCGCTATGCTAAGCTTAAGCACTTCTCTAAGATGCCCGTCAATGCGCATGCGGATTCTGGTATCGGTGCGGGTAGGTTCTATGTGGATATCGCTGGCGCCGCTTTTAACCGCCTGAAGAATTATGGAGTTTACCAGCCGCACAACCGGCGCGCCTTCAACCCGGGTATCTATCTGTGAACCTATAGACGCTAAGTCGCCGCCTATTTCGGCATTTACAAATTCGCGATTGACATCCTGCGCGGCGGCAGTAGCAACGCTGCCGATATAATAATCGTCTATGGCTGTCTCGATGGCGCTCGGAGAGGCTATAACCGGCTTTATCTCCATGTTTGTCATAAAGCGCAGGTCTTCTATTACATAAAGGTTTACCGGATCTTTCATAGCGACAACAAGCGTGTTGCCGCGTTTTTCAACGGAAATAAGGCTGTTTTCCCGCGCGAAATTTTCGTTTATAAGCCGTACTGTCGCGACATTCATCTGCGTTTGGTTAAGGTCTACGTAATCAACCTTTATTCTCTGCGCCAGTACTTTTATAAAGTCGTCTTCCGATACATATCCGAGGCGAATAAGTATATCTCCTATTTTTTCACCCGTTTGTTTTTGTATATTAAGGGCTTCGCTAAGCGATTCTTCTGTAACAAGCGCTTTTTCTTTTAGCATTTGCCCAATTTTAGTGCCTTTTTCCGACATTTTATCACCTGTTTGCTCAATATTTGCAGTGTCAGTAAATTGTATTGTATTTTGAGTTGAAAATCAAATATAATAGCGTGGGAGCGTGGAACTATGGATTATACTTATATATTCTGGCCGGTATTTCTTTTACTCGGCCTTGTAGTCGGAAGTTTTCTAAATGTATGTATATATAGGATACCGAAAAATATAACGGTGGCAAAAGGCTTTTCAATGTGTCCGGCCTGCTTAAAAAGGCTTTTGCCTATGGAACTTGTGCCGGTGTTAAGTTATATTTTTCTGGGCGGCAAATGCAGGCACTGCTCGGCGCGTATAAGCTTTGTTTATCCTATCGTAGAGCTTATAACCGGCGCTTTGTTCGTATTGGTTTATATGGTTTACGGCTTTAGCCTTTATACGGCCTTGGCGCTTGTCGTCGGTTGTACTGTAATAACTGCGGCATTTATAGATATAAATACCCTTGAGATACCCGATGGCGCTTCTATAATAATCGCTGTTGCCGGACTTATAGCGTTTCTTACTCCGCAGGCGCTGTGGTGGGAGCGGCTTATAGGCGTTTTTGCGGGGGCGGGGCCGCTTTTGATTATAGCGATAATATCCGGCGGCGGCGCTATGGGTATGGGAGATATAAAGCTTATGGCGGCGGCCGGATTGTTTTTAGGTTATAAGCTGGTGTTAACTTCGCTGCTTATTGCCGTTATATTTGGCGGTGTGGTAGGGGCGGCGTTGGTGCTGCTTAAAATAAAAGGAAGAAAAGATGAAATACCGTTTGTGCCTATGCTGGGTTTTGGCATAATAGTGTCGATGTTGGCGGGAGACGCCATAATCGCCTGGTATGTAGCGCTTATGACATTTTAGGAGTTAAGGATTTTCCCATACATACGCTATGATGCCGCCATTATCGCCTGCCACTTCCGATGTGTTAAGAGAGCGAAGGGTGGTGGTAAGCGTGTGGTTTACGTTAGGGCTACCCGAAAGCATTGTATTGAGAGTAAGCTCGACAAGGTTCTTTTCCATTTTGCGGGCGCTAAGCGATACCTCGTATCCGTCATAAAAATCATCTCCGAAAAGGTCTATCGTTGAGCCGGAGCTTTGCATATACAGCTTGCCGTTGTTGGTATAAAGATACCGCTTTTCTGCGTCCTCGCCTATGAGGGCGCTGTTTGTTATAAGCTCAAGGTCTTTTGCAAACTCAGTTTGATCAAGCACTACGCGCATCACCTGATTGCTTTTCATTTTAGCCTGAACCTCGGCGCCTATTCTGGTGAATATATTTGTAGAAGGCACAATTATGCCTATAAGGCCGGAGCCTATTATGCCAAGCAGCGCCAGTACAACTATCATTTCAACAAGCGTAAACGCTTTTTTTTTCTGTATTCTTTTCATAAGGCTACTCTCCGTCTGGGACAAATGCTCTTAGCTTAACGCCGGTATCCGGTTCTATTGAACCGTAAAGCTGCCCCTCGCAGTCATATGTATCGCCGTCTATTGTGAAAGAAAGCGTGTATTGCCGCGCTTCAATGTAATCGCTGTTGGATAAGTCGGAATTGCCGTCGGCGCTGCCGTGTATCTTCTTTTCAAGCTCGCCCGCCGCCATGTATGTTCCCCGGTTTCGGAGCTTAGATTGTGCCTGAAAATTGGTTGCGGGTATCATAAGACCGAGCAGCGCCATGGATACAAGCGCTATTATAGCCAGCCCGACTATCATTTCAACAAGCGTTATCCCTTTTTTAGAGCTTAAAAGCTTTTTGATATCCATCTTATCAATCTCCCGCATATATGCCTATAAGCGCCCATGCCGATGTTTGGCCGGAGGGCGGGCCGCCAGGGCCGGGGCCTTCGATGTCCTCATCGAGCGGCGAGGCATAGTGTGCGAAGGTCTGGTTGCTGCCTATCTCAATTTGCGAGCCGACAACGGCGCCGTAAATCTTATAGCTGTAAGTGCTGTTTCGGTTGCCGGCAAGATTTATTAAGCTGTGCGGCGCGTATATATAGCCGTAAAGCGTTACGTTGGAGCCCAAAGTCACTCTTGAGGGCTGGGATACGATGCCGGGATTGTTTTGTATTATGTAAAGGTTGGGCCGCAGCGGGTCGGGTATGGGTATATTGCGGTTATGATACTCATAGCGCCCAAAAAAGCTATTGCCGGTGGTGGTAAGGTTTACATAATGCTCCTTTGACCTTATGCCGTTGCCGTCATCGAGGAAAATGAATACATTGTTATCGCCTTTTGTAAGCAGATCAACGCCGTTTGGTATGGTTACAGTGTTATCCGAACCTGACGGCTTGAGCAGTATATAAATATCTTTTTCGGTAGCGTCGAACACGATGTTTTTGCCCCATGTAGAGCCGGAATTTGGGATTACAAGAGTGCAGCTGTGGTTTATAATGTGGTCGTTGCCGCTTATGGGGTATGACGCGCCGGAGGTCGACGAGAAGTTTATAGTATGCGACACCTGAACGGCTTCCGCCATTTTATCCGCGGGCATAGGCCATTGCTCCGCCTCTATAGTCACATTAACCTTTACAGGTTCCATGTCCTTAAGCGCCTTTAGCGGCGCGGGCGGCTGTTGAGGGATTAAAGGGTCGATCATTTGCTCGGGGTCGGCGTATTCTATGGTGTTGGCCTGCGCCGGGTCTGACAACAGCTCGCCGCCGAGCGTAATCGTGCCGGTTACGGTGCGCTGGCCTAAGTTGTTATGCTCGAAATATCCGTTGCCCTTAGCGAAGAGGCTGCCGTTTACCGTTACCTTTCTAATATCGGCGTTGCCGCCTATGACTATATGCGAGGTAAAAGAGCTTGATTCGATAATCGCGCAGTTGGTGCCGGCGTTTATATCGCCGTTAAAACTGCCCCAGCCTTTAAAACTGAAACTGCCAAGAGCGTATACCGGACCCGTCATGGACGAGCTTGACTCAAACGTAATATCACCGCCGGAGTGGAGCTCGCCGTTTATCGACGACGATTTTGATACGCTTATATTACCTCCGGCTACGGCTTTGCCAGTTATATGCGCGGCGGCGGCCGAAGAAGGAGGCAGCAGCTTTAATACGCCTATGCCTATATTTCCGCCGGCGAAAACATCGGTTTTTATTGTAGCGGTTGAAATATGCACATCGCCGTTGGCGGTAATAGACAAAGCCTGGCTGAGATTGCGTGTGTCTATATCGCCGAGCGCTCTGACGTGTCCCGATACCCTGCCGGTGAGCTGCATGTTTTTGTTTGAATAAACATCGCCGCCGATAGAGCCGTTATTCATTACGACATTGCCAAGCGCGTATACATTTCCAAGTATTCGCGCGCTGTTTGAAATGGTTACGTTGCCGCCGCAGTAAACATCGCCTTTAAGCTCAGAGTTACCGTTTAGCGTGATGTCGCCGAGCGCGTAAACGCGACCGCTTATTGAGCTGGAACTGCCGGTAAGCTCAAGGTTGCCGTTTGTGTTTATGTCGCCGTCAACCAATACGTCTCCTGACATAGAAACGTTTTCTCCCGAGTTTACATCGGCGTATATTCTGGCGTTGTTTTGCAGCCGTACTTGCTCGGTTGCGTTTATAACATTGCTTTTGCCTTGTACGCCGACGGTATAAGCGCCTATTTCAAGGCCGCCTATTATATTTATACTGCCGGTAAGGCTGCCGGAGTTTCTAAGATAAAGAGTGTCGTTACCTATATCAAGTGCGAGGCTGCCGGTTATATGGCTGGGGTTTAACGAGTTTGATTGCCCGCTAAAACCGGTACCCAAAGCGAAGTTTTCAAATTTCTTACTCGGAGCAGGCTCTTCTGATTCAAAGCCTTGTATTATTCCGTATATATTCGCCGCCGAGTCTACATACTCGGCGCTTACGGCTATTTTGTAAAGCTCGGAGCCGGCAGCGCCATGGCGAGTGATGGAGAAAGCATAGTCCCCAAGCTCATTTGATTGCCCGCTGCCGTCAATGCTGTGCGCGCCGGATTCGGGCAGTAAAGCGGGATTTATCTCGCCGGATATGATTTTTGAGAATACGGAATCCAGCACCGATTTAGCTGTAAAATCGGCTTGCCTGTTACTTATGGTGTTGTTTGTCTGGCGGGCGGATACGCCCGCTATAAGCACCGCCGCCGAGCCTACTATTACAACGAAGGCCAGCATAAAAAGCGCCATTACAAGGGTGCTTCCGCGCCTGCTTTTTAGCATTCTATCACCACTCCATACTTTTGGGGCTTATTCCGTTTCCTCAACATCCGGCGTCTTTATAGTTTGAACGCCTATAAGCATGTTCTGTCCGGCAGGGTTTGGGAAAGCATATGTTTCAACATCGCTCTCGCCTATAGCGGGAGCGGCGAAGAACCTTATTGAGAAAACCGCGCTGCTCTCAGAGTCCGTCCGCGTAAGAGATAATACGTCTATTACCAGCTTTCTGTCGCCGCCGTAAAGGTCGCTGATGAAGGCCTCAATGTTTGAATAATCTCCAGAAAGGTTCACTATTACCTTTGTGCAATACATCTGCGCTATTTTGGCGGCATCTTCGCTATTGCCGTCCTCATTCTTATCGTCCTGCTCGTCCTGTTCATCCTCGTTATCGTCTTGCTCGTCCTGATCCGGTTGCTCGGTTTCGCCTGTTTCGCTGTTATCCTCATGATCGTCTTGCTCCGGGTCAGGCATAACGCTTAAGCCGGCTGCCGCGTCGGCTGCGGATTTAATAGGCAGGTCTATACTAGAAGCGGCTGCGAAGGAGGCGGAGGGGGTGTAAGAAAGACCGGATACAGTTATGCCGCTTATTTCTATGCCGCTGCATATCAGCTTGTTTTTAAGGTAAAGGTCGGACAGCCATTTGTTTACCTGCTCGGCATCTATGCTGTAAAGGTAAGGCGCGGCAAGCTGCGTCGCCTCTTCTTGCTGCGTTATTAGGCTGCCATCTATTTCGCCCGCCAGTTTGACATTGGACTGAAGGGCAATAAACTCCGCTTCAACTTCTTTAAGCTCTTTTGAGGACTGAGCGGCAGCGTCTATCGCCGGCAGCACAAGGTAATTTATGCCGGCTACTGTTATAAAAACAACGGCTAGCAAAAAAAGCAGTATTGTTTCGCGTTTGGTAAGCTTCATCAGGCGTTACCCCCTTTAACAACGCATTCAAGCGAGAATTGCAGTATGGCTTCAGGCTCGGAGTTCTCTTGTCCTGTTGACGATACAATAATCTGATAGCCGCCGTAGGTTACGCTATCGAAGTAGTCAAGCTTTTTAAAAGCGTCTGCCATATTGGGAGGAGAAAGCTCGTTTTTGGCGGTGCAGTTAAGCACAAGAATACCCTCGTTATATTCCATATGCAAAACGCTTACATCGGAAGGCAGCTTTGAGGCCAGTCCTTTTAAGAAGGAAGCATCAAGCTTGGGCTGGCTTTGGGCGGAATTGTCAAACGAAGTTATAATTTCCGCATATGCCTTTATGCCCTTTAATCGCTCAAGCTTAGGCTCAACCTCGCCTAGCCCCGGCGTAGATGCTTTTAATTCGTATATTTGATTGTTAAAGCTTTCTATTTCAGCCCTGGAGGACAGCTGCCCCACCAATACATAGATATAAGCGCCTACGATAGCCACAATGCATATACCGACGGCGATTATACCGGCTAAAACGGTTCTGTTTGCCTGCTTGTGCGGGGACGGCTTTTTAGTTTCCTCAAAAAAATTGATATCCTTCAATCGACGACACCTCACAACCTGATTTGAGCGCCGAGCGCGTTTATATACTCTCTGTAATTTGCCAAAGAGGAAAGTTTCTTGCGTGCGTTTATAGTTGATACATCGGTATACAGGTATTCGCTAAGCGCCTCGCTAAGCCCGTCAACACCGGAAAGGCCGCCGCAAAGAAGAACATTGCTAACATGCTCTTTATAATCGCTAGACGCTAGGAACCGCAGTATTTTGAGGATTTCATCCCCGAGGCCGGACACCAAATCGGAAAACGCATCGTCGCTAAAACCCTCACCTGTCTCCAAGGCGTCTTCCGCCGCCTCTTTTACATGCTGTGGCAGATCGGCTTTTATACTTCTGGCGTAAATAAGCTTGTCATATAGGAAGATGGTAAAATGCATATAGTTGTAGCCGCAATCGGTAACTATGCTTATTTCTTCTTTAGGAATAGAATTGAGTATGCCTATGCTTCCAATTAGCTTTCTTATGGCGTTAGGCCCTATATCAAGGGAAAAGGGAGTAAGCCCTGCTAAGGACAGCATTTTTTTATATGTGGCTATAATGCCGGTGGGCAGCGCGAAAATAAACGCCCTCATCTTTCCGTTTTGATGGTGGTCTTGTAAAAAATAGTCTATATAATAATCACCGTCGCCTAAAAGCGCGTCCGCCTCATGGCTTATTATGGAGCGGGCGTTTTTCTTGCTTGTGCGGGGAAAGCGTATCTCGCGTGTTATTATGGCGGGGCTTGTTATTACCGCCGTTGCCTGGCTATCGGTTATGCCGGCGTCGTCAAGAGCTAAGCGAATAGCCTCGGCGGCCAGTTCGGGGTCTGTAACTATGCCGTTATCAATCATGCCTTTAGGAGAAGGCACAGTTATAGCCGCCTTGACGTTTATAGAACCGGCGGACGGCCGTCCGGATATTATTTTTATGTATCTGCTGCCGACGTCTATCGAAAGCAACGAATTCACCTCTTTGATATTTCTTAGCCCAGATAGTCGTAAATCTGGTATATGGGCAGTATTATTGCTATTACTATAAATCCGATTATAAGCGCCATAATAACTATCATAAGCGGCTCTATAAGCGCGACCATTTGCTTTATGGCGTTATCCGCCTCGTCATCATAAAACAGCGCGGTTTTTAAAAGCAGCGCGTCCATTTCACCGGTTTGCTCGCCTACCGCTATCATGGAGCGGAACATAGGCGGGAAAACCTCGAATTTCTGTATGGAGGCGCTTAAAGATATGCCGCGTTTTAAATCGTCGATTATTTGCTCTATTATCTTTGAGATGCTGGCGTTGTTTATAACGCGCGAAACTACCTCAAGAGCTATAAGCATTGATATACCGCTCGAAGTTAAGGTAGATAGAGTATGAGCGAATTTCGACGTAACAAGCACCCGCCGCATTTTGCCTATTATAGGTATGTTGAGCATAGCCCTATCCCACATGATACGGGTTTTTCCAATGCTTTTAATTATTGTTATAACTCCGGCTATTGCCGCTACTATCGCGAGCAGTAGCCACCATTTTTCGGTGAAAAAGTCGCTTATTGATATCAGCATCTTTGTCATAGCGGGAAGCTCGGCGCTTTGCGCCTCAAACATTTTTACAAACTGCGGAACGACGAATATCAGCATCATCGTAAGCACGATTAAGCACAGCATCGCCAGTATAATGGGATATATAAGCGCCGATTTAACTCGGGCGGCTATTTTGTACTGCTTTTCAAAATAATCGGCCATGCGCTCCATAACCGAATCGAGAGTGCCGCTGGTCTCTCCTGTTTCTACCGAGCTTATAAGGTAAAAGGGGAAGGCGCGTCCCTGCTTTGCCATGGCCTGATAAAGCGAGCTGCCCTTCCTTACATCCTCCATAACGGCAAGCAGTATGTTTCTGGTTCTGGCTTTATTTGTCTGGTCGGCCAGTATTTCCAGGCTTTTGACAACGCCTATACCGGCACTCAGCATGGTGCTAAACTGGCGGCAAATTATGGACAGCTCTTTTGTTTTGATAGAGCCGCTTAAGGCCTGTCCGACATTTTCATTCTCGGTTGAGTAGGTAAGAAGATAAAAGCCCATCCGCTTTATTTCTTGCCTGA
This sequence comes from Christensenellales bacterium, assembly GCA_050945795.1. Lineage (GTDB taxonomy): Bacteria > Bacillota > Clostridia > Christensenellales > MGBC116941 > JBMNTP01. Next base: position 25,116 of record JBMNTP010000012.1, on the reverse strand, counting down.
AACTATCAAGACCATCCGCCTCTAAGGAGCCTTTTACTTTGGCTCCGTCGGCATTGAGCGCATTATAGTAATATATTGCCAAAGCTATACCCCTCCAGCGTATATTGAAACTGCATAATCAAGGTAATTATAACACATCTAGACACAATGCAATTATATTCTATAATATAAAGCAGTAAATTGTCGCTGTTTTACCGGCCTAGTGTATATTTAGTCGTATTATAGGTTAAAATGCGAAGAAAACAAGTGAAATTCTAACAGTTTCAACTGCTTGCTTAGGCTGATGGCGCATGTTATACTCTATGATGTTGGTTGTATTGAGTGTATATATGTTGTTTTTTGAGGTGTGTTGCATACAATGAGTGTTGGGCTGATATTAATTATGATTCTTATTGGCGCGTCGATTTTTGTCAATGGCTGGACAGACGCTCCTAATGCTATTACTACCGTTATCTCGACGCGGGTGCTTTCGCCGCGAAGGGCGATAATTCTGGCGGCTGTATTTAATTTCCTCGGCGTTATGGCGATGGGAACAGCCGTCGCGAATACTATAAGCGGTATAATAGAGCTACAGCCGGGACCCGAGGCCCTTATAATAATAGGGGCGGCTCAAGTGGCGATAGTGTCATGGGCGCTTGGGGCCTGGCGCTTTGGCATACCTACAAGCGAAAGCCATGCGCTGGTAGCCGGGCTTACAGGAGCGGCGCTAGCGAGCGGCGGTTTGTCGTCTATTAACTGGGCGGCGTGGGAGAAAGTGCTTATAGGCCTTGGCATATCGACTATATTAGGATTCGTGTCGGCTTATGTGGTAACGCTGGGCGTGGGCAAGGCGTTTGGCAATGTTAAGCGGGCGAAGGCTAATAAAATCTTTTCAGTAGGACAAGTTGTTTCGGCATCGGCTATGGCTTTTAGCCACGGCGCTCAGGACGGGCAAAAGTTTATGGGTGTTTTGGCCATGGCGCTTGTATACGGCGGAGTTACAACACAGGATCAGGTTTTTGCCGATGGCAATGTGCTGCTTCTTATGATGATATTCTGCTCGGTTCTTATATCTGTCGGCACTTCAATTGGCGGTATGCGCATAATAAAAACGATGGGCATGGATATGGTAAGGCTCGAGAAATACCAGGGCTTTAGCTCGGAAGTGGCGGCGTCGGCTTGCATGATAGGCTCGACGGTGCTGGGGATACCGCTTAGCACCACCAACACAAAAGGCGCGGCGCTTATGGGCGCGGCGGCTGCGCGCAGGGTATCAAGCGTTAACTGGGGCATAGTAAAAGAAATGATACTGGCCTGGATTTTGACTTTCCCCGGCTGCGCGCTTATAGGATTTGTTATGGCACTTATTTTCCAGCTAATTTTCTAGCAATGTAACAGGAGGATACCGTTATGTCTAAAAATGACAAAAATTACTTTGACGCTTTCGTTATCGGAGTCGAATACTGCCTTAAGGCGGCGCAAATTCTTAAGGAAATGCTGTATGCTGAAGAGATAGACCATAGCAGGATAGTTGATATTAAAAAGATTGAGCAGGAAGCGGACAGCCATGCTCATGGTGTGTATCGCCTTTTGAACAACGCCTTTATTACTCCCATAGACCGTGAGGACATATATTATATCGTGCATGAAACCGACGATATTATAGACAGCATAGATACTGTAGCCAATCAGATATGGATGATGGATGTTAAATGCGTAACTCCCGAGGCATGTCAGATGGCGGAAATGGTGCTTTTAGCCTGCGAGAATCTCGTTAAGCTTATGAGCGAGCTAAAGAACCATAAAAAGGACGGAAACAGACTCAAAAACTATACAATAGAGATAAACCGCATAGAAGAAGAAGGCGATAAGATATACCAAAACGCCATGCATCGCCTTTTCACCAGCGACATGGAGCCTATTGAAATAATAAAGATGAAAAAGATATATGAAGTTCTCGAAGACGCGCTCGACGACTGCGAAGACGTGGCGGACGGCATTGACCGTATAATAGTTACAAAGACCTGATCTTGCCATCTAAAAGCATATATGGCCGGGGAGAGCTGCTTAATTGCCGCCGCTCCGGCTTTTTTACGTTTAGTTAGCTAAAAACGTGTAAAAATTAAAGCATTAAAACAGGCGGCTTATTAAATATTAAGAATAGTGTTATAATTCTATATAGATTAAAACGCATAATGTTGTTTGGTTTATAAATGTCAAGAGGTAAAATGATTATGAAAATGAAATTTAAGCTAGGTTTAGCATTGATATTAACAGTAGCTGTTATAGCAGGAGTATTAACCGGCTGCTCAGGCGGCGACGATAAAGCGTCGCCCAGCCCGTCGCCTGAAGTAACAGCAACGCCTACTCCGGCTCCTACGCCTACTCCGGAACCTCCTATGGTGCTGGAGATACCGGCGGATCAGCTGCCGCTAAAAGAAACTCAAAAAAGCGACTCGATTAAGATGATGCAGGAGGCGCTGGTAAAACTCGGATATCTTGAAAGCGAGCCCAACGGATTTTTCGGGGCAGGCACGCTGGCCGCTGTTAAGAAGTTTCAACTCGACAATGGATTGCTTGACGACGGCATTGTAGGCTCGGCGACTATAGAGAAGATAAACGAGGCGCTGGCAAAGTGATTTTGTAACAAATGCATAGGAACTTTTACATATGCCTAAAAAGCCGGACAGCCGGCTCTCACAAGGAAATCGGAGAGGAAGTGTGCTTATGGGGACAAGGTTTGCCAGAATTGCCGCTATGGCGCTGGCGCTGATTTTAATCGTTATGGCGTTTTCTGCGTGCGGCGGCAAGCCGGGGCCTAAGGAAAGCGGCGCTTCGCCTGACCCATCACAAGGGCAGCCGGAGCCGACGCCTGAAGCTACGCCTTCACCTACGCCGCCGCCGGAACCGGTAGATTTGGGCATAGATGATGCCAATCTACCACTTAAGCTTAAGGATGAAAAGCCGGCGGTAAAAACGCTGCAAGATGCGCTTAAAAAGCTAGGTTATCTAAAGCAGGAGAGCACTACGCAGTATTTTGGCACGGTTACAGAGCAGGCGGTAAAGGATTTTCAAAAAGCATGCGGCATTGAGGCGGACGGTATCGCCGGAGCCGCCACAATAGAGGCGCTTGAAACGGCGCTAACTTCCCTAAACGGGGCCGGAGAGCAGACAGAAGGCGAAAATGGCGAAACGGGTGAAAATGGTGAAACGGGTGAAAACACAGGCGGCGACACAGATGCCGAGCCTGATCAGCCGCGGCCAAAGCTGACGCGGCTAGACGGTTATGTAATTGCCGTTGACCCGGGGCGGCAGGCTAAAGCCAACGCTGAGACAGAGCCTATTGGGCCGGGCGCGTCCGAGACAAGCCGTAAGGCGTTTGTAGGCGCTAAGGGGGCGTCGGGGGTTTTAGAGCATGAGCTGACGCTCGAAATCGCGCTTAAGCTTAAGGCTAAGCTAGAGTCGCTGGGGGCGCAGGTGGTATTGACAAGGCAGGACGAGGATGCGTCTATAAGCGAGACTGAAAGAGCAAAGGCGGCCGCCAATGCCGAAGCCGACGCGCTTATATCGATTCAGGTATCTGAAAGCAATGACAAAGGTGATAATGGCATGTACGTCATTTCGCCGGCGGCGTCCGGGTATATTGAGGCGGCCTTGCAGGAGCAAAGCCGAATTATGGCGCAGTCGCTGCTTGAAGAAACGCTTAAAAGCACCGGAGCGAAAAGCCTTGGTATCAGCCAGAGAAACGATAAGGCTATTATAAACTGGTCGGAGCAGCCGGTATGCATACTTAAAATAGGATATTTATCCAACGAAGATGAAGAAGCGCGGCTTTCTGATGCTGCATATCAAGATAAAATGGTGCTAGGTATGGTAAGCGGCATACTCAGATATTTAAGCGAGGCGCCGGCGCTCTAAATTTTTCCGGCCGGATAATTTGTTTTAAGCTTTACAAACGGCGGCGAGCGTGGTACTATTAACAAAACATTTTGAACGGAGTTTTTATGACTAACTTGTTTTCAAGCCTCATAGTCATTATCAGCATTATCGGCATAGTCCTTATTGGGCTAGTCCTAGTCGGTAGTGCCGATTGGTGTTTGCTTGGAAACGGGAGAAGTCGCGCATAGTTTTTTGCCGATAACCCTGTGGTGCAATACACCGCAGGGTTTATTTTTTTAGGAGAATCATTGAAATGACAAACTTGACTGCTTACAACAAAATAGCTCTTATTGACATTATTCTGCTGGTCCTAGCCAGCCTTATTGTCGTACTTATTATCGGGAGGGCTCCTGGTTTCTAGGCCGTTTAGGCCATACCGGGAGCCGGGGCAAACGCCCAGGCTCCTTTTTATTTCTAATCAAGGAGGATGGCTCAAATGCGAATGAGCGGAGCGCAAATAATAGTTGAAACACTTATCGAGCAGGGTGCGGACGTTGTGTTCGGATATCCGGGTGGTACGGTTATAAACATATACGACGAACTTTTTAAAGCTTCGGACAGGATAAAACACTACCTCACCTGCCATGAACAGGGCGCGGCGCATGCCGCCGACGGCTACGCGAGGGCGACGGGCAAAACCGGCGTTGTTATAGCCACTTCGGGGCCGGGAGCTACAAACCTAGTAACCGGCATAGCCGCAGCTTATCTAGACTCTACGCCCATTGTCGCCATAACCGGCAATGTGGCCTGCTCTATGATAGGCACAGACAGCTTTCAAGAAGTCGATATAACCGGCATAACGATGCCTATAACAAAGCATAACTTCATGGTTAAGGACGCAGCCGAGTTGGCGGAAACCTTAAGAGAGGCTTTTTATATAGCTTCATCAGGGCGGCCGGGGCCGGTGCTTGTCGATATACCAAAGGATGTTCAGATGTCGCATTGCGAATTTGAAAAAGCCAAGCCGCGACCGGAACAACCTCGGCGCCAGGGTAACGGCTTTGACGCCGCGCTTGAGCTTATAGCGGCGGCGGAGCGTCCGTTTATATACGCGGGGGGAGGCGTTGTTATATCTGACGCTTCAAAAGAGCTTATAGAGTTCGCGGATAAGATAGACGCGCCCATAGGTGCCAGCATAATGGGGCTGAGCGCAGTACCCAGCGATAATAAAAGGTTTCTTGGCATGACGGGTATGCATGGGCGGTACGCCGCCTCAAACGCCATGTCAAAATCCGATCTTATAATAGCCGTAGGCTCCCGATTTTCAGACCGCGCGACAGGCAACAAAGTAGAATTTTCAAGGCAAAGAAAGATACTTCATATAGACATAGATCCCGCCGAGATAGGCAAGAACATACCCGCTTACGCCGCTGTTATAGGCGATGTTAAGGTGGTGCTAAAAAGACTTACAGATGCTTCGGAGCAGCGCTCAAGGCAGCAATGGAATGAAGAGGTGGCGGCGATAGAGTCCGACGCTAAGGCAATGCTGCCAAAAAGCGACAGGCTAGAGCCGCGCCGAGTAATAGAGGCGGTAAGAGACAGGATGGAGGAGGACGGCGTTGTAGCGACGGACGTTGGGCAGCATCAGATGTGGACGGCGCAGTATTACGCTTTTAGCAAGCCCCGCACATTTATAACATCGGGCGGGCTTGGCGCTATGGGCTTTGGCATGGGGGCGGCGATAGGCGCCTGTATAGGATCGGGGCGGCGTACAGTACTTTTTACCGGCGATGGCAGCTTCCATATGAACCTTAACGAGCTGGCGACGGCGGTGTCATCTAAACTGCCTCTTGTAATTATGGTAATGAACAACGGCGTTCTCGGCATGGTGCGGCAATGGCAAGCGCTGTTCTTTGACAGCCGCTATGCCAGCACAACGCCGGGCAGATGTACAGATTATGTAATGCTGGCTCAGGCCTTTGGCGCTACCGGCATGAGGATTTCAAGCATAGATGAGATGGATGATGTGCTGGATAAAGCGTTTGCGACGGACGGTCCGGTGGTGGTGGATGTAAGGATAGATAAGGATGAAAAGGTATTGCCTATGATTCCGCCGGGCGGAACTATAAAAGACATAATTTTAAGGGGGTGAGGGCTTTTGCAGGGCAAAACTTTCGTTTTATCGATGCTCGTTAACAACGAGGCGGGCGTGCTTACAAGGGTTACGGCGCTATTTTCAAGAAGGGGTTTTAACATAGACAGCCTGTCGGTAGGCGAAACGGAAAATCCCAAGGTGTCGCGCATTACAATAACAGCGACAGGAGACGATTACCTAAAGGAACAGATAACAAAGCAGCTGGAAAAACTGCACGATACCATAGTTGTCGAGCATATGGAACAAGGCAGGACGGTGCTGCGGGAGCTGCTGCTCGTTAAGGTGGCGGTGGGGCATGAGGAGAGAAGCCGCATTATGGAGGCGGTATCGGTGTTTAGGGCTAAGGTTGTGGATATGGAGCCGGCGTCGCTTACGGTGGAGATAACAGGCGAGAGAAGCAAGCTTGACGCTTTTGTGGAATACTTAAAGCCTTATGGTATAAGCGAACTTTGCCGCACCGGTATTACGGCTATCGGCAGGGGCGACTATATTTTAAAAAGAAAAAACAAATTGGAGGAAAATTAAAATGGCTAAAATGTATTATGAAAAGGATTGTAATCTTTCTGTACTAGAGGGCAAGACCGTTGCAGTTATAGGGTATGGCAGCCAGGGGCATGCGCATGCGCTTAACCTTAGAGACAGCGGGGTTAATGTTATCGTTGGCCTGTATGAAGGCTCAAAGTCGGCGGCGGATGCTAAAGAGGCGGGATTTGAGGTTATGTTGACTTCTGACGCCGTTTCTAAGGCGGATATCGTTATGCTGCTTGTAAACGACGAGACGCAGGCGGCGCTGTACGAAAAAGACATAAAGCACGCGCTTAAGCCGGGCATGACGCTGGCCTTCGCGCACGGCTTCAACATACATTTTGGACAGATCGTGCCTCCTGAAGGCGTCAATGTTATAATGATAGCGCCCAAAGGCCCCGGCCATACAGTGCGCAGGCAGTATCAGGAGGGGCGCGGCGTACCCTGCCTTGTAGCCGTTGAAAAGGACGCCGACGGCAAGGCCATGGAAACAGCGCTCGCTTACGCGGCCGGAATAGGCGGGGCGCGCGCGGGAGTGCTTGAAACTACTTTTCGCGAGGAGACGGAGACAGACCTTTTCGGAGAGCAGGCGGTGCTGTGCGGCGGCGTCAGCGCGCTTATGAAAGCCGGATTCGACACGCTTGTTGAGGCGGGATATCAGCCCGAGAGCGCGTATTTCGAGTGCCTGCATGAGATGAAACTTATAATCGACTTAGCGGTTGAGGGTGGCCTTTCGTTTATGCGTTATTCGATAAGCGATACAGCCGAATACGGAGACTATGTTTCGGGCAGCCGCATAATAACAGATGAAACCAAAAAAGAAATGCGAAAGATGCTTAAAGAGGTTCAAGACGGCACTTTCGCACGCAAATGGATACTCGAAAACCAGGCCGGCCGTCCCAGCTTTAGGGCAATGCGTAAAATGGCGCAGGAAAGCCTTTTGGAAACGACGGGAGCCGAGCTGCGCTCAAAGATGAGCTGGAAGAAAAAATAACTGCGCGAGCAGACGTATTAAGGAAGTGTACAGATGATTTCTGATAAAGTTAAGGCCGGCGCAGAACGCGCGCCTCATCGCTCGCTGCTAAAGGCGTGCGGATATACCGATGAGCAGATAAGCCGCCCGCTTATAGGCATAGTAAACTCTTTTAACGAGGTTGTGCCGGGGCATGTGCATTTAAACACCATCGCGCGGGCGGTAAAAGATGGCGTGCTAGCGGCGGGAGGAACGCCTATGGAGTTTAACACCATAGCCGTTTGCGACGGCATAGCCATGGGGCATGAGGGCATGCGTTACTCGCTTTGCACCCGGGAGATAATAGCCGATAGCATAGAGTGCATGGCGAAGGCGCACTGTTTCGACGCTCTTGTGTTTATACCCAACTGCGACAAAGTAGTGCCGGGTATGCTAATGGCGGCGGCGCGGCTGGATTTGCCGTCTATATTCGTGTCCGGCGGGCCTATGCTAAGCGGCAAGGGCATGGACTTAAACAGTGTTTTTGAGGCGGTAGGGGCGGTTAAGGCGGGCGGCATGGACGAGGTTGAGCTTAGCTGTATAGAGGACGCGGCGTGTCCCGGCTGCGGCTCTTGCTCCGGCATGTTTACCGCCAACTCCATGAACTGTCTTACTGAGGCTATTGGTTTGGCGCTTAGGGGCAACGGCACAGTACCCGCCGTTATGGCGGAGCGTATAAGGCTGGCCAAGCGCACCGGCGAGAAAGTTATGGAGCTTGTCAAAAGGAATATAAGCGTAAGCGACATACTTACAAAGGACGCGTTTAAAAACGCTCTCGCCGTTGATATGGCGCTTGGATGCTCTACAAACACAGTACTGCATCTTGCCGCCATAGCCTTTGAAGCGGGCATAGATTTCAATCTGGACATGATAAACAGCGTTAGCGGCGGCACACCCAACCTTTGCCGTCTTGCTCCCGCCGGCTCGCATCACCTTGAAGACCTTAACGCTGCCGGCGGCATATACGCCGTAATGAACACGCTTTTAAAAGCGGGGCTGATAAACGGGGATTTGCCTACGGTAAGCGGACGGACGGTAGCGGAAAATGTGCATGGTATAGAGGCGGACGGCGAGGTTATACGCAGCGTAGAACAGCCGTATTCCAAAACAGGCGGACTGGCGGTGCTTTTTGGAAACCTCGCGCCGGACGGAGCGGTTGTAAAACGCAGCGCGGTATCGCCGGATATGCTTAAGTTTACCGGCAGCGCGCGGATTTTTGACGGTGAGGAGGCGGCTGTAGAGGAGATATACGCCGGCGGCATAAAGCCGGGCGATGTAGTGGTTATACGCTATGAAGGCCCGTCCGGCGGGCCGGGTATGCGTGAGATGCTATCCCCTACATCGGCAATAGCCGGCATGGGACTGGATTCGCAGGTTGCGCTTATAACGGACGGGCGCTTTTCCGGCGCTACAAGAGGTGCCGCGATAGGGCATATATCTCCGGAAGCGGCGAGAGGCGGAACTATCGCTTATATAAAGGATGGCGATTCGATTTCGGTAGATATAGACGCTTTGAAAATCAATCTCAATGTTTCTCAAAGCGAACTGGAAAACCGCAGGCGACAGATGCCGCTTAAGCAAGCCTCGGAGCTTAAAGGATATATGAAGCGCTACGCTGGAATGGTCGGCTCGGCCGATAGCGGGGCGGTATTGAAATAAAGCGGGGCAATACCGCTTAACGGAGGAAGTATATGAAACAGATTAAAATATTCGACACCACGCTGAGAGACGGCGAACAGGCTCCGGGCTGCAGCATGGACATAAGCGAAAAGATTGAGATAGCCAAGGCGCTGGATCGTATGAAGGTTGATGTTATAGAGGCGGGGTTTGCCGTTATATCGCAGGGCGACTTTGATGCTGTTAAGTCGGTCGCCGATACCGTAAAATATAGCGCGGTAGCCAGCCTCGCCAGGACAACTAAAAAGGATATAGACGCGGCTTATCAAGCGGTTAAAAGCGCGCAAAAGCCTATAATACATACCTTCTTGGCTACATCGCCGACGCATATGGAATTCAAGCTTAGGATGAGCAAGGAAAGGGTTTTAGAAACCATAAGCGAGATGGTGGCTTACGCCGTCGGCAAATGCCCCGACGTTGAATTTTCAGCCGAGGACGCGACGAGGAGCGAGCCGGAGTTTTTGGTTCAGGCAGTAGCGGCGGCGGTGAAAGCCGGAGCTAATGTTATAAACATACCCGACACCGTAGGTTATACAACGCCGGAGGAAATGCACCGGCTTATAAAGTATCTTAAGGAAAACGTGCCGGATATTGAGCGGGCGGCGCTGTCTGTGCATTGCCATAACGACCTTGGTATGGCGGTGGCGAACTCGCTTTCAGCCGTTATGGCGGGCGCTACACAGGTAGAATGCACTATGAACGGCCTTGGCGAGCGGGCGGGCAACGCCGCGCTTGAAGAAGTCGTTATGGCTATAAATACAAGGAAAGACATTATAGGCGGCTTTTGCGGCATTGATACGCAGCGCATTTACAGAACCAGCCGGCTGGTGTATAACGTTATAGGTATGACGGCGCCTATAAACAAGGCGATAGTAGGCGGCAACGCTTTCGCGCATGAGGCGGGAATACATCAGCATGGCGTTATGGCCAATCGCGAAACGTATGAAATTATGACGCCGCAATCGATAGGCCTTAAGAAAAACACAATGGTGCTCGGCAAGCACAGCGGCCGCCACGCCGTTGAAAACCGCATGGTTGAGCTGGGGTATACGCTTGCTAAAGAGGAGCTTGACGACCTTTTCGAGCGTTTTAAGGCGTTGTCTGATAAAAAGAAGAATATTACCGACCATGACTTAGAGGCACTGGCGGGGCATAGGCAAAGCGAGATATCAAACGGCTTTAAGCTTGATAAATTTACAGTTAACAGCGGCAACTATATTACTTCAAACGCCGTTGTAAAGCTTACCGACGGCGAAATTAGCTATGAAGAATCGGCGATAGGCGACGGCCCTATAGACGCTGCTTACAATGCCGTTGATAAGATTATAAAAGCCTCTGAGCATTCGCTGGAGAATTACTCGATACATTCGATTTCCGAAGGCAAGGATGCGCTGGGCGAGGTTATAGTTAAAATACGCAGCGGCGATAAGGCGGTTATAGGGCGCGGTCTGTCCACCGACATAATAGAAGCCAGCATACTTGCGTATATAAACGGAGTAAACAAATTGGTATGAGGAGAAAGCACAATGAAGCTTGAGATATTTGACAGTACCCTAAGAGACGGCGCGCAAAGCGCCGGGATATCGTTTTCGGTGTTCGACAAGCTGAATATTGTAAAGGCGCTGGACGAATTCGGCATAGCTTATATAGAGGCCGGAAACCCCGGCTCAAACCCTAAGGATATAGAGTTTTTCAGGCTTGCGTCGAATCTCAGGCTGAAAAACTCTAGGCTCTGCGCCTTTGGCAGCACTAGAAGAAAGGGAATAAAGGCTCAAGATGACGCCAATCTCGTTTCGCTATTAGATGCCGGAACCGAGTCTGTAGCAATATTCGGTAAGTCGTGGACGCTGCACGCCGAAAGAATACTTAACATAACGCCGGAGGAAAACCTCGACCTTGTAGGCGATACGATAGCGTATATAAAAAGCAGGGGCAGAGTGGCAATATTCGACGCCGAACATTTTTTCGATGGTTACGCCGATGATCCCGGTTATGCCATGCGCGTGCTAAAAGTGGCGGCGCAGGCGGGTGCTGATGTTCTTTGCCTTTGCGATACAAACGGAGGGGCGTCGCCGCTCGATGTTTTTAACGCCACTAAAGAGGTGGTAAGCGCTTTTCCCGATTTAAGGGTGGGAATACACTGCCATAATGATATAGGCTGCGCGGTAGCCTCGTCCATGATGGCGGCGGAGGCGGGCGCCGTTCATATACAGGGTACTTTCGCCGGTATAGGCGAGCGGTGCGGTAATACCGATTTGAGCGTTTTTATACCGAATATGCAGCTTAAGCGCGGAGCGAAATGCGTAAACGGCGATTTAACCTCTTTGTCCGACACGCTTATACGCATAAGTGAGATATCGAATATGACGGTGCCGGCGAACAAGCCGTATACCGGCTCGAGCGCTTTTGCCCACAAGGGCGGCATGCATATAGATGCGGTTACAAAGCTGCCGCGTTCGTTTGAGCATGTAGAGCCGTCGCTGGTAGGAAACGCGAGAAGCTTTCTTATGAGCGAGGTATCGGGCAGAACAACGGTGCTCGCGAAGGTTAAAAAGATAGCGCCGGAGCTTCACAAGGATTCGCCGGAAACGGCTGAGATACTTCAAAGGATAAAAGAGCTTGAGCATGACGGTTATCAGTTTGAATCGGCGGACGCCAGTTTTGAGCTTATGGTGCTGAGCGCGTTAGGCAGGTTCCGGCCGCATTTTAAGCTTAACATGTATAGGATAAGCGGGGAGTATCCGGCACCGGACGGCGATAGAAGCGCGTCGGCGATGCTTAGGATAGAGGTTGACGACAGCGAGGAAACAACCGCCTCCATAGGCAACGGCCCCGTTCACGCGCTGGATATAGCGCTTAGGAAGGCGCTTAGCGTATTCTACCCCGAGCTTTCAAAAGTGCATCTTATAGACTACAAGGTGCGTGTGCTTACGGCGGAAAACGCAACGGGGGCAAAGGTGCGTGTTCTTATAGACAGCACCGACGGGGAGCATACATGGACTACAATAGGCGTATCTACCGATATAGTAGCCGCGAGCTGGCAGGCGCTGGCCGATTCAATTGAATATGTGCTTTATAGGAAGGAGAGCATTCGATATGGGAATGACAATGACTCAGAAAATACTTGCCGCGCATTGCGAAAGGGCAGCGCTGTCGGCGGGTGACATGGTGATGGCTTCGCTCGATATGGTGTTGGGCAATGATATAACTTCGCCGGTGGCGATAACGGAATTCGAAAAGGCGGGCTGTGACAGCGTTTTTGATAAAACACGCATAGCTTTGGTACTCGACCATTTTACGCCGAATAAGGACATTAAGGCGGCGGAGCAATGCAAGCGCGTCAGGGATTTTGCCAGAAAGCACGAAATAGTCAACTTCTTCGATGTCGGGGATATGGGCGTTGAGCATGCGCTGCTGCCGGAAAAAGGACTGGTAACAGCGGGCGATCTTATTATAGGAGCAGACAGCCATACCTGCACATATGGAGCGCTGGGCGCGTTTTCTACCGGCGTAGGCTCAACGGATATGGCGGCGGGCATGGCGTATGGCAAAGCATGGTTTAAGGTGCCGTCTGCGATTAAAATAAACCTTACCGGCCAGCTTGGCGAATGGGTGTCGGGCAAAGATGTAATACTTCATATAATAGGCAAGATAGGCGTTGATGGGGCGCTTTATCGCTCTATGGAATTTAGCGGGCCGGGCGTTGCTTCTTTAAGCATGGACGACAGGTTCTGCATGTGCAATATGGCGATAGAGGCGGGCGGCAAAAACGGCATATTCCCGGTGGATGAAAAAACGCTTGAATATATAAAGGATCACGGCGCGGCGCAGCCGAGGGTCTATGAAGCCGATGCCGACGCCGAATACGATTTTACACTTGATATAAACCTTTCTGATATAAAGCCGACGGTGGCGTTTCCGCATTTGCCGGACAACACAAAGACGTTTGACGAATTCGGAGATATAAAGATAGATCAGGTTGTTATAGGCTCTTGCACAAACGGCAGGCTATCAGACCTTGTAGCGGCGGCAAAGATACTTGATGGGCGCAGAGTGGCAAAAGATGTAAGAGTGATAATCATACCGGCGACGCAGCGCATATATCTTGAGGCGGTGCGCATGGGGCTTGCCGAAATATTTGTAAATGCCGGCTGTGCTTTGTCAACGCCGACCTGCGGGCCTTGCCTTGGCGGGCATACCGGCATACTGGCGGCGGGCGAAAGATGCGTTGCCACCACTAACCGCAACTTCGTGGGCAGGATGGGGCATCCGAAGAGCGAGGTATATCTGGCGAGTCCGGCGGTGGCGGCGGCATCGGCGGTAATGGGAATTATAGCCGAGCCTAAAATGCTGACGCAGGGACAGGGGAAGGAGAATTAATATGAGAGTAAAGGGAAAAGTAATAAAATACGGGGATAATGTCGATACCGACGTTATAATACCCGCGAGGTATCTAAATACTTCTGACCCCGCCGAGCTTGCGGCGCATTGCATGGAGGATCTTGATCCCGAGTTTGTAAATAAAGTGAGGCCGGGAGATATAATAGTAGCAGGTAAAAACTTTGGCAGCGGCTCATCGCGTGAGCATGCGCCGATTGCCATAAAGGCGTCGGGTATATCCTGCGTTGTGGCTTCTAGCTTCGCGCGCATATTTTACAGAAACTCTGTAAACATAGGGCTGCCCATAATCGAATGCGATTGCGACGCAAAAGAAGGCGATAAGCTTGAGATAGATTTTTCGGCGGGTACGCTTAAAAACCTTACAACAGGCGCCGTTCATTCATTTTCGCCTTTCCCCGGTTTCCTGCAAAACATAATAGACGCCGGCGGTTTGCTAAAGTCGATGGGGGGCGCGAAATGAAGTATAACATAGCCGTTATAGAAGGCGACGGCATAGGCCCTGAGATAATGCGCGCAACCGCTGAGGTTATGGAGCATACCGGCGGCATATACGGGCATCAGTTTAGCTTTAACAGGCTGCCCGCCGGCGGTGTAGCGATTGATGAATACGGCATACCTTTGCCGGAGCATACTTTAGAGCAATGCCGCGCGGCAGACGGCGTGCTTTTGGGCGCGGTAGGCGGGCCGAAGTGGGACACGCTGCCCGGGCATCTTAGGCCGGAGCGGGCGCTGCTTGGCCTTAGGAAGGGACTGGGGTTGTACGCCAATATGCGGCCGGCTCGGCTGATACCCGCCTTGCGCTCGGCGTCGCCGCTTAGGGAGGATATTTCTGCTAAAGGCTTTGACATAATGATGGTGCGGGAGCTGACGGGCGGCATGTATTTTGGCGATAGAGGCCGCCGCCAGGGAGAATACGGCGAGGAAGCATACGATACAGAGTCGTACAGCGTTATGGAGATAGAGAGGATAGGCGTTAAGGCGTTTGAGACGGCGAGGGCGCGGCGCAAAAAGCTGTGTAGCATAGATAAGGCGAATGTGCTGGAAAGCTCAAGGCTGTGGCGGGAGACGATGCACAAACTCGCCGAGCGTTACAGCGATGTTGAGTATTCCGATATGCTGGTTGATAACGCGGCAATGCAGTTTATAATAGCGCCGTCACGATTTGACGTTATAGTTACAAGCAATATGTTCGGCGACATACTTTCGGACGAGCTGTCGCAGCTCACCGGTTCTATAGGATTGCTGCCCTCCGCTTCGCTTGGTGAAGGCCAAAACGGCATATACGAGCCGGTGCACGGTTCGGCTCCGGATATAGCCGGTCGAGGCGAAGCTAATCCGGTAGCGTCTATACTTTCGGCGGCCATGCTTATGCGCATGTCGCTGGGGCTAACGCGTGAGGCTGCAGCGGTTGAGGCAGCGGTTGAGGCGGCGCTTGAGGCGGGGTATAGAACGAAGGACATTGCGGCGCCGGGCGGGGCGGCTTGTTCGCTTAGTGAAATGACGGCGGCGGTCATAGAGAGAATAGTGTAAAAAGGCGGCAGGATTAGTCGGATTTTAGCGCCGGTAGCAGGGCTAGTACACATAAAATTTCTTGATTTGTCGGTGGTTTTTTGTTAGGATAGAGCCGTATGGTTAAAAAATCGGGCTGCAAATAAAGTCCGCGGATTTATGTTGATTAATAAAGTCTATAAAATAGAGAGGGGAAAACATGGATTACGGCCAGGAAAGTTTAAAGAAACACTACGAGTGGAAGGGCAAAATTACTATTGCAAACAAGGTTTCCGTCGAAACCAAAGAGGATTTGTCGCTAGCGTATACGCCGGGAGTTGCTGAGCCTTGCTTGGAGATACAAAAGGACGTAAGCAAGAGTTTTGATTTGACATGGAGAGGCAATACCGTTGCCGTTATATCGGATGGAACAGCGGTTTTAGGACTTGGAGATATTGGCCCTGAAGCCAGCCTGCCGGTCATGGAGGGAAAATGCGCTCTGTTTAAAGCTTTCGGCGGAGTCGACGCTATTCCCATGTGCATCAAGTCCAAGGATGTGGACGAAATTGTAAAAACAATTCAGCTTATAAGCGGCAGCTTTGGCGGAATAAACATGGAGGATATATCATCCCCGCGCTGCTTTGAAATTGAAGAAAAGCTTAAAGAGGTATGCGATATACCGATTTATCATGACGATCAGCACGGCACCGCTGTTGTTGCCGCAGCAGCCATGATAAACGCTATGAAGCTTACCGGCAGAAAGATAGAAGATCAGGAAGCCGTAGTCGCGGGATGCGGGGCCGCCGGAGTAGCGGTTACAAGGCTGCTTATGTCGATGGGACTTAGAAACGTTATACTGCTTGACCGTCAGGGCGCTATATATGAAGGGCGCGACGGCCTTAACAGCGTAAAAGAGAAGATGGCGAAAATATCGAATCGCGGCAAAAAGGCCGGTTCGCTTGATGATGTTATAGAAGGAGCCGACATATTCCTCGGACTGTCCGGCCCCGGCCTGCTTACGCAGGATATGGTAAGGAAGATGAACAAAAACCCCATAATCTTCGCCATGTCAAACCCCACACCCGAAATAATGCCGGATCTCGCCAAGGCTGCTGGAGCCAGCGTTGTAGGAACGGGAAGGAGCGACTTCCCCAACCAGATAAACAACGTTCTTGCTTTCCCCGGCATTTTCAGAGGAGCGCTTGACGTAAAAGCCAGAGATATTAACGACGCAATGAACATTGCCGCGGCTTACGCCATAGCTTCGCTTATATCCGATGATGAGCTTAACCCCGATTTCGTTATACCCTCCGCTTATGACCTTAGGGTAGGCGAGGTGGTAGCCAAGGCTGTTGCCGAAGCCGCCAAAAAATCAGGAGTTGCCAGAGTGTAACTTAAAAGACTTTTTAGCAATAAAAATATCCCCGTACGGTACTCGCCGTACGGGGATGCTTTTTTATATATTACGGATTTTATTTAGCGCGCAGCCAGTGCCTGTGCATGGCTATAAGCTTTATAAAATCATCAAAGAATGCGCTGGTAGCCGCTTCGCCCTCCATAAATGCAATGCCGGGCATAGGAAACTGAGCGCCTTGTGTGCCGGTGGCAGGCGGCA
Organism: Christensenellales bacterium; assembly: GCA_050945795.1. Taxonomy (GTDB): domain Bacteria; phylum Bacillota; class Clostridia; order Christensenellales; family MGBC116941; genus JBMNTP01. The sequence goes on along the minus strand of JBMNTP010000012.1, from coordinate 8,385 downwards.
GCACATTAATATTTGCCGAGCGCACCACGCCAACGCCTTCATTTGAGGCGGCTATGGTTTTATAATGCTTAAACGCCTCTTTTATAAATTCTCCGGTAGCGGGGCAGGCGGCAAGCGCGGCGGCGGAATCACTTCCTCCGGCAACATACACAGCATCGTATGAAAGGGAGGTTATGGTGGCATAATCCTTTGCCGCTTCAAGCTGATTGCCGCCGGTGCCGGTAAGCATACCCATAAACTCGCTTACAATTTCGCAGCACACGCCTTCAGCCTTAAGCTTATCCATAAGCAAAGACACCTCGTTGTAGTCAAAGCCGTTGGCGGCCAATATAGCTACTTTGCGGCCGCGTGCCGTTTTATATGTGTTTTCCTGGCTAAGAGCCGGAGAGGCTAGCGACGAAGAAGGTACATCAATAGGCTTAGGAGCGGTGGCGCCCAACCGTTTTGCCATTTCGACGGCCAGCTCGTTTGAAACATTGTTGAACATATCTACCGTGCGCTGGCGTATGGTTTTATCTTTTGATCCACCCACCTCAAAGTGGAAGGCGTCTATAATATGCTCCTTTTCGGCGGGAGACATGCTGTTCCAGAACATAGCCGCCTGGCTGTAAAAGTCGGTAAAGCTGTCGCTGCGCGCCCGTATAACGCTGCCGCTGACGCGCTGTGCGTAGTGCGCATAACCGCCTTCGGCCTCGGGTACCGGAACAGGCGCGCCGCTATTTAGTGAGTTTGGCAGATAGCTTACCTTGCCGCTGTTTATTGTCATGCGGTGGAAGCCGTCGCGCTGATTGTTATGCACCGGTACGACGGGGCGATTTATGGGTATTTCATGGAAGTTGGGGCCGCCCAGTCGCAAAAGCTGCGTGTCGTGATACGAGAAAAGCCGGCCTTGCAGCAGCGGATCGTTGCTAAAATCTATTCCCGGCACTATATTGGCGGGGCAGAAGGCAACCTGCTCCGTTTCGGCAAAGAAATTATCGACATTACGGTTAAGCGTCATTTTGCCTATTGCCTTTAGCGGCACTACTTCTTCCGGCCACAGCTTTGTAGGGTCGAGTATATCAAAGCCGAGGCTGAATTCGTCCTTCTCTTCTAATATCTGCAGGCACAGCTCATACTCGGGATATTCGCCCATCTCTATGGCGTCCCATATATCGCGGCGATGGAAGTCGGGGTCTTTGCCGCATAGCCGCTGCGCCTCGTCGCGATCGAGCGCATGAGCGCCCAAAAGCGAACGCCAATGGAATTTGACAAACCTCGCCACGCCTTTTTCGTTTATAAGCCGGAAGGTGTTTACGCCAAAGCCGTCCATCATGCGGAAGCTGCGCGGTATGCCGCGATCCGACATAAGCCACATTATCATATGCGCCGTTTCCGGTGAGTTGACTACAAAGTCCCAAAAGGTATCATGCGCCGCTGTGGCTTGCGGTATATCGTTGTCGGGCTCCGGTTTTATGGAATGGACAATATCTGGGAATTTGATGGCGTCCTGTATAAAGAATACCGGCATGTTATTGCCTACTATGTCAAAATTGCCTTCGGATGTATAAAACTTTGTGGCAAAGCCGCGCACGTCTCTTACCGTATCGGCGGAGCCTTTTGAACCTACGACGGTGGAAAAACGCGTGAATACCGGCGTTACTACCGAAGGATCGCTTAAAAAGGCGGCCTGCGTGTATTCCGACATCGATTCATACGGCTGGAAAACGCCGTGTACTCCAAAGCCGCGGGCGTGTACCACCCTTTCGGGTATGCGCTCATGGTCAAAATGTGTTATCTTTTCACGAAGATGGAAGTCTTCAAGCAATGTCGGGCCGCGCATACCGGCGGTGAGTGACTGGTCGGTGTTTGGTAACTTAAGGCCGAAGTCTGTGGTAAGCTGCTTGCCGTCGTCGTGGCTTATAAATTCTTTTAGTTGATCTTCTTTAGCTGAACCGGACGCCGGTGGCATTTCTTGATTAAAGCTCATTTTATTCCTCCTGAAAATAACAGGCGCGGGTGCGGCCGTTATTGTTAAATGATGGGCATAGTATTTGTAAAAACTTGATTTTTATACCCGATATGGTATAAGAGGTAGATATGGCGGCAGCGAAAAAAGATAATACTTAAAAGCAAAAAATGCCATATAAATGGCATTCTTACTGGCTTTTTAAGCGATTGATTATTTAATCGGAGGCTCTTTAGCAGAGCCTCCAAAATTACAAGCTTTTATTTTATAGATGAGATATCGTACGGCGTCTCTTGATATACATAATAGTTGAGCCAGTTGTTAAAAAGCAGATTGGCATGGCTCCGCCACGTTACATACGGCTCTTTCTCGGGATCATCGCCGGGATAATAGTTTTTAGGCAGCTCGACAGGTACGTTTTTAGCAAGGTCACGGCGGTACTCAAGGTTGAGTGTTTCGCCGTCATACTCGCTATGGCCGGTTACGAATATTTGCCGTCCGTCTATGCTGGCGGCTATGTATACGCCGGCCTCATCGGATTCTGAGAGCAGCTCAAGCTCGCGATGCTTTAGTATATCCTCGCTGCGTATTTCTGTATGCCGACTGTGCGGCACGAAAAAGCAGTCGTCAAAACCGCGTAATAGTTTGGATTGGCGATTCAAGACATTATGCCGGAAAATTCCGAACATTTTTTTATCCAGCGTATATTTAGGTACATTATAAAAATGGTAAAGTCCGGCCTGTGCCGCCCAGCATATAAAAAGCGTGCTAAAAACGTTGTGGCGGGTCCATTCCATAATCTCTTGAAGCTCTTCCCAATAATTAACATCCTCAAACTCGAGATTTTCAACAGGCGCTCCGGTAATTATAACTCCGTCGAATTTTTCGCCTTTAACCTCGTCAAAGGTGGTGTAGAAAGACTCAAGATGCTCATGCGGAGTGTTTTTTGAGGTATGGCTGGCGGTAGTGAGCAGCACAACGTCAACCTGGAGCGGCGAGTTGCCTATAAGCCGCAGCAGCTGCGTTTCGGTTATTGCCTTTGTAGGCATAAGATTGAGTATGGCTATTTTAAGAGGGCGTATATCCTGCGACTCGGCGCGCTCCTTTGTCATAACGAATATATTCTCATCGTGCAGTATTTTGGCGGCCGGCAGTGAATCGGGTATTCTTACGGGCATCTCTGACACCTCTTTTCGTCAAATTTTTTATAATATATTTTCATTCTTTGCTCCTGATTTTATACTTAAGCAACGCGCAAAGCGCAACCGCCCCAAATTTAGCGGCGGATATGGCGCAAAACGCGGCGCATATTCGCGCATTTGCATATTTAGTTTAATGCACTAAAGGCGCGGCCCAATATAATGCCGTTTTAAATACGGCATTTGAAGGGGACCGCCTTTTTGGCGGCGCAAACATGCATAGCGCCGTATTTTAGTTTAACAAAAATACGAATGAACACCACCCCCTTTAGATAAGTACTTATAAATATGCGATTATTGAGAATTATAAAGGCGGGAGCGCCGGGTGTCAACCTGTTAGATGTATACAGGCGGCGACGGGCAATGTATTGACAGCAAAGCGTGGTATATATAAAATGTGCATGAATACTTTGATAATCAAAGAGGATAAGGCATATGAAGTATGACGAAATAAAGGTCAACAGCTTGATGACGGAGCTGTTCTATACAATACTTAAAATTGAACAGAATGAGCTTAGAAAAGGCGAATTCAGCGACTTGTCCATAACCGAAATCCATACCCTTGAGGCAATAGGCTCCGAGCCGAACCGCACTATGACGGAGGTGGCGGCGGGGCTTGGAATAACGCTGGGCACGCTTACTACCGCCGTAAACCGGCTGATAAAGAAAGGCTACGCGCGGCGAGGGCGCATAAAAGAGGATAAGCGGGTTGTTATAGCCGAGCTTACCGAAAAAGGAGAAAGAGCCGTAGCGCTACATAATAAATTTCATATAGACATGGTGCGCGCCGCCGCTTCCGGACTTGACGACGCGCAAAAAGAAGTTCTAATGTCGGTACTTGACCGACTTAAGGCGTTTTTCGTAAGGATGAACAACATGAGCAGCGTATAACGCTATTTCATGGCATTGAGCATGGTTAATATATTTGTAAGCTCCGGCCCGCTGCCGCCCATCATAGGCGCGAGAGCCGCTAAAGCCGCGCCGGTACCGCCGGAGCCGGCTTTTCTTATCTGCTCAATAAGGTCGAGCATACGCCGGCTGTCATGCAATTTGCCGCGCGAATATTTATCGAGCACTTTCATGAGCCCTTTCTGGCGGTCTATCGCGCTTAGCGGGCGACCGCGGTCTATCGTATAGTCATGTTTTACATATACCCTGGCGTTTTTCGTTGCCGAATCAAGGTCTATAAGACTGCTAAGAGTGCGGCGCTCGTTTTCGCTCATATAAGGATACAAGTCTCGTATTATACATATAAGCCTGTCGTAATCACGGCTTTCGCTTAACTGCATAACGATAGGCAGCGCGGATGAATATTGCGGCTTGTGAGAGCGCGGCTTGGGGCGGTGGCAGCTGCTAAAGCCCGGCTTCATATCATTACGCATAGGCAGTCTATAAAAGGGTGTAAACATATGCATTTCTCCTCTCGGATGGTGTGTAATTCATAATATGCAAAAAAGTCGCTTAGGTGAACTGGGACAGGCGGCTTGGCATACAATAGTAAAGTATTTCACTTGCGGAGGTGCTAGAATGGATCTTAGAAGCTATGCAAAGGCGCAGCGCTCCGGCGAAAACCAACCACAGGCGGCGCCGCCGGATGAACAGCAGATAAAAGAAACTATTTCCATGTATTCCGGCAAAACGCAGGAGGAGCTGTTCGACGAGCTGACCCGCGTGACCAAGGAGCAAAAAGAGAGCGGCGCGCTTGACGATGGGCAGATAAAGCAGATGGCGGATAAAATATCGGCTATGCTTTCGCCGGAGCAGCGCGAAAAGCTCGATGAGGTTATGAACAGGCTTATAAATAATTAGCCCAAATAGCTAAGTTGCCATGACGGCGTTTTCCGCTTATAATCAATAAGCGGGAAATTTTAAATATATTGTGTATTAGGACATGCTATGGATATAAATAAAGATAAAATACTTGAAATAATTGAGGCTGAATACCCCGGCGCCAAGAGCGAGTTGGATTTTCGCACGCCGTTTGAGCTGCTTGTGGCGACTATACTCTCCGCCCAATGCACAGACGTAAGGGTTAACATAGTTACGGCCGAGCTTTTTAAAGAACATAACACGCCGAAGGCGATGCTGGCTTTAGGCGTTCAAAAGCTGGAGGAGTACATAAAGACCTGCGGGCTTTTTCGCTCCAAGGCAAAGAATATAATCGCGGCCAGCCGTATTATTATTGAGAAATACGGCGGAGAGGTGCCGTCAAGCCTTGAAGAGCTTAGGGAGCTGCCCGGCGTAGGCAGGAAGACCGCCAATGTCGTGGCGTTTAACGCTTTTGGCATACCTGCTATAGCTGTTGATACGCATGTTTTTAGAGTATCGAACCGGCTGGGGCTAACGGACGCTAAAAACGTTCTCAATACCGAAAAGATGCTTATGGAGGTTATACCGCGCGAGAGGTGGGGCGATGCACATCATTGGATACTGCTGCATGGACGCAGGGTATGCAAGGCAAGGAATCCCGAATGCGGCATATGCCGGTTATCAGAGTATTGCAGGTATTACGCCGGGAATAAGCAATAGCCATTCTAGGCGTATATTTAAAGGCGGTAAGGAAAGGGCAATCTATGTTTGTTGACAGAGCTAAAATAACTATAAAAGCCGGAGACGGCGGGGATGGCTGCGTGTCGTTTCACCGCGAGAAATTCGTTGTAGCCGGCGGCCCTGACGGTGGCGACGGCGGCAAGGGCGGAGATGTAATATTCAAGGTTGAGACAGGCATGAGGACGCTTATGGATTTTCGCTATAAGCATGTTTTCAAGGCCGAGTCCGGAGCGCCCGGCTCCTCAAGAAACCGCACCGGTAAAAACGGGGCAGATATAGTTATAAGAGTGCCGCAGGGCACGCTGGTGCGCGAGGCAGGCACCGATAAGATAATAGCCGATATGCACAGCCGCGACGCTGAAAAAACCGTTATACGCGGCGGCAGGGGCGGTAAGGGTAACGCCAAATTCGCCACACCTACGCGGCAGGCACCCGGCTTCGCTCAGCCCGGCCAAAAACGCAGATCGGCCGAGGTTATACTTGAGCTTAAGTCGATTGCCGACGTAGGCCTTGTGGGGTATCCTAATGTAGGCAAATCTACTATACTATCGGTAATTACATCGGCGCGGCCCAAAATAGCCGCATATCACTTTACTACTCTTTCGCCAAACCTTGGCATAGTAAGGCATAAATCGCAAACCTTTGCTGTAGCCGATATACCCGGGCTTATAGAAGGGGCGAGCAAGGGAGTGGGGCTAGGGCATGACTTTTTGCGGCATATCGAAAGGACGCGGGTGCTAGTGCATGTTGTGGACGTTTCGGGCAGCGAGGGACGCGATCCTATAGAGGACTATAGAAACATAAACCGCGAGCTATCGGAATACAGCGCCGAGCTGGCGGCGCGGCCTATGATAGTAGCGGCGAATAAGTCGGATATAGCGTCGCCAGAGGATATTGAGCGGCTGCGTGAGGCGTTGGAGCCGGAGGTTAAGGTATTTACGGTATCGGCGGCGACGGCATTAGGATTTGACGATTTGCTTAGCGAGGTATCAAAAATGCTGGCAGAGCTTCCCGAGCAGCAGCCGTTTGAGGAAGACGAGTTTTGGTATATCGAAGCAGAGGACGCATATGAGATACTCAAAGAGGACGGCGTATACCATGTTAAGGGCACTCTTGCCGATAAGATACTCGAGCGCACTTTCCCCGACGATCCCGACTCCATGCGTTATTTCCACAGGGCGCTTGAAAAGTCCGGCATTATAAGTGCGCTGAGGGAAGCAGGTATCAAGGATGGAGATGCCGTTGAAATAGGCGGAGTGGAATTCGATTTTATTGACTGAGCGGCGATTGGCCGGCAATCGGTTTGAGAGGAAGTTATTATTATGCTTAGCAGCAAACAAAGAGCGTATCTAAGGGGAATGGCCAACGATATCGATGTAATACTCAGCGTAGGCAAGGGCGGCGTTAGTGACGGAGTTATAGCGCAGGCCGATGAGGCGCTTACCGCACATGAGCTTATAAAGGGAAGCGTGCAGACCAACGCCGATTTAAGCGCCCGAGATGTATGCGGTCTTATAGTCGAGGCAACGGGCGCGGAACCGGTTCAGTGTATAGGCAGAAAATTTGTATTATTTAGACCGTCAAAGGATAAGAAGATAAATCTGCCCGGTTAAGGGGAGGGTGACGTTTTTTGCCTTTTCCTTGGAAAAAGAAAAGGCAGAGCCAAATGAAATTTCGTTTGCTTGTTATATGCTTAGAGTAAAGGCCGCCATCCGGCGGCCTTTATGGTATTTGCTTTATAAACTTGGGAGAATAGAGCGGGTTATGGCAGGCCGCCCATTAGGTTTTTAAAAGCGGCAAAAGAAAAAGACCCTTTCGATTGAAAGGGTCTTTAGTGTTTTTATTGTTGGTTTTACATCTGCGCCAACTTTTTGTAGTACTCGTATCTGTCGTGTGCTTCCTTGGCGGCCTGTTCAAACAGATCGTCCGCCACCTCGGGGAACTGCTTTTTAAGCGTTGAGTAGCGAATTTCGCCGAGTATGAAGTCTTTGTAATCGCTTGTCGGCTCTTTGCTGTCCAGTGTGAACGGGTTTTTGCCCTGTTCGTTCGCCAGCGGGTTGTATCTGTAAAGCGGCCAGTAGCCAGACTCTACAGCTGCCTTAGCCTGCGCCTGCGACCTTGACATGTTTATGCCGTGGTTTATGCAGGGGGCGTATGCGATTATTATTGACGGGCCCTTATAAGCCTCGGCCTCGGCTACCGCCTTAAGAAGCTGCGTATGGCTTGCGCCCATGCTTACGCTCGCTACATATATATAGCCGTAGGACATCGATATAAGCCCGAGATCCTTTTTCTTGGTGCGTTTTCCGGCTGCCGCGAACTTGGCGACTGCGCCGGTCGGCGTTGCCTTGGAGCTTTGGCCGCCTGTGTTTGAATACACTTCTGTGTCAAGCACCAGCACGTTTACATCTTCGCCCATCGCCAGAACGTGGTCGAGCCCGCCGTAGCCAATGTCGTATGCCCAGCCGTCTCCGCCGAATATCCATACCGACTTTTTAACGAACAGGTCGTTATTGGCGCATATCTGCTCAAGGGCTTCCTTAGCTTCGCCAACAGCCGCATCTATGGCTGCGGGCAGCAACTCATTCAGTTTTGCCGCCGCCGCCTTTGAAGGCTCGGCATCGTCCTTAGCAGCGAGCCACTCGGATAGCGCTTCTTTTATACCCTCGGGCAGATCAAGCTCAAGCG
>JBMNTP010000011.1:0-53379 GCA_050945795.1 Christensenellales bacterium | reverse complement strand
ATTACAACATATTATTAGTCAAGTTAATATTCACTTTAATTTTTTATTTATTATTTATTTTATCAAATTTTATCCAACACAAAAAGAAACTATCTTACAAAAAATTTATCAACCTTCGCAAAGGCGTATTTGTTTTCCCGCTTGTAATTCGTTATCAGTTTGGGCTGTATATTCAGTTCAATGAATAAACTAAAAGAGGTAGTAGTTATGAGAAAAAGCTGGAAACCCCTGTTATCAGTACTGCTGGTCATGCTGATGCTTTCTGCGGCTCTCGTGGGATGCACCGCACCCGCTGCTGAAACGCCATCCGCTCCCCCCGCAGCAACAACTGCGGACGCTCCCGCCACGACAACCGATGACGCACCTGCGGATGTTGATGTCGTTAAAATCGGCGTTGTATCCTGCATAACCGGAAGCAACTCCGAATCCGGACGCCAGAACGTACTTGGTGCCAGACTCGCTGAGAAATACATCAACGACAACGGCGGAATCAAAGCCCTTGGCGGAGCGAAGGTAGAGCTGGTTCTGATTGATAGCACCTCCGACGCCAACAACTCGGCGCTAGCCGTTGAGCGTGCGCTCGACGCTAACCCCGACATCGTAGCCATAAACGGCAACGCAACGTCAAGCATGACGCTGCCCATGCTGCCTGTACTTCAAAAGTATGAAATACCGGCGATTTGCAGCACCGCTGCTAACTCCACAATAACAGAGCAAGGCTGCGACTTTATATTCCAGCCCGGTTCGGACGGACGTCAGTTCAGCGAACTGCAACTTGAGTTCATACAGTATTATGCTGAAATCAAAGGCCTTGACCTTAAAGAAATGAAAATCGGCATAGTGTTTGAGAACTCGGCTTGGGGCCAGGATACGGCTGCCGGCAACAAAAAGAACTGCGAAGAGGCCGGCCTCAATGTTGTAGTTGAAGAGACATATCCGGTTTCCGGATTCTCGGATGCCAGCCCCATAGTAACAAAGCTTAAGAATGCCGGCGTAGACATACTTCTTCCCGCTTCTTATGTTAACGACACAAAACTCATCCTCAACACCATGGAAGCCATGGATTATAAACCCCTTATCGTAGCGGGCGGCTCGGCTTTCGTATGGCCGGCGTTCTCCAAGGACCTCGGCGAGTCGGCGGAAGGCATACTTTCTGCTGCAAACTGGGTATGGGATAACAAGCACGCCATGAACGTAGCGGAGTTTAAGGACGTAATCGAACCCATGTATCGCGAAATCAACGGCGAGTTCATGGGCGAGCAGGTCGGTCCGTCGTTCGCAGGAACAATGATGATCTATGAAGCCATAGAGGAAACCGGCAGCACAGACAGCGTTGAGATCCGCGACTACATCCGCACCATGACAGGCGAGAACAGCCAGTGGTTTGCCATCCTCCACGGAGACAGCAAATTCAACGAAAACGGCAAAAACATAGGTAACAAGCCGGTTATCGGACAATGGCAGGGAGGCGAAATGAACGCCGTATTCCCGCTCGACGTAGCTGCCAAAAAGCTGATCGATCCGTTCACACTGGAAGTTATCAACTAAACCGCTGGATAAATATCCGTAGATTGGTTTGTATCTGGAGCGGAGCAACTCTATCAGTTGCTCCTGCTCCAGTTCATAAGGAGGATGGAATATGGCACAAGTCATTGTTAACGGGCTGCTAATCGGTGGCGTATACTCAATGGTCGCCGTGGGGCTTACCGTAATATTTGGCGTTATGAAAATCATAAACTTCGCGCAAGGCGAATTCCTCATGCTCGGCATGTATCTTACGTTTTTCCTCTATCCCCTTTTCGGGCTAGAAACTAATCCATATCCGCTCATAATACCCGTTGCGCTTGGCATGTTCGCGATAGGAACAGTGATATTTAAAACCACCATATCAAAGGTTGTAGGCAAAGGCGACAGTAACTATATAGTGCTTACGCTTGGACTCTCCTATCTTATACAGAACTTAGTGCAATTTGTATTCGGAGCCGAATTCCACGCACTTAGCATAAGCAACAGCCTTAAGTTCGGTACAGTATCAGTTGCCGGATTAATACTGCCGCTTCCTCGCATTATAGCTTTTGGCGCGGCGGCTATAGCCGTTGTTCTTATGACTTATTTCTTAAATAAAACCGATATGGGGCGCGCCATGCGCTCAACCTCTGAAGACAGAACAATAGCGGCGCTCCTAGGCGTAAACACCGATGTTATATATACTTTGGCGTTTGGAATGGGAACAGTATTCGCCGGCCTTTCCGGCCTGCTTCTTACCCCAATGTTCAATATACAGCCTCGAGCCGGTGTTCTCTTTTCAACCATAGGTATGACGGTAGTCGTCCTGGGCGGCCTTGGAAATATAAAGGGAGCCATGATAGGCGGCCTTATAATCGGCCTTGTTGAATCATTCGCAAGCGTTTATATCAACCTTGAGATGGCTCCGGTTGCCATTGATCTGACGCTGCTGCTCGTATTGATGCTCAGGCCTTACGGTCTGTTCGGAGGAGGTGTCAGAAAGGCATGAATAAAGGAAATTCAGTGTTCCAGTTTATTAAAAAGCACCCAATTATGCTTATATTCCTGGCTTTATGCCTTATCGTGCCTGCCGTACTACGTAACGAATACCTGTTAAGGGTTTTCTGCGAAATGTTCTTCTATGCAGCTTTAGGCTCGGCATGGAATATTCTCGGCGGCTTCGGAAGACAAACTTCGTGGTGCTCGGCGTCGTTCTTCGCTATGGGCGCTTATACGACAATGCTCTTCTTTATAAACGGCGGCGGCGTTTCGCCGTGGCTGACCATATGGCTGGGCATGGCTATAGCCGGCGTGCTGGCTGTTATAATCGGCTTGCCGTGCTTTAGGCTAAGAGGCGTATTCTTCTCCATAGCTACAATATCGTTCGCCTCCATAGTTAGACAGATATTGTTCTATTTCAACGATTTCACAGGCGGTGCCCAGGGCCTTAAGTTCCAGATAAGGACAGAGAACAGCTTTATAAACTTATCTTTCCTTAATGAAACTTCCTGGTACTATGTAGCAATGGCGCTTATGCTCGTTACAGTAGCCGTAACCGCCATTATAAACCGCTCCAAAATGGGCTATTACCTTAAGGCAATACGTGAGGACGAAGACGCAGCCGAATCTCTCGGCATACGCGCGCACCGCCTCAAGCTGATAGCCTTTATTATAAGCGCAATGCTTATAGCCGCCATAGGCACTTTCTATGGCTTTAAAATGTCATACATCGATCCCAACTCCGTCGCTTCCCATGACCTTTCCATACGCATAGGCGTTACAGCCATCATAGGCGGTATGGGCACCATATGGGGGCCGGTACTCGGTGCGTTTGTCGCCATACCCATGCTTGAGATAGCCAACTATTATCTCAGTACGGTTGGCGGAGGCGGAGCCGGCTTTGCGCTCTACGGACTGGCTATGATACTTATAGTGCTGCTAAGGCCGAACGGACTCATTTCGCTGTTCGACGGCCTCAAGGACCGCATTATCGCAAAGCGGATTAGCAGAGAAGGACAGGTGAGCAATGAGTAAGCTATTACAGTTAGTTAATCTTGATAAGTCGTTTGGCGGAGTTCATGCTGTCAACAATCTTAGCTTCGACGTCGAAGAAGGCGAAATACTAGGCCTTATTGGGCCAAACGGCTCGGGTAAGTCAACCTGTGTAAACCTTATAACAGGCGTTTACATACAGGACAGCGGCGATATTATATACCAGGGCAAGCATTCCCTTAAAAATCAGAGCGTGCCTGACCGCGCGTTTATGGGCCTTGGCCGTACTTTCCAGTCGCCTAAGCCGTTTACAAATCTCTCGGTCTTTGACAGCGTTTATACCATCGCTATGCTGCATCATAAGTCCATGAAGGACGCAGCTAAAAGGGCGGATGAAATACTAGGTATGCTGGGCTTTGCTGATGTGGCGTCGCTGCCGTGCAGCAAGTTGCCTATCGAAAAGAGAAAGTGGCTTGATATGGCGAGGGTACTCGCTATTAATCCCAAGCTGCTTATGCTTGACGAATGCCTAGCCGGCCTTACGCCGTCTGAAATGGATGAAAGCATAAAGCTCGTTCGGATGATAAACAAAATGGGCATCACTGTTCTTTTTATAGAACACGTTATGTCCGCCGTAACAAAGCTATGCACGCGAGTGGTCGTTCTCTCCGAAGGATCTTTGCTTAGCGAAGGCGACCCCAACGTTGTTATGCTTGAGCCTGCCGTAATCAAAGCTTATTTGGGGGAGGGATACGTACATGCTTAATATCGAAGGTTTAAATGCCGGATATGGCGACCTCAAAGTGCTTTTCGGTTTGGATATCAGCATAAACGAAGGCGAAGTTGTAGCGCTTGTAGGCTCAAACGGAGCCGGCAAAACCACTCTGCTGCGCGTTGTATCGGGTATCGTTCCGGTCACTTCGGGCAAAGTAGAATGGTTTGGCCAGGACCTTACAAAGATACCCGCCTATAAACGGGCGGAGATGGGCATATCGCATATACCGCAAGGGCGCGGCATACTCTCGACGCTGACCATAAAAGATAATCTTATTATGGGCTCATATACAAAGCGCTCCAAAGCAAAGCGCGAGCAGAATATAGAGCGCGTGCTGTGCATATTCCCTATACTAAGAGATAGGCTTAATCTGCCAGCCGGTACTCTTAGCGGAGGCCAGCAGCAGATGTTAGCCATAGCGCGGGCAATGGTTATGGATCCCAAGCTGCTTATACTCGATGAGCCTTCCCTCGGTCTAGCTCCTATTATAGTTGATGAAGTTTTCGAGATACTCGAAAACCTAAAGTCGGTAGGCGTATCGATACTTATAATTGAGCAGAACCTTGTTAAAGCTTTGCAGCTTGCTGACCGCGGTTATGTTCTTGAAACGGGGCATGTAGTTCTTAAAGGTCCTTCGCAGGATCTGCTGCATAATCCTGACATCAAAAAGGCTTATCTTGGAATAGCATAAGCAACACCATATTAAAAAGCCTTAAGGCCTTCCGTAAATCGGAAGGCCTTTTTTATTGCGAACACCACTCGTCCGTCATACTATGCCTCTTGCCTTACCGAATAATACCATAAACAATAGTAAACACTATGCATGAGTATTTATGAAAGGCAGTTTTTTATGGAAAGCAATTATCTTGTATTCTGGCCTTTATATCTTCTAAGCTTTTTCGCGCTTACGATTTTAGCTATACCCTCGCGTGAATATAAAAAATACCTTATTTACGGCATTGTATTCGGCGGCATTATATCCACTCTTTCGATAATTATAATCGGCAACCTATTCGGCGTATTCACATACCATGCCGGATCGCTCACCGCTCTTGGCATACCCGCACCTGTACCTCTTGCCTTCATATTCACCTGGATGCTTTTCTTTTACTTTCTCCCCAGCCGACGCCTTTTTGTAATACTCTACACCGTTTTCTGGGTTGGACTATCCGTCATGCTCGGCGTGCTTCTACAGAACTTCGGATATTTTACATACGACGTCGGCACCGTATCCGGCGTAATAATACAAACACTAGTATTCGGGGCGTGGTTCTTTTTCTCGGTATGGTATTTTATGCGAGACAGAGAGCGTAACAGCAATAATGTATGAAAAATGCCGTGGATAATATACCACGGCATTTAAACACGCTTATTCCTTCCTGTCTATCTCTTGATGCGGTATGCCGTACAGCTCCGAATAAGACTCCGACTCTCCTTCTGTCATAGGCAACGCCGGTATAAGTCCGGTACACTCCGTCGATGATGTTACAACATTCGCGTCGAGGAAATGGTCGTCACTTGCTGCATACTTATTGTTTCTCTTTTTCTTTTTGCTCATATAGCTGGCCTCCTAAACCCAATATTTAGGCTCCGGCGCATCGTCGCCGGCGCATTATATAGTATGCGCCTTTTTCGCCAAAAACCGGCTGTCGGAATATGACAAAAAATTTGGGGAACGTTGGGGAGGACGTTGGAGGCGCTGCCTCCATACCACCGCTTAAGGGACAGTCGTCCCTTAAGAATCCCGTCGTAAAGTTTTTATGTTGGTGAAAGTTGACATTAAAATGCCGTTTGGGAATTCCGGCTATCTTATGGGATACGCATGGAGGCGCCGCCTCTAAACCTCCGCTTAAGGGACAAGCGTCCCTTAAGAATCCCGTCGTAAAGTTTCTATGTTGGCGAAAGTTGACATTAAAATGCCGTTTGGGAATTCCGGCTATCTTATGGGATACGCATGGAGGCGCCGCCTCCATACCTCCGCTTAAGGGACAGTCGCCCCTTAAGAATCCCGTCGTAACGATGTAAACTGGATTTTTAATCAATCGAGTCAACGCGAAAGCGCCCTTATATAGGGCGCTTTCTATGATTTCTAACAGCCTTCTCTATGCATTACCGCTCAGACTGTTAATATGCGTATATAACATTTGTTTAATATACGGTGCTTATTCCGCTGCGTGAGGCAGGGTTGAGCCGCCATACGGCATAACTATAACGCCGGCGTCCTTACCCAGGATATCAAAAGCCGATTCCAGCGCCGTTTGTATATCCGGCTTTGGTTCAAGGAATATGCTTTCAACAAATTCATCCTCAAAGTCCGACACAAAGAATATCCTGCTGTCGCACAACACCATGGCTATCGCCGCCGCCTTATGCCCGCCCAGCTCAAACTCACGCTGTATCCTATCAACCAGCGACTGCGAGCAGTCGGCGCTCAGCATCCAGTTCTCAAACACTTCCTCGCCGAGTCCCTCGGTACAAGCGCCTGCCCATATTATTATGCCGCCTTTTTTTACAGCATGTTTGGCGTTGTCGAGCGCCTTTTGCGCCTGATAAACGTTTATATCCTTTGGATAGCCGCCCGGGCTAACAATAACTATGTCCGCCCGCTCCGGTATCTCAATTTTATAAAGCGTATCAAGGAAAGCACAGGCCTTACGGTGCGCCGATATATAATGGCCTGCCGCCGCGTTTATAATATTCTTCTTCTCATCGAGCACGACATTGACTATAAAGTCTATCGATATAAAATCGGCTACATCGTCAATGTCTTTGCGTACCGGGTTGCCGTCAATAAGACCCGCCCTCGCGGTATCAAGCACCATGCGGCTGTGATTCGACTGTATCGCCGCATGCGAGCTTACGCCCGGCATAATCGCCTTTGCGCCGCCGCTGTATCCCGCGAAATAGTGGTATTCGACATTACCTATGCAAACGCGCTTATCCGCCTCGCATACCCTTCTTGTTATATCAACCGGCGTTCCCATTTCGGTTACGCCCAGCTGTATAAGGTCGTTAGGGTCGGAGTCATAGCATTTGACTCTGTTATACGTCTCCTCGCCGACGAGGTATATCATTTCTTCCTCGGTTTGGGGGCGGTGGTTTCCTAGACCGAATATAACGAATATATCGTCCTCCGACACTCCGCCCGCCACCAGCTCATCTATAACATGAGGCACAACGTATTTGCTTGGCAGCGGCCTTGTGATATCGCTGGTTATAATACAAACCTTTTCGCCCGGCGATACAATATCCTTAAGCCTTTTGCTATCTATAGGCTCGCCCAAAGCCCGCTTTACCTCTGCCTCGCCGGTAAGCTCGACTTTAACGTCATTAGGCTCTAAAACGCCCATAACGTTTTTGTCGGGTATTTCCACCGGCATATATGTTTTTCCGTATGCAAGCTCTATCTTCATAATCGCACCTTTTAATCTTTACCGCACAAATACTTATCCATGGCTTCAGCCGCTGTTTTGCCTGCGCCCATCGCCAATATTACGGTAGCCGCTCCGGTAACGGCGTCTCCTCCGGCGTAAACGCCGGGAAGGCTCGTCGCTCCCGTTTCCTCATCGACTATTATGCCGCCCCACGACTCTGTTTCAAGCCCCGGCGTAGTCTGCTTTATAAGCGGGTTCGGACTCTGCCCTATCGCGACTATAACCGTTTGAACATCTATAACATGCTCGCTGCCTTCTTTAGGCACAGGACGCCTGCGGCTCGACGCATCCGGCTCGCCTAGCTCCATTTCAATGCATTCTATGCCTTTTACCCAGCCATCCTCTGTTCCGAGTATACGGGTGGGATTGTTCAGCAGTTTAAGTATTATACCCTCTTCTTTGGCGTGGTGAACTTCCTCCAGCCTTGCCGGCAGTTCCACCTCGCTGCGCCGGTAAATAATGTAGACATTCTCCGCCCCAAGACGCTTAGCGCTTCTCGCCGCATCCATAGCCACGTTGCCGCCGCCTATAACAGCTACATTTTTGCCCACGCGCACAGGAGTATCGTAGTTAGGGAAATCGTATGCTTTCATAAGGTTAACGCGGGTAAGAAACTCATTAGCGGAGTATACGCCGTTGAGGTTCTCGCCGGGTATATTCATAAAGCTCGGCAGTCCCGCGCCCGACGCTATAAATATGGCCTCAAAGCCCATCTTTTTAAGATCGTCGAGTGAAAGCACCTTTCCTATAACCATATTGGTTTCTATTTTTACCCCCAGCTCACAAAGAGTGTCTATCTCCTGCTGCACCAGGGCTTTGGGCAAACGGAATTCAGGTATGCCGTACATAAGCACGCCGCCCGGCGTATGGAAGGCTTCAAATATAGTAACGTCATGACCCATCTTCGCGAGGTCACCCGCCGCCGTCAGCCCTCCCGGGCCGGAGCCTATTACCGCCACCTTCTTGCCGCAAGCCTCTTCCTTCTCTATCTTGCCACCGGAACTCTTGCCCATGCAATAGTCTGCTACAAAGCGCTCAAGCCTGCCTATGGCAACCGGCTCGCCCTTTTTACCTCTTACGCAAAGCTGCTCACATTGCGTCTCCTGTGGGCAGACACGACCGCATACCGCCGGCAGCGCGTTTGTGCTGCGGATTATATCATAGGCTTCTTCGAATTCGCCATCGGCGACTTTCGTTATAAATTCAGGTATTCTAACTCTTACCGGACACCCCGCCACGCACGGTTTATGCTTGCAATCAAGGCATCTTTTGGCCTCTGATATGGCGTCCTCCGCTGTATATCCGAGCGCGACCTCTTTAAAGTTCTTATTCCTTACGTCTGCCGCCTGTTCCGGCATAGGCGTTTTCTTAGGTGCCATATTACGCATTCGTGACACCGCCTATCCTGCATTCGTGCCTTTCCAGGCTTTCAGATTCCTGACGCTTATACATTGACTGCCTGCGCATCGCCTCATCAAAATCAACAAGATGCCCGTCAAACTCCGGCCCGTCAACGCAGGCGAACTTTGTCTCTCCGCCTACCGTTACGCGGCAGCCGCCGCACATTCCGGTGCCGTCAATCATAACCGGGTTAAGGCTTACAACAGTCTTTATGCCGTAAGGCTTAGTCACTTGGCTTACAAATTTCATCATTACAAGCGGACCTATGGCTATAGCGATATCATACTTTTCGCCGGCCTCAAGTTTTTCTTTAAGTACGTCGGTAACAAAGCCTTTCCTACCGTTGCTGCCATCATCTGTGGTTATGATAAGGTTATCGCTGCATTGCTTAAACTCATCTTCGAGTATTATCAGGTCTTTACTGCGAAAACCTGCAATAATATCTACGGATGCTCCCATCGCGTGAAGCGCCTTAGCCTGAGGATAAGCTATAGCTGTACCTAAGCCGCCGCCTATAACAACGGCTTTTTTTATTCCTTCAAAATGCGAGGCGGTGCCAAGCGGGCCGGCGAAATCCCTTATAACATCGCCTTCCTCCATCTCGGCAAGCTGTTTTGTGGTCTTGCCCACCTCTTGGAATATTATAGTTACCGACCCTTCTTCCCTGTCATAGTCGGCAATAGTAAGCGGTATGCGCTCACCATACTCATCAACTCTTAGCAGTATGAACTGCCCGGCCTTAGCCTTGCGCGCCACAAACGGCGCTTCTATATCAAAGCGCACCACGCTGTCATTAAGCCTTTGCTTCCTTAAAATTTTATACATCGACAACCTCTGTTCTACTTTTCTAGCTATTTTTTCTTGGGTTTATGGCAGCACAGCCCGTCAACGTCATGGGCCGCCTCCATAATCATTTCACTTACAGTGGGATGCGGATGCACTGTATCCGCCAGTTCTTCAATCGTTGACTCAAGCTTCATCGCGACGCCTATCTCGGCTATCATATCCGTTGCTCTAGCCGCCATTATATGCGCGCCAAGTATTTCGCCTGAATCAGCGTCGGTTATTATTTTTACCAGCCCTTCGCTCTGTCCCATAACCATGGACTTACCGTTTCCGGCAGGGCTAAATGTACCGATTTTGATTTCGTGCGTCTTTCGCGCTTCCTCTTCGCTAAGCCCTATCGATGCTATCTCAGGCTCTGTATATATGCACGAAGGCAACGCATTGTAATGCATCTTCGCCTTCTGACCCGCCGCGGACGCCGCCGCTACAAGGCCCTGCGCATCGGCGACATGCGCCAACTGCAGCTTGCCGGTAATATCGCCTATAGCGTATATGCCGGGTACAGTTGTTTCCATATTGTCCTCAACCGTTATAAAGCCGCGCTGCATCTGAACACCTACAGCTTCAAGGCCAATATCCTCTGTATTCGGCCTTCTCCCTATGCATACTATGCAGGTCGCGCCTTCCGCCTTAAAGCTGCCGCCGTCTTTTTCATAAGTTACGGAGACGGTGTCTCCGCCGTTTATTTCAACGACCTTAGCGCCGGTGAAAATCTCTACGCCCGACTTTTCAAGCAAGCCATGCATCGCCGCTGCTATCTCGGCGTCAACCGGAGGCAGTATGCGATCAAGCATCTCTATAACCGTTACCTTGCGGCCGAGCGTGCTAAAAAGCGTAGCGAATTCTATGCCTATAACTCCGCCGCCTATTATAACAACGCTTTCGGGGCATTCGTCAAATGACAATACCTCGTCGCTTGTAACAACATTTTTGCCGTCTATGCCGGGTATCGGCGGCCGCATGGGACGCGAACCGGTGGCAAGTATAAGCTTATCAAAGGTTATTTCCCTTTCGCCAACCTGTATAGCGTTGCGGTTTTTAACAGCGCCTCGCCCTGACACAACCTCTATGCCGTAGCTTTTCATAAGGCCGGCTATACCGCGCCTTAAGCGACTGACAACGCTATCCTTACGCGCCGCGAATTTTGAATAATCAAAAGATACTTCGCCGGTCGATACTCCAAACTCCGCCGCTTCAAGTGCGGTTTTATAAACCTCCGCACTGTGAAGCAGGGCTTTCGTAGGTATGCAGCCCCTGTTAAGGCAGGTACCGCCCAGCTCTCTTTCCTCTATTATAACTGTTTTAAGACCCAGCTGGCTGCACCTGATAGCAGCTACATACCCGCCCGGGCCTCCGCCTAATACGGCGGCATTAAACTCATTTTTCAATTGTATCACCTCATAAGACGCTTTTGCTTTGTCCTCAAACCTACAGAGCTGCTTTTATATAAGCAGATACGGGTTTTCAAGCAGAATTTTTATTCTCTGGAGGAACTGAGCCGCCGGCGCTCCATCCACAACCCTGTGGTCGTATGACAGGCTTAGTACAGTTATAGGCTTGATTACTATTTCGTCGCCTACTACAACCGGCTTTTTCTCTATCGTGCCAATCGCCAGTATACCCACCTCCGGCGGATTTACAATAGCGGTAAAGTGGTCTACTCCAAACATTCCGAGGTTTGAAATAGTGAAGGTGCCGCCCTTGTAATCGTCTGGCGTCAGCTTGCCGGATTTAGCCTTGGATATAAGATCGGCCGAAACCGCGCTTATTTCTTCAAGCGTCATAAGGTCTGCGTTTTTGATGTTGGGAACAATAAGCCCGTTATCAAGCGCAACCGCCATGCCCATGTTTACATAATCCTTCAATACCAAACCATCGGCGGTAAGGCTGGAGTTCATCATGGGGAATTCCTTAAGCGCCTTTGATATAACCTTTACAAGTATATCATTGTAGGAAACTTTTATATCGTTTGCCTTAAGCGTTTCACGGAAACGAATGGCCTCTGTCATATCTACCGACATACGGTGATTAGCCTGCGCCATGGTGTGGAGGCTTTCAGACATACGCTCGGATATAACTTTGCGCATTCCGGTGAACGGAACGATTGTTTCGCCCCTCGCCGCTCCGCCTGCCGCCGCCGCTCTCGCCGCGATAGCCGCCTGAATGTCGGCAACCATAACTTTGCCTCTCGCGCCGCTGCCATCAACATCCGTAACATCGATACCAGCTTTATCAGCCGCCTTCTTGGCAAGAGGCGTTGTCTTGGGCTGCGAGGCGGCATAGCTTACTATATCGCGCTCTATAATCATGCCCTCGGGGCCGGTGCCGGCTATCGAGTCATAATTAATGCCCTTGTCCTCGGCCAGAGCCTTAGCCCTCGGGCTTATAAATATACGTTCGCCTTCAGCTCTTACCGCTGCTGCGGGGGCCGATTCGGCTGCCGCTGCAACCTCTTCTTTTGCCGCCTCAGGAGCCTGTTCCGGTTCGGCTTCAGCTTCTGCCGGTGCCGCCTCTTTTAGAATTTCAGAGATATCTTCTCCTTCTTCGCCTATTACTGCTATCAGCTCGGCAATAGGAACAACTTCTCCTTCTTCTTTAATGATTTTAAGAAGGGTTCCGCTGGCAGGAGAATCTATTTCTATCGACAGCTTATCCGTTTCAATTTCAAAGAGTGGCTTATCCGCCTCTACCTTATCGCCTTCTTTGAAAAACCACTGCAAAACTGTGCCCTCGGTCATCTGAAGACCCTGTTTAGGCATAATTACTCTGGTTGCCATTATTTAACCTCCCATATATTTTATATCATTGCCGGTGTAATATACACCTGTAAGCCATATTAGGCCGGATGCGGCGCATAATGCGCCGCTCCTAGCCTCTGATTGAATCTTACAATTATTAAGCAAGTTTGTAAACGGTTATTTTAAAACCACTTGCTTGCATGCGTCGTATATTTCATGCTGCTGCGGCACAACGGCATTTTCCAATGCGAGGTTGAAGGGCAGAGGGCAAGCCTTTGCGCCCAGCCTTATAATAGGCGCATCAAGGTATTTAAATGCCGTTTCCGTTATCTGCGCAGATATTTCAGCACCAAAGCCGGCGGCCTTATGCGCTTCATGCACAATAACCATCCTGCCTGTCTTTTTAACGGAATTTGTAATAGTTTCCATATCCAGCGGCACTATTGTGCGCGGATCTATTACCTCGGCGCTTATTCCCTCAGCCTCAAGCTGCTTCGCAACGTCCATCGCCTGCTGCACATACAGATGCGTAGCTACTATTGTAACGTCGTTTCCTTCTTTAAGCACATTGGCTTTGCCAAAAGGTATCATGAACTCGGGATCATCCGGCACTTCGCCCTTCATGCCATAGAGCGCTTTATGCTCATAGAACATTATGGGGTTGTCGTCGCGTATAGCTGTCCTTAAAAGGCCGGCTACTTCGGCGGGAGAAGACGGCAACGCCACCTTCATGCCGGGTATATGCATAAATATAGTTTCGGTGCTCTGGCTGTGCGTTGCGGCGTTTCCGCGGCCGATGCCCTGCTGTCCGCGTATAACAAGCGGTATTTTAGCGTGTCCGCCGAATATATACCTTGTTTTTGCCACCTGGTTTAACAGCTGATCCATGGCACAGAAAGTAAAGTCCATATACATAAGCTCAACTATCGGCCTAAGCCCAGCACATGCCGCGCCAAGCCCCGCGCCAACAATTCCCGCTTCGGATATAGGCGTGTTCCTTACTCTGTCGGGACCAAATTCATCTATCAGACCTCTGGTAGCGCCAAAGACTCCGCCCTGTTCCGCCACGTCCTCGCCCATTACGAAAACGCTGGGATCCCGCCTCATCTCTTCGGCTAAAACGTCTTTTATTGCTTGAATGTATGTTTTTATACTCATTATATTGCCCTCCTTAGCCTACAAAGAATACATCGTCCATAACAGTTGCCGGATCCGGCTCGGGGCTGTTAAGGGCGAATTCGGCAGCCGCTTCGGTTTCTTCATGCGTGGCCTGCTCTATGGCGTCGAGTTCTTCCTCAGTGGCAATTCCGTTTTCGAGCATGTATTCGCGTGCCCTCTTTATCGGGCACTTCTTCTTCCACTCTTCAACTTCTTCGCGGGTTCTGTATACCTGCGGGTCGCCCGTCCAATGTCCGAGCCAGCGATACGTCTTGCATTCTATAAGCGTGGGGCCTTCTCCAGCTTTAGCGCGCTCAAGAGCTTTTGCGAACACTTCGTCAACAGCCCTTACGTCATTGCCGTCGACAGTGTAGCCCGGCATATTGTAGGCGGCGCCCCTCTCGCTTATATCCTTAACCGACGTGCTCTGCTTTACCGGCACCGAAATACCAAATCCGTTGTTCTCGCATATAAAAATGGCGGGCAGCTTCCATACCGCTGCTAAGTTGCATGCCTCATGGAAAGTACCCTCGTTTGACGCTCCGTCGCCGAAAAAGCTAACGGCAACCTGATCGGTTCCTTTAAGCTTTGCTCCCAGCGCAGCGCCCGCGGCAATAGGTATACCGCCGCCGACTATGGCGTTGGCACCTAAATTGCCTTTTGTCAAATCAGCTATATGCATAGAGCCGCCGCGGCCTTTGCAATAGCCTGTTTCTTTGCCCATAAGCTCGGCCATAGCCTTGTCAAGCTCGGCGCCTTTGGCTATGCAATGCCCGTGACCGCGGTGCGTGCTGGTGATATAGTCGGAATCCCTAAGCCGGGAGCAAACCGTTGCCGCAACGGCCTCCTGTCCTATATAAAGATGCACAGAACCGCGCAGCTTGTTCTCTCCAAAAAGCTGATAAGCTTTTTCCTCAAATTTTCGGATCTTGTTCATAGTTGTGTAAATCCAAATCCAGCGTTCCTTGTCGATCATAATCAATACTCCTTTCAAAAAACAATGCTTCTCTATCAACTCGCGCCTTTACGCGAAAATCAAAAAAGGAGAGCCGCCCCGGGCTTGCCGGGGCAAGCTATATTAAGGGAGAATATCTTGTATTCTATACAAGCTTAGAAAGTATTTCGACCATATGCTGAGTGCCTTCCGCTATGTGCACCCCAGCCTCCCTCAGCGCCTTTTCCTTATTTTCGGCGCTACCGGTACCGTCGGCCGAAACTATTGCGCCGGCATGTCCCATGCTTCTGCCCTTCGGCGCGTTCTTGCCGGCTATAAGAGCCACAACCGGCTTTGTAACATGCTTCTTTATATACTCTGCGGCAAGTTCCTCTTCGCTGCCGCCTATTTCGCCTATTATAACTATTACCTTTGTCTCTTCATCAGCCTCAAAGTCGGGCAGCAAGTCAACAAATGTTGAACCGGGTATCATGTCACCGCCGTTGCCTACGCAGGTAGATTGCCCTATGCCGGCATTTGACAGCATGAACACAGTTTCATAGCAGTTTGTGGCACTGCGGCTCATTATGCCTACGTTGCCGGGTGTGAATATGGAATGCGCCATAAAGCCGGCTTTCGCCTTGCCCGGCGATATTATGCCGAACGAGTTAGGCCCGAACACCCTCGCTCCGCACGCCTTGGCAAGATGATACACGCGCATCATATCATGCACCGGCACATGCTCGGCTATTGTAAGAACAGTTTTAAGTCCGGCATCAAGAGCCTCAAAAACGCTGGCCGCCGTAAACCTAGCCGGTACAAAAACAATTGTGGCATTGGCGTTTGTGGCTTCTACAGCCTCTTTAACGGTATTGAAAACCGGAACTCCAAGTACTTCCTGGCCGCCTTTTCCCGGAGTAACGCCGGCTACGACATTTGTGCCGTAGGCGAGCATCTGCTCAGTATGAAAGGTGCCTTCGCGTCCGGTTATTCCCTGAACGATAAGCCTGGTATTTTTATCAATGATTATACTCACAGCGAAGCCCTCCTCTCAGCCAGAGCGGCAACGCCCTCGCGCACGCCGTTCACAGCAACGACATCCCCGCCAATAGACGCGATTATCTCCAGCCCTTTTTCTTTATTTGTGCCTTCCATACGGGTTATAACTATCTTATCCGCTTCCTGCTTTTCAAGCGCCAGCTTAACTCCGCCCGCGACTTCGTCGCAGCGAGTTATACCGCCGAATATGCATATGAATATCGCCTTCATGCCCGGCGTTGACAGCATTATGCGCACAGCCTCGGATATTTTCTCTTTTGTCGCTCCGCCGCCCAAGTCAAGCGCGGCACCAACCTTCATGCCCTCTTTTGTTATAAGGTCTATGCAGCTCATAAGCATACCGCTTCCGTTAGACATAACGCCTATGGTGCCGCCTTCCTCAACGGGTATGTATAGAAGGTTGAACTTTCTTGCCTCAACAACCAGCTCTTCTTCCTGAAGGCTGTCGCGGAAAGCAAGTATGTCAGGCTGCCTGTACAGCGCGCTGTCGTCAACATCAACCTTGCCGTCTAAAGCTATTATGCTGCCATTAGCGTCAAGCACCAGCGGATTTATCTCCGCCAACAGGCAATCGTTCTTTATAAACACTTCATAAAGCTTTACAAGTATGTCCTTCATATCGGCGGTATGTTTTGCGTCTATGCCGGATTTATCTATAAGGTATCTAACCGCATAGTCCTGAATGCCGAGGAAAGGGTTTATAGGCAACTTTATTATTTTATCGGGGTCGGTCTTGGCTACTTCTTCAATATCTACGCCGCCGCAAGCCGAGAATATAATAAGCGGGCATTTGCTAAGGCGGTCAAGCATTATCGAAAGATACCACTCAGCAACCGGATTTGCCTTTTCAACCAGCAGCAGCTGATTTACCTTAAAGCCTTTAAGGTCTGAAAAGAGCAGCTTTTTGCACCAGTCTTCAGCCTCCGCCGCGTTGTTGGCGAACTGTATGCCGCCAGCCTTGCCGCGACCGCCGACCTGAACCTGCGCCTTTATAACAACAGGATATGTAAGACCCGCCTCTGAAAGCTTTTCGCTTATGCCTTCGGCTTTGTCTATGACAACTCCCTTCATAGAAGGTATGCCGGCGGCTTCAAAAAGCTCTTTGGCTTTGTATTCGAGTAGCTTCATTTACCGTTCACCCCCCAAATCTCATCATCGGTGGGTACCTTTTTATCAAGCTCGCTAGCGATTCTGCTAACGTTGAACAGATGACGCCAGCTCAGGTTTTCGCTTATGCTGTTATTGCCCCAGCTGCCGCAGCCCAGCGTTGTGGTGGGCGCGAGCGCGTTTACAAACGAGCCGCCGTTCATTGTCGAGCATATCTGATTGAGCAGTATGCGGCTTACGGGCAGCTTGTTGCCGGCGTATTCTATGTTTTCGCGGTTGTTGCTGTGTATAGATACGCTATGGCCCTTGCCTTCATATTCGAGGTTGGCTATAGCTATATCGACCGCCTCTTCCCATGTGTCATACGCATAAGACGACATAAGCGGGCACATCTTTTCCTTGCTAAGAACATCATCAAATCCTATCGCTCCGGCTTTAGCTATTATAAGCTTGGTGCCTTCGGGTATCTTTATGCCGGCCGCGTCGGCTACAACCTGTATGCTCTTGCCAACAAGGTCTTTATTCATAACGCCGTTCGGGAATACAGTGTCGCGTATTTTCTGCACTTCGGCTTCGTCTTCTGTATAGTAAGCGCCGTTAGCTTTAAATTCGGCTATGATGGCGTCATAATCGCCGCGGGGGGCTATTATTGTCTGTTCGCCCGAGCATATTATGCCGTTATCGAATATCCTGCCGGCAACTATCTTGGGAACAGCCGTTTTTATATCAACTCCGTTGTCTATTATGCACTGAACGTTTCCGGGGCCTACGCCGAATGCCGGCTTGCCGCTCGAATACGCCGCTTTTACAACGCCGGCGCCGCCTGTCGCTATTGTAACGTCGGCCTCGCTCATAAGCATTCCGCTAAGCTCTATAGCCGGCTCCTCTATTACCTGTATAAGGTTTTCGGGTGCTCCAAACGGCTCTATAACTTTGTTAAACATGTCTACCAGCACCTTAGCGCATTTCTTAGAACGCGGATGCGGAGCGATGATAACAGAGTTGCGCCCCTTTAGAGCGAACATAGCGTTGCACATAGGCGTAACTATGGGGTTTGTGCAAGGGGTTATCGCCGCTATTACGCCCATCGGCTTAGCAACATAAATAAGGCCCTTGTCTTTTTCTTCCTTAATTATACCGACCGACTTTTCGCCTTCCATGTCGTGCCATATAATTTTGGCTTTGCCCAGGTTTTTGTTAATCTTATCCTTATATACGCCCATTCTGCTCTCTTCATGGGCAAGCTTGGCAAGCGGTTCCGCATTATCGTATACAACTTTAGCTATCGCTTTGCAAATACCGTCTACCTGCTCTTGCGTGAACGACTCAAACTTTTGCTGCGCCGCTCTCGACTTTGAAACCAAATCTTTAATGAATTCCATCTTTTCCATTTTTCGCGCCCTCTCATTGTTTTATATTAATATAGAATGCGGATAAACCGCTTGTAAACCGTGTTGCCGCCGGGGTATGATTATTTCTTTTAGATGATGATATAATTGACAATCCTCTTGTAATAAAGTAATATTATATTGTTTGTTGGTATTACCAATGCCTTTAACAAAAATATAGCACACGCATCGTTCCTTTGCAATGGTTTTTTGCAATTTTATAATACAAACACAAAATTCTGGTCAGATATATTTTAATATATTTCATGCGGCCATATTATCTATGGAGGGGTTTTTTATGCTGGAGCCACTTAAAAAAACCAGACTATATGAAGAGATTATAAAACAACTTATGGAGCTTATAAAAAACGGCTCTTTAAAGCCCGGCGACCGCCTTCCCCCGGAAAGGCAGCTTGCCGAGCAGCTTAACGTTAGCCGTACCGCCATACGAGAG
The DNA here is from genome assembly GCA_050945795.1 of Christensenellales bacterium. Taxonomy (GTDB): domain Bacteria; phylum Bacillota; class Clostridia; order Christensenellales; family MGBC116941; genus JBMNTP01. The sequence goes on along the minus strand of JBMNTP010000011.1, from coordinate 34,587 downwards.
GCGCTGCGTTCCCTTGAAACTATGGGGCTTATAGAGTCTAAAGTCGGCGGCGGCACATTTGTAAAAGCCATAACCCTCGATAATATTATAGATCCCTTTTCCGCCATGCTTATGCAGGATAAAACGCTTATAAGAGAACTTATAGAGGTGCGGCGGCTATTGGAGGGCGAAATAGCGCGGCTTGCCGCCAACAGGGTTACAGATGAAAAAGTTGAGCATATTTCTCAAGCCATTGAGGCTATGAAAAAGGATATAGAAAGCGGCGGCACCGGTCTTACCGGCGAAAACGAGTTTCATAATGCGCTTGCCATGGCTAGCGAAAACGGAGCTATGATAAAAATACTGGCAATGTGCCGCGAGCTTTTAAGCAAGACCCGCGAGGCCACCCTTTCAATACCCGGCCAGCCCGAAAAATCCATATCTGACCATCAAGCCATACTTAATGCCGTTAAATGTGGCGACGGCGATAAAGCCAAATACCTTATGAAGGTTCATCTCAATAAGGCTATTAAAAACCTCGAAAAGCTTTCCGGCCCGGTATAATAAAACCTGCGCTTATAATCCAAAATAACGGCAGCCATGCAAAATTTAGGCTGCCATATTTAATCTTCTATCATGCTTCTTCAAAATTCATGCAAAAAACCGCCGGCGTTGTATGCCGCCGCTCCTTAGGGTATAATAATCTCACGCCGCAGACAGACACGAAGCGTCCGGCGGCTAAGAGATCATTAAACGATAAACCACATCCCACCGGCAAAGGCCGCCCCTTTAAGGAGGAATTATTATGCCTAACATATGGATTCATATAAGCGGCAAAGAACAGGCGCTTTTCTTTAGCCCATCCGTTCGTGCGCTCCAAGAAAAACGGCATAATGTTACTGTCAGCACTGAGCCGGAGGTTTTAGGCGACGCAGCGGCGTTATCGGGGCTTAGCTTTGAAATAATAGGCGATCTTGAAACGCCGGGTGTTTTTGCCGGAGCCGGCCTTTTAAAAGGCTTTATGGATTTTGCCGGCCAAAGAGAATTTGATGCCGTAATGGCATTCCCCGATAAAAACATAGCCAAAGCATGCAAAAGGCTGGGGTTGCCTTATATAACCATAATAGATGATGAAACGGACAGAGCGGCGGTTTCGGCGGCGAAACAAGCAGACGTCGTACTGGTGCCGGAGGCGGTTAGGGATATGGATATAAGGCTGCCAGGTATAAAAGAGCCGATATATTATCCCGGCCTGCTTGAGGATTTTTACGCCTCCTCGCTTTCAAGCGACTATCTGCACAGCCGACTGTCTATACCTAAAGAGGCGATAGTATGCGCGTTTAGCCCGCCTCCGTTTTTTTGCCTTGTTAATCAGCGTGAGGACGAGCTACCCCGCGCAATACTCAACTATCTGCTTGGAAAAATGGTGGTGGTGATAATGCTACCGCATGACAAGGAGCAATACGACGCACTTATCGAGGCCGACTTGCGCTGCCTTATAGCTTCGCCCGCCGAGTCGTCCTCGGCTATTATAGCCGGCTGTGACATGTTCGTTGGCGCCGGTTCGCATATGCGGCAGGCCGCAGCTTTATCTATACCCATCTATACTTATACTGAAAACGACTTGTGCGCCATTGATAAGCAGCTTATAAAAAGCGGAGCCACTACGCTGCGCTCGGCATTTCATTATCATAAAATACGGCTTGAAAAACGGCAGACGGCAGAGCAGCGATCCGACAATACGCTTATTTTAATAAAAGCCGTCGAGGCTGTATTAGCTCGTGGCGACCAGTATAAAGAGCAGGAGTAAAGCGTTTTTTGCGCGGTTTTAAAGCTGCGCATTAAATTTTTTGTCAAATAATATTAATTATGCTATAATTCGTTAGCACAACAAGCCATAAATATGGCTTTCGTTATAGCCGGAGGACGAATGGATAATTTAATAATTAAAGGCGGCCGCCCCCTAAACGGCTCAATAGCCGTAAGCGGAGCTAAAAATGCGGCGGTGGCAATACTGCCCGCAGTGCTGCTTACAGATGATGTCTGTACTATTGATAACCTTCCTTATATAAAGGATGTGCTTGTTCTTAAGGACATTTTGGTCGCTATGGGCGCCGATGTCAATCTTACTACGGACGGGCGCATGAGCGTTGACCCTTCCGGAACAAACACGCATAAGGCAGATTACGAGCTGGCGCAGACCATGCGCGCCTCGTATTATCTTTTAGGCGTTCTTCTTGGCCGGTTTGGCAAAGCCGAAGTTGCGCTGCCCGGCGGCTGCGTTATAGGCTCCCGGCCGATAGATCAGCACATCAAAGGTTTGACCGCGATGGGCGCCACTTTAAAGATTGAACACGGCATTGTATTCGCCGAGGCTGAAAAGCTTAAAGGAACGGATATATATCTCGACGTTGTAAGCGTAGGGGCGACTATAAACCTTATGCTTGCGGCGGTACTCGCCGAAGGCACTACAACAATCGTAAATGCCGCTAAAGAGCCGCATGTTGTAGATCTTGCCAGCTGCTTAAACAGCATGGGCGCCAAAGTAAGCGGCGCCGGCACCGACATAATACGCGTAAGAGGCGTTGCAAAGCTTGGCGGCTGCAATTATACAATAATACCCGATCAGATAGAAACCGGCACGCTGATGCTGGCCGCCGCCGCCACTCGCGGCGATGTTACCGTTACAAACGTAATACCGACGCATATGGATGCGCTTACCGCAAAGCTTATCGAAGCCGGCATAAAGGTAAGCGAAGGCGAAAACTGGATACGCATACTTACAAACGGCCGCCCGAACGGAGTTAATATAAAAACGCTGCCGTATCCCGGCTTCCCAACCGACCTTCAGCAGCCTTTCACTTCCCTTTTAAGCACCGCTGAAGGCACAAGCATGATAATCGAAAGCATATTCGAGGATAGGTTTAAGCATGTTTATGAGCTTAGGCGCATGGGAGCGGATATACAGGTTGATAACCGGGTTGCGGTTATAAGCGGAGTTGAGCGTCTTACCGGAGCGCCGGTAAGGGCCAGCGACCTTAGAGCTGGCGCAGCGCTTATAATAGCCGGCCTTATGGCCGAAGGCACAACAGTAGTGTCAAATATGAAATATGTAGACCGCGGTTACCATAACTTTGAAAATAAGCTTATATCTCTTGGAGCCGATATGGAAAGGGCGCGGTAAGTCTCGATATAGTAACGGCGGAGGCTCTGCCTTCATACCTCCGCTTAAGGAATTGGTCACTTAATCATCATTTTAGAAAAACGCCTTTAAAAAGGCGTTTTTTTAGATTTGTTAAGATTTTTATATCGCAAATTCCGTCATAAAGTGCCTTCCCAAAGGCATTTTCGTGTCTTTTGGCTCTTTTCTAAAAGAAAACCACCAATAAGCTAAGTTATGACTTGTATTTTTGCTTTATATAGCTTATAAAGCTTTCTATTTCACGCCGCGCCTGATCAGGCAGCTCGTCATATTCGCCCTCCATATGAAACGCCGCGGTTTCCGGCTCGCCACGCACCTCTGTCCGCCCTAAAAGATAGTCTGTCGATACCTCAAAATAATCGGCGATGCTCTTTAGCACCTCTACCGATACTCCCTTTTTGCGATTTTCAACCTCGCTTAAAAAAGCCGCGGTAATGCCGGCAGCAGTAGCCACCTCTTCTTGCTTAACTCCTCGCTCCAAACGCAGGCTCTTTATGCGCTTACCTGCCGAAACATCATCTTTAAACTTGCTCATAGCTAATTTTACCATGCTATTTTCGGTTTATCCATATCATTTTATTAGCTTTTAGCTAATATTTATATTGACATACTTAGCTCTGTGCTATATTATAGCTTTAAGCTAAGTTAGCAAACGGAGATAAGCTATGGATAAACATTATAAAAATAATATGGACGAGCGTGTTTCGCATGGTGTATATAACGGGTTCGGCATAGAAAGCGGCAGCCATGTCGAAGCGGACGCCGCTTTTGCTTATGCGTTGGCGCGGCTGACGCGAGGCAATGCGGCTTTAAAGGAGGAGTTTACCGAATGGTTTTTCTCCGGTAACTGGATTTTAGAGCGGCGCGATAATAGCGAAGGGGTGTGACGGTATGGAGCTGGCGGAACTTAGAGAAAAAAGGCAGCGTATAGACTCGTTAAAAGAACGCATAAAATATATGGACGCGGCGGGAGCGCTGGTTCGCGCGGTACTCTTTTCAGGCGGCAAAGAGCCGATAGCGCAGCAATGCTCAAGTATGAGCCGGGCGGCGGATTTGCTTTATAAAGAGATACACTCGCTTGAAAGCGGCTTATCTAAGGCCGAGGAGGCTATATCCGGCTTACCCGCCAACGAAAGGCAGGTTTTGCGACTGCGCTACATATGCGCCCTTAGCTGGGCAGATATTTCGCGGCGCTGTCATTATAGCGAAAGGCATTGCCGCCGGCTGCACGCCAAGGCGCTACTGCGCCTTAAGCAGCAAAGCGATTATAACCTCAACAAAACGGCGACATAAAGAAACGGAGCGGTAATACCCGCCCCGCCCCAGTATGAATTAGCAGCACCTTCTGCACCGCCTGCACAGCTCGCATATCTCGGCGCAGCATCTGCTTATGCCCGCTACCCCATTATCGCTATCACCCTGCACATCGCCACAACGGCACCTGCAACACCTGCCCGAACGTCCGTTATCGCTCTCGCCCTGCACATCGCCGCAACGGCACCTGCAACACCTGCACGAACGTCCGTTATCGCTATCGCCCTGCACATCGCCACAACGGCACCTGCAACACCTGCCCGAACGTCCGTTATCGCTATCGCCCTGGACGGCGCCGCCGCGCCTGCAATTATTTCCGCGGCATGCGCATAGCACACCTAACAAACATAGACAACTCATTATTTCACCTCCCGGGCCACAACCGCTTTCTCTTGCTTTATGCCTAGCAGCCTGGTTACGCATATGCAATAATATTGAGCGGTGTTTAGCCCTTATTTATATTTCACTATATGTTGATTTAATACAAAACGTGTCAACGCCAACTTGTGGCGCTTCATATATACATCACCGCTTTATTAACCGCTAAGCTCCAATTATATCGGTACTTGCGGCTGTTTTATGGTATATTATAGTTAATTATATAAGGGGAGAGAAAGCATATGCAGGCTATAGGCGGCAAGAAGGCTTTGCCTTTATGTATACTTAAAATACTAAGCAAATACACCGATCACGATCACCCTATATCAATGCGCGATTTGATCGCGCGCTTAAGCCGTGAATACTCTATAGAGGCGGAGCGAAAATCCGTTGCCCGCAATCTGTCTTTGCTTATGGAAATGGGCTACGACATAAGCACATATGACGAAAATGGCAAAGGTTACTATCTTAGGGAACGCGACTTTACCGATGCCGAGCTGCGCCTCCTCATTGACAGCGTTCTTTCATCCCGCTTTATACCTAAGCGCGACGCCGAACGCCTTGTCGATAAAATAAAAGACCTTTCAACCGAATACTTCGCCCGTGAAACTCCGCATGTCGTTTCCATGAACCAGTTCCAGCATCCCCGTAACAAAGAGTTTTTTTATATACTTGAAATACTTAGCCAGGCTATAACCGGCAAAAAGCAAGTCTCTTTTATTTATAACGAATACGGCATGGACGGCCTGCTCCACCCTCGCCGAGAGCGGCCTTATATAGTTAATCCATATGAAATAGTTGTAAACAGCGGCCATTACTACCTTATCGCCAACTACTCAAAATACGACAACATCACCCATTACCGGCTCGACCGCATAACCGGCATAGAGCTTCTCAATACCGCCCGCCGCCCTATTTCCGACCTGCCCGAGCATGATGGCGTTGGTTTTGACATAGGCCAGTATGTAAGCGAGCATATATACATGTTCTGCGGCAAACCCGAGCCGGTGCGTCTTAGGATGCCTATAACTATGACCGGTAATGTAGTATCGGCGTTCGGCCCCGAAGTAAGCATGACACCGGCCGGCAAAGACCTTATGGATGTGCGGCTTAATATAGCGCCGGAGGGCGTGCGTTTATGGGTGCTTCAGCAGGGCTGCGAATGTGAGGTGCTCGAGCCGCAGAGTCTGCGCAAGTGGATACGGCGGGAGATAAAGGCAATGCGCAAAATATACGCTAATGAATAAGCCGCCTAGTGGCGGCTTTCCGTTTATAGGAACGATGCCGAGGGACGGGGGAACGGGAACGGGGAACGATGCCTCCGGCGGCCAACCCTTTAAAAAGGGTTGGATTCCAAACTTTATTAAAATGCCCATATGGGCATTTTAAGGGAAAGTAAAAGAGGCGATCACCATTCAAATGAGGGAGTTCACCCCAGGCGGGCATGATAAATGAAGCACCTAAAGCCTGTTTGCATAATCAGGTTTTCTTTGGCTTGCCTTTCTTTTGCTAAATGGAAGGAAGGAGCGTAATATAGTACGGAATAATAGCTACGGAGCAGGCATGAGATATATAGCACCTTGAACCTGTTGGCACAATCAGATTTTCTTTGGCTTGCCTTTCGTTTTCTAAAAGGAAGGAGCTCAATATAGTATGGAGCAAGTGCCCCAAAGCGGGCATAATAAATAAAGCGCTTGAACCTATCGGCATAATTAGATTTTCTTTGGCTTACCTTTCTTTTTTCTAAAAGAAAGGTAAGTGTGATATAATTTGCTTTTAAAGGAGAAAGTATATGAAGCCTTCATCAGCGAAAGATTTGTCTCGCCTGTTAAAAGAATTTTCCGTTTCCCCACTTAAGCGCTTTGGGCAGAATTTTCTTATAGACGAGAATATTTTAAACAATATCGCCGACGCCGCACATCTTAGCGGTGACGACAGCGTGCTTGAAATCGGCCCCGGAGCCGGAGCGCTTACACTTGCCTTATGTAAAAGGGCGGGACGTGTTGTGGCGGTTGAGATAGACAAAGGGCTTATACCGCTCCTTGGGCGCACGCTAGCCGACTGCGACAACGCCGAAATAATAGAGGGCGACATACTCGACCCAAACGTGCTCGGCAAAGCCGCGTCGATTTTGGGCGGCGGTTTTAAGGTGGTGGCAAACCTTCCGTATTATATAACCACTCCTGTGCTTATGGCGCTGCTCGAAAGCGGGTATGACATAAGCGCTATGGTCTTGATGGTTCAGCGCGAGGTGGCCGACAGGCTGTGCGCCGCTCCCGGCACGAAGGAATACGGCGTGCTCAGCGTGGCCGCGCGCTATTACGCAGATGCCGAAACGGTTATACGGGTACCGGCGTCCTGCTTTTATCCGCGCCCCGATGTTGACAGCGCGGTGGTTAGGTTAGTTACCCGTTCTTTACCCGAAAAACCAAAAGACACTCCGCTTTTTTTCTCCGTAGTACGCGCTGCGTTTGCCATGCGAAGAAAAACGCTTATTAATAACCTCGTGGCTAAATTTTCAAATATAGGGCGTGATAATTTAATAAAGCTGCTTATCGCTTCAGAAATTGACCCGAAGCGGCGCGGCGAAACGCTTAGTATAGATGAGTTTATATCTCTTTCAAATAATATTTTGAATTTTTCAACTTCGGTGTTTTAATTTATTATAATCTTTGATATAATAAATCCAAATTTTAAAATGCGTATTATGTAACCTGGGGTACTTTGGGCATTAGCATTATTTTAATTGTTGGTCGGGCTTTTCCGGCCGAATCTTAAAGAGGGAGAACACAAATATGAAACAATCTGAGCTTGAAAAATTAGGCATCATCAATACCGGAACCGTGTATTGGAATCTATCCGTGCCGGGGCTTGTTGAACAGGCGCTCGCGCGTAAAGAAGGCCGTTTAACTGATACTGGCGCTTTGGCTGTAAACACCGGAAAATACACCGGCCGCTCGCCCGAGGATCGCTTTGTTGTGGACGAGCCGGAGAACCATGACGACATTGATTGGGGCAAGGTAAACGTTCCCATAAGCATTGAAAAGTATAAGGGCATATATAACAGGATGATGGCATACCTGCAAGGCCGCGATCTTTTTGTATTTGAAGGCTTCGCGGGAGCAGATCCCGACTATCGTCTCAATGTGCGCGTAATAAATGAGCTGGCTTCGCAGAACCTTTTTATACACCAGCTTCTTATAAGGCCGAAAGAAGGCGAACTTGATAATTTTATCCCCGGTTTTACAATTATAGCGGCGCCCGGCTTTAAGTGCATTCCCGAAGTAGACGGAACACGCAGCGAGGCGGCTATAGTTGTTAACTTCGCCGAAAAAGTAGTAATCGTAGCCGGATCCAAATACGCAGGAGAAATGAAAAAGAGTGTATTCGCCGTTATGAACTTCCTACTGCCCAAGCGTTCGGCTTTCCCGATGCATTGCTCGGCAAACATAGGCAAAGACGGCGACACCGCCTTGTTCTTCGGACTTAGCGGCACCGGCAAAACCACTCTTAGCGCAGACCCCGACCGCAAGCTCATAGGCGACGACGAGCACGGCTGGTCGGATAACGGCATATTCAACTTCGAGGGCGGATGCTACGCAAAGTGCATAAACCTGACCCGAGAAAACGAACCTCAGATATGGGACGCTATCAAATTCGGCGCCCTGGCTGAAAATCTCGTGCTGGACGAGAAAACCGGCGTGCCGGATTATGATGACGGCAGCCTCACCGAAAATACGCGTGTCGGCTATCCGGTCGAATTCATACCCAACGCCGTTATACCCGGCATAGGCGGGCATCCCAAAACCGTAATATTCCTTACGGCCGACGCTTTCGGCGTGTTGCCGCCCATCGCTAAGCTTGACAAGGCGCAGGCAATGTACCACTTCGTATCCGGCTATACCAGCAAACTCGCCGGCACCGAAAGAGGTATTGTAGAGCCGCAGACCACCTTCTCAACCTGCTTTGGAGCGCCTTTCCTGCCGCTGCGTCCGTCGGTATACGTGGAATTGCTCGGTAAGAAAATTGATAAGCATGATTCTCATGTTTACCTTATAAATACCGGCTGGTCGGGCGGACCTTACGGCGTTGGCAAGCGCATGAGCATAAAGTATACTCGCGCTATAGTATCAGCCGCGCTTAACGGAGAGCTTGAAAAAGTCAAGTTCAATCTTGACCCCATCTTCAATGTACTCGTACCCGAAAGCTGCCCCGGAGTACCCAGCGAAGTTCTCAACCCGCGCAACACATGGGCTGACAAAGAAGCGTATGACGTGCAGGCCAAGGATCTTGCGTCAAGGTTCGTTAAGAACTTCTCCAAATACAATGATATGCCGCAGCATATCATTGATGCCGGCCCCAAAGGCTGAACATCAATTAAAGCATAATCAAAGCCCTCGCTCCATTATGGAGGCGGGGGCTTTTCGTATATTAAGTCCGCTCTTACCTTTCTTTTAGAAAAAAGAAAGGTAAGCCAAAGAAAACCTGATTATGCCAACAGATTACGAGCGCCTTTTTCTCATGAACGCTCCAAGAAGATAGTTCCATACTATGTTACGCTTATGCCTTTCTTTTAGAAAAAATAAAGGTAAGCCAAAGAAAATCTGATTATGCCAACAGATTACAAGCACTTTATTTCCCATAACCGCTCCGAGAAGATACTCAACCCCATTTAATGGCATTTGCCTGTTTTACTTTCCCTCTAAAATGCCCATATGGGCATTTTAATAAAGTTTGGGATCCAACCCTTTTTAAAGGGTTGGCCGCCGGAGGCATCGTCCCCTCCCCGTTCCCATCCCGTCCCCGTACCTGCCCCCGTTCCGTCCTCCGGCGCTTTCCTGACTTACATCGGCATATTCGGCGCTTGTTGAAATATGGCGACGATACGCGGCATATAATATAAAGCTATTGCTGCGGAGGTGGTAAGAATGGCCAGGGGAATGAAAAGCGTTAAAATACAGATGACGGCAAAAGAGCCGGGATACGGACATCACCCGTTTGGGTATTGCGGTATAACAGCGGTAAACAACAAGCTGTCTATCGAATGCTCCGCCGTCAATCTTATAGATAAAAAAGGGCAGTACATATTGGTTATTGTGCAAGGCGGACCTATGCTGTGGAAGCAAGCTGGAGCGCTAAATCACAGCGCCGGCGGCTGGTCACTTAAAACAGAGCTTGATGTAAAAGACGTAGGCTTCGGCCTTAACTCGGGCATAGGCGCACTTATAGCGCATGTATACGGCATGAGCATAGGCTTTCCTATGGGCGGCGGCATTACCGGCATTGACAAGCTAAAGGCCAAAATACGGCTACGCGGCCTTACAACAGGTCAGGCGGCTGTCATGCGTGACGCGTCCGCCTCTATAAGCCGCGCGGCTAGGCAGCCGCTTACCGCTTCGCCCGACACCGCCGCACCTGACGCGCCCGCCCCGCCTTTAGATATTATAAAGGCCGACACAGCGCAAAGTCCCGGCGTATTGAATGATGATGCCGCAAACATCGGCGATGACCCGCCCCAGCTTATGGATAGCGCTCTTGAGGAATCGATATACGAGATAGACAGGAACGAGCAAATTGATGAACAAACGCCTTTAAGCTCGCCTCCGCCTCCTTGCGATCCGTTTGATGGAAGGTGGGATGCCGAATGGACACGAGTAGACTACCCTGGCGCCGGGCATTATATAACCGGCGCTATCAGGCAGGATGGTAAAATAACCGCGCTCGCCACCGGAGTTCCGGGTCGCAGAGCCGGCTCCCCTCCTCTCTATTTGCAGGGCTTTTCGCTTTACGCGCCGACAAGAGAAGGCGGCGGATATTGGCTTATGTTCCGCCATCCCGAAACAGCTAAGCAGATTTTTGTAGAATAACATCGCATAATGACATAATCGCATTTTCCCATTACTCATATACTGCAATTTATAATTTTTATGCTCGATATCCGCCATGAAGCGCCGTTATCAGAAGCCTGATACGGCGCTTATTTTTTGCGCGCGTATTGTGGAAACAAACGGCGAAAAATAATAATATAGAGTCACCCGCTTCTCTCTCGCGTAATGTGATTATTGCACAGGCAATCGGTACGGCAAGAGGGTTTGTTAAATTATGCCTAAACAGTATATTGTGGGTATATATATTGTTTAGGAAATAATTCTTCAATATATTGTATATTGCGTTAATAATCGCTTTAATTCACTAAAGAAATGTGATAAAATAGTAATCAATAAATGGAATTATTTGTATCAATTTCAATATGTTTGCTTATTTGATCGCCTTCGACACGAAGGCGTCGTTTATTAATAAGGACTTTGTCGAAAAAAGTGTGGGAGGGTTGAAAAATGTCGGAAAAGGTTAAGCTGCTAATCGTCGAGGACAATCTGCATCTACAAGGCATCATGAAGGACTATTTCAAAAGGAGGCAGGACATTGATGTTGTTGCTACGGCCGAGGATGGCAGACAAGCTGTTCAGATTCTCAAAACTCAGGAAGTAGACGTTATGGTACTGGACATTATAATGCCCCAGCTTGACGGTTTTGGAGTGCTTGAGAAAATGCAGAGCGAAACGATAATTAAGCAACCGCAAACCATTGTACTTTCAGCACTTGGTCAGGAATATATGATAAGGAGAGCATGTGAACTGGGCGCACGATACTATATGGTCAAGCCTTTTGACATGGAGCTGCTGTCAAGAAGAATTATCGAATTGTCAGGCAAAAGCGATATGATACGCGTAGGCGGGCCGTTTAGAGATGATCCTATGGTGCGCTCGATGGACGAAAAGATAACAGGCGTATTCCTTATGGTAGGCATACCGGCGCATATAAAAGGATATCAATTCTTAAGAGAAGCCATAAGAATGACGGTGCAAAACAACGATCTCATAAATAAAATCACAAAAGAACTGTATCCCGGTATAGCCAATAAATACAACACATCTTCAAGCAAAGTTGAAAGAGCGATAAGGCACGCTATAGAAGTGGCGTGGACCCGTGGCAAAATAGAAAATATAAACCAAATATTCGGTTATAGTATCTATACAAAAAACGACAAGCCGACAAACGGCGAATTTATAGCTCTTGTTGCGGATAAAATATTAATGGACCAAAAAACAGCCTAATATAAAATATGCGATCCTAAAAATGACGGCATTATCTATACAGCATATTCACATCTGGAAAAAAATAGGTAAGCTAATGACGCTACGGCGTCATTTTGCTTTTTAGTTATATTAAAATTGTCCACACCTCATCTATGCGTTGCAAAGCGGTATTGGGGATAATCCTGTGGATAATGTGGGTAACTTTCATAGCTATTTATTACGAAAATAAAAAAAATGGACCCCTCCCCCTCCTTTAACACGCAGGATTTTTGGCGCATACTCCGGTTTTTATTCAATATATATACAGAAAATATTCATAAAGTGGGGATGGAAGGCAAAAATACAAATAATATGCAGCCTAAATGGGGATAATAGCCCATGAGAGGTGAGTTTATATGGTCAGAGGGAAAAATCTTGAAGCGATACGAGATAAACTCCGGATTATGGAAGGCAAGCCTGTAATACTAAAAGAGACGGGGCGCAGGCGCAGCACAGTGAAAAACGGCACTATAAGCGATGTTTACGGCAGCGTATTCACGGTTATTGTAACCGGCATGGAGGAGGGCGGCAAACTGTGCTTTACATACAGCGACCTGCTTACAAAATCCGTTGTGCTTGAAGAAGAGCCGGGTAGGAGTATTATTTGAAAGCATAAATAAAAGCCATAAGCATTATAGGAATAAACCGGCCCTGAAAGCTATAAATATAATATAACAGTAGCTTTTGGGGGGTATTGCTATATGGTTCGGGATACAGGCATTCAAATAGAAGTAGCCGCGGCAGCAGCGGCAGGGCAAACTCTTGTAGAGGGTACGTTATCGCCCGAGAACAACGCGCCCGATATTGTACAGGTTTTAGGCGTTGACGCCAATGCGGCGATAAACAGCGCCGAGGCGCAGGACAACAAGGCGGATATAGAAGGCGTTTTAGCTATACGCGTACTATATCTTTGCCGCGAAGGTATGCCACATGGCTTTGAAGCGACATCGGTTTTCAAGCATACGCTTGATATGCCGGGCGCTAAGGCGGGCATGCGCTGCCAATGCTTTGTGGCGTTAAGCAGGGTGGATTATTCACTTACCGACGCGAGGAATGTATCGGTGAACGCGGTGCTAGATGTCGAGGGCAAAACGTTTGAAAATGTCGATACCAATATCGCCGGCGACGTTGAGGGCGTTGAGCTGCTTAAAAAGCAGGTCAAAACTTCAAAATGCATCGCCAAGGCCGGCTCCGGCTTTATGATAAGAGAGGATATAAGGCTGGATAACGTAGCCGATCCGCCCGCCGAAATACTCTCATCAAACGCTTACGCCAGAGTAAGGCAGATAACAGCCGATGGAGCCAACGCGGCGGTAGAAGGAGATATACGGCTTAACACGGTATATCGCGATGAAAACGACAATGTATCCCAGCATACGCAATCCATTCCTTTTGGGCAGATTGTTCCTATGGGTACGCTGCTTGAAAATGCCGAGCTAAGCGCCGAAGCCAATGTCAGAGAGGCCGGCGTTAATATTGCGGGCGAAAATATACTGAACGCCGAATTTATGATGCATGTAAATGTAAACGCCAACAAGGAGCAAAGCGCCGATATAATAGAGGACGCATATTCTACCAATCAGGCGGTGCAGCCCAATATCCGCAAGGTCAATATAAGCGGGCCGACGGTATCGGGTACCGGAAAAGCGCCGATACGGCAGCAAACGCCTATCCCTTCTGGTATGCCTATTGCGGAGAAGGTGCTGTGCGTGCTGGTTAATCCCGTTGTAATGGGCAAGGCGGCGCAGGACAACAAAGTCAATGTTGAAGGAGTGCTGCAAACGCAGGTAATTTATTCGGCGGAGGAAGAAGGCGTTAAGAGTTTTTCGGCCGATGTGCCTTTTAAAGCGGCAGCAGACATAAATGGCATAAAGGAAAACATGAAGCTTGATATAGACGCCAAGGCGGAGCAGGCGGCAGCCTCGGCAAATGCCGATAGCATAGATCTTCGCGTAACGCTTGATATAGCGGCATCGGGCAGCGAAAAAAGCAATGTGAACATGGTGGAGTCTATATCCGCGTTGGATCAGCCGCTAAAGCAGCAGAGCGGAATTATAATCTACTTCCCCGGCCGCGGCGAAACGCTTTGGGGTATCGCCAAGCGCTTTGGCACGACGGTTAAAAGCATCGAGGAAAGAAATAATATCGACAACGCCCAGGATATAGAAGGGCAAAAAATAATACTCTTCTGTCCGCCTAAAACAGCCCAGTAAACTATAGTAATAAATTTATAGAATTTTAAAAGTGCGCGGCGGCGCACTTTTATTTTTTGCCGGCTAGAATCCTCCGTATACCGGCATATATGCAGCATACTTCTTCAAGCGAGCTATATGGCGCTGCTATCTTTATTGTGCTGTGAATACAGCACTAAAGCGACGCACCTATAAGGTTTATAGTATATTTAAGACGTTTACATTTAATAATAGATATATGTAGAAGTTGATAGGGATAAAGGAATAATGTTATAATAAAAAACAATAGCGGCAAAGCACGCAGTGCGGCCGCCATATTTGTTTGAGGTTAAAAATGAAGCATAATACAACAACAGAATTTCTACATGTAATGCCCGGCAACAACCATTGGATGTACCAGTTTCTTCAGCAGATGCACCGGCCTCAATATATTGGGCGACATCGCTTTTTAGTATTAACAAACAGCCAGACAATGATAACGCATTATCCTAAAATGCTTGCTTTCAAAGACCTTATACTGCTGCACGGCAACGACGACCACAACCTTTTAAAAGACAAGGTTCTGGCTCGGAACCTTCTCGCGGCAAAGCATGTGATATGGCATTCCTTTACCGGCATAGCGCAAAAATATGCAAAATATATAAAGGTGCTGCCGGGTGTGGCGGCTAAATCGATATGGATAGAATGGGGCGAAGATATACCTGTTTGGGACGAGCTTACGCAGGGAAGGCTGAACCAGAGGTTTCGAGCGATAGGGCTTACCTTCCCCGCCGACGAGGAGTTTTTAAAAGAAAAAGCGTCCGATTACCGCTTTTTCCAAACGCCCATGCCATTTCCTAACGACTGCCTAAAAATGATAGAGCAGGCGCGGCCGCTTAAGCCGTTTTCTTCAAAGGCTATACGAGTGCAGGTTTTCGACGGCACACTTAGCATGAGCCAGTATAGCGATACAATACAGTCGCTTCGCGGTTTTGCCGACGAAAACATAAGGATTATACTGCCCATAACGCCGGGCTTAGGCTGGAACGAGCGTAACTACATAAGCGACCTGTCGGCGCTTAGAGTGCTTAAGACACAAGCACAAGAATGGTTTCCGGATAAACTGACTGTATTAACGAACCCCCGTCCATATGCCTCACTGCTAAAATATATGTGGGCGGTTGATATAGCTGTATACTGCGGCGAGCGTCCTTTGGCGCTTTGGAATATACTTTATATGCTCTATATGGGCAAAAAGGTGTTCCTGCCCTCCTCCTCGCCTTTTTACTCTTTCCTAAAAAACTGCGGCGCTCAAATATACGATACAGACACAATATCCTCCATGAGCTTTGAGGAATTCTCGGCTCCTTTGGCCAAACGAGAAGTGCCCGAATTCGTTTTAAACTACATGGATACGCAATATGTTATGGAAAAATGGGACGAGCTTTACAGCTTCTTATCATCAGAGCAAAGCGCAATATAAACAACAGGGGTATTTTACATAATGAAGTATTTGCACATTATACATGCGAACGAGAGGAATAGTTATAATCTTTTAAAGCAGCTGCGGGCAAGGTATGATATGTCGGAGCATACTTTCTTTGTGGAAAATTACAAAAGCTGCCTTAAAATATTTCCGAAGTTTGCGGAGTTTGACGATTTTTTATATATTAGGAGCGACGGCGGGCGAATAGCACGTATGTGGGATTTTTATAAGCTTTTGAGCCAGGCCGAGCATATTATTTGGCATTCGCTTATATTTAAATCTAAAAAGTTTTTATTGTTCATATATCTGTTTCGCGGCTTTTTAAAGAAATCAACGTGGATAGAATGGGGCGCTGATCTTTATGTATGGCAGCGACCCGGTCATTCGCTTAAAGATAAATTTCTAAATCATATAAACCGTTTTATACGCGAGCATGTTAAATTTGTGGGACTAACCTTCCCCGCCGATGAAGAGGCGTTTAGAAAGCAATTTCGCTCTGATGCTAAATGCTTTTTCACGCCGCTCCCCTTTGCACATAACAGGCTGGAGCTGCTCGAAAAAACACGGCCGCACACTAAGCCGTCCGGCCCCGTTCGCATACAGCTGGCGCATAACTCGCTGCAGTTCAACAACCATATGGCGATTATGGAAAAGCTTGAGCGGTTTCGCGGCGAGGATATAAAAATAACGATGCCGCTAAGCTACGGCGCCTTCGGTATTGACGGGCGTTTTGGCGGCATGCAGTATCTTCAATCGGTTATAAGCTGCGCTAAAGATATTTTTGGAAAAAAAGCCGTAGCGCTGCTGCGCCCTTTAGAGCTTGATAATTATCTTAGATACCTTTGGCGGCTTGATGTGGCGGTATTTGATAATGAGCGACCCGTCGGCCTTGCCAATATACTTTATATGCTGTATATGGACGTTAAAATATATTTGCCGGCCAATACTCCTCATTATGATTTCTTTTTGGAGCAGGGTATAGATATCTACGACACTAACGCCATACCCGATATGACATATGAGGAATTTATAAGCAAGCCGGAGCGGCGAGAAGTTCCAAAATGGGTTATGGACCGCTTTACGCCGGGAGAAGATATAAAGATTTGGGATAAGCTTTTTATCGCTATAAACGGCGGCGCTCCGCCCACCATTATGGAGAGTGATGATATTGTCTAAGCAAGGCAAAAGTCAAATCGGCATAGGCGGATATATGGAATTTGAAAGGTATACCGGCCGCGAATTTCACGATAGCGCGCTGCGCTTTAATCTAGCGCGTACCGCCGTCGCCTTCGCCGTAAAAGCAGGCGGAGTAAAGCGCGTGCTGCTGCCCCGCTATCTTTGCTCAAGCATAGGCGAAGCGCTTTTAAAAGAAGGCATAGCTTCTGATTATTACCGGCTAAAAGAGGATATGACGCCGGATATAGACAAGCACCCCAATAGCGGTGAATGCGTTTTTATAGTCAACTATTTCGGGCGTTTTAATAACGATGAGCTTGAAGCTATGCGCCGACTATACGGCAATATATTTATAGACAATACACAATCATTTTTTCAACCGCCGCTTTGTGGCGTTGATACCGTCTATAGCTGCCGAAAATACTTCGGCGTTCCCGATGGAGCTTATCTCTACACAAAAAATACCGAGGCATACGAAAAGCTTCCGCCCGATTATTCAAGAGCGCGGCTCAAGCATATTTTTGGGCGTTTTGAGGCGGGGCCGGAAGGCTATTATCAAGATTTCAAGCGCAACGAGTTAAGGCTGACGGAGCATGGAATACGTCGAATGTCGGAGCTTACGCAAAACATGCTTAAAGGCATTGATTATGAAATAGCCATGCGGAAAAGGAGCGATAATTTCAATATTTTAGATGCCGCTCTTTCTGATTTAAACCATCTTAGCGTAAAAAACCGCGCCGGCCTTTTTATGTATCCGTTTATGCCGGATAACCCTAATGAGACAAGGCTAAAGCTTTTGGCTAATAAAATATATATACCTACGCTCTGGCCGGAGGTTGAGGAAGGGTTTGAGCCGGAAACGGGATTCGCTAAAAACATACTGCCGCTTCCCATTGATCAGCGCTACGGCAAAGAGGAAATGGAGCGCATTATTGACATTTTGATTTAGTACGGGTAAGAATATAAGGGAGTTAGACAGCAATATGAAAGGGGCTTGGTTATGAATATAGATAGCGGTCGCGTTATACTAAGAGCAATAGAAGAAGCCGACCTTGCTTTTTTGCAGGACATGATGAACGACCCCGCCATAGAAAAAATGATTGCCGGATACGCTTTTCCGGTATCATATGACAGGCAGGTTAGGTGGTTCTCATCATATGATCAGCAAAAAGAGCTTAGATGTATGATACAATTAAAAGATGGGCCGGCGATAGGCATGATTATGCTTACAAATATAGACCATAAAAACCAAACGGCGGAGCTGGCCCAAAAAACAAAGGCGAAACCGGAGGACAGAAGGCCGGGCGATATGGTCGATGCCATGATGGGCATACTCAACTACGCCTTTAACGAGCTCAACCTCAATTGCGTATACGGCACTGTGCTTGAATATAACCTGATGTCCCGCAAGCTGGCGGCCAAATGCGGGCTTAAAGAAGAGGGCATACTGCGCCAACGCATATTTAAAGGCGGCAAGCACCATAATGTTATAGCCAATTCGGTTATACGTGAGGATTTCGTGCCGCTTTATAAAGAATACAAGGAGAAACAACGACATGACAAACCTTGAAAGATACGCAAAAGCTTTCATAGACACTTTTGAAATAGACAGCTCTTTAATTAACAGCGAGCTTTCAATAATGACGCTACCGGCCTGGGATTCGGTAAGCCATATGAACCTTGTAACGGCGCTGGAAGAAGAATTCGACTTAATGTTTGATACAGACGATATACTCGAATTCAATTCATACGATACAGGTTTAGCGGTGCTCCAAAGGCTCGGCATTGAAATATAGTTTAGGAGGAGCGCGGCATGACTGAATTGAGCGGAAGTTTAAACGGCAAAATCTGCCTTGTAACCGGTGCGGGCCATGGCATAGGCCGGGCGATAGCCGAGCAATTCGCTATGGAAGGCGCTACGGTTTACGCCAACGAACTTAAAGAGGGCAGTATGGATGAATGGGTGGCGCAATATACAGGCGGCGGCCGCCAAAGCGTAATCCCCATGTACTTTGACATAACCGACGCCGCCGCGGCAAAGGAAGCTATAATGCGCATAAGGCGCGAGCAGGGTCGCATAGATGTGCTTGTAAACAATGCCGGCCTTGCCAGCAATGAGCTTTTAGGCATGATATCACGGGACATGCTAAGGCGCATGTTCGAGGTAAACGTATATGCGGTAATAGAGCTTATACAGCTTGTTTCGCGCTTAATGAGCCGACAAAAAAGCGGCAGCATTATAAATATTTCGTCTATAGTAGGTGTGCGCGGGGATAGAGGCCGCGTGGCTTATTCCGCCTCAAAAGGCGCCGTAATATCCTTAACCAGATCGGCATCTAAAGAGCTCGCACCTTCGGGTGTGCGTGTAAACGCTATCGCCCCCGGCATCACCAATACAGGTATGCTGGCGATAGCGGCGGAGGATAAGCTACAGGCGAGAATAGACGGCATAGGCATGGGCAGGCTGGCCGAGCCCATCGATATAGCTAATGCCTGCGTATTTTTAGCTTCGGACAAATCCGCATATATTACGGGGCAAATTCTTGGCGTCGATGGCGGCGCAATTTTATAAGGGAAACATAAAAATGTATTTAGAACTCAATAAAAAAGATAAAAACTCCATCGCCGCTATAGATCAAAGCGGCGCATCGATAACTTACGGCGAAATAATAAGCCTTTCCGAGCAATTTTCCAACTGGACAGACGGCAGGACACTGGTATTTATGCTTTGCGCCAATAATATAGGCACTTTGGCAGGATACTCAGCTAGTCTTTGCTCGCGGATAGTGCCGCTGCTACTTGATATGAATCTTGATAGGCAGATGCTAGGCGCGCTTATAGAAACTTACAGTCCGGCGTATATATGGACACCGGAAAATATAGCCGATTCATTTGAGTATAAGCCGCAGGGAGGAGCATACGGGTATACCCTGCTTAAAACAGGGCTTGACGCTCCTCCGCTTTATAATGAGCTGTCGCTGCTGCTTACCACCTCCGGCTCAACAGGCAGCCCCAAGCTGGTGCGGCACAGCTATCTAAACCTTGAAGCAAACGCGCGAAACGTTGCTCAGTTCTTTGAGCTGGACGCTAACGAGCGCCCTTTAATTGATTTGCCCATGAATTACACATACGGATTGTCTGTTGTAAACAGTCATTTGTATGCCGGCGCAAAGCTGCTACTGACAAACGCCACTCTCACCGATAAGCATTTTTGGGACTTTTTAAAAGAGCATAAAGCCACTAGCTTTACCGGCGTGCCGTACAGCTATGAAATACTTAAAAAGCTGCGATTTTTCCGCATGGATTTGCCATACCTTAAAACGCTGTCACAGGGCGGCGGCAAAATGACAGAAGAGCTGCATCGTGAGTTCGCTCAATTCGCTTTAGACTCGGGCAAGCGCTTTATAGCCACTTTTGGCCAAACCGAGGGCACGGCACGCATGGCGTATCTCCCGCATGAAAAGGCGCTGGAGAAATGCGGCAGCATTGGAGGCCCGATACCAAACGGCGAGCTTTTTCTCATCGACGCCGACGGGAATATAATTGACGAGCCGGATACGCCCGGGGAAATGGGATTCCGGGGTAAAAATGTAACGCTCGGCTATGCGCTGTCGGCAGATGACCTTATAAAAGGTGACGAGCGCAACGGAGTGCTTCATACCGGCGATATAGCTTACCGCGACAAGGACGGATATTACTATATAGTAGGGCGCAAATCCCGCTTTCTGAAGATATACGGTTTTCGCGTCAGCCTTGACGAGTGTGAGCGGCTTGTAAAATCTAAGTTTGATATAGAATGCGCCTGTTCAGGCAGCGATAATAATATTGTATTCTATATAACAGAGCCGGATATCGCCGATGACGTTCGTGAGTACGCGCTCACAAAGACCAAGATAAATCCCGCCGCGCTTAAGGTTAAAGTAATATCCGAAATACCTAAAAACCCCGCCGGTAAAACAATATACAGCAAGCTTGATTAGTACGTTAGAGGTACGTTGGAGGCGCTGCCATGGAACCTCCGCTTAAGGGACAATTGTCCCTTAAGAATACCATTGGTAAAATGCCTTTGCAAAGGCATTTTACATGTGTTGATGTTTTTCAGACCGATAAACTGCGGCGAGGGCATATGCCCTCGCTAAAATATTTTCAGGAATAACTTATCGATTTTTCGGGTTTTCCTATGCCTCAACCCCTCCCACTACCTCTCCCTCTCCCTCTCCCTACGTCCATTACTAACATTCACAACCTTTATATAATCCCCGCCTCAATTGATTTCTTTTGGCCTTACCTTTTCTTTTTCTAAATACCCGCTCGGGCATAGGGAAAAAGCAAGAGAACGTGTTATAATGCCGATGGGGTGATATAATTGCGGACAGCTAGGATAAGAGCGGGCGCCAAGATAAATTGGGCGTTATCTATAAAAGGCATAAGGCCGGACCGGCTCCACGAGCTTGATATGCTTGTTCAAAGCATATCTTTATATGATGATATAGAGCTTCGCGCGTCGGACAGCGTAAGCGTGGAATGCGAAGGCGGGCCGTCGGGCAAACGCAACATAGCGTATAAGGCGGCGGCGGCGTATCAGCGTGAAAGCGGCAAAGGCGCGGCTATATATATAAAAAAGCATATACCCATGCAAGCGGGGCTGGGCGGCGGCAGCTCGGATGCGGCAGGCGTATTGCTGGGTATGAACGCTATATACGGCAAATTTACTACGCAGCGGTTGCTGGAGCTGGCTGCGGAAACGGGCGCCGACGTGCCCTTTTTGATGCATGGCGGATTGGCGCGTGTGCGAGGTGCGGGCGAGGTTATAGAACCGCTTAAGCATAGGGATTATCACCTTGTAATCGCCAAGCCTAACCGCGGAATATCAACGGCGGAAGCTTATCAGCTTTACGACGAAGGCGGCGGCGAGCAACCGGATATGGATAAAGTGACGGAGGCGGTGAAGAGCGGAAGAGCCGGCGGCCTTAAAAACGCTCTGCATCGCAGCGCGGCGAGACTGTGTCCGGATATAGATAGGCTGATTGCCTGTTTGATGGGCGAAGGTGCTTCTGAAGCGGGCATGAGCGGCAGCGGCAGTGCGGTGTTTGGCGTTTTCGCATCGGAGAGGGCGGCTAAAGCGGCATGTAAGAATATAGATGTATGGAGCGCGGCAGTGCATACGACTAAGAAGGCTGTGGATATAATAATTGAATGAAAGCGGCATATAAAAAGGGCGGTTTAACCGCCCTTTTGCTTTTGGTAGAATATTTTTTTGATTCGGCGCTTATACCTTTACCTGTGCGCGTCTTATAACAAGCCACACAAGCGCCGCCGCTATAATAAGGAATGCCGTTCCGCACATTACATATATGTAAGGATTACCGCCGTGCGCGAAGCCGAATATGAAGTTAACAAACCGTCCTATCGCGGCGAACAGCTTTCCGCCAAATACCCGTCCGTCAAACAACGGCAGCCCTATAAACATCAGCGCCGGCACACCAACCGATACCAATATCTTCATGCCCTTGCTCATGCGATAATAAAGAGAGGCTATAAACAGGCCTATGACGGCAAAGCCGGCATAAAACACCATGCTCCACAATAACTCGCCTATATATCCGATTTTCATAACGCTTGAAGAATATATCTGCGAGAAAAATGTAGTATAGCTTATCATACCGCCAACTATGTTCGAGTTAATTAAATCAAGCAGCGCCATAAATGCGGCAACAATCAGCAGCACCACTATTGACGAAGCGAATATGCGCTTTCTATCTATTCCGTTTTGCATGAGCATATTAAAGCTTTCTTTGAACAGATTCAGCCCCATAACAAATATGAATATAATGCTCGCGCCTTCAAAGCCGCCCATCGAGACGACCATATTCGCTTGCTGCGCCGCCCTTAGATTTACAATCGCCAGTATAAATAGCGCGTACATTATAGCGTAGTATATTATAAGGCTGTTTTTTACGCTCCAAAGCTGATATTTTATAGCCGATGCAATTCTCATGTCAATCAACCTCCGTTTCGCCTGTAAGCTGTATGAAAAGCGTTTGCAGGTCGGGCCGCCCTATTTCAAGCCACTGCGGCGCGGCATCCGGCGCATTTCCCATTATATACGCGGTTTTTATGCCGCCTATTTGCCTTTGCCCTATAACATCGCGGCCTTTGACGTATTCATCAACCGCGCCCTTAGCGCCTGTTATTGTATATCCCATGCCCATAAGGTCGGCGCAAGACTCGTCTTTTATAATCCTGCCTTTATCTATAATTACCACCCGCTCTATAATGTTTTGTATTTCCTCTATTATGTGCGTGGAGATAATGTATGTGGCGGGCTTTTCATTGTACTTTTCTATAAGCAGGCGGTAAAACAACTCGCGATGATTTGCGTCAAGCCCAAGCACTGGCTCATCTAAAAGTATATACGGCACATCAAGGCATAAAGCCACTATATTTTTTAATATCGAGCCGTAGCCTGTCGATAGCGCCTTTACTTTTGATTTGGTGTTCAGCGCAAACCGCTCTGATAACCGCCCCGCCTTTTCAAGGTCGAAGGAGGGATAGAATTCTTTTGTCCATCTGAAAACATCTCGCACCCTCATGGCCTCGGGATAAAGGCTGCTTTCAGATACCATGAATATGCCTGAGCGCTCCGAAAAAGCGCCTTGCTGCTCGCCGCTAAATATTAACTCACCTGTATCCTTAAAAACACGGTCGGCAATTATATTCAGCAGCGTTGTTTTGCCGGCTCCGTTTCTGCCGAGCAAGCCGTATATTGTAGACGGCATGAAGGTAAGGGTAACGTCTTCAAGCGCCTTAACGCTACCATAGTTTTTGCCTATGCCTTTAAGTTCTATCGCTCCGCTCATTGCTTAAACCCCCTCTCAAGCATAGCTATGATGTCTTCTTTTGACAGGTCCAGCTTTTTCGCTTCGGCTATAAGATTGCTGACATAATCCTCGAAAAACCTTTGGCTGCGCTTTCGCGCAATTATTTTAGTCGCTCCTTTGGTTACAAACATTCCTATGCCCCTCTTTTTATAAAGTATTTCTTCATCCACCAAAATGTTGACGCCCTTTAGCGCCGTTGCCGGATTGATGCGATATTCTGCGGATATTTCGTTTGTAGAGGGTATCTGTTCCTCCTCTTTAAACGCCCCCGATAATATCGCGTCCTCAATGCCCTCGGCAATCTGCAAAAAAATCGGTTTATCTGAATTCAATTTCCACAATCGCCCCACCCCACTTGTTAAATAGTTAATTACTTATGCAACTAAGTATATAACAGTTGACGGTATTGTCAAGAGGAATTCTCAAAATAATACGGTAGATCTATGAAAATGCCGGCTGGCTTGCTAAGCAGCCGTGTTAATTGTATAATGCCTTTAATTAATGCTTAAAATTGCAACAGGAGAAAAAGTATGGAACAGATTGAAAGTATAATAACACCGGCGCTTAACCTTCTTATACTGATAATAGAGCTTATAGGTGTTGTAATAATAATTATAGCGGCGGTTAAAGGGTTTATAGCCTATTTGAAAACAGGCAAATCGGTACGGCTTGATTTGGCAAACCAACTGGCGCTGGCGCTGGAATTCAAACTGGCGGGAGAAATACTAAGAACGGTAGTAGTGCGCACATGGCAGGAAATCGGCATTGTCGCGTCTATAATAACGCTGCGTGCCATACTCACTATAATGATACAGTGGGAGATAAAAACCGAGGAAGCCCGACAGCTGCAAAAAGAGGCGGCGCATCCCAAGCATTAAAAGACCGGGATAACAAAAAGTGTGCTTTCGCACACTTTTTTATTTGCCCTAAAAGACATTATATCGAATACTTTCGCGGCAGCTAAAGCCGCGCCGCCTCTCTTACCAGCGAAACAAAAAGCGGATGCGGTCTGTTCGGCCGCGACTTATATTCTCCATGGAATATAACGCCTATATACCACTGCCCTTTAAGCTCCATGATCTCTATAAGGCTACTGTCCGCGCCGTAACCCGAGCATATAAACCCGGCGTCGCTAAATATTTTTTCATATTTGGGATTGACTTCCATACGGTTTCTGTGCCTTTCAGAAATCTCCTCCATCCCGTAAGTCTCATATGCCCTTGTTCCCGGCACCAGCCTTATGCTATCCGCCCCCCGCCTTACGCCGTCGGAGCAGCTTTTCCTCTCCGGCGCCGCGCATATAACAGGATGCGGCGTGTTTGGCCTATCTTTAACGCTGCCGGCGCCGCTAAGCCCCAGCACATTTGACGCAAACTCCTCGGCCATAAGATGCATACCGCCGGATATACCTAGCAGCGGCAGCTTATGCCGCCTCGCATAGCTTATAAGCTTTAATTTGCCCTCAGAGCCATTGTCGTCAAGGCCGCCCGGCACAATAAGAGCTGAACATCCACAAAGAGCCTCGGCGGCGGCGTTATCGTCGATGCCACCCATGCCTGAAGGGCCTATCCATTTTATATTAACGCCTACCCCGTTCTCTATACCGGCATGAAGCAGCGCCTCGGCGATGCTAAGATATGAATCCTTTAGCTCTACATACTTTCCGGCGATAGCCACGGTTATTTCTTTTTTAGGATTTTTTATGCGCTCCACCATAGACCGCCACTTGGTCATATCCGCTTCTCCGCAGTCTAAGCACAGCTTTTCTATGACCAGCTTATCAAGTCCTTCTTCCTGAAGCAGCAGCGGCGCTTCATATATCGAATCGCAATCAAGGTTTTCAACTACAAACCGTCCGTCTATATTGCAAAATAGCCCTATTTTATCCCGCGTTTCTTTGGGTATGCTTCTTTCGCTGCGGCATACGATTATGTCGGGCTGTATGCCTATGGAGCGCAGCTCTTTAACGCTGTGCTGTGTCGGCTTAGTTTTAAGCTCACCCGCCTTTTTAATATACGGCATAAGTGTAACATGGAGATAAAGACAGTGTTCGGCGCCTAAATCGCGCTTAATCTGCCTTATGGCTTCAAGGAAAGGCTGGCTTTCTATATCGCCAACGGTGCCGCCTATTTCGGTTATAAGCACATCGGGCGGCGAATCAGTTCTCGAGGCGCAGAGTATGCGCTCTTTTATCTCGTTTGTAATATGCGGTATTACCTGCACTGTGCCGCCGAGAAAACCGCCCCGTCTTTCTTTTTCTATAACTGCCCAGTAAATCTTGCCCGTCGTTACATTGCTGCTCCTTGAGCAGTTTTCATCTATGAATCTTTCGTAATGCCCTACATCAAGGTCGGTTTCTGCTCCGTCCTCCGTAACATATACCTCGCCATGCTGCAAAGGGCTCATAGTGCCGGGATCTATATTTATATAAGGGTCAAACTTTTGCATGGATACCTTAAGGCCGCGGCTTTTAAGCAGCCTGCCCAAAGATGAAGCTGTTATGCCTTTCCCCAGCGAGGAAACGACGCCCCCCGTCACAAAAACAAATTTTGTTGCCATTAAATCTCCTTCGGCCCGGCGTTAAAACCGGTGCTTTAGCACGATAAGTTTTCTGTCTCCCTTTTTCGGCTCAAACCAGCTTTTATCGCTGTATTCGGTACTGTACTCATCCTTTAGCAGCTCTACAAAAGGCTTTTCGGTGCCTATATCCCAGGTACAGGCGTCGTTTTTAAAATGCATCGGCACCACTATATCAGCATTAAGCTGTTTTGCCGTTTCGGCTGCCTCCTGGGCGTCAATTGTGAAAAAGCCGCCCACCGGCGTTAGCAGCACGTCAACCTTGCCTATTTGTAACGCCTGATCGTCAGAAAGCTTATGGCCAAGATCGCCAAGATGGCATATCCTAAGACCCCCCATCTCTATAACGCTTACAACATTTTGGCCTCTCGCTCCGCCCTCTTCTCCATCATGGAAGGTAGCTACGCCGGTAATTGTTATACCGCGAATTTCCTTTTTGCCCGGCGCGTTGAATATTTCAAAATCGCCTTTTACGCCTTCAAAATAATTATGGTCGAAATGGTCGTGGCTTGAAACAACAATATCCGCCTTTTGGCCGGGCTGGGAATATCCCACCGTTTCGTCATAAGGGTCGGTTATCAATGTCACCGAACCATCCTCAAGCATAAAGCTCGAATGTCCTAACCAGGTAATTTTCAATGCTCCCGCCTCCCAAACCGTTTTTTTAATTATAGCATACCGTTGCCGACCTGCCATAAAAATTTGCCTTACCTTCCTTATTATCCCTCTAAATTCCGGTATTTGTATATAATACCGCCTATTTGTCTAAAATTATTAAGCATACACAAACAACGGGGGTAATGGATATGAAATATATAAAGACGGTAGCGTTGTGCGCGGCAATTTTGCTGCTTGCCAGCTGCTCTAACCGTTCTGATGTTATGAGGCTGCACGTTATCGCCAACAGCGACAGCGAAACCGATCAGCAAATAAAGCTTAAGGTGCGCGACGGCATCTATTCAATGCTAGGAGGCGAGCTGGCTTTAACGGAAAATGCCGATGAGGCAAACGAGACGATAGCAAATAATACCTCCCGCATAAAGTCAATGGCCGAGGACATAATAAGGGAAAATGGACAGGAATACTCAGCCAAGGTAATTATAGGCGAGTTCGATTTCCCTGATAAAACCTACGCCGGCACGGTTTATCCCAAAGGCCGCTATCAAGCCGTTCAAATAATATTGGGCGATGGCGGCGGCGAAAACTGGTGGTGCGTTATGTTTCCTCCGCTCTGCTTTGTAGACGTAAGCGAATGGGAAGAAAGCGTAGTTCCAAACCCTTCCGGCGCACCGGTTGAATTCAAATCCCTGTTCGCGCAATGGTATGAAGAATTATTCGGAGGGAGGCCAAAGTGAAAAAAGGATATTTTGTAATGATTGTGGCAGCGCTGTATATAAGTCTTACCATAGCCATGCTTGCCGGCGGCCCGGCACTGCAGGCGGCATCTATAAGGTACGGCTCAACGAATACGGCGATGGTAAGAGCCATACAGACCAAGCTTAAGAACTGGGGCTATTATGACGGAGCGGTTGACGGCGATTTCAAGGGAGCAACACTAACCGCCGTTAGAGCTTTCCAGAGCAAAAACGGCCTTACGCCGGACGGCATTGTAGGGGCGGCAACCGCCGCAAAGATGGGCATACAGCTAAGCGGCTCGGCGCCAAATGTAAGCGACTCGAATTACGGAGGGCAAAGCGGAGGTCAGACCGATACCTCAAGCGACGTATACCTTATGGCCCGATGTATCTACGGCGAAGCAAGGGGCGAACCTTATATAGGCCAGGTTGCCGTAGGCGCGGTAATACTCAATCGCGTTCGGCACGCGGAATTTCCAAACAGTATAGCCGGAGTTATATACCAGCCCCGCGCCTTTAGCGTTGTAGCCGACGGACAGATAAATCTCGCGCCCGACGATACAGCTTTGCGCGCGGCAAGGGACGCCATGAACGGATGGGATCCTACCGGCGGCGCGATAGTATACTTTAACCCCGCCAAAACCAGCAACGCATATGTGTGGTCACGTCCGGAAATAGTCACCATAGGCTCGCACAGATTTTGTAGGTGAAGGATATGAATGATAATAAAAACGGCAACATCGTTGAACTACGGGAGAATGTCCGAGATAAAAAGAAAGTCACGCTTAAGTCGAATAAGTGGTTTATAACAGCTGTCGCACTTGTCGTGCTGCTTACCGCCTCAACGGCATACGCAGCCAGCCAAAGCCACCGCGCCGATATGCTTACAACGGCGCGCAACCAGCAGTATCAACGTTCTTTTGAACAACTGGCCGGCGATATCGAAAAGCTTAAAAACGATTTGGCCAAGCTAAGGGCGGTATCCGGCACAGAGCAGGCATCGGTGCTTATAATGAGCATATGGCGCTCATCGGGGGACGCCGCCGGCGCGGCAGGCAATCTGCCGGCATCTTTAGAAGTTTCGGGCAGACTTACAAGGTTTTTAAACCAGCTCGGCGATTTTTGCCGCAGCCTTGGCCGCCGCGTAGCATACGGTGAAATGCCTTCATCAGAGGATATGGAGCAGCTTGATGCATTATCTGCCGAGGTTGAAAACCTTTACACGCAGATAAACGAAATGAAGAGCAGCGATATTTTCACTAACCTTGAGGAAGTAGAATACCTTAGCGACGAGGTGGGCAACTACGCCGGCATAGATAAAAGCGCCGGAGAAGAATTCCCAACAATAATATACGACGGCCCGTTTAGCGACAGCACAGAGAAACTCGAGCCGCAGGGCTTATGCGGCGAGGAGCTTACAAAAGAGCAAGCGCTTGAAAAGGCGAAAGAGTATACCGGCATAGAGAATTTTGAGGCCGACTCAGACGAAAAAGGCAAGATATACGCATACGGCTATAAGGGCTGGGATGAGAACGGGCATGAGGTTCGCGTACTCATAACTAAACAGGGCGGATCGATGCTGTCTATGACCGAAAATGTGCCGATAATGGAAAACGTAATTGCCGATGAGGCGCTCAAGGATAAAAGCTATGAAACGGCGGGAGCGTATCTTGAAAAAATAGGCTATACCGGCATGAAGGCAAATTACTGGCAGCATTATGACGGAGTAGCCGTTATAAACTTCACATATACGCAGGACGATATAGTTATATATCCCGATATAATAAAGGTATGGGTAGAGCTTAGGACGCAGAAAATCGTCGGCATAGACGCGCGCAACTACCTTATGGCGCATAAGGAGCGGCAGCTTGAGTCGCCCGAGATATCGCTTGAGGACGCACAGCAAAGAGTATCGCAGCGGCTTGACGTGCGTTCGTCTCAGTTGGCGCTTATACCACTTGAAGACAATTCCGAGCTGCTGTGCTATGAATTCCAGTGCCGGCTTGGAGAGGACGACTTCCTAGTATATATCGACGCTAATACCGGCGCCGAGCAGAACATACTAAGAATTATACATGCCGAAAACGGCGAGCTTACGGCATAAGCCGTAGCGGCGTTATAAGGCGGTATAAATAAGGCTAATTTAATAGTATACGCTTAAAAGCGGCTTTGGGCGATGCGGTTATTGCCTAAAGCCGCTTTTAGCTTAAATAAAATGCCGCGCAGCATACCACAGCCATTCGGCTTCGCACCTTTCCTTGAACCGCAAAATATCACAACGCATACATACATTTTTGAGGCGTTGTGCATATGTTGGAATATATGCATCGTTATCTAAATAAACGCAGCATAAAAATCCGGCTTTACAGTCCATCATCAAGGAAGGTGCAATATGTTTACATATGTAAAAGATTTAAAATTGCAGCCCAAAAGGGCGTATATAAAACGAAAAATCACAAACGCCATAGTGATTCACCACTTCGCCTCGAATGCCACTCCCGAGCAAGTCCATGCTTCTCATATCAAAAAAGGCAACAAAGGCATCGACTATAATATAGTTATTTTGCTTGACGGTACGGCGGTGTGGGGGCGCGGCCTGGAATATGAAGGCGGTCACACCAGAACCAAATACGGCTATAACGCGCGCTCGATAGGCATAGCATGCCAGGGTAATTTTGAAGTCAATAAAATGAGCGACGGGCAAAAAGCAATGCTTATGAGGGTTATAACCGATTGCCTTAAATACTATCCGGCGATACATGAAATAACTCCGCATTTAGACGTTTCCCCAACGCTCTGCCCCGGCAAATTCTTCCCGCTTGAAGAGACGCAGCAGCTGCTTTACATTGATAATCCTCCCAGCGAGCCCGACCCGTCACCAGAGCCGCCGGCATTTACACTTACACGATTGCTGCGGCTAAACTACATTGTAAACGTCGGCGTGTTAAACATGCGCACTGGCCCAAGCGTGCTTTATCCTGCTATAAGAAAGCTTAAAAGAGCAGATGTGCTTACTCTTATATCACGCTCATCTAAATGGGCAAAGGTGTTAATAAACGGAACGCAGGGGCATGTTTATCTGCCATATATACGCCGAGCCGAGATGATGCGCGGCACCGATGTGTCAAGAGTGCAGCGTGCGCTTAGCACCGCCGGCTTTTATCCTGGCGCTATAGACGGAATATTCGGCCCGAATACGCTGTCCGCCGTAGTTGATTTTCAGCGGGAAAACGCGCTGGCAGTGGACGGCATCGTCGGGCCTCAGACAACACGAGCGCTTGGAGGAACATGGGTATAACTTGGCGCGTGAATATATTGAAGCTGCTTTAATAAGGCCGGTATAGCTTAGCTGTACCGGCCTTCGTTATTGCGTTAGGTATGTAAAGTTAATATATAAAACTTAAATATAAGATGCATCGGCACAAGTTCTATTGTATAATACCATTGTATATTTAATTCTAAATATTAATCGAAAGCGGTTTCCTGGCGCTTTCTATCGTTATTACACGACTGCGATATTGATCGGATAAACTTGCCGCCGCTTTTACGTATTTAAGCGCATAACACAAACTCGTTAGTTGCGCGGCACTGCGCAAGGGCGGCTAAAACACTATATTAAAGGAGCACAAAATGACCCACAATAAATTTCTTAAATGGATGACAAAAGAAACACCCTCTGTTTATTGGCATGATAGCGCCGATATAGCCGAGATGGATGAAGCTATGGGCAACGGAGCTGTCGGCGTAACGACGAACCCGTTCCTGGTTAACAGCTCGCTGCGCGCGAACCCGCAATTTTGGGCGGATAAAATAAAACAAGTATCGCCCGAATTAAAAGGCGACGCAAAAGTCGAAGCGATAATGCGGCAGGTTACCGGCTTTATAGCCGAAAAGCTGAATCCGCTTTATAAAACCGGCAACAAGCAATACGGCCGCTGCTGCGCACAGACAAACCCGAACAGACCGGGAGATGCCGCTGCTATGATAGAGCAGGGCAAAAGACTGGCGGGCTGGGCGCCTAATATATGCATTAAACTGCCTACAACCAAAGCCGGCCTTGAGGCATGTGAAGAACTGGCGGCTCTTGGGCACAATGTTGTTATGACGGTAAGTTTTACGGTGCCGCAGGCGTTGGCTATAGGAGCTGCTTTCCAGCGCGGCGCCGATAGGGCGAGGGCAAACGGCATAGAGCCGGGGCTCGGTGTCGCCGTTATAATGGTAGGAAGGCTTGATGATTATCTAAGGGATGTAGCTAAGGACAATGGAGCAAACGTTTCAGAGTCTGATATTATACAGGCGGGAACGGCAGCTATAAAAAGAGCGTACAGCGTTTTTGAGGAGCGCCAATACGAAGCGGTGCTTATGCCGGCAGGCTGCCGAGGAGCTTACCATATAACAGAGCTTGCCGGAGCCAAGATGATAATGTCGATAGCGCCTAAAATCGCTAAGCTACTCGCCGAGCTCGATGGCCCGTTTGAGGAGCGCATAAATGTTCCGGTTGATAAAGCCGTTATAGACAGGCTTATGACAATGCCGGAGTTTGTAAAAGCGTATGAGCCGGACGGCATGACGATCGAGGAGTTTATAACATTCGGTTCATGCAACCGCACCCTTACACAGTTTATAGAAAGCGGTTGGAACCCGATAGAGGCCATGAAACTAGTGTAATCCTCACAGGCTTGAGCTAAACATTAACTTTATATTATTTTATTAAGACATTTGGAGGTAATCTATGCCAAATACCGGAAAGAAAATATCGGTCATAGGCGCCGGAAACGTAGGAGCGACAATAACCAACGACCTTACTTTGCTTGGCTTGGCGGCTGAAATCGTCGTCGTTGATACAGCCGAGGAAAAAGCTAAAGGCGAAGCCATGGATATATACCATGCAGTGCCGCTTTGCAAGCCGGTTAGGGTCTACAGCGGAGGATATGCCGATATTTCAGGCTCCGACATTGTTGTTATAACTGCCGGAAGCAACAGAAAACCCGGGCAGACAAGATTGGATCTTGGCAAAGTTAATGTCGCCATAATGAAGTCAATTATGGCGGAGGTGGAAAAATACGCGGCTGATGCCGTAATTGTAATGGTAAGCAATCCTGTCGATGTGCTAACATATGCCGCGGCTAAGTGGACATCAATACCGTCGGATAAGATAATAAGTTCCGGCACGCTGCTCGATACAATAAGGCTTATGACATTAATAGGCGATGAGGCCGGAGCGCAAAGCGCCAATGTTGATACATATGTTTTAGGCGAGCACGGCGAAACATCTTTTGTCACCTGGAGCAGTACTACTGTAAACGGTTTAAGCGTTGAAAAGCTAATCGATAAGAATAAATTCGATGATATAGCCGCCGCTATGCGCTCAGCAGGAGCCGAGGTAATAAAGCGCAAAGGTGCTACTTTCTATGGCGTAGCGCTATCTGTCTGCCGCATATGCGAGGCGGTGCTTAGAAACGAAAAGGTGCTGCTGCCGGTTGGCTCTTTGATGCAGGGCGAATACGGCATAAGCGATGTATGTTTGAGCGTGCCGTCTATTGTCGGAGCGGGCGGAGTGGAAAAGCGTATAGAAATAGAGCTTGACGCTGATGAAAAGGACAAGCTTTTAAAATCGGCAAACGCCCTTAAAGCATTTATAGCGGAAATGGGCATATAGGCCCTTATACAAGCAAAACAAAAGCCGCGGTGAAAGTGTAGATTCATTTCGCCGCGGCTTTTTATGCGTTATATATTTGATATAATCTCCGCCTAAACTAATCGGGTGCTAAATAGCCATCCAAAAGTATTTAACCAATATTGCCGCGCTCATTTGGCACTACTCCTTTTAGCCCTGAACAAAGGCAGCGCCTGCCTTATTATATAGTTAAAATTATCCGCCTGCCATGCGCTTCTGCCTATGAAAAGGCCGTCTATATTTGCCATGCCAATAAGCTCCGTCGCGTTCTGGTTGTTAACGCTGCCGCCGTACAGCACCGGAACATCACTTGCCGCCGCGCCATACAGCTCAAGCAGGCAATCTTTTATAACGCCGTGCTTTTCATCGGCATATTCGGCACTCGCCGGCTTACCCGACACACCTATCGCCCATACCGGTTCATACGCTATCCACATACGATTAAGCTTATCGGCGTCGACGTCCTTAAGCCCCCGCTTTATCTGCATACGCAGCGCCTCATCCGATACGCCGTCGTCCTTTTGCTGCTGCGTTTCCCCTATGCACAACAGCGCCGTAAACCCGTGTCTAAGCGCGCATCTAACCTTAAGGTTTTCCTCATGATCGCTTTCGCCAAAAACATGCCGCCGCTCGCTATGCCCTATCATAACTATATCAATTCCTATTTCACTAAGCATAAGCGGCGATATTTCCCCGGTAAACTGCCCTTCATCCTCCCATGCCATATTCTGCGCGCCGAGCTTTATTTCAGCGTTTTGTATCGCGGCATTGGCGTGGTGTAAGGAGGTGTATGAAGGTATTACAAAAAGCTCCATCTCATTACGACTTATGTCGGAGGTAAGGCGGCTTAGCTCTTTAAGGTAAGCTACTGTATCCGCCGCCGTTTTATACATTTTAGTATTGGTACCTATATATAGTTTATACGGCACAGCCGCCCCACCTTTCATTATCCCGCTATACTTTTTATATAATCCTGCATCGCCCTAAATATTATGGCGACAGAAGTGGCTCCGGCGTCTTGAAAGCCTATCGCCCTTTCGCCAATATACTGCGCCCTGCCGAATTTAGCTATATATTGCTTAGTATCTTCAACGCCTTTATCAGCCGCCATAACCGCGGCGTTAAGCATGGCCTCCATATCTTCCTTATCAGCTTTATCCATGGCTATAACGGCGGGCTCCAGCGCGTCGACCATCGTCTTATCGCCTACCTCCGCCCCGCCCCTGCGCTTTATAGCGGTTAGAGCGTCGGCCAT
>JBMNTP010000010.1:0-55363 GCA_050945795.1 Christensenellales bacterium | reverse complement strand
GAGGCTATAAAAAACGAGCCGCTTATATCGATAGAAGAAAGAGAGATGGACAAACTGCCGGATAGTAAAGCCATTATAGCCACCGGACCGCTTACATCAGATGCTTTGGCGGACGATATTTCGCAGCTTATAGGCTCTCTTTATTTCTACGATGCCGCCGCGCCGCTTATAACCGGCGAATCGATAGATATGGACAAGGCGTTTAGCGCGTCACGCTTTGAAAGCGGGGAGGGTGACTATATAAACTGTCCGCTTGATAAGGACGAGTATTCCAGATTTTATGAGGCGCTTATAAACGCAGAAACGGCGGAGCTTAAAGAGTTTGAGGATATAAAGGTTTTTGAGGGCTGTATGCCGGTTGAGATAATGGCAAAAAGAGGGTTTGATACTTTGGCGTTTGGCCCTATGAAGCCGGTAGGGCTTAAAGACCCTAAAACGGGCAAGCGGCCTTACGCGGCGGTGCAGCTAAGGCGAGACGACACCGTCGGTGTGCTTTATAATATGGTGGGGTTTCAGACCAACCTTAAATGGGGAGAGCAGAAAAGAGTTTTCTCCATGATACCCGGCCTTGAGAGAGCCGAGTTCGTCCGATACGGCGTTATGCACAGAAACACTTATATAAAATCTCCCGGCGAGCTTACACCGTGGTTTATGCTTAAAAAGAGACCGGAGCTATATTTTGCGGGACAGATAACCGGCGTTGAAGGATATGTTGAAAGCGCGGCGAGCGGCATAGCGGCGGCCATCGGCGCGTATGCGGGTATGCGCGGCAAGCAATTAGAGCCGCTGCCCTTAGAGACAATTATAGGGGCGCTCGCGGCATATGTTTCCGGGTATTCGGGGTCGGATTTTCAGCCTATGAACGCAAACTTCGGGCTTATGCCGCCGCTTGGTGAAAAAGTTAGGGGCAAAAAAGAGAAATACGGCAGATATGCTGAAAGGTCTTTGGCGGCTCTTAATGAATGGATACAAAGGAATCTGGAGGATTAGAAATGCAATGTTCTTGCCCCGATTGTGGGGGATTGATGGCGCACAGCAGGGGCAGCGTTTTCGGGCGCTGCGTATGCAATTGGTGTCAAAGGTGCTGCGACGATTGTCTTGGCAGGGCGAAGGGCAGTTATAATATGCTTAAAAAGGGCGAAAAACCTTCGCCTGAGCTTATTGAAAGGCTTATGAGCGGCGGTGTATCGGATGCGGCGCAAAATTTTGAAATTTAGTATAGACAATAGAAATATTATTTCGCCGTTAAAGCCGCAAAAGGCGGCAGGAGGTAAGAAATGCTTAAAGGAACAACTGTTATAGCCGTTAAAAAAGACGGCAAATGCGCGATAGCCGGCGATGGGCAGGTTACTATGGGGCAGGCGACGGTAATGAAGCACGGCGCGGTTAAAGTAAGAAAAGTGTTTCACGACAGGGTGGCGCTGGGCTTTGCCGGTTCGGTAGCCGATGCTTTTACGCTTTCAGAAAAGTTTGAAGGCAAGCTTGAGCAATACGGCGGCAGCCTTACAAGGGCGGCTGTCGAACTAGCGCAGGAATGGCGCAGCGATAAGATGCTAAGAAAGCTTGAGGCCATGCTTATAGCTGCGGATAAAAACGATTTGCTTATTATATCCGGCACAGGAGAGGTAATAGATCCTGATGACGGCATAGCCGCGATAGGCTCCGGCGGAATGTACGCTTTAGCGGCGGCGCGCGCCATGCTAAGACATACTGATTTTTCCGCCCGTGAGATTGCCGAAAAGGCGATGCAAATCGCGGGAGAAATATGCGTATACACAAACGGCAATATTACTGTTGAGGAAGTATAAGGAGTAAACGCCATGTCATATTTAACGCCTAAAGAGATTGTAGCCGAGCTTGACCGCTATATAATAGGGCAGCAGGAAGCAAAGCGCGCGGTGGCGATAGCGCTGCGCAACAGGTATAGAAGAAGCCGGCTGCCTAAAGATATACAAGATGAGATAACGCCTAAAAACATAATAATGTCCGGCCCTACCGGAGTTGGAAAAACCGAAATAGCGAGGCGGCTGGCAAAGCTTATGAATGCGCCTTTTGTTAAAGTAGAGGCGACTAAGTTTACAGAAGTGGGTTATGTCGGGCGCGACGTCGATTCCATGGTGCGTGACCTCGTTGAAGCGAGTATACGCATGATTAAGGAAATTAAAATGAGCGAGGTTCGGATTCAGGCGCAGACAAATGCGCAAATGCGGCTTATAGACCTGCTGGTACCGGTAAGAAAAAAGCAGCAGCAGACTCAGGCCAATCCGCTGCAACTGCTTTTTGGACCTCCGCAGCCGGCGCAAGAGCCGGTACAGACCGAGGAAGAGAAGAAGTCGCATGAGACGCGGCGCGAGGAGGTTATACGCCTGCTAAACGACGGCAGGCTTGAGGAAACCGTTATCGAGATAGAGGTGCAGGACTCGCCGTCGCTGG
This sequence comes from Christensenellales bacterium, assembly GCA_050945795.1. Taxonomy (GTDB): domain Bacteria; phylum Bacillota; class Clostridia; order Christensenellales; family MGBC116941; genus JBMNTP01. Next base: position 52,930 of record JBMNTP010000010.1, on the reverse strand, counting down.
CGCTCGGTATGCTCGGAGATATGGGCGCGGATATAAATTTGGGAGATATGTTTTCGGGAATACTGCCTAAAAAGACAAAAAAACGCAGGGTGCCTGTAAAAGAGGCGCGAAAAATACTTGAGCAGGAAGAGGCCGACAAGCTTATAGATATGGACGATGTGCAGCGGCTGGCTGTTGAGAGCGCCGAGCAAAACGGCATAATATTCCTCGATGAAATCGATAAGATTGCCGGAAGGAGCATGGGCAGCGGGCCGGATGTTTCGAGGGAAGGTGTGCAGCGCGACATATTGCCTATAATAGAGGGTAGCACAGTAAATACAAAATACGGGCCGGTTAAAACCGACTATATGCTTTTTATAGCGGCGGGAGCTTTCCATGTATCAAAGATATCCGACCTTATACCCGAATTGCAGGGGCGTTTTCCGATAAGAGTAGATTTAAAACCGCTTGGCGCCGAGGAGTTAAAGCAGATACTTATAAAGCCGGATAATGCTATTATAAAGCAGTACAAGGCGCTTATGGAAATGGATGGGCTCGAACTGGAGTTTACAGACGAGGCGCTTGAGGCGATAGCGAAATACGCCGCGTCCGCTAATGAGACAAATGAGAACATAGGAGCCAGGCGGTTGCATACGATTATAGAGAATTTGCTTGATGAGGTGGCTTTTGAAGCCGATGGTACTCCTAACAGCATTGTTATAGACGAGGATTACGTCAATAAGCATATAGATAGTGGATACAAGGCTAAAAACCTTAAAAAGTACATACTTTAGCATAGCGACAAAACTTATTAACGCCCGGAATGCCTATCTAAGCATACCGGGTGATTTTTTTGCCTTCTATTGGGGAAAGTAAAAGAAAACCCCGGAGGCGATAAAATGAAAGCGATTATAATGGCGGGCGGAGAAGGCAGAAGGCTTAGGCCGATGACTTTTAATCTGCCAAAACCCATGGTGCCGGTTATGGGCCGGCCGGTTATGGAACACGCGGTAAATCTGCTTAAAAGGCATGGAATAAGAGATATTGCGGCGACACTGGCGTTTAAGCCGGACATAATAAAGGCGCATTTTGCCAATGAGCTTGTATATTTTATAGAGGAGGAGCCGCTCGGTACCGCCGGCAGTATTAAAAACTGCGCGCCTTTTATAGACGGCACATTTGTTGTTATAAGCGGCGATGCGCTTACCGATTTTGATATATCCGCCGCTATAGACTTTCACCGCAGCAAGAACGCTTTGGCTACGCTTGTTATAAAAGAGGTCGAAACCACCAAAGGCTTTGGGCTTACAGAGTCGGCCCCGGACGGCAGGATAACCGGCTTTAAAGAAAAACCGCAATTTGAGGATGTCACAACCGATACTGTAAACACCGGCATTTATATACTTGAGCAGGAAATATTAAAGCATATACCGACAGGGAAATACGATTTTGGCAGCCAGCTTTTTCCCAAGCTTCTTAAAGAGGGCGCGCCGCTTTATAGTTATTCAGCGGATGGATATTGGTGCGATATAGGCGGCGTTAGGCAGTATCTTAACGCGCATGCCGACATGTTCGCCGGAAGGTGCAAGATTACGCTTTTTAACACCGTTGACGATAATGGCATCTGGCGACCGGGCGAGGGCAGCGTTGAAACGGAAAAGGGCGGTAAATTCTATATAGGCGAAGGTGCGCTGGTAAAGCCGGGCGCTGTTGTAAGAGAGGGCAGCGCGATAGGAGCAGGGTGTGTGCTTGAGGAGAACAGCTCCGTTTCGCGCGGCGTTGTATGGAGCGGCGCTATTATAGGCCGAGGTTCGCGCGTAAGCGGCGGGGTCGTTTGCGAGAATGCTGTTATAGGAAAAAATGTTCAGGTGTTTGAGGAAGCTGTAATAGGCAAAGGCTCTGTGCTGTCGGATAGGATTACTATTTTTCCCGGCGCGCGGGTGGGTGCGTCAAAGAGGATGGACGCGTCGGTTGATTCTAATATTATGTGGGGATTTGGCGAATCCGGCATACCCGTAACATGGGATGGCGCCGAACTTGTAAAGTTTACGCCGACGGAGGCGGCTGCGCTTGGAAACGCCGTTGCCGCTTTAAGGAAGGGCAAAGTAATAGCCGCTTATGACGGAGACGGGGCGGCACTGGCTATGGCGCTTGCGGCGGCGTCGGGGGCGGCGGCAGCCGGCGTTGATTGTTATACGGCGCTTGCCGACACACACGCGGCAGCGTATCTTATAGCATCTACTGGAGCGGGATACGCCATGTGCTTTTCAAACAGCACAAAGATGGCTACGCTTATCGACGGACAGGGCAGCCGCCCGGAGTACGCGGATATAAAGAAAATACAGTCGCATATAGACGAATGCGAATATACCCGCTCATCTTACGCGGCTATAAGGCGGATTGACGGATATATGCCGCTATATATGCGGTGGATGCTGGGCGCAGCGCGGCCGGTTATAGCGGAGCGGCGGCCTAAAATAGCGGTATCCTGCCCTGTGCAGTTTACTCTTGATACGGCTGTGCGCATTCTGTTGGAGGCGGGGGCGCACGCTAACGGCGTTGAAAGCGTGCGGCTTAAAGCGCCGCTTAAAGGGTATGACGCTATGCTTGCGCTTTCTGAAAACGGATACTATATACTTGCCGGCAGCGAGGAATACGCCGGCATACGCGCCGAGGCGTTTTTGAACCTATGCCTTATAGAATCGGGTGCTAGAAGCATATATTCGTCGCTGCCGCTTATGCCGTTTTTTGAGACAGAGGCAGCGGGCAGGGCAAAGGTATATGAAAAAAGGCCGGATGGCAGGCATGATAAAAACGATGTGTTTATGCACGCTTATTCAAATCCGGCGGTGGCGGCGCTGGTAATAGCAAACGCAGTTGCGAATCCCGGGTTTTCTGAGGCTGCCGCTGATAGTATGCCACCTGTATATGAGGCGAGCCAGGTGGTCGATTGCGCTGAAAACGACATAGGACGGGTTATGAAAAGGCTGCTTAGTGAGAGCGCCGAGGAAAGCGGAGTTATTATAAGGCCGGAGAAGGACGGCAGGGGAATAGGCGTTCGCGCATATTCTGCCAGCGAGGAATTCGCGGAGGCCGCCGCTTTTGACGCCGCCGAAATGGTTAGGGAACTTATCCGCCGAGAGAGGAATTTAAGCCGGTAAAGTCGCGGCTGTACGTAAGGCTTGCCATAAATGCGAAAAAAGGTTATAATATTAGCAATTGTTTGAACGGGAAACTAATGAACGGAGGATAAAATTTGGCTGTAAAACAGAATAGACTGCGAATCATCCCTCTCGGCGGCGTTGACGAGTTCGGAAAAAACATGACCGCGATAGAGTATGGGAATGACATAGTAGTCATTGACTGCGGGGTCGCGTTTCCGAACGAGGATATGCTCGGGATCGACCTTGTGATTCCTGATGTCACTTATCTTATAAAAAACAAAGAGAAGGTCAGGGGTTTTTTGATAACGCACGGACATGAGGATCATATCGGGGCACTGCCCTATGTTATACCTCATTTCCAGGTGCCTATTTATGGCACTAAGCTGGCGCTTGCTCTAGTTGAAAGCAAGCTTGAGGAACACAAACTTAAGAATGTGCGTCTTAATATGGTAGCGGCTGGGGATGTTGTAAACCTTGGCTGCTTTAAGGCAGAGTTTTTAAGGGTATGCCACAGTGTGGCGGGGGCGTTGGCGATAGCCGTTAAAACGCCGGCCGGCACGATTGTACATACCGGAGACTTTAAAATAGACCATACGCCTATAGACGAGGAGCCGATGGATCTTAACAGGTTCGCGCGGCTTGGCGATGAAGGCGTTTTGGCACTGATGTCCGAAAGCACAAACGTTGAAAGGCCGGGCTACACCATGGCGGAAAAAACGGTGGGCGAGGCGTTTGACAGGCACTTTAAATCTGCTGAAGGCCGCATAATAATAGCGACTTTCTCTTCAAACATACACAGGCTACAGCAGATAGTTGATTGCGCGGAGCACTATAACCGAAAAGTGTGCTTTGCCGGACGCAGCATGGAAAAAGTTGCTAATATAGGCGAAAAGCTCGGCTATCTTAATTTGCCGGAGAAAATGCGCATAGAGGCGACTAAGATTAACCGCTACGACGATAAAGAGATTGTTATCGTTACAACCGGAAGCCAGGGCGAGCCTATGTCGGGACTGGTGCGTATGGCGGCAAGCGAGCACAGGAACGTTGAGATATCGGAGGGCGATCTTGTTATATTCTCATCATCCGCTATACCCGGAAACGAAAAGCTTATCTCGCGGGTTATAAACCAGCTTTATAAGCGCGGCGCCAAGGTTGTATATGAATCGATGGCGGAGGTGCATGTATCGGGTCATGCTTTTCAAGAGGAGCTTAAAATGATGCTCGCCTTAACAAGGCCGCGTTACTTCATACCTGTACACGGTGAATATAGAAACCTATGCAAGCACGCAGACCTTGCGGCGGATATGGGCATAAGCCGGGATAATATTTTTGTAACTGATATAGGCAATGTGATAGAATTTACAAGAAAGTCAGCGAGGATTGCTGGAAATGTCCCTGCCGGCAGCGTTATGATAGACGGCAGCGGCGTGGGCGATGTTGGAAACATAGTGTTGCGTGACAGACGAGTTATGTCGCAGGACGGTATATTTGTAGTGGTTGCCGGTATTTCAAAACAAAACGGCACCATAGTATCGGGGCCAGATATTATTTCTCGAGGATTTATATACGTTAGGGAAAACGAAGACCTAATAGACGGAGCAAGGGAAATAGTTAAGGCGGTTATAATGGAGCATTCCGGCGGCAAGGGCTGTGATTGGGCGCAGATTAAGAACGGCATAAAGTCTAAGCTTAGGAACTACCTCTATAACCTTACAAAGCGCAACCCTATGATATTGCCGGTTATAATTGAAGTGTGAACAGGAGAATAAGCTATGTACGTTTATGATAAAGCTAACGAGCTGGCCGACGCTTTAAAAAACGCGCCGGAGTATAAAAAATATAGCGAGCTTAAAGAGAAGATTTATTCAAACGACTCTGATAAGGCGCTTGTTAAAAAGTATAAGAAGATGCAGTTTGAAGCGCAAGCCGAGTACATGGCAGGCAAAACGCCGTCAGAGGAGGCGCTAGATGAGATTAGAAAGCTAGGCGAGGTTTTGCAGTTTAACAAGGATATATCCGAGTTTTTGTCTGCCGAATATATGCTTAACCGCATCATAGGCGATGTATACCGCATTATAGGGCAGGCTGTGGAGCTTGATGTAAGCTTTATGGAGCAGGAATAGCCGTAAAGGGCGAGATATGGTAGAATACTGTCGGGCGACGGAGGCCTTTTGATATGAATAACTACGAAAAATCCAGCGGGCCGAGGCTCGAAGCGAGTGAGAGGCGCGAAGACAAAGGAGAGCGAGTGCGCCATGTATTTAGCAATCGGTTTTTAAGGCCGCTTATTATATTTGGCATAAGCCTTTTTATAGTCGGCTTTCTTGTCATATCCGCTTTTAATTACGTAAACAGCAGCTATATTCAGCCCGCCGATAAAAACGACGATACCGGTATTGATTTTACTGTTGAAAAGAACTCGTCGCTTTCAAAAATATCAAAGCAGCTTGAGGAGGCCGGAATAATTAAAAGCGGCATGGCGTTTAAGCTTTATGCCGATTTTACCGACAACGCATACAAGCTTAAATCCGGTAAATTCGAGCTTAAAAAAAGCATGACTATGGATGAAATAATAGATACGCTGTGCGTTGGAGAAGCGCAGAGCGCCGAGGTTACAGTTACCATAGTTGAAGGAAAGACCGTTGAGGACATAGCTACGCTGCTGCATTCTAAAGGCGTTATAAGCAGCGAGGAGGATTTCCTTAAGGCTTGCAAGGATATAGAGCAGTTCGGTACTTACGGCTTTTTCGCAGGTATAGATGAAGGGGTTTCAGAGGACAGGCGATATGCGCTTGAAGGCTACCTTTTCCCCGACACATACAAATTTTTTGAAAACTCAGAGCCGGAGGCGGTCATCATGAGGCTGCTGGACAGGTTCGACGATATAGTAAAAGAAGAATGGATAAGCCGGGCGGAAGAGCTTGATATGTCGCTTGATGATATAGTAGCGCTGGCGTCTATGATTGAAAAAGAGGGCAGACCCAACGACTTCGCTAAAATATCCGCCGTTTTCCATAACAGGCTTAGAAGCGATATGAAGCTTGAATCCTGCGTTACGGTAAACTACGCGACGGGAGTAAGAAAGGTTTTACTATCCGCCGCCGATATAGAATACGATTCGCCTTACAATACAAACAAATACACCGGGCTTCCCATTGGGCCTATATGCAATCCCGGGCAGGCGGCTATGGTAGCGGCGCTTTATCCTGATGAGGAGTATATAAAAGGCAAATATCTATTCTTTGTTACAAGAGATCCAGAGAAGGGCGAACTTGAGTTTACAAAGACAAACGCCGACCATGAAAAGGCGAAGGCTAAATATCTGCCTTTGCTGGAAAAGTATCAGCAAGAAGAACTGGGGCAGTAACGGACGCGAAGATGAAAAGAAAAATTGAACTATTGGCTCCTGCCGGGGGCATGGAGCAACTGAAAACAGCAATACATTTCGGGGCCGATTCCGTTTATGCGGGAGGCCCCGGTTTCGGTCTGCGGGCAAATGCCGCTAATTTCACTATAGAAGGTTTAAAAGAGGCGGCCGACTACGTGCATGAGCGCGGTAAAAAACTCTATATCACTGTAAACGCCGTTATGCATCAGTACGATATAAAAAGGTTGCCGGCGTATTTTGAAAAGCTGTATGCCGCCGATGTCGACGCCGTTATAGTCAGCGATCCCGGTGCGCTTATGCTAGCTAGAAAGTCGGGGCTGCGCGTGCATATAAGCACACAGGCGAGCGTATGCAACGCCGAGAGCGTTAAGTTTTGGCGCGATGCGGGGGCGTCTCGCGTGGTATTGGCAAGAGAGCTGTCTCTTGATGAGATAGCAGATATAAAGCGCGAGGCCGGCGATGTAGAGCTTGAGACGTTTGTTCATGGCGCGATGTGCATGTCGTATTCGGGCAGATGCCTTATAAGCGCGTTTCTATCAGGACGCGACGCCAACAGGGGCGACTGCTCGCATCCGTGCCGCTGGAAGTACAGGGTGCAAGAAGAAAAGCGCGGCGGCATGTTCATTGATATTGATGAGGACGGGCGCGGCAGCTATATATTCAACTCCAAAGATCTTAAAATGATACGGCACCTTGAAGAGCTTAAAGAGGCGGGCGTAGGCTGCTTTAAGATAGAGGGCAGAATGAAGTCGGCTTATTATGTCGGTACGGTTGTAGGGGCATACAGGCGGACGATGGATAATCCTAAGAGCGCTAAGGAGTTCGAGCCAGAGCTTGAGGCGGTAAGCCACCGTCCGTATTCAACAGGGTTTTTCTTCGGGCCGGCGCAGCAGGACTGCGAGGGCGGAGAGTATATAAGCACGCATGAATTTGTAGGCGTGGTAAGGGGACACGAAAACGGCAATATAATTGCCGAGCAGCGAAACCGGTTTTTTAGAGGGGATGAGCTGGAGCTTTTAAGGCCGGGGAAAGAGGCGGCGGCGTTTGTAGCGAGTGATTTAACCGACATTGACGGCAATCCGCTTGAGTCGGCGCCGCATCCGCAGCAAATGCTTAAAATAGGCTGTCCTTTTGAGGCGGAGCCGCTTGATATTATCAGAAAGCGCAAGTAAGCGGCAAAGAGTACAAGCGTAACAGCATATCATGTATAACCGGAAGTACGGAGGTGCTGCATGATATACGGACTATTGCAACTACTAGAACAGGTATTCTTTTTTGCCGCTCATGTAAGCGAGGGCTCGTTTCAAAAGCCGCTTACACGTGAGGAGGAAAAGGAATACATAGAAAGACTGCTAAACGGAGATGAGGAAGCGAGAAGGGTGCTTATAGAGCGCAACCTTAGGCTGGTGGCGCATATAGTTAAAAAATACTCTTTAACGCTCGCCGATACCGACGACCTTATCTCAATAGGCACGATAGGACTAATAAAAGCCGTTTCGACTTTTGACTTTAAAAAAGGCGCTGTGCTTTCTACCTATGCGTCAAGATGTATCGAAAACGAGATACTGATGTCGCTTAGGGCGGGGCGCAAATACGCGAGAGAGGTTTCTATAAACGAGCCGATAGGAAAGGACAAAGAGGGCAACGAGATAGCGCTTGTCGATATACTTGGTAGCTGCGCCGATGCTGTTTTTGACGATGTTCGCATTAATATTGACATTAGCCGCCTCAAGCTAATACTTAAAAAGACGCTTACTCAAAGAGAGAGGATAGTTATAGAGCTGCGCTATGGCCTAAACGGCAACATGCCTATGACGCAGCAGCAGATAGCCGACCGACTAGAGATTTCACGCTCATATGTATCGCGCCGAGCTTAATGTAAGCCGCTGCGGCATTAATGCAAAGCTGGAGAGTTAATATATGTTTTCTGTGGTTATACCGCTTTATAATAAAGAAAATACAATATCCGATGCTATAAAAAGTGTGCTCGATCAGACGGAGCGTGATTTTGAGCTGATTGTTGTAGATGACGGTTCAAGCGATTCTTCAGCCGATAAGGTGCGCGCGTATGACGATAGCAGGCTAAAGCTTATAGCGCAGCATAACCAGGGCGTTTCGACGGCGCGCAACACCGGCATAAAAAATGCCGAAGGCGAATACATATGTTTTCTTGATGCCGATGATATCTGGCTTTCTGATCACCTTGCAGCGCTGTCCCGCCTTATAAAGGCGGAGCCGGGCGCGGGAATGTATTCAACAATGCACCGCACAGAAAGATATGACGGTACTGTACATGAAACGAGAATTAACGGCGATATATTAAGGCTTAGAGATTATTTTGATTTCGCGCTTTCAACTGCCGGCCACAGCCTTTCAACAAATTCGATATGTCTGCCAAAAGTGGTTTTTGATAAGGCGGGCATGTTTAAAGAAGGCGAGCGAAGAGGCGAAGACGAGTCTATGTGGCTAAGGGCGGCGGCGTATTACGATGCCGCTTTTATAAATGAAGTAACAACGGTATACCGCCGAGTGCATAGTGAAGTGTATACGGGGGCGGTATCTCTTAATAAAGACTGGAGCTTTATTCCTTACGCTAAAGAGCGGCTTTTTGAAAATACCGATATACCCGCTAAAAAGCGGGAGCATATTAAAACATATGTAGAGAGGTATCGCTTAAGCCTTTGCCGTCACGCGCTACTTGAAAAAGACAGGACTGCTGCCCGCCGTTATTATAATGGACTTGACAGAAAATATATAAGCGGTAGGGATATGCTTATAACAAGGCTGTGCTTTTTTGTGCCGGGTGCTCTTTTAAAGGGCATGTACCGTCGCAGGCATAAAGGCGCTTTTATACAATGGTAAAAGAGAATTAAGTTAACAAACGCATTATAATCGCTGCCGGAATTTAGCCGGGGCGGTTTTTTTGTTTTATCGCTAGGTTTGCGCATTGGCTATAATAGGCGGTAACTTCGCGCGCCGGATTGCATAGGTATTTATAAAAGGCTTATGGGGTGGCGCATATGAAAAAGGCGGGGGTTACTGTCGAATGCAGCTTTGAAGATGAGGGCAGGCGGGCTCAAGAGCTTTTAGAGGAGGCGTTTGCGTTGTATGTTGAGGTGAATGGATTGAAAGGGGGAGAGGCTGATTATAACGGGGAGTGAAGGGTATAGAGCCGCGTTTTATATACGCCTGTCACGGGAGGATGAGCGGGAGGCGGAGTCTCAAAGCGTGGCTAATCAGCGCAGTTTACTTAAAGAATTTGCCAGAAACAAAAAGATAGAAGTCTATGATGAGTATGTCGATGACGGCTGGAGCGGCACATCGTTTGAGCGGCCGGCGTTTAAAAGGCTGCTGCGCGATATTGAAAACGGCGTTGTTAATATGGTTATAACAAAGGATATGTCAAGGCTGGGGCGAGATTATATACTTACAGGATATTATATAGAGAGATATTTTCCTGAAAAGAGGGTGCGCTACATTTCCATACTCGACGGCATAGACACTGAAAAGGAAGGCGGAGCCAACGACCTTACGCCTTTTAGAGCCATTATGAACGATATGTACGCAAAGGACATATCGAGGAAAATAACAAGCGTTAAGCGGGATAAGCAGCGGCGCGGACTGTTTATAGGCGGCAAGGCGGCATACGGCTATATGATATCTAAAACCAAGAAAAACACGCTCATACCTAACGCTGACGCCGCTAAGATTGTAAACCGTATATTTAAAATGGCCGCGGCGGGGGAGTCGTGTCGCGCGATAGCTTTAGCACTAAATGAAAAGGGCGTGCCATCCCCGTCTGTATATGCCGGATTGCCACAACAGGGCAGCGGTAAATGGAGCGGGGAGCGCATAGCCGAGATGATAAGAAATCCCGTTTATATAGGGCATATGGCGCAGGGCAAGACGCGCAAAATAAGTTATAAATCTCGGCGCAGCCTAAAAGTTTCAAGGGATAACTGGATAATCGTAAAGAATACGCATGAGCCGCTTGTTGATAAAAGCTTGTTTCAAAAAGCCGGGCTTATGCTCAAATCCAGAGAGCGCACGAGGGAGCGGCGGTATGAGTATATACTCAAAGGTATTGCCGTTTGCAAAGAATGCGCGCGGCCGCTCGGCGTTATAAACAGGCCGGACAGATTGGGAAACGAAGTGCTGTATTTTGTGTGTCGCACATATCAAAGGGGCGGTGTTGAGGCATGTACCAGCCATTGCGTTAAGGTCGACGCTGTTACCGACGTGGTTATGGGGGCGCTACATGAGGTTATAGCACCGTATCTAAATAAGGAAAGTTTGTTGCAGTATATTGAGAAGAAAGCTAGTGAAAAGCCGGTAGCTAAGCGGCAGGGCGTGGTGAGGAAAGATGTTAGTGAAATTAACGCCGATTACGCCGACATGGTGGGCGGAGAGGGTTTTTGCGGAGTGCATGGGGATATTAAGACTATAAATGCAAATAGCACGATAGATAAGCGGCTCAAGGACGGAGCGAGTGCGCTAGAAAGGTTGGCGGATAAGTTTGTTTATAACTGGAAGAGTGACAGGCAGCTTATAGCTACTTTTATAAAGAGGGCGGAGCTTAGTGAGGACAGAAGTGTTACGATACATTTTCGGTGTGTGAAGCCCTTTTTGAGCGGCTGCTTACATTAAGCGCGGCGATATGTATCGCGCATTGAAAAGAAGGCAATCTTAAAGCTAAGCCAAAAGTTTAGCGGCGAAGGTTGAAAAGGCGGCTCATTAATAATATAATTTTGCCATGGCGGCACGCCGCCTTTAATACGGAGGAAATATGAAAAACGCGAATTACAGGGCGGGAAGCCGGTTCCATGCCCCGAAATACTGGAGAATGAGAATATCGGCGTTTGAGGCGGCACTGATACTGGCGTTTACGGCTTTCGTGCTGTATCTGCTGCTGTTTTAGGAGGACATTAATGGGTATAAGATTCGGCCCGGCCGGAAATTCGGATAGTTTTTACGAAGAAGGGAATACAGCTTCATATCAGGCCCCCGCCTGGATTGCCGCGCGGGGCCTTGATGCATTTGAGTATTCTTTTGGCAGAGGTGTAGGTATAAAAAGTGAGGCGGCTAAAAAGATTGGCGAGGAGGCCGAAAAGCACGGCATAGCCATGAGCGTTCATGCGCCGTATTATATAAACCTCGCTACTGAGGACGAAATCAAAAAGAAAAACAATATACGATACATACTCGACAGCGTCAGGCGTGGTGCCGATATGAAGGCAAAAAGGGTTATATTCCATCCGGCAGGAGCGGGAAAAGGAGTTAAGCGGCGCGATGCGTTTATGACGGCGAAGGCGGCGCTTTTAAATACACTTAAAATGGTGGACGAGCTTAAACTGCCGGATATAACGCTTTGCCCCGAAACAATGGGCAAGCTTAATCAGATAGGCGATTTATCCGAGACACTGGAGATATGCGCTTTGCGTGAGGACATAATACCCTGCCTTGATTTTGGACATCTCAATTCAAGGACAGGCGGCTCGCTTAAAGAAAAGTCAGACTTCGCGGCGGTGCTTGACGAGGTTGAGGATGTTTTGGGTTATGACAGGCTTAAGCGCATGCATGTGCATTTTAGCAAGATTGAATATACTGCGGCGGGAGAAAAAAGACATCTCACATTTGCCGATACGGTATATGGGCCGGAGTTTGAGCCGCTCGCCGAGCTTATATATGAGCGCAGTCTGGAGCCGATTATAATATGTGAAAGCAAGGGTACTATGGCGGAGGACGCCGCTAAAATGCGCCGGATTTATGAATCTATCGCTAAGAATGGCAAATGATTGTTATTTAGGGAAAAAATATGATAAAATACAGTATAAAATCCGAGGATGGAATTGATAAATTTGAAATACTGATGAATTCGCTAAAAAAAGCCGGAGCGGCTGCTGCGGTTTTGTCGAGTTTTGAAAGCATAAGGTGGATAAGCGGATTCTCGGGCGAAGGGTATGTTCTTGTATCGGGTGCGGCGAGGGTAGTATTTACCGATGCGCGCTATACAGGACAGGCGGCTTTAGAGGCGAAGGGCTTTGAGGTAATCGAGGCAACGCGCCATGACATGCTTGAAAAGGTTAACGATAGGCTTAAGCGGCTTAAAGCAGATAAAGCGGGAGTGGAGTTTGACGCGCTTAGCGTATCCGAATTTTATGCTATGCGCGATGCGCTTAACGCAAGCCTTGTTAATATAGACGACTGCCGGCTGTGGCGCATGGTAAAGACGGAGGACGAGCTTGCCGTTATGAGGCGGGCGGCATCGATAGCCGAGGAGGCTTTTTCAAAAACGCTGCTGCTTGTTAAGCCGGGAATGTCTGAAATGGACGCTGCTACCGAGCTTGATTATAATATGAGAAAGCTAGGTGCGCAGGGACAGGCGTTTGATACGATAGCGGCGGCTGGGCCGAATGCGGCTATGGCGCATCATCGCCCGTCGAATAAGAAATTCGAGCCGGGAGAAGGCATTGTGTTCGACTTTGGATGCGTGGTATCGGGGTATCGCAGCGATATGACGCGCACCGTTTTTATAGGCAATCCTGATAAGCAGATGCGAGACGTTTATGATATAGTGCTGCGAGCGCATATGGAAGCGTTGGCGCAAGTAAGAGATGGAGTGCTGTGCCGCTATGTTGACGCGGCGGCGCGCGATGTTATAACAGCGGCGGGCTATGGCGAAAAATTCGGGCATGGCACCGGGCATGGCGTAGGGCTAGCGATACATGAAGCGCCGACGCTAAACGCCGTTAGTCGGGATACGCTTAAATCGGGCATGACGGTTACGGTAGAGCCGGGAATATACATAAGCGGCGTTGGCGGGGTGAGGATTGAAAACCTTGTCGCCGTTACTAAGGACGGATATGAAGATTTCTGCTCTTTTAGCAGGGAATTGCTTATATTATAAATTTAATAATCCGTATGGAGGGATATGATGGTATCAGCAGGCGAGTTTAGAAAAGGCATTACAATCGAAATTGATGGAGCGGTTTGGCAGATAGTTGATTTTCAGCATGTTAAGCCCGGCAAAGGCGCGGCGTTTGTAAGGACAAAGGTTAAAAACATTGTGACGGGCGCAAGTCTTGAGCGTACATTTAGCCCTTCAGAGAAATTCCCCAAGGCGCATATAGAAAAAAAGGATATGCAATACCTTTATAATGATGGGGAGCTTTACTATTTCATGGACGTAGAAACATATGAGCAGTTGCCGCTTAATTTGGATAAAGTTGAGGACGCGCTGCCTTATATGAAGGAAAACATGAACGTCGCTATTAAGTTTTTTAAGGGGGATGCTTTCTCGGTAGAGCCGCCGAACTTTGTTGAGCTAGAAATAACCGAAGCCGAGCCCGGCTTTAAAGGAGACACAGCTACAGCCGGATATAAGCCTGCCGTGGTTGAAACGGGGGCAAAAGTAATGGTGCCGCTGTTTGTAAACGTGGGTGAAAGCATAAGGATTGACACCAGGACAGGCGAGTATATGGAGCGGGTATAAGGGAATACTATATTAAATATTTATGGAGGATAACACGATGAGTTATTTAAGTGAACGCGTTTCCTTTCTTCAGGGGCTTATGGAAGGCATGGAAATAAGCGAAGAAACAAAAGAGGGAAAAATCTTTTTAAGCATTCTTGATGTGCTCAATGATATCTCCGATTCTATAGATGAGATTGAGGAGAGGCAGGCCGAGCTTGAGGAGTATATTGAGGATGTGGACGAGGATCTCGGATCGATTGAGGCCGATTACTACGGCGAAGATGAAGACGACGATTTTGTTGAGATAGAGTGCCCTAACTGCGGCGAAACCGTTTATTTTGACACTGACACATTTGAGACAAACGACGAACTGATTTGTCCCAACTGCAATGAGGCGGTTTTTGAGGAAGACGAAGAGGAATAAGCCTTAAATTAAATAAAGCTTGGAAGTAAAAATTAAAGCCCCTTCGCGCGCAAGACGTGCGAAGGGGCTTTTTTATATTTACGACGTACCGGTTCTTATTTCATAAAGCAGCGCCTTGAATATGTTTTGGAATTAATCAATGCACTTTTTAATATATATGTGTGAGGGGGTTGAAGTGTATGGATAATACGGCACTTGAGTCGGTGCTTATAAATATGCCTACGCGCATAAGGAGCGCATGTTCCCCGCTTTTAAAGCACGAGGCGCGCCTTGAGGAAATAAGAATACGGGCTGAGCGCCCGCTTATGGCATGGCTAGGCACAGAGGCTTTTTTAGGAGAGTCGGGCATATGTGCGCTTGAAAACGCTTTGCTTCCCTCCAAGGACGAGGTTAGGGCGGTAATAGAAAGCTTGTGCGGATACTCGATATACGCCTTTGAGGATGATATAGCCGCCGGATTTATAACCATATCGGGAGGGCACAGGATAGGTTTAAGCGGACGGGCGGTTATAAAGGGGGGGCGGGTGGTAGCGCTTACCTCTTACTCCGGCATAAACATACGTTTTTCGCGGCAGGTAACCGGCTGCGCTAAAAAGCTTGTTAATTACATATGCCACGCCGGCCGGCCGCTTAGCACGCTTATATACTCACCGCCGCAAATGGGCAAGACGACTATGGTTAGAGATCTTGTAAGGTGCGTATCAAACGGCATAGGCTGCAGTCCTCAGAAGGTATGCGTAGTAGATGAGCGAGGGGAAATCGCCGCGTGCCGGGGCGGAGTGCCTCAAAATGACGTGGGTATAAGGACGGATGTGCTAGACGGGTTTCCAAAGAACGAAGGCATATCAAACGCTATACGCTGCCTTTCGCCGCAGGTGGTGGCGGTTGATGAGCTTGGTAAGCCGGGGGACGCCGAAAGCGTATTGGACGCGCTGTGCTGCGGCATACGAGTTATAGCTACGGCGCACGCCGGCGATATGGATGATTTAAGGGCTAGGCCGTGGTTCCATGAGCTTATACGCGGCGGAGGATTTGAACGGTATGTCTGCCTTGGCTCGGAAATTGGCGTGGGTACTGTTATGAGCGTACACGATGCGGGAGGCGGAGTAATTTGTTCGACGCCGTTTAGGTGAGGGTATGTTAAAAGCAGTGTTGCTTGTCGCCGGCGCTGCCGGATGTGTGGTAATAGGGTGGCTTATGAGCACTAGGCTAAGGACAAGGTCGGTGGCGCTTGAGGCTGTGTTGCATGCGCATAAGGCGGTTGAAATACAGCTTGAATACACCATGAAGCCGGCTGTTGAGGTTATGGCTCATGTTAAGGAGATAGAGCTTAGGTGCCACGGCCTGTTTGCGGGCGCCGAGCTGGGGCTGCAAAGAGGGCTTAGTTTTGAGGAGGCGTGGAAAAAGGCTCTTTATGAAGTGAAAACGCTGTACTGTTTTGAAGATAGCGACATAAACGCGCTTATGCGGTTTGGGTCGGGGTTTGGCAAGACGGACTTGGAAGGACAGAAAAAGCTTCTGAAGCTGGTACTGGCGCAGGTTCAAGACCTTGCTGCCGGAGCCAGAGAGGAATACGCGAAAAAGGCCGGTGTGTATGTCAGGCTGGGGGTGCTTGGGGGTATTGCGCTGTTTGTCTTTTTCATATGATGGAGGTATGAGATGAGCGTTGACCTGGTGTTCAAAATAGCGGCGATAGGAATTCTTGTTGCCGTGCTTAGTCAGTTGCTGTCACGGGCGGGACGTGACGATATGGCGATGATGACGACTATAGCCGGGCTAATAATCGTACTGCTTATGGTTGTTGATCTTGTCAGCGGTTTGTTCGAGACGGTTAAGCGGGTATTCTCGCTTTATTGAGGTGAGAGCATGGAGATTTGGCAAATTATAGGACTTGCCCTTGTTTTTGCCGCCGTTATAGCCGCCGTTCGCACGTTTAAGGCGGAGCTTGTCATGCCGCTTTCCATAGCGGCGGGGGCGGTGCTGCTTATAATAATTTTTGTGCGGCTGGCGCCGGTTGTAAAGAGCGTTGAGGCTATGGCGGTAAGCTACGGTGTTGATCCGGAAGCTATGGGCATTGTTATAAAAGTAGTGGTAATAGCTTATATAACCGAGTTTGCGGTGCATACGCTTAAAGATGCAGGGGAGACGGCGCTGTCCTCAAAAGTTGAGCTGGGCGGGAAAATAATAATAGCTGCTTTGGCGCTGCCGGTTGTAGGTAAAATACTCGAAACAGTATCAAGCCTTTTGGCGGTGGCGACATGAAAAGATTTGTCGCGGCGGCGCTTATGGCTCTTATAGTACTATGCGCGCCAAAGTACGCGGCGGCGTTTAATGAAAACGAGCAGTTGGCGGCGCTTGAGGCCGAGATTGAAAAAATGATAGGCGAGCTTGACACCGCCTCTTACGACTATATAATCGACGGCTTGCCCGCAGAAACTGACGAAGTTTTTGGAAAGCCGGCATCAGAGATAATAGCTGACCTCGCTACCGGCAGGACGGCGATAGCGTCAGAGAGCATATTTGATTTTATAATCAAGACTTTCGCATCTCAAGCCGGCAACGCTTCAATGATAGTAAAGCTGGTCGCCCTCGGCATACTTGCCGCTATGCTAAAGGCGTTAAGAAGTTCTTTTGGCGGGGAAGGGCCGGGCAATGTAGCTCAGTATGTCATTATGATGGCGGCGGCAGGCATATTAATACAGACGCTGGTATTTCAGGCGCGCGTCGCGGGCGCGGCGATAGAAAGCATGATATCGGCGGTGAGGGCGCTTTTCCCCGCTATACTCACGCTTATGACGGCTATGGGTGGAGGAGCGTCGGCGCAGGTTTTTCAGCCCGCCATGACGCTATTGACGGGAGGGATGGCGGAGGCGGCTTCCGGCATTATACTGCCGCTGACGCTAATATGCGGCGCGCTGTGCGCCATAGGCGCGCTTACGCCAAGGCTCAACCTTAAGGCGATGTCGGATATGGCGGGCAGTCTTAGCAAGTGGATAATGGGGCTGTGTTTTACGGTTTTTGCGGGAGTATTGGCGATAAACGGCGGGCTGGCGTCAACTATTGACGGCGTTTCAATAAGAACAGCCAAATATGCCATAGATAATCTTGTGCCGGTAATTGGCGGCATGTTTTCAGATACCGTTGATACAATTATGGGCTGCTCTCTTATAGTTAAAAACGCACTTGGAACATTTTCAATGCTGCTTATAGGAATATCTCTAGCGTCGCCTCTTGCAGGGATAGCCGTTAATATGCTGGCACTTCGGCTTACGGCGGCTGTATTAGGGCCGGTAGGCGATGAGAATCTTGTTAAGACGGTATCCGGCATAGCGGGGGCGCTAGGGCTTATGTTTGCCGTTGTTATAACGGTGGCGGCGATGGCGTTTATAACCATTTCGCTGGCGATAGCCGCCGGCAACGCTAATATTATGCTGAGGTAGGTTTTATGGAAGGTGTTGCGGGGTGGATAATGATACTTATCGCGGCGGCGGTTACAATATCGGTATTCGAGCTGCTGCTGCCGGAGGGGGGGATAAAAAACGTTGCGGCGCTGGCGCTGGCGCTTGTATTTGTGTTGGTGATGCTCTCGCCGCTCGTAAAGCTTATAGGCGGCAGGATAGAGGCGGGAGATGGCAGCATAGGCGGAGTTTATGAAAAGTATGACAGCGGTGAATTAAGCGATTTATACGACAGTGTTATTTGGCAGGTATATGAAAGACACATTGGCAATATTAATTAAACAGCACATTGTGCGGGGGTAAGGATATGGAGGATAAAAGCGCTTTATCCGGCGGACGGGTAGGGGATACGCTTAAAAAACTAACCGAGGCTTTTAAAACCAAAAAAGGCATTCAGCTGGTGGCGGCGGCGATAATTGTGGTTGTGATAATAGCGCTTTACCTTTCGCCGACGGGTAAAGAACCTGCCGCGGATAGTAACGATGGGCAGGCAGCGGCTGCGGTTACGCCAAATGATGAGGAGAGGCTTATAAGAGTATTAAGCAAGATATCGGGGGCGGGCAAGGTTGACGTTATGATAACTTACGAGAATTCGGGAGAAATCATACCTGCCATGTCTAGCGACGTGACGACGAGCGAAAACAATGAGATAAATCAGCAGGGCAGCAAGTCGTCTACTACGCAAAGCGAGGCGGGTCAGCCCGCCACTTACAGCAGCGGTTCCGGTAACCAGCCTATTGTGATTACCGAGATAGCGCCTAAGGCGAGGGGGGTAATAGTCGTAGCGGAGGGCGCGGAGGATATGGCGGTGCGTATTGAGCTTATAAAGGCGGTAAGTACGGTTATGGATATACCTGTTAGCGCGGTTGAAGTTTTTGTAATGGAAAAAGATAATAAGGAGTGAAGGAAGATGAATTCAAAAAAAAGGGTGGCTGTTTTTGCGGGTCTTATAGTGCTTCTAGTATTGGCGGGGTATCTGAATTTTAAATTCAACAACCCTGATGATATGGACAGAAGCGCCGGAGTAGGTAAATCTTCCCAGGTTTCATCGGATAACCTA
The DNA here is from genome assembly GCA_050945795.1 of Christensenellales bacterium. Taxonomy (GTDB): domain Bacteria; phylum Bacillota; class Clostridia; order Christensenellales; family MGBC116941; genus JBMNTP01. Next base: position 33,983 of record JBMNTP010000010.1, on the reverse strand, counting down.
AACGATGACGACGCGGCAGAGCAGACCGGAGCGGGATTTTTCAGCGACTTTAGGAAGGACCGCGAAAGCGTAAGGCTGAAAGAAATTGAGTACATTGAGGGTATAATAAGCAATGACTCTTCCGGAGATGAAACGGTAAAAGAGGCGCAATCCCAGATGCTTACGATTACATCGGCCATGGATCAAGAGGTAAGGATTGAAGGGCTTATAAAGGCCAAGGGCTTTAACGATGTTGTTGTGACGATAGGGAAGGGCTCTATAAACGTTGTTTTAGACGCGGCGGAGATTACAACGCAGCAGGCGGCGCAGATACTTGACATCGTTATAAGCGAAACCGGCGAATCGAGCGAAAATATTAAAATATTGCCCCGAAATTAGTTATTGTTTGTATAACATAGGATTATTTGGTATAATCTATGTAAATACAATCAGGGGGTGGAACGTATGAGCGAAGCTAACGATAAGATGCTTAAAGAGGTAATTGTAGAGAGCGAAACGAACGGTAAAATTACTTTTGCGAACGATGTGATCGCCACCATAGCCGGATTGGCCGCTGTTGAGGTCAAAGGCATTGCCGGTATGAGCGGCGGCATAGTAGGCGGCATTGTTGAGTTCCTTGGCAAAAAGAACTTCACCAAAGGCGTTAAGGTTGAAGCGGGCAATGAGGAAGCCGCTGTTGAGCTGTTTGTAATAGTTGAGTACGGCGAGAAGATTCACGAGGTTTGCAAGGCTATACAGAGAAACGTTAAAAAGGCCATAGAAACCATGACCGGCCTTAAGGTAGTGTCCGTAAATGTGTTTGTGCAGGGAGTTTATATCGAAAAGGAAAAGAAAACCGAAGCGCATATTGAAACGGAAGCTACGCCGAAGCTAAAATAAATTCCGCGTCATAAAAAGGTTTAAGAGCGGGATGAATTGGGAGGACAAGCGATGAAAATAAGCCTATTCGACAGGATATTGCTTAGCCTGCTGGCGCTCCTTGTTATAGCGCTGGCTGTTCTGGCATTCATGATGGGTACGCATCTCATACCGCTGGAAAATGTTTTATATACTGCGGAGCTGCCGTATGCATCGGCGGCCGGAAGCGCCGTGTTCATTGGTGTCGCGGCGCTGGTTTTTTTGCTCGGCATAAAGCTGCTCTTTGCTAGGCAGCCCAGGCAGAGGCAGAGCGCCATTTTGCTTAAATCAACGCCAAACGGCAACATATTCCTGTCCATATCCGCCATTGATGAGATGGCCCAAAGATATATAAAATCTTTGGACAAGGTGAGGGATGCGAAGGTTATAGTTTGCCCGCAGCAGGCCGAGGTTGGCATTAAGGTGAGGCTGTCGGTGATGCCGGAAACGGTTATTCCCGAGCTTATTGTAAGCCTTCAAACCGGACTTAAAGAATATGTGCAGACGTATTCCGGAGTGACGGTAAGCGATGTCGGCATACTTGTTGAAAACACAGAGGCGTCAAAAATTCAGTAAGCGGGGAAATGGTTATGAAGGATTTCTATTCGAGAAATAAAAACGGTGTTATTGGCGCGGCAGCTGGAATAGCCGTCGCGCTACTAATAATATTTATTGGCTTTTGGACTACGCTTTTAATAGCGCTGTTTGCCTTTATAGGACTGTTGTTTGGCAGGGCGAGGGACAGGGGCGTTTCCATAATCGAATATATAAAAATGATATGGCCGTTTAAATAGGAGGTTTATGTGGCGGGAGAAGGCATAAGCCGCAGGACGGCTATTCGCCGCAATGCGAGAGAGGCGGCGCTTAAACTGCTGTATGAAAACGCGTTCGGCGTTGATGGCGGGGATCTTACATATGCGGCGATACTTGAATCGTTGGCTGATCATGCCGGGAGTCCGGTTATATTTGAGGAAGCAGAGCGAAATTATATAGACAGTATTGTATCGGGGGTAAAGAACAGTATACCCGAGCTTGATGAGCGCATAGGCAAGTATGCTATAAAATGGACTGTAAAACGGATGCCAATAATTGATTTATGCATACTGCGTATGGCGGTATGGGAAATGCTGGCGGTTAATACTACGCCGGTAAGCGTTGCTATTAACGAAGCTGTTGAGTTGGCGAAAAAATACGGCAGCGATAAAGCTCCGCCGTTTGTAAACGGGGTGCTTGGCAAGGTTGCGGCCGGCTTAAACGATACTGCTGAAGATACAGATAATAGATGGGAAAAATGACAGCAATATTGGGATTGGACACCAGCATGTACACTACCTCCGCTGCCCTTGCAGACATGCGGAGGTTTGTTTTTGGGCATAAACGCGTTATGCTCGATGTAGCGGCGGGTGAAAGAGGACTTAGGCAATCAGAAGCGCTTTACATGCATATAAAGTCCATAGGCGGCGTTATAGACGGCCTTATGGAGCAATGCGGCAGGCCGGATATAATCGCCGTATGCGCATCGGTGAGGCCGCGCCCTAAAAGCGGCAGCTATATGCCGGTTTTTAGAGCCGGTGAGGCGGTGGGGCGCTCTATAGCGTCGGCGCTTGGAGTGCCTTTTATAGAGACATCGCATCAGGAGGGGCATATTATAGCGGCGGCGAAAGGTCTTGCCGATAGGGACTGGATGGCGTTTCATCTATCGGGAGGAACGAGCGAGCTTGTTAAGGCGTGTATACGCGGTGGTTTAGTATCAGATATTGAAATTGCCGGACGGACGCTGGATATAAGCGCGGGGCAATTGGTGGATCGCGCGGGGGTGGCTATGGGTCTGCCTTTTCCATCGGGAACCGGGCTTGAAAAGCTGGCTGAAAAGGCGTCTGATAATGAGTTAAGGCTTCCTTCTTTCGTAAAAGGACTTGATTTTTCGTTTTCGGGCGCGGAAAATGAGGTTATGAAGCTTATAAAGTGCGGCAAAAGGAGCGAGGCGGCATACGCAGTTTATGCCTGCATATCTGCTACGCTGGCAAAGCTTATCGCAAACGCTTTAGAGATGGGAATGCCGCGCGAGTTTTTGCTTGGCGGCGGTGTTGCGTGTAGTGCGTTGCTTAGGCGTATGCTTATTAATAGGCTGCAAAAGAGAAGGATTGAGGCGCGGCTTTTTTTCGCCGAGCCGGAGTTTTGTTCAGACAATGCAGTCGGCGTGGCGCTTATAGGCGCGGCGGAAATGGCAAGGCGTGGCGAAGATAATATACATAGGGCGAAGGATGGTTTTTATGACAGCGAAGATAATTGACGGTAAAGCAATAGCGCGAAAAATCCGCGATGAGGTTAAGGCGGGCGCAAAAACGCTCAAAGAAGAAAAGGGCGTTTTGCCGGGTCTGGCGGTGGTGCTGGTAGGCGGCGACCCCGCGTCGCAGATTTATGTAGGTATGAAGGAGAAGGCTTGTATTGAGGCGCAGATGCACTCTGAAGTATTCCGGTTGCCGGAAAATACGTCTCAAGCTGAGCTGCTTGATATAATAGACGGTCTTAATAAAAACAAAAGCATTCACGGCATACTGGTGCAGTTGCCGCTGCCAAAGCATATAGATGATATGGCGGTGCTTAGGGCGATAGATCCCAAAAAGGACGTAGACGGCTTCCATGTTATAAACGCCGGCAGCCTGCTTATAGGCGAGGAAGGCTTTGTACCTTGCACGCCAAAGGGCATAATAGAGCTTATAAAATCGACGGGCATTGATATTGAAGGCAAAAACGCGGTAGTAGTGGGGCGCAGCAACATAGTTGGTAAGCCGGCGGCGCTGCTTCTTATGCGTGAAAACGCTACCGTTACAATATGTCACAGCAGGACCAATGACCTTGCCTCCATATGCAGACGGGCGGATATACTTGTAGCGGCGATAGGCAGGGCGGAATTCATAGATGGAACTATGATTAAGCCGGGGGCGGTGGTAATCGACGTAGGCACATCGCGGGTTTCAGATAAGCTCAAAGGCGATGTTGAGTTTGAGTCGGCCGCGAAGGTGGCCGGTTATATAACGCCGGTACCGGGCGGAGTCGGGCCTATGACTATAGCTATGCTTATGTTAAATACACTGGAGGGTGCGCGAAAATATGGCTGATAAGCTTACCGTTTCGCAGCTTAACGATTATGTAGGCGGCTTGATGGAATCAGACGCGCTGCTTCAAAATATAAGCGTTTACGGCGAAATAAGCAATTACAAGCTGCATTATTCGGGGCACCGGTATTTTTCCCTTAAGGACGCCGGTGCGCTGGTACGCTGTGTTATGTTCAAAGGCTCCGGAAGGCTCGATTTTGAGCCGAAGGACGGAGCCAAGGTTATAGCGTCGGGCAGGGTGGCGGTATATAAAAGGGACGGTCAGTACCAGCTCTATGTAAGATCGATGCGGCAAGAGGGCGCCGGTGATTTATATGAGGCTTTTGAAAAGCTTAAAGCCAGACTCACAGAAGAAGGACTGTTCGACGCCTCTTTAAAACGGCCTATACCGCTATTGCCCGGAAAAATAGGCGTCGCTACATCTCCAACAGGCGCGGCGCTTAGAGATATACTCAACATCATTTATCGCAGGAATCCCAGCGCGCAGGTTATTATAAGGCCGTCAAAGGTACAGGGTGACGGCGCAGCGCAAGACGTTGCGGCTGCTATATCAGAGCTTTCAGACGCCGGAGCCGATGTTATTATATGCGGCAGGGGCGGTGGCTCAATAGAAGACCTTTGGGCATTTAATGAGGAAATTGTTGCGCGGGCGATACGCCAAAGCGCGGCGCCGGTAATATCGGCTGTGGGGCATGAGACGGATTTTACAATAGCCGATTTCGCCGCCGATTTGCGCGCTCCTACGCCGTCTGCTGCCGCCGAACTGGCTACACCGGTTAAGGCAGAATTGTTAGAATATATATCAAAGCAAAAAGCAAGAGTTAAAAGAGCGGTTGAGGCGGGGCTTGAAAGACAGACGTCAAGGCTTAGGGTTGTTATGTCGTCGCGCGGCATGCATAGGCCGGAGCGGCTTATTGAGCAGTATGGTCAAACGCTCGACTCGCTACCGCGGGTTATGGCGTCCGCCGCCGCGAACAGGCTTGAAGCAGCCAAGGCATCGCTGGACGCGGCAAAGGAGCGGTTAGCGGCGCTTGATGTAAGGAACGTTATGAAGCGCGGCTTTGCTTTGGTAAAAAAAGACGGCGCTGTTGCTGTATCGGCGGGCCAGCTTTCAAGCGGGGATGAGATAAGTATCATAATGCATGACGGGGAGCCGTCGGCGCGTGTTTTATAACAAGTTATTGAAATGGAAGTGAGTTTTATGGGGAATACTAGCTTTGAAAAGAGTTTAGCAGAGCTTGAGGCGATTGCCTCTCGCCTTGAAAGCGGAGGGCTGGGGCTTGAAGAATCGATAGAGCTGCTGGAAAAAGGGATGGGCATAGCGGCTCAATGTGAGAAGAAGCTGGAGGAGAGCAGGAAAAAAATTACAGTGCTTACAGCGGGCAAGGAAACATCGTTTGAGCCGGAGGATGCTGATGAAAGAATATGATATGAAATATGAAGGCTATAGGCAGGCGGTGGAGCTGTCGCTTGCGGGATATCTCAATAATCCGCAGGCACCAAAAGGGCTTATGGAGGCCATGCGCTATTCCGCTATGGCGGGCGGCAAAAGGTTTAGGCCTATACTTACGTTAGCCGCTAATACCATGCTTGGCGGCGACCCGCAAGAAGCCATGCCTATAGCTTGCGCGATAGAGATGATACACACATACGCGCTTATACATGACGATCTGCCGGGCATGGATAATGACGACCTTAGGCGGGGAATGCCTACAAGCCATATAAAATTTGGAGAGGGTAACGCCATACTAGCCGGCGACGGGCTTTTAAGCTATGGTTTTGAGGTAATGCTTAACGGCGCGCTTACAAACGCCTCTCATATGAGAAGCCATTTAGAGGCTATACATGCCGTCGCCGTAGGGGCGGGGGTAACAGGTATGGTGGCGGGGCAATTTAACGACCTAGCCAATGAAGGCGGCTCAGATTTCGATGAACTAAAATATATACACGCGAAAAAGACAGGAGCGCTTATAACGGCGTCATTGAAGGCCGGCGCTCTTTTATGCTCTCCTTTAAGGCCGGAAATTGAGGCTATAACGTCATACGGTGACTGCATAGGACTTGCTTTCCAGATAACCGACGACATACTCGATGTTACCGGTTCAAAAGAAAAACTTGGAAAATCAATAGGTAAGGATAAAGCATCGGATAAGCTTACATACGCCAAACTTTTCGGCGTTGAGAAGTCAAAAAAGATGGCACAAGAGAAAATAGACGAAGCGGTGTCGCATTTGGGCATATTCGGTGAAAAAGCTGTGTTTTTGCAGCAACTGGCGGCTCGGCTTATTTCGCGCGAAAGCTAGAGAAGCGTAGCGAGGTTGGGCGGCGTTTGATTATTTTTAGAATTATGCTATAATCAATATTCGGTGGTGCAGTATCCTAGTCAGCGTCCTTATGCCTGAAGGCGGGCCTAAAAATTCGTCAAAGGGCATATCGATGAAGTTCCTGGTGTTGGCGGCCGACGCCCAGTCGGGTGTTGATGCTGGGAGTTAAGGGGAAGGGGCGGCCCATAATGGCATATGGTAACCGACCCAGTCTCCGTGGAGACTCCAGGCGGTGGGCTCTTGAAGTACTACTGCTGGAGGTAGAACCTGCTATGCGGTGAGAATATCGCTGTGTACAGTGTAGCCTGCCTTGAGTGAAGTTGTGTGAATATCGGAACACTCCTGTTGACGCAGGTACCGGCGGAAACCGGGGATTGCCGGTTGAAACCTTCTTTGCAAAAGAGGCTATGGTATAAGGAAGCTGCCGGGGAAAACCCCTAGGCTGATGCACTATGAGGATTACAGTGTGGCCTAAACGGCAATCCGGTCAGAAGAACGGTGACGTCTTCTAGGTGCCTTTAAAGGGAAACCGCTCCTTACGGCGACGGGGAGTAGGCGCTTGGGAAATCCTACCGGACCTAAGCCGCAGAGTTTACTCATGGTGTTACCACCGAATTATAATAATTTAAGCGCCTACGGGCGCTTTATGTAAATGGAGAGATAAGTGGGCAAAGTATCGGCGAAAGAATCGCCAAAAAAGACGGCAAAGAAAAATAAAGCCGGCAATTGGGCGATAAAGATAACGCTTTTTACTTTTATTATTTCCGGCGCTTTTTCATTGCTGTCGGAATCGGTAATAAACTCGGCTTCGCTTGCCATATCAATTATAATAGTATTTTTTATAATGCTTATAGGAATCGTGGCAGATATTATTGGCATGGCGATTGTAGCCGCGGATGAAAAGACATTTATAGCCATGGCGGCGAAAAAAATCAAAGGTGCGACTCGCGCTCTTAAGATACTTCGCCAGGCTGAAAAGGTAACAAATATCTGTAATGACGTAATAGGCGACATATGCAGCATTGTAAGCGGCGCATCCGGCGCCGTTATAGCGGTAGGGCTAATAAAGGGCGACAGCATGCTCGCGGGTATACTCATTTCAAGCATTATCTCGGCGCTTACCGTTGGCGGTAAGGCTATTGGAAAGAATATCGCACTAAAATACAGCGAGGAGATACTTCATATTACCGGCCGGGTTATGGACGTTTTTGCCCGATCGTAATATGCGGTTTTAGAGGGCGTTATGGCTGGTAAGCTGGAAAACATAAGTATTGAAAAGCTCAAATGTATGAGCATAGAAGAAATATATAAACTCGCTAAAGAAATGCGCGAGTTCATTATAAAATCCGTAACTAAAACAGGCGGACATTTAGCCAGCAATCTTGGCGTAGTTGAGCTGACGCTGGCTTTACACTATGTATTCGACAGTCCCAATGATAAAATAATTTTCGATGTCGGACACCAGTCCTACGCTCATAAAATACTAACGGGGCGTAAGGACTGTTTTGACACGCTCCGACAGTATAACGGCGTTTGCGGCTTTCCTAAGCCATCCGAAAGCGAGCATGACGCGTTTGCTACCGGCCATAGCAGTACCGCCGTATCCGCCGCCCTTGGTATGGCGAGGGCAAGGGATATAGAGGGCGGTACAAATGAGGTTATAGCTGTTGTAGGTGACGGCGCGATGACCGGCGGCATGGCTTTTGAGGCTATAAATGACGCTGGAGCCGGCGATACGAGGCTTATTGTTGTATTGAACGATAATGAGATGTCCATATCCAAAAATGTCGGGGGTTTTTCAAAGCATCTTTCAAAGGTGCGCACGCGGCCGGGCTACCGCCGGTTTAAAAGGATAGTCGAGAAGGTTTTAAGGCGGCTGCCTTTTATAGGAAACTGGTTGGCGGACAGAGTGGAGGGTCTTAAAAACAGAATCAAATATTTTCTTTTACCTAAGGTAATATTTGAGGAATACGGCTTTACATATTTAGGTCCGCTGGACGGCCATGACTTAAACGAGCTTACAAGGGCTTTTAGGGACGCCAAGCAGATTGACAAGCCGGTTCTTATACACGCTGTTACCAAAAAGGGCAAGGGATTTTCTTTAGCCGAATTGAATCCCGAAAAGTATCACGGTATTTCTCCTTTTTTGGTTGAGCCGCCGGAGGAAAGCGATAAGGAAACAGAAAAAGAAGAAGATACTAACAAGGTTTTTGCCGATACTTTAATGGAGTTGGCTAAAAAAGATGATAGGATCATTGCGATAACGGCGGCTATGTGTAAGGGAACAGGGCTTGACGGATTTATGACGGCATATCCCGACAGATTTTTTGATGTGGGGATAGCCGAGCAGCACGCCATTACTATGGCGGCGGGCATGGCGAAGGCAGGCATGAGGCCGGTTGCCGCTATATACTCTACGTTTCTTCAAAGGGCGGTTGACCAGATACTGCACGATGTTTGTATGCAGAAGCTGCCGGTTACGATAGCGGTGCCGAGGGCGGGCATAGTAGGGGCGGATGGAGAGACGCATCATGGCATATTTGACATAAGCCTTTTAAGGAGCATGCCGGATATAACTATAATGTCGCCGTCGTGTGACGATGAGCTTAGAAAGATGCTTAGGATGTCATTTTCTTTGGGCGGGCCCTGCGTTATAAGGTATCCAAGGGGCGTTTTTCGCCGCTATGAAGGCGGCGGCAAGGGCGAAGAAATCGAATTTGGCAAATGGAGCTGTGTTAGAGACGGCAACGATATAGCTATAATAGCCACTGGACGCCTTGTATATAACGCCGTCATTGCGGCGGGATATTTAAGCGAGCGCGGTATATCCGCTGAAGTGATTAACGCGCGCTTTATAAAGCCGCTCGATAGCGGCATGCTTTTTGATATAGTCAAAAGGCATAGTTATATTGTAACGGTGGAGGATCATGTAATTCAAGGCGGTTTTGGCGCGGCGTGCCTTGAGGCTTATGCGAATATGGGGGTTATGCCGCGGAATTTTCGCATGTACGGGTTTAAGGATGAGTTTGTGCAGCACGGTAAAACATCTATGCTTTTTGATGACGCAGGACTAAGCCCTGAAAAGCTGGCGTGCGGCATAGCGTCGTTTTTGGAGGAGGGGCATGAGTAAGAAAAGGCTGGATGTTTACCTGTTTGAAAGCGGAAGCGCAGAATCGAGAGAAAAGGCGCGTGCTCTAATTATGGCGGGCGCTGTTTTTGTCGATGGAGTGCCGGGCAAGCCTTCTATGCAGGTGGATGAGGAAAATGAAATCAATATTAGGACAAGCTTAAAATATGTAAGCCGCGGAGGGCTTAAGCTTGAAAAAGCCATAGATGTATTTTCGCTCGACTTAAAAGGCGCGGTTGCCGCCGACATAGGCGCATCTACGGGAGGATTTACCGACTGTATGCTGCAAAACGGAGCGGCTAGGGTGTTCGCGGTCGATGTGGGGTACGGTCAGCTGGCGTGGAAGCTTAGAAATGATGAGCGGGTTACCGTTATGGAGCGCACTAATGCGCGCAACTTAAAGCCGGAGGATTTTGGAGTAAAGCTCGATTTCGCTTCGATAGACGTTTCGTTTATATCGCTCAAGCATATATTTCCGGTGCTCACGCAATGCTTAAAAGAAGACGGGGCGGTGGTGGCGCTTATAAAGCCTCAGTTTGAGGCGGGGCGCACGCTGGTCGGTAAAAAGGGCGTTGTAAAAGACGCGGCGGTGCATGAGCAGGTTATAAATACAGTATTCGGATATGCAGACTATAACGGGCTTTATGCAGCCGCGCTCGACTTTTCGCCGGTGCGAGGCCCTGAGGGCAATATAGAGTTTTTGGCGCTTTTTAAAAAGGAATGCCGTTATGATATGCCGGACGCGCAGGAGGTAGTGGCGGCGGCTCATAAAACGCTGTTATAAATAAAATTCTTGTATAGTTATGCAGAATTGTTGTATTATACATATAGGCGGCATAAGGCTGCCCGGAGGAAGGCATGAAATTCGGCATTTTGACCAATCTTTTGAAGGACCCCGAGCTTAAGTATACTAACGAGCTTATAAAGCATATAGAGCGCTGCGGATGCGGCATTTCGCTTTCGGACGAGCTTTGTGATATGACGGGGCGAGAGCGTGTAGGTTTCCCCAACAATATAGATATACTTATTGTTATGGGGGGTGACGGCACCATATTAAAAGGCCTGCGCCGCGCCGCAGCTTACGGAATACCTGTTTTAGGAATAAACATAGGCAATTTAGGCTTCCTTACAGAAGTGGGCTGGGAGGCGTCAGGCACCATTATTGACAATATCGTGGCGGGAAAGTATTTTATTGAGGAGCGGTGCATGCTCCGTGCCGTGGATTATGCGGGGAATAAATACTATGCCGCGAACGATATTGGTATAAACCGCTTGCAGTTTTCAAGGATAATAAACGTCGAGATTGAAATAGGCGGGCATTTTGTTGAAAGATATCCATGCGACGGCATACTCATATCAAGCCCGACCGGGTCTACCGCTTATTCACTATCGGCGGGCGGCCCTATAGTGGCGCCGGATATGGACTGTATGCTTATGACGCCTATATGCGCTCATTCTCTTAGGGCGCGTTCGATTGTTATAAGACCGGACAGCGTTGTTCGCATGAGGGCGGTCGGCCCCGGCGAGAGGGTCATACTTACGGCGGACGGTCAGCAGGCGTTGGACGTGCCGTCGGGAGAATGGATTACCGTTACAAAAGCGGATAGAACGGCTAAGTTTATCCGTTTTGAAGGATATGATTTCTATAGCCTTCTTAGAAGGAAACTAAATGAGAATAGAGGATGATGGGGCATGAAGACTGCGCGGCATACCAGGATACTTGAGCTTGTTCAGAAAGCCGATATTGAAACACAGGATGAACTTGCCGACATACTAAGGCGGGACGGCTTTCAGGTTACACAGGCGACGATATCCCGGGATATAAAAGAGCTAAGGCTTGTTAAGGTGTTGTCTTCAAGCGGCGTTTATAAATACGCCACAGTCCATAAGGCCGAGTCGGGGCTTATGGACAGATTTATACGCATGTTTTCCGAGTCGGTTCTTTCTATGGCGTCGGCGGGAAACCTTGTGGTGCTAAAGACTATAAGCGGCAGCGCCAATGTTGCCGCCGAGGCGGTAGACGCTATGAAGTGGCCGGAAATTGTAGGTACTATAGCCGGCGACAATACAATTTTTGTGGCGGTATCAAAGCCGGAATATGTAAATGAGGTAATATCAAAATTCAAAGGCATTATGAAATAACGGTGCTTTAATATGCTGGTCGGTCTATATATAAAAAATATAGCATTAATAGATGAGTTGGAGGTCGGGTTTGCGCCCGGCCTTAACGTGCTTACAGGAGAGACGGGAGCGGGAAAGTCAATTATAATTGATGCCGTTAATTTGGTGCTGGGCGGCAGGGCGGATAGAGAGCTTGTGCGCTCGGGATGCGACAAGGCGATTGTTGAGGCGGTTTTTGAAATATCGTCGAATAAGGCGGCAATAGACGTTATAGAAGAGCTGGGCTTTGAGGCGGAGGACGGCGTTGTAATGCTGTCAAGAGAGCTTTTCGCTACCGGCAGAAGCGTATGCCGCATATCGGGCAGGATGGCGACAGCCGGTTTGGTAAAGCAAATAAGCGAGACGCTTATAGATGTACACGGGCAGCACGAGCATCAATCGCTGCTTAATCCGTCGCGGCATTTAGCCTTCCTTGATGCGTTCGCGGGGGAGGAGGCTGAAAAAGCCATCGAGCGTACTCGTCAAGCGTATGTTGAGCATGAGGCGGTTATAAAAAGGCTTAAATCTGATTTTGGCACCGAGGCGGAGCGTGAGCGGCTTATGGATATGCTTAAATGGCAGGTCGATGAGATAAGCGCGGCGCGGCTTTTTAAGGGCGAGGAGCAGGAGCTTGTATCGCAGCTTAAGCTTTTAAGAAACGGAGAGGCTATTATATCGGCGCTGACATCGGCGTATGACGATCTTTACGCCAGCGATGCGTCGTCTATGTCGCTGCTGCGTGCAAGTGCCGCAAGCATGGAGGGGATAGCCAGTTTCTCTGAGGAATACGAGGAGATTGTTAAAAAGCTTGACGAGTCGTTTTACATACTTGAGGACGCGGCGGCGGGGCTTAGAACAATGAAAAGCTCTTTTGATTACGATCCTGCGCTGCTTGAGGAGGCGGAGACCCGGCTTGATGTTATTTCAAAATTAAAGCGAAAGTATGGCGGCAGCGAAGAGGCGGTGCTTGAGTTTTTTGAGGAAGTCAAGGCGCGGCTTGACGAGCTTGAAAATAGTGCCGAAACGCTTAAAAAGTTAACCAAGGAGCGCGAGAGGCTAAAAGTCGATTTGTTTGAGGCGTCGCGCGACCTTTCATTAATAAGGCGAAAGGTGGCGAAAACGCTGTCGGGTAAGGTGGTTGAGCAACTTAAAGACCTCGGCATATCAAAAGCGAAGTTTGAGGTAAGGTTTGAGGATATGCCGGATGCAAAAACGGCGCAATATACCGCGAACGGCTTTGATACTGCTGAGTTTATGCTTTCGGCAAACGCCGGAGAGCCGGTAAGGCCGCTTGCTAAGGTGGCGTCGGGTGGCGAGATGTCGCGTATTATGCTGGCGCTTAAAAACATAGGCGCGGCCATGAATGCCACGCCGGTTATGGTTTTTGACGAAATCGACGCCGGCATAAGCGGCAAGATAGCGCACGCCGTTTCGTATAAAATGATTGAGATAAGCAGGGCGAGGCAGGTAATATGCGTTACGCATTTGCCGCAGATAGCCTGCGCCGCAGATGTACACTATTTAATTGAAAAAAACGATGAAAAAGGCGTTGTGAAAACGAGGCTATATTCGCTTGATGAAAACGGCAGAATTTCTGAAATCGCTCGGCTTACTTCGGGAGCCGAAATAAGCGAAACGGGTAAAACGCACGCTAAAGAACTTTTAAACAAGGCAAATGCTTACAAATCATCAATTCTGTAAAAGAATGTATTTATAAATCGCAAAAGGCTTTCAACAAAGCATGTTAAATATATCAATGTTAATTAATGCTTGTATGCCCTATTGTTACACAGAATAATGAAATGCCAACGGAACAAAATAATCACAGCCATGGTGATTATTTTTTTGGAGTGTAAGGCATTTTGATTAGAACTGTTAAAAAATTGATGGGGATACTGACGGCAATTGCCGTGATTGCTTTTGGCGCGTCGCCGCTGGCGCGCCGTATAGAAAATTTGCCCGATGAGATATACCTTGATGAGGCGGGCAGTATAGTAGAGCTTGCGACTCCGCTTAGCGCCGATATAACGGGCAGCCGGGGTGGCACCGTTGAGGTTATGACACTCGAAGGTGAAACGTTATCCGAAGCCGGCGGCGTTCCTGCCGGTGAAAAGGTTATTCTAAATGCGGCGGGGCAAAGCGATGTCGACGCGGCTATGGATGTAAAGCTTTTCGGCGTTACTATAAAAACGGTAAAGATAAGCTCGGGAGCGCAAAAAAAGGTGGTGCCGGGCGGTCACAGCGTCGGCGTTACGCTATATACAAACGGCGCTCTTATAGTAGGCATGTCGGATATGCCGGACGGCAAGGGCAATGTTGTTAATCCCGCATTAGCCGCCGGCCTTATGGCGGGAGATATTATAGAAAGCGTGAACGGGGTGAAGGTAGATGACGCTCCGGCGCTTACGAACGCCATTAATAACAGCAGCGGCTCGGTTACTTTAGGCATAAAAAGGAACGGACGGCAGATGACGGTAGATGTTACGCCGTTTAGAGATCCCTCTGACGGTATATTGCGGCTTGGGGCATGGGTTAGAGACAGCATGGCGGGAGTAGGCACGCTTACCTTCTACGATCCTTCCGATAAGGGATTTGGCTGCCTCGGCCATGCTATAAGCGACATAGATACTAGAGCCATGCTTGATGTAAGGGACGGCGAGATAGTTATGGCAGAGATTGTTGATATTAAAGTGGGGCAAAAGGGTTCGCCGGGCGAGATACATGGCTCGTTTAGGGCATCGCAATCGGCGCTCGGCAGCATTAATAAAAACAGCAGCTTCGGCGTCTACGGAAAAGCATATTCGGTTATAAGCAATCCCGTCTATAAAAAGGCGGTTCCGGTCGCGCCTGCCGGTCAGGTTAGCCTGGGGCCAGCCAGTATATTGTCTACCGTAGACAATGAAGGCATAAAGGAATTTGATATTGAAATTATAAAGATTACCAGCCAGGAACAGGCGGCGCATAAAGGAATGGTTATAAAGGTTGTTGATGAGGAGCTGCTGAGAAAAACAGGCGGCATTATACAAGGCATGAGCGGCAGCCCTATTATGCAAAACGGCAGGCTTGTAGGTGCGGTTACGCATGTTTTTGTAAACGACCCGAGCCGCGGATACGGAATCTTCATACAATGGATGTTAAATGAAAATAAATAAGTAGGAGGAAAAAGACAATATAAGTAGAATACTATAGACAGTATTGTCGAATATGTACATAATTAATTATAAAATAAGAACGGTTGTGATGGTTGTTGGACAAGATCAGGATCATACTCATCGACGATAACGAAGTTTATGTCAACGGGTTGGCCAGATATCTTGAAAGGAGACCGGAGTTTTGTGTGATTGGAGCTTACAGTAACCCGACAACGGGTTTTAAGGCTTTGCTAACTCAAGAGTGCGACATCTGCCTACTTGACGTTATAATGCCGGTATTAGACGGTATAGCTATAATAGAAAAGCTAAACATTGCGCCCATCGCTAAAAAGCCCAAAATCATAACATTGTCGGCGGTAAGAAATGATGCTGTGTTACATAGATTGCTGGAGCTAGGTGCGTCTTATTGCATCGTGAAACCCTGCGAGCCGAATATTGTGGCGAAGCGAATATTAAGCATCGCCGGTCACGAAGCCGATGACGGCTACATTAGCGGCTCAAGCGACTGCATGCCGCAGCCGTCGCTATCGCAGCATGTCATGCGGCTGCTAAACCAGGTAGGTATGCAGCATAATCTCAAAGGGCATAAGTATCTTATGGAGGCCATAAAGATGGCTGTTGAAAACAACGGCGAATTAAAAGGCATGACGCTGAGCGTATATCCTGAAATTGCTAAAAAGTTTAATACTGAACCGTCAAGGGTGGAGCGGGCGATGCGTCATGCCATAGAGACAGCATGGAATAGAGGGCCCATAGAAAATAAAAATCAATTATTTGGATATACAATAAATGCGCAAAAGGGAAAGCCGACAAACAGCGAATTCATAGCCATGCTCTCGGATAAAATAATGATTGAAGGCGGTCATCGTTGATTGCTTGTACATATTTTTCTCATAATGCTACAGCGCCCCGCATATCGTGTATAAAACAGATGGACAGGGGCGTTGGGATTGGCACGTTTTCTGGCAAAAGCAAAAGAAAAGATAGTTAAGAACATATATATTTATATATTTATATTGTTTTTTTTCGCGGCCGGCTTTTCGGCCTCGGTTTTCACATTCAAATCATTCCCTGTAGAAAGGGTAGCGGGTATAAGCGACTATCTCCATGCCTTTTTAGAAGCGGCAAGAGGAGGAGTCCCTTTTTTTTCGGTACTATGGCAGGCGCTTGCCACCAACATTCCGGCGCTGCTTATTATTATTTTAAGCGGCAATTGGATGGCGGCAAGCCCCGTAGCGCTTATTGTTGTAAGCGTTAAAGGATTTTACGTTGGCATGACACTTATGGCGCTGTCAAGCGCGTTGCCGTTTTTTAATTGGTTGGCGCTTTTCGTATGCTGCGTGCTGGCGCCGTGTATGCTGGTTGTGCCATGCTATTTTAACGCCTGCCGTTTGTCTTTACTTCATGCCTACGCTAAAATGCGGCTTAAACATATTCCGCCGCCGGACAAGGCCGAATATATAAAGCTGCAAACGCAAACTCTTATAGCAATGGCGCTCGGTTTGGCGGCGCAAAGCGCTATACAGTCGCTAATTTTTGGGGCGTTGGGCTGAGCGTTGTAAAGATGGGGTTATTGAGGTAAGCTATATTTAGAAATGAGGGATGACATGGCAAGGGCTATAATTATTGTTCTAGACGGGGCGGGAATTGGTGAGCTGCCGGATGCGGCGGATTATGGCGATGCGGGCTCGCATACACTAGGGCATATTTACGCAGAGCAAAACCCGCGCATACCCACGCTTTTAAAGATGGGACTGGGTAATATAAAAAATTCCATGATGCCGCCTGAGGCGGAGCCGACAGCATGCTTTGGCAAATGCGCCGAGCTTTTCCCCGGCAAAGATACGACGGGAGGGCATTGGGAAATCGCAGGGCTTATATTGGACAAGCCGCTTAGAACTTATCCAAACGGCTTTCCCGAATCCATAATAACAGCGATTGAGGAAATGAGCGGCAGAAAGGTTATAGGCAATATTGTCGCTAGCGGCACCGAAATAATAAATAATCTTGGCGATGAGCATATGGAAAGCGGCGCTCTTATTGTTTACACTTCGGCGGACAGCGTACTGCAAATAGCTGCGCACGAGAAGATAGTGCCGGTAGAGGAGCTATATGAGATATGCGCCGATACAAGGCGCATAATGAGCGGGGAGCACGCGGTAGGCAGAATAATAGCGCGGCCGTTTCTGAGCTCCGATAATAAAGGATATTACCGTACCGACAACCGCCGTGATTTTTCTATTGAGCCGCCGTCTCAAACAATACTTGACGCCATATCAAAAAGCGGGCAGGTTGTTGCCGGCATAGGTAAAATAAACGATATTTTTACCGGCAGGGGCATTACTCGCCACGAACCGGCGCATGGCAACGATGAAATTACATCTGTGATTAAAGGCCTTATGGCTGAAAGTTTTGACGGGCTTATATTCGCTAATCTCGTTGATTTTGACATGCTTTACGGTCACAGAAACGATGCGGCCGGATATGCCGCGGCGCTTGAAAGGTTTGACGCCGAGCTGCCCGGAATACTATCGCTTATGCGCGATAGCGATCTTATTATAATAACGGCGGATCACGGCTGCGACCCGACTACGCCCAGCACTGACCACAGCAGAGAATATGTGCCGGTTTTAGCATATACAAAGGCTCTAAAGCGCGGGCTTGATATAGGCGTAAGAAGTTCGTTTGCCGATATAGGCGCGACGGTATGCGAGCATTTGTCTGTTGTTTGGACGGTGGGAAATTCATTCTTAGGCATTGTAAAAAGAGGTGAGAAACATGATGGATAGAATTAAAGGGGCGGCGGATTATATTGCCGCTAATACGCCCCAAAAGCCTTCGATAGGCATTGTGCTCGGCTCGGGGCTGGGCGGGTTTGCCGAAAGTATTTCCGGCGCTGTTAGTATTGATTATAGGGATATACCCGGCTTTCCTACAACCGGAGCGCCGGGCCATAAGGGCAAATGGATATCGGCTAATATAGAAGGAGCCGAGATAGCCGTTATGCAGGGCAGGATGCATTGCTACGAGGGTTGGAGTGCGGCGGAGGCGGCGCTGCCGGTAAGGACAATGCGGCTTTTAGGCGTTGATACTTTGCTTATAACGGCGGCAGCGGGCGGAGTAAACCCCGACTTTGCACCGGGAACGCTTATGGCTATCGAGGATCATATAAATTTATCAGGATACAATCCGCTTAACGGGCCGAATATCGAGGAGCTAGGCCCGCGCTTTCCGGATATGACATACGCTTATGACGCCGATCTTAGAGAGAAGCTGTTTAAGGCAACGAACAACATAGGCGTTAAACTTGAAAGCGGAGTTTACGCTATGATGGCGGGGCCTTCGTTTGAGACGCCGGCAGAGATACGCATGCTTAATGCTTTAGGAGCGGATGCTGTTGGAATGTCCGCCGTTATAGAGGCTATAGCGGCGAATCATTGCGGTATGCGCGTGGCGGCGCTGTGCCTTATTTCAAACGCTGCGGCCGGTATAACAAAGGCAAGGCTCACGCATGAGGAAGTGCTAGAGGCGGGGGCGGCTGCCGCTGAGAAGGTATCGCTTATTATAAGCGAATTTATAAAAACGACAGCAAAATAATTTCTTGTCATGAATATACCCTTCACGCTGTGGCAAACTAGGAAAAACAGAGTGGAGGGTATTTATGTTTGCCAAAAGGATTGTGCCTCTTTTAATGGCTGCTGTTGTGGCGGTGGGGTTTCCCGGTGCAGCAAAAGCCGAGACAGCCGCTGTCACCACTGACGCAAAGGCGGCTATACTTATAGATAATGCCACCGGACAGGTGCTTTATGAAAACAACGCCAATGAGAAAATGCCGGTTTCCGGAGTAGGAAAGATGATGACGCTTTATATAGCGCTCGAAGCTATGAAGGACGGCAGGATTACGCAGGATACCGAAATAACGGTAAGCCGTAAGGCGGCGGGCATGGGCGGAGCGCAGGCGTTTTTAGACGCCGAGGCCAGGTATAGGGCGGATGATCTTATAAAAGCTGTTTCAATGATATCGGCGAATGACGCAGCGGTGGCGCTTGCTGAAACGCTAGAAGTATCTGAGGAAGGTTTTGTAGCCGTTATGAACGATAAGGCGGCGGAGCTTGGCATGAACGATACGGTTTATGTAAACTGCACCGGCATATACGCCGAAGGACAGGTAAGCACTGCGGCGGATATAGCCAAGCTTGGCGCGGCTCTAGCGCAAAATCAGCATTATGGAAAGTACGGCAAGCTATGGATAGAGAATATAACGCACTCGGGTGGCAGAGAGACGGAGCTTGTAAACTCCAACCGCCTGATTCGCTTTTATGATGCCTGCGACGGCATAATGACCGGCTCAGATAATCAGGCCGGCTATTGTATGGCGGCTACGGCGCAAAAAAGCGGCTTTAGGCTGACAGCTGTTGTGTTGGGTTCCGCAAACGGCCAGGCGAGGGCGGATACCGCGCAGCGTATGCTTGATTACGGCTTTAACAATTATTCGTCTCGCACACTTATTAAAAAAGGCGATGTGGCGAAAAGGGCGGTGCCGATATCCGGAGCCATGCAAAAAACCACAGATGCCGTTGCCGACGATACGCTGGCCGCCGTTGTTCAAAAGGGCAGCGAGAGGCAGATGAAAAAAGAAGTTATAATAGATGAAGGATTGACGGCGCCGCTTGCTAAGGGCGATAAAATTGGCACGGCGAGAATAATGCTAGATGAGCAGATAATAGCCGAGATTGATGTTGTTTGCCAAGAAGATATTGAAAAAGCCACCGTTATGAAGCATTTTAGTAATATACTTAAAGTTTGGCTGCACGGGTAACAGCATTATAATCGGCGGATTTGCCACATAAAAACACATAACAATATAAACGGCCTGCGGCTAAAATCGCAGGCTTTGGCTTTTAGAGGCGGGTGCTTTATTGCAAAGAAGCGGTGTATATATTATAATTAAATGAGATTTTAAGCGGGGATTTTCCTCGGGAAGGTTTTTAAATATGCTTTTTAATTCTCTATCTGGAGGGTTTGACTTATCCCAATTTCTAACAGATGTGCTTTATTTACTGCCGGCTTTGCTTATAGGGCTTTCTTTTCATGAGTTTGCTCATGCTTGGATGGCGGTAAAGATGGGGGACGATACGCCGCGCTTTATGGGCAGGCTGACTATCGATCCACTAAAACACATTGACCCTATCGGCGCTCTGATGCTCTTAGTTGCTGGTTTTGGATGGGCTAAGCCTGTAATAGTAAACCCGAGAAACTATCGTAACTACCGAAAAGGGCAGATACTTGTTTCGATAGCCGGCGTAACCATGAATTTCGTATTGGCGTTTTTGTTTACCGCCGCCTACGCTTTTATGGTATATTTAAACATACAAAGCATGGTGGCGTACAGAATTATAAGCAATATAATAGTTGTCAATATAGTGCTTATGGTGTTCAATCTGCTACCGGTACCGCCGCTTGATGGGTATAATCTGTTAAGAGGCTTCGCGTCGCACCGTATGTATGGCTTTTTCAGCTTTTGCGACCGCTACGGCACATGGATACTTATACTTTTTCTCATTAGCGGCGTAGGTCGCAGTATTATAAGCACTGTAACGGGCGGCATACTGAGTCTGCTGCTCTCTCTGTTTGGGCTGTGATGAGCGTATATGAGGTACGGCTCGAGCAGTTTGAGGGGCCGCTCGACTTGCTGCTGCATCTCGTTCTAAAGGCCAAGGTTGACATACAGGATATATTCGTATCAAGCATTACAGAGCAATATATGGAGCATATGCGCGGTATCGATTCGCTGGACATTGACAGCGCCAGCGAATTTATTGAGATGGCCGCAACTTTATTATATATAAAATCAAGGTCATTGCTGCCAAAGCCGGAGCCTTTGCCCGAAGATGAGGAAGATCCAGAGCAGGCGCTTATACGCAGGCTTAACGAGTACAAGCAGTATAAAGAGGCGGGGGAAAAGCTCAAAGAGATGGAGCTTGACAACAAAGGCGTTTTTTATAAGCTGCCGGAGGAATTCGCCCTTGCGCCGGCGCCGGTTGAGTTTGTAGGAGTATCGGGGGAGGCGCTAAGAGACGCTTTTATAGAGGTGCTGTCGAGAAGGCTTGATAAGCTGGCTTATGACCGGCCTAAGACGCGGCGCATAAGGCGGGATGAGTATTCGGTATCCGAAAAAAGAGTGTATATACTAAAGCGGCTTAAGCGCGACGGCGAGCTGCGATTTTCCCGCCTTTTTGACGGCGATATTACAAAGCCCGAGATGGTAGCGACCTTTTTAGCCCTCCTTGAACTGATAAATACAGGCGAGGCGAGGGCGCGGCAGCTCGAAAGGTATGGCGAGATTATTATAAAAGGCTGCGGAAGAAAGAGGGATGCTATTGGAAACGCGTAAGCTGATTTCGGTTATTGAATCGCTGCTCTTTGTATCTGGAGAGGCGTTGGCGATTGAAGATATAGCGGCGGCGGTGAATATAGGCGCACCGGAAATTGAGAGCGCTCTTGAAAAGATGCAGCAAGAATACGCCGAAAGGAACTGCGGCATAAGCCTCATAAGGGTTAATGATAAGATACAATTCGGTACCAACAAGGATAACGCCGAATATATAAGGAAATTCTTTGCGCCTATTGAAAAAAGGTCGTTGTCACAATCGGCTATGGAAACGCTGTCTATAATAGCGTATCGCCAGCCGGTGACTAAAAGCGAAGTCGAGAGGATACGCGGCGTTATGTGCGATTATTCGATATCTATGCTCGCCCAACGCGGTCTTATCGCCGAGGTAGGCAGGAAAGACGCTTTAGGCCGCCCGATATTATACGGTACAACCGAGGAGTTTTTGCGGCAGTTTGGTATATCTGGATTAAGTGAGCTGCCGGGTATTGAGGAACTGTCAAGGGCGGAGCTTGACGAATGCGCCATGGAAGAAGCTATCGCGCCGGTTGTTGATGAAGATATGTTCGGAACAACCTAATAATTGAGTAAAACTGAATAATATGGCAAAAATAAACAGCAGAACCGGAGGTGTGGCTTTGCTGTTTTTATTTTTTGCCGCTCTCTTGGTGGTGGCGTTAATGCTGCTGCCGTTAGGATTGAGGATTGACATAAGTATATGCGGAGCTTACGCGCAGGCTGTATTTAGTCCGCGCCTTTTTGGCGTGCTGCCGGTGGCGCTGAGCGTTCACGCGTCTATTGGCTTGGACAGCGAAGCGAAAGTTTATATTATCACTCCATTAGGCAAAAAGAATATAAAGGGAGAGGTTGAAGAAGCCACGCCAAAAATAAGAACCAAAGATGCCGGCGAAACTAGAAAAAGGCTGCTTAAATGGATAAGAAAAATTAAGAAAGCTGCTAGAAAGACGCGCGTGAGTAGTTTGTATGTTTATATACGGGTGGGTATAAAAGAGAGGGCCGATATAACAGCGATTCTAACCGGCATTATAAACGCGGCGATAAGGCCGGGAGCGGCGATGCTTTATAAATCCGGCTGCCGGTGTGATGTAAGGATAATACCGTTATTCGGCAAAAACAGCTTTAGAGCCGAAGCTTCGTGCATAATAAAAATTGCGCCTGTGCATATTATAATTGCCGGGCTGTCCGGGAAAAAATGAAGATAAGAAGGTGCTTTATATGCAGGGGCAAACGCTTGAAAACATTATGAGAACAACTATGACTGAACTTAAGCAAATGGTTGATGTCAATACCATAGTTGGCGATGCGGTTGAGACCGTTTACGGCTCGGTTATAATACCGGTATCCAATGTATCGTTCGGTTTTGTATCGGGAGGCGGAGAATACGGAGAGGTTGAGTACGACACGTCGGGCAATTCCCCGGCGGGTGAATATCCTTTTGCCGGAGGAAGCGGAGCCGGCGTTTCGGTTAACCCCGTTGCCTTTCTCGTTGTGGATGAGAGAGATGTTAAGCTGTTGCCGGTATCATATCCCTGCACTCTTGATAGAGTGATAGAAATGGCGCCTAAGCTTCTTGACTCGATCAAATCCATGTTTAAGGGAGAGGAAGAACAATGCGTGAAAATAAGGAAAGCAAAATCACATCATTTAGAAGCCGAGGCTTTTTAAAGAGCGGAACAACACCTCGCCAAAATGCCGTTAGAATTGTATTTAGCGCTGTTATGGCTATAGCTTTTTTTGTGGCACTGCTATATAATAACGGCATAGCCAAAGCCGCTGTTATTGAGCCTTCTGTACAGGCGCAGGCCGCCGTTATGATGGAGGCGAGCAGCAGGCGGGTGCTGTATCAAAAGAATTCGCATCAGCGCATGCCTATGGCCAGCACTACAAAGATAATGACGGCTATTGTCGCGATAGAAAACGGAAATCTTCAAGACACTATAACTGTCAGCGAAAATGCCAGCGGCATTGAAGGCTCCAGCATTTGGCTGGAAGTCGGCGAGAGGATGACGCTATCCGACATGCTTTACGGGCTTATGCTGTCGTCTGGAAATGACGCGGCGGTTGCTATAGCCGAGCATATAGGAGGCAGCGTTGACGGGTTTATAGATATGATGAACTCCAAAGCCATTGACATAGGCGCGGAGGATACCGTCTTTATGAATCCTAACGGTTTGCATGACGATAACCATTTTACTACCGCTTACGACCTGGCTCTTATTTCCTGCTATGCTATGGAAAATAATGTTTTCGCAGAAATAGTATCCTCGCAGTATAAGAACATATCATGGGAAGGGCATCAGTGGGAAAGGTCTTTAAGGAATAAGAACAAAATACTCTGGCAGTATGAAGGCGGAAACGGTGTAAAAACCGGATATACAAAAGCGGCAGGCAGGTGTCTTGTTTCGGCGGCGCTGCGAGACGAAATGCAGATTGTGACTGTTGCCCTGAATTGCCCCGATATGTTCATACAGTCGATGAATCTTTTAGACTACGGCTTTGACGCTTATGAGATGCGTACTGTGTTCAGTCGCGGCCAAAAACTCGGGCGCATTGATGTAGAGCAGGGTACCGGCGTTAGTATAGAGGCGGTTTGCGAGGACGATATGAAGCTGCCGGTTAAAAAAGAGGGCGAGGAGCTTGACGCTATTATAGAGCTGCCGGATATTATAGAGGCGCCTGTAAAAAAAGGCGATGTGATAGGCTCGGCTTCTGTATATATAAACGGCGGATTGCTAGCTCAAAGTCGTCTATACGCCTCGGAAGATATTGCAAGGCTTAATTGGCGGTATGGATTTGATATGATTTTAAATAACTGGCTTAGAAAGGCCGGTTGATATTTCGGGGGTTTTTGATGGAGTTGAGGTTGCAAAAGTATCTTGCCGACGCCGGAGTATGTTCAAGGCGGGCGGGTGAGAAACTGATTGCCGAGGGCAGGGTTGCCGTAAACGGTGAAACGGTGCGGGAGCCGGGATTTAAAGTATCGCCGGGGGATGCAGTGGCGGTTGACGGCAAGGCGGTTAATGTAAAGTCCGAGAAAAAGTATATATTGCTTAATAAGCCGGTCGGCGTGGTGACGACGGCTTCAGATACGCATGGGAGAAAAACAGTTTTAGATTGCCTGCCCGGTGAGATGGTGCGTTTGTTTCCGGTCGGCAGGCTTGACATAAACACCAGCGGCCTTATAATACTTACAAACGATGGGGATTTGGCAAACAGGCTTACGCACCCTAGATTTGAAGTGGGTAAGACGTATTATGTTGTTGTAAAAGGCAAGGTAAAAAAAGAAGAGTATGATATGCTCAGAAAAGGCGTTATGCTTGATGACGGCATTACGCAGCCCGCTGATGTTGAGCATATAAGATACGCTGGCGGCGATTCGGATTTTAGGATTATGATACGCGAAGGCCGCAACAGGCAGATAAGGCGCATGTGTGAGGCGATAGGACACAGGATTGTTATGCTTGAAAGAATAGCTATAGGCGGACTTGGGCTCGGCAATTTGAAGCAGGGGCAATGGCGCGAGCTTACCAACGAGGAAATTGAATATTTTAAGTCGTTAACGTCTTAAAATCAAGCCGGAACATGGATTTCGGCTTTTTTAAAATTTATTTTACAAAATTGAAGGAAAAAAGAAACATAATATAGAATATAAAACCTGGGCGTAGTTGGGAATATTTTTCTGCGGACAGGCCGCGTAATTACGGCGTCTGCATTTATCGCACTTTATTTGGAGGTACAACTTGATGAGCCAGGACATGAAGCTCGAAGATCTGAGACGGCGAAAACAGGAGATTATCGATTCTGAAAAAGCAAGACAGACTAAACAAAAATCCGCCGGTAAGCTGACGGCGCGCGAGAGAGTATCGGCTTTGCTCGACGAAGGCAGCTTTATAGAGCTGGACGCTTTTGTTGAAAGCCGGGCGGCAGCGTTTTCAGTTCAGCCTTACAGCGGAGAAGGCGTTATAACCGGATACGGCTCTATTAACGGGCAAAAGGTATGCGTTTACGCGCAGGATTTTTCAGTTCATGGCGGCTCAATGAGCGAGATGCATGCCGCCAAGGTTGAGAAGGTTATTCAAACTGCCGTCAAATGCGGATATCCTGTTATAGCGCTAACCGACACATCAGGTGCCAGGATACAGGAGGGCGCCGACGCTATGAACGGCTACGCGCGCATACTCAAACTTACGGCGGCGGCGTCGGGAGTGGTGCCGCAGATTGCCATGGTACTGGGGCCGTGTATAGGCGCGGCGGCGGTTACGGCGGCTTTAAGCGATGTTGTAATTGCTGTTGATGGTATTTCTGAGATAAGCGCCGCGTCGCCGCGTGTACTGGCGGCTACATTCGGAGAGGAAGCCAAAGGCGCCGGCGGAGCAGCATTTGCGGCGGATGCGGGTATTGTGCAAATGACGTGCGGCAGCGAAAACGAAGCGTTTAAGCTGGTACAAAAGCTCATATCGTGTGTGCCCGGAAACAATCTTGAGGATGCACCCGATGCGGAGGGCGGGGCTGCTTCTGATGTAGACATATCGGCCGATACTATAAGCGCCGTTGCCGATGAAGGCAGCCTTATAGAATATATGCCGTCTTACGGCGGTTCGGCCAAAGCGGCGCTGGGAAGGCTTAACGGCAGGGTAACAGGCTTTATAGCTTTTAGTGGCAGGCTGGATTCGGCATCATCGCTCAAAGCGGCGCGTTTTGTGCGCTTTTGCGACAGCTTTAGCATACAGCTTGTTACGTTTACCGACTGTGAGGGCGCGGCAATAAGCACTGACGCCGAGAAGCAGGGACTGGTAAAAGATGCGGCTAAGCTTGGCTATGCCATAGGTGAGGTTACGGTGCCTATTATTAATGTGATTTGCGGTAAAGCGATAGGGCTAGCGTATGTGCTGCTGTCTTCAAAGGGCATAGGCAACGATATGGTGTTGGCGTGGCCGCAGGCGGAGATATCAACGCTATCCGCCGAGGCGACGGTTAATATATTGATGGGCGACAAGCTTGCGGCGTCGGACGATTCAAGGACGGAAAGGCATAAGCTTGCCGAGGAGTACGCAAATACGTTCGCATCACCGTGGGAAGCGGCGAAGCGCGGCCTTGTTGATGATGTTATAGAGCCGCAAGAGACGCGTGAAAAGCTTATAGCGTCATTAGGCTTCCTTGAGGCCAAGCGCGAGTCAAACCCTGCTAAAAAGCACGGGAATATACCGCTTTAAGGAGAACGACATGCCAGACATTTTAATAATAGTATTGGTGGTGGCGGTGCTGGTTATTGTTGTGGCGCTGGCTACCAGGGGAAGAAAAGAAACGGTTCCGGCACGCGAGAGAAATGAAGCGGATAATATAGAAAACAGCGGACCCCAAACCGCTGCCGAGGCCGATCTTGATGAGGAAATAGTGGCGGCTATATCCGCGGCGGTTGCCGTTATGATGGAGCCTTCTAAAAAGGCATACACTATAAAAAGTATTTCAAGAATTTCGGGCGGCCGCCCCGCGTGGGCGACAGCGGCGAGAAACGAACAGATATATAGCAGATTTTAGATGGAGGACGACCCGATGCGTAAATTCATGGTAAATGTAAATGGTAATTCATATCAGGTAGAAGTAGAAGAAATAGGCGGAACAAGCGTCGCGGCTGCCCCCGCGCCTGCTGCCCCCACAAGCGCTCCGGCTCCCGCGCCTGCGGCTCCGGCTGCTGCTCCGGCTCCCGCGCCCAAAGCAAAGGCGGTTGAGGGAGGGACAACGGTTGTAGCTCCCATGCCCGGCACAATTCTCTCCATAATAGCCGGCGAAGGCACGAGCGTTAAAAAGGGAGATGTGCTGCTTATACTTGAAGCTATGAAAATGGAAAATGAGATAATGTCGCCTATGGACGGCGTAGTGGCGGCTATAAATGTCGATAGCGGGCAGAGTGTAAACGCAAACGACGTGCTTGCCGTTATAAAGTAACGCATGTGTTAACGCGCGGCCGTATAAAAACGGCTTTGTGCGCCATGCCCAAAAAGGAGGGAAAGCGAATGCCGAAGGTTAATATTACTGAAACAATACTGCGCGACGCGCACCAGTCGCAAGCGGCGACGCGTATGCGCATAGAGGATATGCTGCCTGTGGCCGAGCAGCTCGACGATGTCGGGTATTGGTCGCTTGAAGTATGGGGAGGGGCTACCTTCGACTCCTGCCTAAGATTTCTTAAGGAAGACCCGTGGGAGCGGCTAAGAAAGCTGCGCAAGGCTATGCCGAAAACACGCCTTCAGATGTTGCTGCGCGGCCAGAACATACTTGGGTATAAGCATTATGCTGATGATGTCGTCGATGAGTTTGTTAAAAAATCAATAGAGAACGGCATAAACGTTGTTCGCATATTCGACGCACTAAACGATGTTCGCAATATGCAAACAGCTATGGAGGCTACTATTAAGTATGGTGGTCACGCGGAGGCGGCGATGTCATACACAATAAGCCCGGTGCATACCGACGAGTATTATGTATCGCTCGCGAAGACGCTGGAGCAAATGGGCGCGCATACTATATGCATAAAGGATATGGCCAACATATTGCTGCCGTATACCGCTTATAACCTCGTTAAGAAGCTTAAAGAGGCAATAAGCGTTCCTATACACGTTCATACGCACAATACCGCGGGTACCGGCGAGATGGTATATTTAAAGGCGATAGAAGCCGGCGCCGACATAGTCGATACCGCGCTTTCGCCGCTTGGTAACGGTACGGCGCAGCCGGCGACAGAGCCTTTTGTGGCGGCGCTTAGAGGCACGGAATACGATACCGGTCTTGACATAGGCAAAATGAATGATATAGCCAAGCATTTTAGGAAAGTAGCCGAAAGCATGAAGGCGCAGGGCATACTTGATCCTAAGGTTCTCAATGTAGATGTTAACACGCTGCTTTATCAGGTGCCGGGCGGTATGCTGTCAAATCTTCTTAACCAGCTTAAAGAAGCGGGGCAGGAGGATAAATTCTATGAGGTGCTTGAGGAAGTGCCGCGCGTTAGAAAAGAGTTTGGATACATTCCGCTTGTAACGCCCACCAGCCAGATTGTAGGCACGCAGGCCGTTCTTAACGTATTATCGGGAGAGCGGTATAAGATGGCTACAAAAGAGTCGAAGGCGGTACTGCGCGGCGAATACGGTCAGGTTCCTGTGCCAGTAGATGAGGAAGTAAGGAAAAAAGTTATAGGCGACGCGCCGATTATTACGCATCGCCCCGCCGACGATATTCCGCCGGAGCTTGAAAAATATCGCAAGGAATGCGAGCAATGGATAGAGCAGGACGAGGATGTGCTATCGTATGCTTTATTCCCGCAGGTGGCGTTAGAATTTTTCAAACACAGGCAGGCGCAAAAGTACGGCATAGATCCTGTGCTTGTTGACAGGCAGGAAATGATTCATCCTGTTTGACGGCTTAAGGTTTATATTTCAAGCAGGCAGTATAATGCATGAGGCAAAGTGCAACGGTGCGTTGAATTTGACTTAAGGCTTTATGAAAGCGCCACACAGGCTTTTGCCCTTATATGACAGCAATAGGCGGACATAGTCCGCCTATTCTTTTTGCGCAACAAAAGTCCGCCGACAGTGCTTTGGTACTCGGGTGCAAATCAAACTTTTTTTTGCAAGGCTTGAACGTCAATCCTGCATTTGATATTATTAAACAAGCATAATTACTATTTGGAGATATATTATTGAAAATACTATTAACTAATGACGATGGATTTTTCGCACCGGGCATTGTCGCTATAGCTAAAGCTTTGGCGCAGGATAAGCAAAACTCAGTTATTATATTCGCTCCCGATAAGGAGAGAAGCGGATTTAGCCAATCTATAAGTATTACTAAAGCGCTGAATGTAAAAGAGGAATATGTTGAGGGGCTTGAGGATGTTACCTGCTATTCCGTTACCGGCACTCCGGCGGATTGCGTGAGACTGGCGGCGGGCAGGCTTTATGACGGTATGCCGGATATACTTATAAGCGGCATAAACAGGGGGTGCAACGTCGGTTCCGATGCTAACTATTCGGGTACTGTAGGCGCGGCGAGAGAAGGTGCTATGTGTGGCATACCGTCTATTGCGCTGTCGGCGGCGGTAGGAGAAGCTAATGATTATTCAGTGGCGGTTGAATACGGGCTTAAGGCGTTTGAATATATGAAAAACACTAAGCTGCCGCCCTTGACTGTTTTAAGCGTTAATGTGCCGCTAATGCCTAAAGGCGGCATTAAGGGAATAAAGGTTACGCCGCTTGCCATGCTCAATTATAACAACTATTATCGAGAAGCCGGAGATAGTTCAAGCGAGGGTTATCTTATGCCGGATGACTATAAGCATGAGCTAGAGGACGGCGACCATGACGAATATTGGCTGAAAAATGGCTATGTCACAATAACGCCTATAAATTGCGATATGACGGACACGGCTTTGCTCAAGAGTATAAAGACGGAAGAATATTTTAAATAGGGTGGGAAGTTGCTGATGGAGCCTGATTTACTAACCAGATTGGAAAATCGGTTTAAAACCATGTCAAAAGGGCAAAAGCTTATAGCACGTTTTATACTCTCCGATTACGACAAGGCAGCGTTTATGACGGCGAATAAGCTTGGCGAGCGGGTGGGCGTGAGTGAATCGACGGTTGTAAGGTTTGCCGACGCTCTGGGATATGACGGATATCCCTATTTACAAAAAGCGCTGCAAGAGCTTATAAGGCACAAGCTTACAAGCGTTCAGAGGATGGAGATAACGTCTGACCTTAGCCAGAGCCAGGTGGTAAGCAAGGTTATGAAGTCGGATATTAACAATATTCGTGATTCGCTTGAGCAGATGGACCAGGCGGCGTTTCAGGGATTTATTGAAAAAATGCTGTCTGCTGATTCGGTATATGTGCTGGGACTTAGGTCGTCTGCGCCGCTGGCGCAGTTTCTTGCCTATTACCTTAATTTTTTAAGACCGAATATACGCTCCGTTAACGCCAGATACTCCGCCGTACTTGAAGAACTGGTGCATGTAAATGATAAGGATGTATTGGTGGCGCTGAGCTTTCCGCGCTACTCAAACACCACCATAGAGGCGGTGCGCTTTGTTAAAGAGTCGGGGGCGGGAGTACTTGCCATTACCGACAGCGGTATTTCGCCTATCGCTGAATACGCCGACCATGTTATTACGGCTAAGAGCGACATGGCGTCGTTTGTTGATTCCATGGTGGCACCTATGAGCCTTATAAACGCGCTTATTGTGGCGCTTAGCCTGTATAAGAAAAATGAGGTTGCGACTCATTTAGGCAGGCTTGAGGAAATATGGGGCAGGCATAATGTATATTTAAAGAAAGAGACAGAATTAAACAACTGATTATGAAACTTTATATTGCAAGACATGCCGAAACGGAATGGAATGCGCTCCGGCGTACGCAGGGCATGACAGACATAGATTTAAATGACAGGGGCAGGGTGCAGGCTGACGCGCTGGCGCGAAAAGCGCTTTGCATAAAGCCTGAGCATATTTATTCCAGCCCGCTTAAAAGAGCGTACAATACCGCTTGTCCGGCGGCGAAAGCGCTAGGCATAGATATTAAAACAGATGCTGATATAATAGAATATAATTTTGGAGCGTGGGAGGGCAAGACGCTCGACGAGATAAGGCGGACTTATCCCGGACAGCTTGAGCGTTACGATAACGACCCTTTAACCGCGGGCATAGACGGCGCCGAGCCGTTTTCAGCTCTTAGGGAGCGATGCAAACGGTTTTTAAATAAGATGATTGACACTCACGCCAAAGATACCGTACTTGTTATAACACATTCGCTTATAGCTAAGCTTATCGTGGCGTGGGTTATGAAAAGGCCGGACTCCGAAGCCAGATTGATACGGCTTGACAATGCCTCCATTACTCTTATAGAGTATGACGGTGACGAGCTGGCTCTGGCATTCTCAAACGATATATCGCATTTAGAGGAGATAGTATAAGTGAGTAAAATCGCCGTTATAGGGGCGGGGCCTGCCGGTCTTATGGCGGCAGCGGCAGCGGCAGGACGTGGACATGAGACAATACTTTTTGAAAAGAACGACAAGGCGGGCCGCAAAATTTACATAACCGGAAAAGGGCGCTGTAATGTTACAAATGCCTGCGATGCCGACAGGCTTATGGCGGGCGTAGCCAGAAACGGCAAGTTTCTTTACAGCGCTTTTAATGCCTTTAATAACAGAGATGCTATGGATATGTTTGAAAGGCTTGGCGTTAGGTTGGTAGAGGAAAGGGGAGAGAGAGTTTTCCCCAAAAGCGGAAAGGCTAGCGATATAACCGCAGCGCTTTTAAAGAACTCGCAAAAATCCGGCGCTATATTTATGCCGCAAAGCAAGGTGTTGTCGATTGAGGCGGGGGAGTCGGTTAGCGCGGTAAAACTGGAGAATGGAAGTAGCGTAAGCTGTGATGCGGCTATAATATGCACCGGCGGCATAACATACCCTACTACCGGTTCGACAGGCGACGGCTTTATGTGGGCCAAAGAGCTACGGCATACCGTTGAAAAACCGATTCCGGCGCTGGTGCCGCTTGTTACCGAGGAAAAATGGCCGGTTTTACTGCAAGGGCTGTCGCTTAAAAATGTCGGCGTGACGGCAAAAAGAAAAGGCAAAACAATTTACTCAGGGTTTGGGGAAATGCTGTTTACGCATTTTGGCGTGTCGGGGCCGCTTATAATTGAACTGAGCAGCCGTATAGCCGAGGAGCCTAGAGGCGTAAAAATACATATTGATCTAAAACCGGCGCTTGATATGGATACGCTTGATAAAAGGCTTATAAAAGAGCTTGGCGAGGCGGGCAAAAAGCAGTTGGGCAACAGCCTTACCGGCTTGCTGCCGTCAAAGCTTATACCCGTTTTCAAGGATATGCTGGACAGCCGTGGAATAAGCGCGGGTACGAGGGCTGTTGATATAACAAGAGCGCAAAGGACGGAGATGGCCGGCTTGCTTAAAAGCCTTGAGTTGACGGTATCATCGAGTAGAGGTGCATCAGAGGCTATTGTGACGAGGGGCGGCATTTCAATAAAAAACATCAATCCCTCTACAATGGAATCAAAGATTGTCAAGGGTTTGTATTTTGCCGGTGAAGTGATAGACGTAGACGGCTTTACAGGCGGCTACAATATACAAATCGCTTTATCCACCGGCTTTTTAGCCGGTAGCTCGTGCTGATAATATTAAGCCGTAGCTGCGGATATAAAATTTTGGGAGATTCAAAATTATGGCGAATATAGCTATCGATGGCCCGGCGGGTGCCGGCAAAAGCACCGTCGCAAAGGAAATCGCGCGCCTAAAAGGCATTATTTATCTCGATACCGGCGCTATGTATAGGGCAGTGGCGCTAAAGGCAATAAGACAAGGCATAGACTGCTCGGATGCAACGGCGGTATCGGATATGCTGGACAAAACGCAAATAAAGGTTTTATGTGACGGCGTTGAGCAGCGGATATTTGCCGATGGTGAGGACATTACCTCTCTTATAAGGACAAACGAAGTGTCTACCGGAGCGTCAAAGGTGGCGGTTATTCCCGCCGTTCGGCTAAAGCTTGTAGATATGCAGCGCGCTATCGCTAAAGAGCGAGATGTTGTTATGGATGGCAGGGATATAGGCACTTATGTGTTGCCGGACGCTAAGCACAAATTTTTTGTAACCGCCTCGGTTGATGAAAGAGCAAGGCGAAGATGGCTTGAGCTTAAGCAAAGAGGACAGGACAGACCGCTTGAAGAGATAAAGGCGGAAATAGAGTTTAGGGACAAAAATGATTCAAGCCGTGAGTTTGCGCCTTTAAAACAGGCAGACGACGCTGTGCTTGTTGACACGACCGATCTTAATATAGATCAGGTTATAGAAAAAATACTTGCTTTGATAGGTTGATATTATGCTTTATTATTTGTTCAAAATTATACTTACCCCGTTTCTTTGGCTAATTTACCGCCCGAAGGTAGAGGGGAAGGTTAATTTTAACGCTATAAAAACCGGCAGCGCCATAATTGTATGTAATCATGTGCAGTTGGTGGATCCGCTTATATTGGCGGTTGTAACTCCTTTTCGGAAAATAAGGTTTATGGCGAAAGCGCCGCTTTTTAAAAATCCTGTGCTGGCGGCGGTGCTGCGCGGCGTACACGCTTTTCCGGTTGAACGGGGCAAGGCGGATATAAAGGCTATAAAAAGGTCTATAAAGGAGCTTGAGAACAAGCATGTTTTCGGTATATTTCCAGAAGGTACGAGAAATAAAAAAGACAGGGGTCTGATGCCTTTCCATAAAGGCGTAGCTATTATAGCGCTTAAATCGGGAGCGCCTATTATACCCGTTGTTATACACGGCAAATACGGCTTATTTAAGAGAATCCGCATGAGTGTGCTTGAGCCTGTAAGCACTAAGGAGTATCAGGGCGAAGGTTTGGCTTCTGAAAAAGTAGACGCGCTGATATCAGCAATAAGGGGAAAAATGCTTGATGCTTTGGTTAAGCATGAAGAAATGAACGGAAAGGCTATAAAAAAATGAAGCTCATTGTCGCCCGTCACGCGGGGTTCTGCTTCGGAGTTAAAAGGGCTGTAGAAGCAGTGCATAAAAGCCTTGAGACGGGGTCGGTATATACTTATGGCCCGATTATACATAATGAGGCGGTAGTAGCGGAGCTTGAGGCGAAAGGCGCTAAGCCTATAGGCGATGTAGCTGAGATTAGTGGCGGCAGGCTGGTGATAAGGTCGCACGGCGCGCCGCGAAGCGTGTACAGCCAGTGCGAGGAAAGAGGCATTGAAGTTATAGACGCCAC
>JBMNTP010000009.1:0-57928 GCA_050945795.1 Christensenellales bacterium | reverse complement strand
CTGGAATCAGCGGCAAAGCTAATAACTGCGTTGCCGTTTGCGTCCTCACTAACGCTTAAAGAGGATGGCGGTGACGGCACCGTCCAATACCATGATACCTTTGTCGGCAGGCTGCCTTCTGTAAAATACTCTTTAAGTATGTATTCAGGCGGCGTAAGGCTGTTAGCGAGGAATACCTCATGGTCTTTTTGTATCGCCAGTAAATCGAGCTGGGCTTCAATCACGCCGGATGGCGCTTCAAAGCGGGGCGGGGTCTTATCCTCGTAGTATTTATTAAATATGCCTTTTAGGTACTGCGCCGGATATGTGCCGCCGGTTGCGGAACCGGGCAGAAAATGTGTTTCGTCTGTTGTATCAAAGCCCATCCATACCGTGCATACCATATCCGAATTATAAGCCACCATCCAAGCATCTTTGTTGTTGGGGTTATTTTTAAGACTACTGGTGCCGGTTTTTCCGGCAAGATCCATATTAAGATCATTGAGCCTACGCCCCGTTCCGCCGTCAACAACGCTTTGCAGCATGCTTGTTATTATAAAGGCGTTTTCATTGCGCAGCACTCTGTTTTTATAGCCTTTATGCGCATAAAGCACATTGCCTTCTCTGTCTGTTATACTTCGTATAAAATACGGCTCGGTATACGTTCCGCCGTTCGCAAAAGGCGTGTACGAGCCGCACAATTGCAGCGGAGAAACGCCGGTGGTAAAGCCGCCTAATGCCAGCGAGAGGTTGTTATCTTCTTTGTCGAAGGGTATACCGACACTTGAAGCGTACTTCTTTCCGTTTTCTACGCCTATGGCGTTAAGTATTCTTACCGCCGGCACGTTAAGCGATTTCGCCACGGCGGTGCGCATCAATACCCAGCCGTTGTATTTATCGTCAAAGTTTCTCGGGCTGTATCCTGACCAATTATGCCGTTCATCAAGAACCATTGTAGCCGCAGTATAGCCGTAACGCTCAACAGCAGGTGCGTAAACTATAACCGGCTTTATAGCTGAGCCAGGCTGACGGTATTGTTGCGTAGCCCTGTTAAAGCCGCGACGGGTATAATGCTCACGCCCGCCGACAACAGACATAACTTCTCCGCTAGTAGGCTCTATTGCTACAAACGCTGCCTCACATAAAACGCCGTCACTTGCCGTCGGCGGAAACAGCGATTCATCAAGCATTAGCATCTCGGCTGCGGTTTGAAGAGAGGCGTCCATGGTGGTGTGTATGCGGTATCCGCCCGTAAGAAGATCTTCAATTGATATAGATAATATACTTGCGGCCTGCTCCATAACTACGTCTGTGAAATAGCCATTTGGGTAACGGGATTTTTTCTCAGCTAGAGTTATAGGCTCTTTTTTCAACTGTAAATATTCGGCGTTTGATATATAGTCGTTCTTTTCCATGGCGGATAAAACCAGATTACGCCGCTTATCATTGTTTTCCATGTTTAGATGCGGAGCATAATTGGTAGGACTTTTTAGCGTACCTATAAGCGCGGCGCCCTCATTAAGCGTAAGATCAGACGCCGGTTTATCAAAGTATACTTGCGCCGCCGCTTCTATGCCGTAAGCCCCGTTGCCGAAATAAACGTAATTTAAGTACATTTCAAGTATTTCGTCTTTTGAATAGAGGCGCTCAAGCTGATAAGCCATTATCGCTTCCTCAATTTTGCGAGAGTATTTTTTTTCACCGGTTAAGTGGCTTAGCTTTATTAGCTGCTGCGTGATGGTGCTGCCGCCCTGACTAAGGCTGCCGGATTTTAAATTTGCTACAAAAGCGCCTATTATACGCTTTACGTCAAAGCCGGGATGAGTATAAAAGCGCTCGTCTTCAATGGCTATAAGTGCGTTTTGCACATGCTTAGGCACTTGCGCTAAAGGAATTTTAAGGCGGTTTTCGAGCGCGTAAATGCCGGCTGCCTGATTGCCCTCGCGGTCATATATAAGCAGCGTTTCGCTAACATCTGTAATCTTTGAAGTGTTAAAATCCTTCAGAGTGCTTTGCGCTATTATCAACGTAAAGGACACAAAAAGCACGCAAGCCGCAAGGAAAGAAACCAGCATTATAATAAAAGCTTTTTTAAAAAAGCTGCGCTTATGTTTTTCTTTTTTCTTCATTCAAATCTACCTCTTTGTCTTATTAACATATTTCCCGCACGTGAATGTAATTATGAGTGAATAGGATTGGTGAAAATAGAGCAAAATGGTAAATATAAGTACGGTAATTATTACCTTAGCGCTGCGAATGTTGGCTAAAACTGTAAGATCAGGTCTAAAAAGCCTATTAAGATAATTTTCGACAAAACAAGCTAAAGGACAAACTATAGGTAAATAGAATATATACATGGTTGCGAAAGGAGGCGGACTTATGGTTGTCAATTGCAGGCGCAACGGAAACGTTGCCATCATCGCCTTAAGCGGGGAGCTGGATCATCACAGCGCCGCTTATGTTAAAAACGAGATGTCGAGGATATTATTGGATCCGGCTGTTACCGATATAACGCTGGATCTAAAGAACCTAAGGTTTATGGACAGCTCGGGAATAGGCGTTATCATGGGGAGGTATCGCGAGCTTAAAAAAAGGAACGGCCGAATTTGCGCGATAAATATAAGCCCGCAGGTGGACAAGCTTATGAGCCTGTCCGGCCTGTATAAAATCGTTCAGAAAATCGGCTGACGTCAAGGGAAAGGGGATTTGAGATGAACAACGATATGAGCCTTCGGTTTATGAGCCTGTCACAAAACGAGGGATTTGCGAGGGTGGCGGTAGCGGCGTTCGCGACGCAGCTTAATCCTACCATTGAGGCGCTCTCGGATATAAGGACGGCGGTATCCGAGGCGGTCACAAACAGCATTGTGCATGGTTATGAAAACAGTTCCGGCTATATTGAGATATGCTGCACCATAAAGGCAAGCGATATTTTTATTATTGTAAAAGACGAGGGCAAGGGCATAGAAAACATAACGGAAGCCATGCAGCCTTTCTTTACCTCAAGGCCGGAGATGGACAGATCGGGCATGGGTTTTACGGTAATGGAATCGTTTATGGATGAGCTTTCGGTGGAGTCGGAGCCGGGGCGCGGAACGATAGTTAAGATGAAAAAAACCATAGTGCCGCCTTCGCCGGAGGAAGAGAAATGAATTCGCGCCTGCTTTCGCATGCCGAGGCGCTTGAGCTTATAGCCAAAGCGCAGGCAGGCGATGAACAAGCCATGGCAAAGATGGTTGAGCATAATGTAGCGTTGGTAAAAAGCATCGCCAAGCGTTTTGTTTATGGCGGTATGGAGTTTGACGATGTATACCAGATAGGCTGCGTTGGGCTGGTTAAGGCTATAAAAAACTACTGCGCCGATTTCGGCGTGCGTTTTTCCACTTATGCCGTTCCTATGATAATGGGGGAGATAAAGCGCTTTGCCCGCGACGATGGTGCTGTTAAGGTATCCCGCTCCTTAAAAGAAGCCAGCGCCAGGATATTGGCGGCCAGAGAACGGCTGTCGTATAAACTGGGGCGTGATCCGAGCATTGAGGAGCTGTCGGCGGATATGGACATGTCGCCGGAAGAAATCGTTTTTGCCCTCGATTCGCTTAAAGCGCCTGTTTCCTTGTTTGAAAAGGCGGATACCGACAAAAGCCTGCCGCTTATGGAAAAGCTTGAGAGTAAGGAAAGTGTTGATATTGTAGATAGAGTGCTGCTGTCGCAAATAATAGGTATGCTGGAGGCAAAGGAGCGGCAGCTTATTGTTATGCGGTATTATATGGATAAAACGCAATCGGAAATAGCCGAAAAGCTCGGCATATCCCAGGTGCAGGTATCGCGGCTTGAAAAAAAGATACTTTTAAAGATGAGAAACATGGCAATATAGACAAACTGCACATATATGGCATCAACTTTATAAAACGGCGCAGCTTTAAACGGCTGAGCCGTTTTTTTTCATAAATCACACAAAACTGCTAATACTAACGTCGATGGAGGTGCGCTTTATGCGAAGAAAAAGGTCGGCTCTTTTGATAGGTATGGCGGTTATAGCGGCGCTGATTATTTATCTTTTAATAATAGAGCTAGGTAAGGGCAACTCACCCGGTGCTAGTGAAATGTTTGTATTTACAGGAAAGTTGATATGAATACCGTTTATATTCTTATGCGGGACTCCATAACTCTGCCGTCCCAAAAATATAACGTTATGCTAAGCGATATAGCCGACATATACGGCGACTGTCCGGATATTGACCTTGGCGGTATAAACAAAAAGCGTATTATATCGGCGATAGATATTTTAGATAAATTGGGAGATAAAGCGAAAGATGCTGTTTTTCTGGGCGAAAGCAAAACGTTGGTTAAAAAAGCCGAGATAAAACGCGGCGGCGCGATACGAATGGCAATTATAGCAATTTCGCTGCTTATAGGCGGTATAGCCGGTATATTAAACTTCCATTCCGACGTTGATATGAGAGACGCCCATTCATCTGTTTATTACCTTGTGACAGGCCAAGAAAGCGAGGAAACGCCGGTTGTGTCCATACCGTATTCAATAGGCATAGGCGCGGGAGTAATTGTGTTTTTCGGTCTGTTGAGCAAAAAAGCCGGCGTTGCCGAGGTTGAACTTTATGAGTACAACAAGCAGATGGATGAATATGACAGGGATGCCCTCGATGCTTGATGTAGTTAGCGCGGTGATTGGATTTACATGGGGAATAGCTATAGGAAGCGCCGCTATCGCTATTGTAACTGTGCTTAATATATTTCCGCGGTTGCTGCATTTGTTTGACGCCATATCGGCAAAAAACATGAGGATATGCGGAGCGGCCTTCGCGATAGGATGCGTTGTAGCGTCGTTTTCTTCGCTGTCCGGCTTTTCATTAGGGCTTGACGATGTTGCCGCGGTTATTGTAAGCCTTTTATACGGCGTTTATATAGGGTTTCTTGTGTCGTCACTTACGGAGGTGTTGGATTTATTTCCGCCTATGGCAAGCGGGCTTAACCCAAAGGCATTTGTCGCCATGTTTGTATTGGTTTTGGCGGTATCTAAGATTGCAGGCTCACTGCTATGGTTTATAAAAGGCATATAAGGAGGATTATCATGGAAGAAAATATGGAACCGAGGCACGGAATGCCGGTTGTGGACCTTTGCGGCAGACCGCCGGATGATAAAGAAACGGTATACGGCGGCATTAAGAAGATTGAAGGAAGAAAGGATGCGTGAATATGTCGGGTAAAATCGATGAAATTAAAATTGATTATCAGCAATACGCCAACGACAGAATACCAAAAAACAACAAAGTCAAAAATTATATTCTGGCCTTTCTTTTTGGCGGCGCTATATGCGTTATAGGCCAGCTTATTTCAGAGGCCGGCATACATATAATGGGGCTTGAGGAGGAGCAGACATCGATGTTTACATCGGTCGTGCTTATATTTATAGCAGCCCTTCTTACCGGGCTTGGAGTATATGACGTTATAGGAAAGCACGCTGGGGCAGGTTCCATGGTTCCTATAACCGGATTTGCCAATTCGATTGTAGCTCCGGCAATGGAATTTAAGCGCGAGGGCCCTGTTATGGGAGTAGGCTCCAAGCTGTTTACGTTGGCGGGTCCGGTTTTGGTAATGGGAATAACGCTTTCTGTGATTGCCGGGGTAATTTACTATTTTATAGGGCTTATCTGGTGACTGCTATGAAAACTAAAAGGGTAGGGAAACAATCGGCGGTACTGCCATCTAAGCCGGTGATACTGGCGGGGGGCAGCGTAGCGGGGCTTGACGAGGCAAAAGGGCCGCTCGGAAAGTATTTTGACTATTTGCTGGAGGAAGATCTTTTCGGTGAGGACAGCTGGGAAAAATGCGAGCGTAAAATGTTCGCGGAGGCCGTTGAAATAGCTATAAACAAGGCCGGAAAAACAAAGCAGGATATAGACGTTTTAATGGGCGGGGATTTACTTAATCAGATTATATCCGCCAGCTTTGCTGCAAGAGCGCTGGGCATACCGTTTTTAGGCCAGTACGGCGCTTGTAGCACGATGTCTCAGTCTATGGTTGTGGCGGCTATGCTTATAGATGGGGGCTTTTCAAAATACGCCGCCTGCGCCGCCTCAAGCCATTTCGCAACGGCGGAGCGGCAATACCGGCTGCCTGTCGAGATGGGCACTCAAAAGCCGGTACAGGCTCAGCACACCGTTACAGGCGCCGGCTGCGCAATAATGGCGGCAGAAGGGGCGGGGCCGAAGGTGACGGCGATTACAATAGGCAAGGTTGAGGACTGGGGCATTACCGACAGCAATAACATGGGCGCGGCTATGGCGCCGGCTGCTGCCGAGACGATACGCGCGCATCTAACTGACTTACAACTCCAACCGGACCACTATGATCTTATAGTCACCGGCGATCTAGGCAAACTAGGCAGAAAGCTATGCCTTGAACTGCTTGACGAAATGAATATAAACGTTCAGGGGCGATTCTATGACTGCGGCTGCGAAGTTTTAGACAGCGAATCGGATAAGCACTCCGGCGCAAGCGGGTGCGGGTGCAGCGCCATAGTATTTAACGGTTATTTGCTGCCTAAGCTACAAAGAGGTGAAATAAAGCGCATGCTATTTCTGGCTACCGGCGCGCTGTTAAGCCAAACATCGGTTATGCAGCAGGACTCGGTACCGTCTATAGCGCATGCGGTAGCAATAGAAGGGCAGGTGAACTGATTTGGAATTGCCGGGAATGCTGTTAAAGGCTTTTATAGTAGGCGGGCTTATATGTGTGGTAGGCCAGATTTTAATAGAAATGACAAGCCTTACTCCGGCTCGTATACTTGTAATATTTGTATGCGCGGGCGTAGTTCTTGGCGCGTTTGGCCTTTATCAGCCACTAATCGATTTCGCGGGGGCGGGGGCAAGCGTACCGCTGTTAGGGTTTGGAAATTCCCTTGTAACAGGCGCTTATGAAGCGGTTGATGAGTCGGGGATATTGGGCGCACTATACGGCGGAATAAAAAAGACTGCCGCCGGCATTGCTGCCGCAGTGGTTTTTGGATATCTCGCCGCGCTTTTATTCAACCCCAAGTTGAAAAAATAAAGTAAGCTTTAAAGGCATAAAAAAGCGCGGAAAGCCAGAACGGCTCCGCGCTGATTTGCCTTTAAAGCTATTTGCGATCAAAGAAAACGTTTTTCCCGCTTACGCTTATAGGTATTCCATGCCATAGTACTCCCTTTGGCGCCTGTTCCATTTCTTCAAAAGTCTTACCTATGGAATACATTATACGGTTGTCGACTCTATCGTCGGCGGCTACGGAGACGGCGGAGGATAGCGCTATGCCCAAATCAATAAATATATACGCGCATCTGCCGTCCGCGTCTTTACATGCCTTGCAGCTTTCATAGCCACAGAAGGAGCAATACTTAAGTCCGGCGTAAGCGCGGGTTCTGACGCCTATAAGCACAACGGCTTGCGCCGCCCTAACGTTATTAGCATCACGGGTAAAACTGCCTTCCTCGGTTTTAAATTCACGCAGATTTACCTCGGCCATTTTATCGGCCAACTCGTCTTTTGAATCACCCACAAGCACCATTGTAAGTATATTATCTATACCTCTTGTCTTTGGGGCGGTGCGTGCCGCGGCACACATTCGGGCGGCTGTTGCCAGTACTGCGTCGTTCTCCATGTGTGAAGATGAATAAAGCATAACGACAAACCTCCTGTTTATTTTGCTGTATACGGCTTAAGCCGAACACTTATCGATTAAATACAAAAACTTAGTCTTCTTCTTCGCCGTTTGTCTCCTCCGGAGGATCAGGGGTCTGCGGGGGAGGGGTAGGCGTGGCGTTATTAACCTCGTTAATAAGCTTGTTAGCCGCCGCTATAAGCTCGTTGGTTTTAGCGTCCAAAGCGCCTTTTGAAACCGAAGCGTCGGTTGTCATGGCGAGGAGCTGCGAGGAGAGGTTATATACCTGCTGAATCCTTGCTTGGTCTATACGACCTTCAAGCTTTTTCATACTCTCATTGACGTTTGCAATCGTTTCGTTAGCCCATTTTATGCTCTGCTGCTTTTCGCCCCATTCTGCGGTATGTACAGTACAAATTTCCGTCTCGGAGAAGTTCGGGTATTTATCCCTTATTGCTTTAAGGTAAGCCTGCTTGTACGCGGAGTTTGACGAACTCGAGAAGTTAAGCCAGCTATGCCTTGCTATGGAATCATCCGGGCAATGCTCAGATGCCAGCATACCGGAATCCTTGCATATATTGAGCGAAACATGCTCTGTACAGGTGCCGCTCGGCAATTTTGACTTTTGCCAATAATCGGTTGTAGCGGCAGATCCTAGTATATCGTGGCTGCAAAGTTCGCCGGCTCTCTGTCCGCTCCTTGGGCATACCGTAGCGCGTACTAAGCCGTAATCTTCAGCCGAGCCGTCTATAATATCTTTGTTTTCGAGCCCATCATGAATTTTAATCATAAAATCACGCCAGAGCGGTGCGGCATATGAGCCCGCGTAAGCAGCTCCATGTAGCGGCTTATATTCGTCGTGGCCTATAAATACAGTCGCGGCGTAATACGGGGTATATCCGGAGAAGCAAACGCCTCTATTTTCATCATTGGTTCCGGTTTTTCCGGCAACAGTCATATTTCTAATTTTCGCCGCCGTTCCGGTACCCGAGTTTACGGCGTCTTTAAGTATATCTGTAAGCAACCATGCCGTAGCCTCGCTGAAAGCCTGTCTTTTATTATTGGCGTGGATTTCGTCGGCATCAAGCAGTATTTTCCCTTCATTATCAAGCACCTTAGAAAAACTAAGCGGCATAAGGTATTCGCCTTTATTAGCCACAGCGCCAAAAGCCGCCGTTAATTCTATGGGGTTTATAGGCGATGTTCCCAGCGCCAAACCCGGCCCGTCGGCCAGAATATGGTCGGGGTCTACGCCAAGATTAATCAGATAATCCCTTGAAGTCGAGGGGCCGCCGGCATATTCAAACAGAGCGCGATAAGTAGCGCGGTTGTATGAGCGGCGCAGCGATTCTCGCAGCGTAACCGGAGCGGCGGGGCCGCCACCGCTTAGCGGCCGGCGGTTGTCGGGATAGCTTTCATGGCCGTTTGAAATAATAGATCCGGGTGACGCACCAAGGTCAAGTGCCGGACCGAAAACGGCTATGGGTTTTATAGTTGAACCTATAGGCATCGTCGTCTGATAGACGCGGTTCATTTCCTTTTTTTGCGTAGGCGTGTCTCTGCCGCCTACAAGTGCCTTTATATCGCCGGTATGATAATCGATAACGACGGCAGAGGCTTGGGGCTGTATAACTCCCTGTGAGGAATAATTGTCATCTCGGTTGCGCATTTTAGGATATTTGTTCCAGTTAGTAAGCGAATCCTGTACGGTTTTTTGTATTTCGGGGTCGACGGTTAGGTATATCCTGTAGCCGCCTGTTCTTATTTCGTTTTCTACCGTATTTCGGTTCTGCTTTGTATTTTGCAGCCCGCGTTTATTGAGCAACTGCGTGCATATGTCGTATATGGCGTACTCAACGAAGTACGGCATTTCATAAAGTTCTTGCTGTTTTGATGTTTCAATTATATTTACTTCTTCTTTAATCGCAGCTTCATATTCCGCTTTTGTTATAAAGTTCGCGGTATACATGCGGCGAAGGGCGGTATCCGTCCTATCGTCGGTGGTTTTGCGCTTGCGGGAGCTATTTTCTGGTGGATAATAGTTCTTTCTCGGGTTATAATAGTTGCCGTTTTGCGCAAGCCCCGCCAGCATAGCGCATTCTCTTATTGTAAGCTGGCTTAGCTCTTTTCCAAAGTAATCTTGAGCCGCCGATTTTACGCCGTAGTTTGATTCGCCAAAATAAGCGGTGTTAAGGTATGCTTCAAGTATCTGATCTTTTGTGTATACTTGCTCAAATTCCAAGGCAAGGAAGGCCTCTTGCAACTTGCGCTTATACGAGCGTTCGCTAGAAAGCACCTTAAGCTTTATAAGCTGCTGTGTTATGGTGCTACCGCCATGCGTGGAATCGTTTTGCATATTGTTTATAAAAGCGCCTACCAACCGCTTATAGTCGATACCTTGATGCGAATAGAAGCGCACATCCTCTATCGCTACAAACGCGTTTTTGAGCATCTCCGGC
The DNA here is from genome assembly GCA_050945795.1 of Christensenellales bacterium. Lineage (GTDB taxonomy): Bacteria > Bacillota > Clostridia > Christensenellales > MGBC116941 > JBMNTP01. Next base: position 47,836 of record JBMNTP010000009.1, on the reverse strand, counting down.
ATGTTGCCGATTCTTTCCCAAACCCTGTTTTCAATGCCGGCATATGTGGCTATAAGCTTATTGTTGGAATCATATATAAAGCTTGTCTGGTCGCTGTCGGTAATTTGCGCGGTATCAAGAGTAGGCGTTGTGTCACGATATGCTTTAGCTATGCCAAGTAAAGCCCCGGCTCCCGCCGAAGCGAAAACCAAAAGCAGCACGAGAATAAGCGAAAAGCTGGTTAAAACAACGGAGAGCAAAGGATTTCGCGGCCGCGTGCGCTCCTTGAATATAGTTAAGTATTCAGATGAGCCGGAGGTAAGGCGCTCGCTGTCTATGATAGGAGAGCTTATCGTACCAATCTGTTTTGTTTCATCGCCGGTACCGTATGAATTATGCTCGCCTGTAATAGGCATTATCCTTGTGCCGTCGGTATAGTCTTGATATTCGTATGAATCTGATTCGTCGCGCTTGCGCAGCTTTGAAAACAAAGTTGAAATCTTATTTATAGCAGCGGTAAAAGCGGCGGCAATAGACGCAAAAACTTTAGACATGACGGATGAAAATTTTCCCGCGCTTACACCTTCGTCACGCTTTTTAAACAGACGCGCGAAAAAACCGGAAACGGCTGCCCATGTTTTTTTAGCTACGCCGGTTACGGTTTTTGATGCTTTTGATATGAATTCTTTAAAAGGTGAGGATTTATCCTGCGCGTCCGTACCCTTACCGCTGGCGCTATATATTTCCTCTGTATCGAGGTCTTTATATTTTTCGGTGCGGGAATGGAGTGAGACGCGGCTTTCTAAGTCTTCGTTGTCCAACTCATAGTATGTTTCGGAGTCTATGTCGCCGTCAAAAACTTCGTTGTTTTCGCCCGGTTCGTTTTCAAAAGGATGCTTCATCTGATTTTCCTTCCTTTAATAGGATTTACCATGCGTATTATATCATAATCGCAAAAGGATTCCCACTTTTCAAATTATTACATTACAATACGCAATTAAGACGCTTTTCCGCCATAAGATGTTCCGAGGGGGGTACCTTTATGAAAAAGCTTTCCGTACGCAAAAAGATAATAATATGGTTCGGCATAATAGCCGCCGTTATAATTACAGCAATATTAATTATAGATGCCAACCTTAAGCCGGCTGTGCTGTCATTATCGGAAGGCAGGGTGCGGTCGTTAGCGACAAACGCCATGAACGAGGCGGTGCTAGAGAATATAAGCTCCGTTGAATATGATGACCTTGTAAAAGTATTACAAGACGCTTCCGGCCGCGTCACCATGCTGCAAGCGAACACCATGCGCATGAGTGAGCTGGCCTCGAACACCGCTCTTATGGCGCAGGAGCTGCTTAGCCAAATGGGGGAGCAGGGACTTGAGATACCCTTAGGAACGGCGATAGGCGGACAGCTTTTTTCAGGCAAGGGCCCGAAGGTGCGCGTTAGTGTTATTCCGGTGGGTTCGGTTGTGAGCAGTTTCTCTTCAAGGTTTGAAAGCGCCGGTATAAACCAGACACGCCACCGAATATTTATAACGCTGACAAGCGTTATTCGCGTTGTTGTGCCTAACGCTGAGCAGACAGTTAAGGTGGACATAGAGGTTCTCGTTTCAGAGACGCTTATTATAGGCGAAGTGCCGGATAGTTTTGTCGATGTGAACGACAAAGACGACATGCTAAACCTTATACCCGACGCTCCCTAAAACGCACGTTGCGCCATAAGCGTATTGAAAAGAGGCATATGTTGTAGTATTATGTTTAAACAAAGCCTTAGGAGTGGTAATATTGATATTTCGCAAATGCGCGGGCGGTATTGTCTTTTATGACGACAGCGTGCTGTTGCTAAAAAACGAAAAGAACGAATGGGTACTGCCAAAGGGCGTGGTAAGGGACAGACGCCAGTTGCAGGAGGTCGCTGTTTCAAGAGTTGAAACGGAGGCCGGCGTTAAAGAGCCGCAAATAATTGCCATGATAGGCGAAACTTGCTACGAGTTTTATTCGGTTACAAGAGGGCGTCCGGTATGCAACGAGGTGGTCTGGTTCTTAATGACGACAAAGGAAGCGGCGTGCAGAGCGAGTTCAAAAGATGGATTTGACGAAGCCGGCTTCTTTCCTTACAATGATGCCGTTGCAAAAGTCACATACAGCCAAGATAAGGCGCTTATAAGGCTGGCTCATAAAAAGCTGGCGCAATTTAAAGCTTAAAAGCAATACGGGGGGATAAAGAATGGCCGGCCATTCCAAATGGAACAACATAAAGAACAGAAAAGAAAAATCCGATGCTCAGCGCGGTAAAATATTTACTAAAATTGGGCGCGAAATTGCCATAGCGGTAAAAGAAGGCGGCGGCGATCCGGCGTCAAACTCGAAGCTGCGTGATGTTATAGCGAAGGCAAAAGCCGCAAATATGCCGAACGATAATATAACTCGCTCTATTAAAAAGGCATCCGGCGAGTCTGATAATGTTAATTATGAGGAAATTGTATACGAAGGTTACGGTTCAGGCGGAGTCGCGGTTATAGTATCAACAGTTACAGATAATCGCAACCGCACAGCCGGAGAAATGCGGTATATATTCGACCGAAACGGCGGTTCCATAGGCACAAGCGGATGTGTATCGTGGATGTTTGACAGAAAGGGAGTTATAACCATAGAAAAGGCCGATGGCATTGACGCTGATGAGCTTATGCTTTTAGCGCTTGATGGAGGGGCGGAGGATTTCAACGAATACGATGATTCATATGAGGTTATAACAGACCCTGCCGAGTTTTCGCCGGTAAGGGAGGCGTTAGAGGGCGCGGGATATACCTTTGTTTCGGCGGAAGTAGAGATGTTGCCGCAAACGACGGTGGCGCCGGAAGGCGAGGCGGCGCAAAAGGTTATGGAGCTTCTTGAAAAGTTTGAGGATCATGACGACGTGCAAAACGTATACTCAAACGCCGAGTTTAGCGAGTAAACCGTATAACAAAAATGCTATATGCCAATAATAACCCCAAAGGTAATACCGGAGGGGTTTTTATGTCTCAAAAAATGAGTATCAAAGCTATAAGGGTTATTATAGCGTTGGTGATATCGGCGGCTATTTTTGCCATAGGCATGTTTGTAGGCAAGCTGGCGTCAAATAATACGACGCATAATGCTAAGCCGCAATTAAGTCTGGGAATAGAGGAGGGCAGGGAAGTACTGTCCGAAAGCGACGACAATACGCTTTCCCCAAACGCGAGGGTAATATGGGAATATACATATACAGATTGCGGCCATGCATATAAAGAGGAAAAGCCGGTTGAAGCGGCGATAATAGGCATGGGCGCTGAGGATGTGGCCGGATATTATTCGGAGTTTGAGCTTATTAGCTTTAAAAGAGAGCTTGTAGTTATGAAAGCTGAATTGGGTCAGGTCTGCCCGCGTCACATTTTGGTGCGGCTGCATGACGGCGGCAGAGCAGGAATATACAGAAACCTGCCCGGCACAGACGAAATGCAGCTTGAAAATACCGTAAGCCTTGATATGCAAAGAATTTCTGAGGAGCAAAAGGTCGAGCTTGAGGAGGGCATTGTTTTTGATGATACGGAGCAGATGGAAGCGTTTTTCGAGGATATAGGCTCATAATATAATCAGAGTAATATAAAAGAGATACCGCGACGGTAAAAGCACCTGCCGCCGCGGTTTTTTTATGCAGCGCCGCTTATTCTATGGTATTATTATATGAACATGGATTAGGGAGTTGAGCGTATGGAGCATGTAAGAGCGAAGGCGTTGGCGGCGAAAAAAGCCGCTCTTGAGCTGGGCGTAACAGGTGATGAGCTAAGATCAGGCGTTTTGACGCGTATCGCAGCAGCTATAATCGAAAATACAAACGACATACTTAAGGCTAACGCCAAGGATGTTGAACGGGCGGCGAATAAAGGTACGCCCAAGGCTATGCTTGATAGGCTAAGGCTTGACGCTTACAGAATAGAGGCTATGGCGGCGGGACTTAGAGATGTTGCGGGGCTGCCCGATCCTTTAGGCTCTATGGATAGCCTATGGCGTAGGCCTAACGGACTTAGGATCGGCAAAAAGCGGGTGCCGCTTGGCGTTATAGGCATTATATATGAGGCGCGACCCAATGTTACGGCAGATGCTATCGCGCTTTGCATAAAATCGGGCAACGCGGTGGTGCTGCGCGGCGGCAGCGAAGCAATAGACAGCAACCGGGAAATAGTAAGAATCGCTGTTGCGGCCGCCGAATCAGCCGGTATGCCAAAGGGAGCTATTCAGCTTATAGACGATACATCGCGTGAGGCAGCCGAGTATATGATGGGGCTGCACGGCATTATAGACGTTCTAATACCAAGGGGAGGAGCCGGGCTAATAGCCAGCGTTATAGAAAAGGCAAAGGTGCCGTGTATTGAAACAGGGGTAGGCAACTGCCATATTTATGTTGAGGCGTCGGCGGATGCCGATATGGCTAAAGATATAATTATAAATGCCAAAACATCCCGCCCTTCCGTATGCAACGCCGCAGAATCGCTGCTTATAGACCGCAATGCGGCGGAAAATATGCTTCACGGCATACTCACAGAGATTGCCGCGCTCGGCGTTGAGATAAGGGGATGCGAAGAAACGCGAAGCTTTTTCCCCGGCGCTTTGCCGGCAACAGATGACGACTATCAAGAGGAATATCTCGATTATGTTATAGCGGTAAAAGTGGTTTCGGGCATAGACGAGGCGATAGAGCATATAGAGCAGTACGGTACAAAACACAGCGAATGCATAATTACTCGCGACTATTTTAAGAGCGAAGAGTTTTTGGCGCGGGTGGACGCGGCGGCTCTATATGTAAACGCCAGCACCCGCTTTACAGACGGCGGCGAGTTCGGCCTTGGCGCAGAGATGGGCATAAGCACACAGAAGCTGCATGCGCGTGGTCCTATGGGGCTAGCCGAGATGACCACTTATAAATATGTAGTATACGGCGAAGGTCAGGTACGCTAAAGTTTTTTATGGAGAAAGTACGCCCTAGGCGCTGCCACGAAACATTAACTTGGGCAAGCGGGCTAAGTGCTCCATCATAAAATTTAAATAAGTTTATTGCAAGCATAAGCAAATGCCGCCCTAGGGCGGCATTTATATTAGTATAAAAGTCTATAAGATGTTCGAGGCATTTATAACGGCTTCGAGCCTATTTCGGCCTTTCGCTATCGCTTTTTCTACCGCATCCGGCGACGGGCCGCCTTCTACGTTTCTTCTCTTAACGCAAGCCTCAAGCGACAGCGCGTCGTATATATCGGCGTCGAACATAGGCGAGAAAGCTTTAAATTCATCAAGGCTTAGGCTAAGGAGGGGTATTGAGCGCTGTATGCAGTGCAGCACCATACGCCCCGCTACTTCATGCGCGTCTCTAAACGGCATGCCCTTCGCAGCAAGATAATCGGCTGCGTCTGTGGCGTTTGTAAAGCCGTCAAGCGCCTTTGCCGCCATATTGTCGACAAGAAAGCGAGTGGTAGCCAGCATACCGGTAAAAACCTCCAGGCAGCCGGACAACGTGTCTATGGCATCAAAAGCCATTTCCTTGTCCTCTTGCATGTCCTTGTTGTATGCCAGAGGCAGCCCTTTCATAACGCACAGAAGGCCGGTAAGGCTGCCGTAGACACGACCGGTTTTGCCGCGTATAAGCTCGGCCACATCGGGGTTCTTCTTCTGCGGCATAATGCTTGAGCCGGTGCTGTATCCATCGTCCAATTCTATGAAAGCAAACTCTCCGGTTGCCCACAGTATTATTTCCTCACAAAAACGGCTTAAGTGCATCATACACAGCGAGCACGCAGATACGCATTCTATAACAAAGTCTCGGTCTGATACGGCGTCAAGACTGTTGGCGCTTATATTTGAAAAGCCAAGTTCGTCCGCGACCATCTGGCGCTCAACCGGATAGGTGGTGCCGGCCAGCGCACCGGAGCCGAGCGGCATGGAATCGGCGCGCTTCGCCGTATCTATGAAACGTCCGGCGTCACGCATAAACATTTCAAAATAAGCCATCATATGGTGCGCGAGCGTGATAGGCTGCGCCTTTTGAAGATGCGTATAACCGGGCATATAAGTGCCGGTATGCTGCTCGGCTATTGAAAGCAGCGTTTCCATAAGCGCGGAAAGGCGGCCGTTGAGCTTTGCGCAGGCTGCTATTATATACATACGCATATCTAGCGCGACCTGATCGTTTCGGCTGCGGGCGGTATGCAGCTTTTTGCCGGCGCTGCCTATACGCTGAGTTAGCAACGCTTCTATATTCATATGGATATCCTCGGCGTGCTGCGAGAACTCTACTTTGCCGTCCTCTATATCTTGGAGTATTCCTCTAAGCCCGTCGCATATCTCTTTTGCCTCGTCCTCCCTTATTATGCCGGACGCTCCGAGCATATTGGCGTGGGCGATGGAGCCTATTATATCCTGCCGCGCCAGACGGCTGTCAAAACGAATAGAGGAATGAAAACTCTCCACCGTTTTGTCCGTTTCCTTTTCAAATCTTCCGCCCCAAAGCTTCATGTTTATCTCCTTATATAAAGGTTATTTTTTGTTGTTTTCCTGCATAAGCGCGCGCACCTTAAGCGGCAGGCCGAACAGGTTTATAAAGCCTTCTGCATCCTTCTGATTGTATACTTCGTCCTCATCAAATGTGGCGAATTCGGTATTATACAGCGAATACGGCGATTTCACTCCGGCAGGCAGACAATTGCCTTTAAAGAGCATCATGCGCACTGTGCCGGAAACCGTTTGCTGCGTCTCATCTACAAAAGCCGACAGCGCTTCCCTAAGCGGGGTATACCAGCAGCCATCGTATACAAGCTCGGCAAAACGTATTGCGGCGGCTTCTTTAAAGTGAGAAGTGCTGCGATCGAGCGTTATAGACTCTAGCTCATCATGCGCTTTATAAAGTATTGTGCCGGCAGGCGTTTCGTACACGCCGCGCGACTTCATGCCGACAAGGCGGTTTTCAACCATATCTGCTATGCCGACCGCGTGCTTTGCGCCTATTAAGTTAAGTTTTTCTATAAGGTCAATTCCGTTTAGTTTTTCGCCGTTTAAAGATACCGGTATGCCTTTTTCAAACTCTATTTCAACATATTCCGGCTCATCCGGCGCTTTTGAAAGCGGATTGCATATCATATAAAGGTCGTCCTTAGGCTGATTCCAAGGATCTTCAAGGTCGGCGCCTTCATGGCTAAGGTGCCAAAGGTTTCTGTCCATGCTGTAAGGACGCTCTTTAGTAACAGGAACATCAATACCGCGTGCGTTGGCGTAATCTATCGCTTCTATGCGCGATTTTATATCCCACAGCCGCCACGGCGCGATTATCTTTATATGCGGGGCCAGAGCTTTTATCGTAAGCTCAAAACGCACCTGGTCGTTGCCCTTGCCGGTAGCGCCATGCGCTATATACGAAGCGCCTTCTCTAAGCGCTATTTCAACAAGCCTTTTCGCTATTATAGGGCGCGCGAAAGAGGTGCCTAAAAGATATTTGCCTTCATATACGGCGCTAGCCTTAAGCGTTGGGAATATAAAATCATTTACAAATTCTTCACGTACATCCTCTATGAATATTTTGGAGGCGCCGGTTCTTATAGCCTTTTCCTCTAACGGGGCAAGCTCCTCGCCCTGTCCGACATCGACCGCCACCGCGATTACCTCAACATCGTAATTCTCTTTCAGCCACGGTATTATTATCGATGTATCCAATCCGCCTGAATAAGCCAGAACTACCTTTTCCTTAGCCATTTTTATCCCTCCGAAATTATTAATCACATGGTATTTACCGGTTTATTATACAACCGATAGCATAAATATGCAATAGTTGACATTGCATATTAAAAACACTATTATAACAATAAGTTATTTAAGGCTTAGATACAAGTAGTTCTGGAGGTTTCTCCTATTGATAATTATCGGCATAGACCCCGGACTCGCCATAATGGGATATGGCGTTATCGAATATGACGGCAACCGCCTTAAGCATATCGACCACGGATGCATATACACAGAATCGGATACGCCTATGCCTACAAGGCTAAGACAGCTTTATGACGGGGTGTTTTCGCTTGTAAAAACATATAATCCCGCTTCTGTGGCGGTGGAAGAGCTGTTTTTCTCAAAGAATGTTAAAACGGCAATAGCGGTAGGTCACGCACGTGGCATGGCGCTGCTTGCGGCGGAGCAAAACGGTTGCGTGCTTTATGAATATACGCCAAAGCAGGTAAAACAGGCGGTTGTAGGTTATGGCGGGGCGGACAAAACACAGGTTCAGCAGATGATAAAGGTATTGCTTAATCTTAAGGAGATACCTAAGCCTGACGACGCGGCCGATGCGCTGGCAATAGCCGTTTGTCAGGCGCATACATCAAGGTTGAGGCACGGTTTTCGTATAAAATAACGGAGGAAATATGTACGCGTTTTTAAGCGGCAGGGTAGAATATATAGAGGCGGACTGTATGGCGGTAGACTGCGGAGGCGTGGGATACCTTGTTTTTTGCAGTCTTAGCACACTTGCTAAAGCGAAAATAGGCAGTCATGTAAAGGTTTATACATATCTATCTGTAAAAGACGATGCGCTTACGCTATTCGGTTTTTCAGACAGGGAAGAAAAAAGCATATTTGAAAAGCTTATAACGGTAAGCGGTATAGGGCCAAAGGTGGCGCTAAATGTGCTGTCGCGCATGACGCCGGGCGATTTAGCGGCAGCGGTGGCGGCGGGCGACGCGGCGGCGCTTAAAGGCATACCAAATGTCGGGCCCAAGCTTATACAAAGGATTCTACTTGAGCTTAAAGGTAAAATAGACCCGATAGTGTTTGCCGATTCGGCTCCTATACAGATAGGAGGAGGCAGGCTTAAGGAGGCGGCGGAGGCGTTGGTAGCGATTGGCTTTACGCCGGTTGAGGCTATGCGGGCGGTATCCGAGATAGACGATGATAAAGCGGATGTATCTGAGCTTGTGCGTATGGCGCTCAAGAACTCCTACAAGGGCTAAGCGGAGGTAATGATGGATGAGGAAAGGGTACTGGGCGGCGGGCTAAACAGCGGCGAGGCGGAATTTGATCTTTCGCTGCGCCCGAGAGCTATCGAAGATTATATAGGGCAGGAAAAGGTTAAGGAAAGGCTTATGATATCGCTTGAGGCGGCAAGACTGCGCAACGATGTATTAGGTCATTGTTTGCTTTACGGCCCGCCGGGGCTGGGCAAAACAACTTTAGCCGGCATTATAGCCAATTATATGGGCGTTAATATAAGGATAACATCAGGACCCGCCATAGAAAAAACGCGCGATCTCGCCGCTATACTGACAAACCTTTCAGAAGGCGACGTGCTTTTTATAGACGAGATACATCGATTAAATACCAGCGTTGAGGAAGTGCTTTATCCGGCGATGGAAGATTTCGCTTTAGATATTATAATAGGGCAGGGGCCGAGCGCCAGATCGCTACGGCTTGATTTGCCGGGGTTTACGCTTATAGGAGCGACTACCAAGGCGGGTATGCTAGCCGCGCCGCTTTTAAACAGGTTCACTTTAAAATATCGGCTTGAGATGTATAATCCCGAGGAGCTAAAGCGCATAGTCGAGCGCAGTGCCGGCATACTCGGCATAAGCATAGACGACGGCGGCGGTATGGAGATAGCTTGTCGCTCAAGAGGAACTCCAAGGATAGCCAACCGGCTGCTAAGGCTGGCGAGGGATTATGCGCAGGTTAAAGCGGACGGCATTATAACGCGGGAAGTAGCGTTTGATGCGCTAAAGATGGAAGGCGTTGACAAACTTGGCCTTGACGATGTTGACAGGCATATATTAAGGACGATTGTTTCAAAGTTCAACGGCGGGCCGGTAGGGCTTGAAACGCTGGCGGCGGCAACAAACGAGGAGTCTGTTACCATTGAGGATGTATGCGAGCCGTATTTACTGCAACTTGGCTTTATTAAGCGCACGCCGCGAGGCAGGGTGGCTATGCCTGCTGCGTATGAGCATTTGAGCATGACACCGCCTGAAAACGGTCCGGAGCAATTGAGGTTTTGACTGATGAAAACTAGTGATTTTAGCTACACCCTTCCGGATGAACTTATAGCGCAGCATCCGGCGGAGCCGAGGGATTCCTCAAGGCTGTTGGTGGTGGCAAAAGACGGCGGCTTGTCGCACAATGTGTTTCACGAGCTGCCTTTGTTTTTGAAAAAGGGCGACGCGCTTGTTGTAAACGACACGCGCGTTATACCCGCGCGGCTGTACGGCAAACGCCAAACTACCGGCGGCGCGGCGGAGTTTTTGCTATTAAACCGGCTGTCTAAAGATGAATGGCGGGTTATACTAAAACCGGGCAAAAAGGCAAAACCGGGAGCCAGGTTTGTTTTTGGGAAAGAGCTTTCGGCGCAGGTGGTATCTATAGGCGAGGACGGCGAGAGGATTGTAAGGTTTGAATACGAAGGGGCGTTTGAAAGCATACTCGATAAGCTTGGGAACACTCCTTTGCCGCCTTATATAACAGAAAAACTAAGCGATCCCGAAAAATATCAGACGGTGTATTCAAGAGAGCCGGGCAGCGCGGCGGCGCCTACTGCGGGGCTGCATTTTACTCCTGAGCTGCTTGATACTATAAAAGAAATGGGCATACCGGTTATAAAGGTGCTGCTGCATGTCGGACTTGGCACTTTCAGGCCTGTTAAATCGGAATATATAGACGGGCATAAAATGCACAGCGAATATTATGAGCTTAGCGAGGAAGCCGCCCGCGCCATAAACGGCGTAAAGGCGGCGGGCGGGCGCATTGTCGCGGTAGGGACGACGACCTGCCGAGTGCTGGAAACGGCGGCGAAAGACGGCGTGGTTACGCCGGGCAGCGGCTGGACGGATATTTTTATAAAGCCGGGATACAGATTTCAGATTCCAGATATGCTTATAACAAACTTTCATTTGCCGGAGTCTACGCTTATGATGCTTATAAGCGCTTTCGCGGGGCGGGATACCGTATTGAAGGCTTATAAGGAGGCGGTGGAGCAAAAGTATAGGTTTTTCAGCTTTGGCGACGCCTGCTTGTTTACGGGGCAGAGAATTTAATAATCGTGACGGTTTTAGTGCGTATAACTCCGGCGCATAATAAAGTATATTCTGTTTTAAAGAGGCTATTATGAAGGATTTTTCTTTTGAATTAATAAAGCAATGCAAAGATACAGGGGCAAGAGCCGGCGTGCTGCATACTCCGCATGGAGATATCAAAACGCCGGTGTATATGCCGGTAGGCACGCAAGCTACTGTAAAAGCTATGTCACCGCGCGAGCTCGATGAGATAGGCGCGTCGATAATACTTTCAAACACATATCATCTTTTTTTAAGGCCGGGGCATGAGCTAGTTAAAGAGGCGGGCGGGCTGCACGGGTTTATGGCATGGGACAAGCCCATACTTACTGACAGCGGCGGCTTTCAGGTGTTTTCATTGGGGCAGCTTAGGAAGATAACGCGAGACGGTGTTAGCTTTAGTTCGCATATAGACGGCTCAAAAAGGTTTTTGTCGCCGGAAATAGCCATTGAGGTGCAAAATGCGCTGGGAGCCGATATTATAATGTGTTTTGACGAATGCATAAAGCATCCTTCTACATATGAGGATACGTGCGCATCCATGGAATTGACGCACGAATGGGCGACGCGCTGCGTTAACGCGCATTCAAACGAACGTCAGGCGCTATTTGGTATTGTGCAGGGCGGAATGTATGAGGATTTGCGAAAAGAAAGCGCCGCTGTAATATCGGATATGGACTTTATAGGCAACGCCATAGGCGGCCTTAGCGTAGGCGAGCCGAAAGATATCATGTATGACATGCTTGAGGTGGTAAATGCCATTTTGCCCAGCCACAAGCCGCGCTATCTTATGGGCGTAGGCTCGCCCGACTGCCTTATAGAAGGCGTCAAGCGCGGGGTGGATATGTTCGACTGTGTGCTCCAGACAAGGAACGCGCGCAATGCTACAGTATTGTCGCCCGATGGCAGACTTAATCTGCTAAACAAAAAATACGAGCGGGATTTCTCTCCTATTGATGAAGATTGCGACTGCTATGCTTGCAAAAACTTCACAAGGGCATACCTAAGGCATCTGTTTAAAGCGGGGGAGATATTAGGGGCAAGGCTGGCCACATGGCATAACCTCAGGTACTCCATAAGCCTTATGGAAAAGGCTAGGGAGGCTATAATAAACGACTCATTTAAAGAGTTTTGTAACCATACGCTTTCGCGGCTTTATCGCCAATAATATAAATAGCGGCTTTTGAGTGTTGACGGAAGGGTTTTAATATAATAAAATACTAAATTGATAGGAAAATTATTCTTTGTAAAGGATGGTACAGTACATGCCTACCCAAACTAGTGCTTCTCTATTGGACATGCTGCCGATGCTGGCGATACTCGTTGTTTTCTTCCTTATAGTGTTTCTTCCGCAAAGGAAACGCGATAAGAAGGTTAAGGAAATGCTTGCCAATATACAGGTAGGTAACAACGTCAGGACAATCGGCGGAATTTACGGCAAAGTTGTTGCTGTTAAAGAAGATGTTGTTACTATAGAGTGCGGGCCGGACAAGGTTAAGCTCGTGTTCTCCAAGCAGGCGATAGCCACCGTTGAAAATGCCGAAGTTGTAAACGAAATGACCGATACTGCAAAATAGTTTTGTTCATGTAAAAAGAGCAATGCGGCGCGACCTTAGGGTCGCGCTTGTTCGCTTTATAAATATATTTTTTAAGCCGCGCAGCCTTCAAACATAACCAAGACTAACGCAGCATATGCATATATAAAGAATCCCTAGGAGGAATTGCATATGCCGGCATTAAAAAAAGCGTATATAAAGGAACCCGCCGCGCCGCTTAGATGGATGTCTCTTGCCAAAGGCGTGCTTACGGCGATTATTTTAACGATGGCAGCCGTTTTTGTATTCGCGCTGACCATAAAAATGACCAATATGGCGGAAAGCGTTGTGCCGGTTGTTAACCAGATTATTAAAATACTCGGCATTTCGATAGCGGCATGGATAGCCTCGGTAAAATGCGAAAGGCCGGCGATTATGGGAATGCTGGCCGGGGCGGCGTATATACTCATGGCTTTCCTAATATTTTCGCTTATAGATGGCGTTTTCGTTATTACGCTGTCGCTGCTCGCCGATGTGGTTATGGGCATTATTATAGGCATGATTGCGGCGGCGATTGCTTCTAGAGCAAGGGGAGGACCGGCTAAAAAATAAATTGAGTTGCGCCGCGACCGCTATTACTGTATAATTACTGTGATATTTATGAGCGGGAGGGTGTAAAATGAAACGTATTAAAATTATTCAGAAGCCCAGTCTCAGCGCCGGAACCGGCTGCGGAGAGTGCCAGTCTTCGTGTCAATCGGCGTGCAAGACGTCCTGCACAGTGGCTAACCAAAAGTGCGGCACAAAAAAATAAAAATAGGGCGTAACATTAAAGCAGTAATGCAGATTACTGCTTTTTTGATATGCCTCGTTTCGGAGGAACATAAGTGATACATTCTTTTACCTGTCTAGGAAAATACTATATATTAAACGCGAACACACTTTCACTAGCCGAATGCGACCGCCTTACCCATACTATACTGCCTGACTACCTCAAAGGCGGCAGCATATCCGCTTTAGGATATACAAGCCAAGAAATAAATGAGGCTAAGGCGGATCTTGATGAGCTTAAAAGCTCCGGCTTTTTTAATGCCAAAGACTGGTCTGGCGCTATTGTCAGCCATGGCGGCGAGATAAAAGCCATGTGCCTGCACGCCGCGCACGACTGCAATTTAAGGTGCCGCTATTGCTTTGCCGATACCGGCGAATATAATGGGCCAAGAGGACTTATGCCGGCAGAAACAGGAAAGCTGGCGCTGGATTTTCTTATAGACAACAGCGGCTCTCGCAAAAACCTAGAAGTCGATTTTTTCGGCGGTGAGCCTATGATGAATCTGCCTGCCGTTAAGGAGATTGTGGAGTATGGGCGAGAGCTTGAGAAAAAGCACGATAAAGTATTCAAATTCACTATAACGACAAACGGCATGAATCTTAAAGAAGATATGCTGCCGTATCTCAACGCCGAGTTTGACAATATTGTTATAAGTGTTGACGGGCGGCAGCAAACGCATGATAATATGCGGCCTTGCCCAAATGGAGCCGGAAGCTTTGAAAAAATACTCCCGGCGGCAAAGATGCTAGCAGACAGCCGTCATCAGCAGCAATATTATGTTCGCGGCACTTTTACCGCGCACAACCTCGACTTTTCGGATGATGTGCTTTTCCTGGCCGATCAGGGCTTTGAGCAGGTATCGATTGAGCCGGTTGTAGCGGCGTATGAAGTTGACTACGCCATAACCGAGCAGCATATTGAAACAATATTTGATGAGTATGAAAAGCTGGCAAGAGAGTACTTAAAGCGCAGGGCGGACGGGCGCTGGTTCAACTTCTTCCACTTCATGCTCGATCTTGATGACGGGCCGTGCGTATCAAAGCGGCTTAGCGGCTGCGGCGCGGGCAGCGAGTATATAGCCGTCGCTCCGGACGGCAGCATATACCCTTGCCATCAATTTGTAGGCAATGGCGAATATTTGATGGGCAATGTACATAACGCTACATTTAATAGGGCGATGCAGGCGCGTTTTGGCGAAAACACAGTGCTTACAAAAGAAGAATGCAGCGATTGCTGGTGTAAGTTCTTTTGCAGCGGAGGGTGCGCCGCCAATTCGCTTAATTTCGCCGGCGATATATCAAAAGCGTATGAATTAGGGTGCAGCCTTCAGAAAAAAAGGATGGAGTGTGCGCTGGCGATATGGGCGGAAGAAAAGCAAGCGGAGCAGGAGCCACATATTGACTATGCAGCGCAATAAATTATATAATACTTAAATGCCGGATAAGCCGGATTTCTGTTATATTGTTCCAATGACGTTAGCGGGAGGTACTCTTATATGAACAAAAAGAGCCTTATATGGCTCGTCGTGATTATCGCTGCCATTTTGGCGATAGGATACGTTGCGGTTTTCGGGATAGAGATTGGTCTTTATGATATCGGTGTTGCCCAGAATATACAGCTTGGTGGAGACCTTTCAGAAGGAATGCAGGCCTACTATGTTGCTTATGGCGATGCCGCCGAATCCATCACCGAAGATGAGCTTAGAACAGCGGCGAGTGTTTACGAAAAAAGGCTACATCTTGCGGGATACAGGCACGCTACTGTTTCGCTATACGGCGATAAAGGCGTTCTTTTAGATATGCCGGGCGTTACTGAAACCAACGCTTATAGCCTTTTGCCGTATGCTACAGCGCGTGGACGGCTGACAATAGAGGATGAGGACGGCAATGAAATCGCCGAGCTTACAAATATAAAAAGAGCGAGAGCCGGAGCTACCAGCATGACGGCTCAAAACAGCAATTACGGTGTTATAATCGATTTCGCCGGAGAATCGACGGACAAGATAAAAGAGATATCGAAAACCCATAAGGATAAAACTCTTTCGGTAAAGCTTGACGGTACTGACATTGATACGCTTGTTTTCGCCTCAGAAAACACAACCGGCGGCCTCACGCTTGATAACGGCTATTCTTCCGGCGCTGCTTATCAATATGCGTTGCAGCTTTCCGCCGGATATTCTCCAATAGTTCTTACAATGAACTCTTTTAATACCGTACAGGCTTCAGCGGGGGATACAGCGCTTAAAGACACGCTTACGGCTATGCTAATAGGGCTTTTGGCGGTTATGGTGGCGTTTTTAATATGCTTTAGACTTAGCGGGCTTGCCGCCGCTATCGCACTATCGCTACAGGCGCTTATAATGATGTTCTGCTTCGCTACTATACGAGGCTTTGAGCTTACCATGGCGGGAATGCTCGGATTGATACTTTCCTTTATGGTGGCTACAGGCTTATATATTACTGTGCTGCGCGGAGTATCACGCGAGATGGCAGACGGCAAAAGCATCGCTGCATCAATTGAGTCTGCGTACTCTAAATTAACTAAAACGCTTATTGATATGAGCATATTGTTTATTATAGCGGCAGGGGCGATGTTCTTTGCCGGTACTGGCCATATAAAAGATTTTGGGGCGGTAGCGGGCATAGGGGCGATTTGCTCTTTGGCGCTGTCGTCGTTGGCGTTAAAGCAGCTGCTAAGGCTGACCGGATCAATTGATACAAAGCCTTCGCTTTTCATAAGGCACTAAGGAGGCGGGAGGATGAAAAAACTTATGGTGATTAAAAAAGCTAAATGGTTTTTGGCGATATCCGCCGCCGTTATAATAGCAGGCATTATCGCTGCCATAGCCACAGGAGGCTTTACGCCGGGCGAGGACTTTGCCGGCGGGTGGGAGGTTGAACTCAACCTTAACAAGGGCGAATACAAAGTTTCGGACGTTGAGTCGGCTATTGCTGCGGCGGGTGCGTCCGGTTCTGCGGTATACAGCGTTGGAGAGGCCAGGGTGGCGTTTGTAATGCAGCCTGTAGATGCTGAAAAAATCGATAGAGTTGTTTCGCTGCTAAAAGACAATTACGGCTATACCAACGCCGCTGTATCGAGTACAGAGCTTGTATTGCCAAATGGCGTATCTAATGTGGTATGGGATGGCGTTATAGCGTTGGCGGCGGCTGCGGCGGCAGTATTCGTGTACGCGCTTATACGCTTTAAGTTAAGCGGCGCTTTAGCGGTTCTGGCTGTTGCGGCACATAATCTGCTTATATTGCTGTCGGTATGCGCGATATTCTCGCTGCCGATAAACAAAAGCATATTCGCGGTTCTCGGCGCGGTGCTGTTCTTCTCGGTTTACGCTTCGTCCGCCGTTATATGCGGCATAAAAGCCAACTACGGCAAGACTTCCGCGGATGGTCAAAACCTTAAGCATAAGGCTTTTCTAGAAGCGACACGTAATGTAGTTATAGGCCCGGCGATTGCGGCTGTTGTTGTTTTTGCGCTCATGTACATACTTGGCCTTAGCGAATTAAAAGAATATGCGGTGCCTGTTGCCGTTACAATTATACTTGGTACGACAGCGTCGGCTCTTTTATCGGGATTTATTTATGCCGGACAAGATGGCGGTAAAGGCGGCGGTCGGCCTGTTGCTGTTCGCGGCGGCAAGGATTAAGATAATATCGATAAGCCTTTCCGCCTAGGAAAGGCTTTATTGTTGACATTTGGGTGGTGCTTAATTTGGTTATTTATAAAAAGAGGGAATTAAGTAACGATGAAGGCTGTGTCTTAGGTCCAGATGAGCTGGCGTTAGAAACCGGCCTGTCCCGCACAGCCGCCGGCATACTCTGCCTGCGCGGTATAAATACGCCGGAGAGGGCAGATGCTTTTCTAAATGCCGGTATTGAGGCGCTGCACGACCCTTTTTTACTTGAGGATATGCGTGAAGCTGTAGACGGCATAAAAGCAGCAATTGAGGACGGAGAAAAAATCGCCGTATACGGCGATTATGATGCAGACGGCGTTTGCGCCGCCGCCTCTCTTACTATGTTCTTGCTTTCAATAGGCGCTGACGCCGGATACTACATACCAGGCCGGCAAAGCGAGGGTTACGGTCTTAACGCGAAGGCGGTAGAGAATTTGGCAGAGCGCGGTACAGGGCTTATAATAACGGTGGACTGCGGTATAACAGCAGTGGAAGAGGCGGAGCTTTGCGCCGATTTGGGCATAGGGCTTATTGTAACTGACCACCATCAATGCCCGGACACTCTGCCCGAATGCATAGCTGTCGTAAACCCGCACAGGGGAGGCTATCCCGATAATTCGCTGTGCGGTGCCGGCGTTGCAGGAAAGCTTATACAGGCCATCGGCGGCCTTGACGCGCTTATGCGATATATAGACATAATAGCTTTGGCCACCGTTGCGGATATTGTGCCGCTTGTAGGGGAGAACCGGGTGCTTGTAAAAATCGGGCTTGATATTATGAACACCGATCCGCGCCCCGGCATATCGGCTATATCCGATGTATCAGGAGTAGGCAAAAACATATCCGCGAGCGATATAGCCTTTGCGATTGCGCCCCGCATAAACGCGGGAGGCCGTATGGGGCGCGCGGATAGGGCCGTTAAGATGCTTATGGCAGAGGACTATAAAGAGGCAACGGCAATAGCGGCGGAGCTTGATGAGGATAACCGCGCCAGGCAATTAGCCGAGACATCAATGCTAGACGATGCGCTTGCGCTTATATCCGAGCAGTGCGATATAGTTTCGGATGCGGCTATTGTTGTTAGCTCAAAGTATTGGAACAGCGCGGTTGCCGGTATTGTAGCTGCAAGGATCGGCGAACAGTATCATATGCCGACGCTGGTGCTTTGCGAGGAAGACGGTATATGCACCGGCTCTGGCCGAAGCATAAAAGGCATTGACATATATGCCGCGCTTAAGCCTTTTGAGCGGCTTTTTACCCGCTTTGGCGGGCATGAGCAGGCGGTAGGGCTTACGATGTCCGCAGAGCTCGTTCCCGAGCTTAGGGACGGGCTTAACAAGCATCTTAAAGAAAACTACGATGCCGGAGTCTTTATAAAGACAAAGGATTATGATATGAAATGCAGTGTGTCCGAGCTCGATTCCTCGCTTGCTTTAGATCTTTCAAAGCTTGAGCCTTTTGGCACAGGAAACCCGCAGCCGGTTTTCCTAGTAAGCGAGGCGCAGTTTTCCGGCGGTTCGCTTGTAGGTCGGAACGGAGCGCATTATAAGGCGGTGCTAAATGACAAGACGGCGGGCGTTGACTCTATAGCTTTTAGAATGGGTGATATAGCGCCGCGTCTTGATAACGGCAGGATCGAAACTCTGGTTACGCTTGGCATTAACGAATGGAACGGACGAAAAAAGCCGCAGTGCATTATAAAGTCGGTTAAGCGGCAATGTTCGCTTGAGGATTATCTGCCGCTTGTTGACATGCATGCGCCGGATATGGCGCAAAGGGCAAGACCGGCCTTGGAATTTTCAAAAGACGGCTGTGATATAAGTGAGGCTTTCGCTGATTTAACCGCCAATCCCAAGGGCACCGTTATAGCCGCGGCAACGCCGTGGGCGGCGAAATCCGCTCTTAACGCTATCTTTTTAGCAGGTGCCGAGAATTATATAGATATGATGCCGGTATCTTCATCGATATGGAACAGGTTTACAGTATCGCCGGCCGGCGTCTTTGGGCTAGGGCTGTTTAATAAAGTATATGTGCTTGACTTTGTTTCAGCAGATTTTATGCAGGCATACGAAGAGAACATACGCTTTGTAAAATGGAGCGAAAAAGACAGAGAGGCGGCAGCATCGGCTCTAAGGCTTGATAGGGATAAGCTGCTTGAATATTATTTTTCTTTATCAGATTTGCTTAAGACTCAGGCGCTGTTTCGCTCACGCGGCGAAGCTATGATAAAATGGGCGAAGGGCAATGACGCTTATTCTCATGCCTTAGCGCTTGTTATCTTTGAAGAGCTGGGGCTTGTTGAGGCAAGAGGCGACAGCGACGGGTTTACGCTTCATATGATAAAGAGCAACGGACAAAAGAATCTTGAGGACAGCACGTCGCTGGCACATTATATCCAAATATCGGATATGATAGAAAAGCTGATATAGAAACTGCCGGTAAACGGGGAAAGGAGGGGCGGCATGGATGACCTGATTACAAGAGTTAGAAAGATATATGACGATACGGCATTATTTGAAAAAGCGTATGCTTTCTCTATGCATCATCATGATGGACAGCAGCGTTCGTCCGGCGAACCGTTTTTTATACATCCGGTCGCAGTATGCAATATACTTATAGACCTCGGTCTTGATATTGATACGCTTATAGCCGCCCTTTTGCACGACCTCGTTGAGGATACCGATGTAACGCTTAATGATGTGCATCGTGAATTCGGCAAGGAAGTCGCCGACATGGTGGACGGCGTTACAAAACTTAGCAGAATAGGCACGTACACAAAAGAAGAACAGCAGGCGGAAAGCCTTCGGAAGATGTTTTTGGCTATGGCTAAGGACATTCGAGTCATACTTATAAAGCTCGCCGACCGTATGCATAACATGCGTACGCTAGAATACAATGAGCGGCATAAGCAAATCGCCAAAGCCACCGAAACGCTGGAGATATACGCTCCCCTCGCGCATCGGTTGGGTATTTACGCCGTTAAGGCAGAGCTTGAAGACCTCTCTTTAAGATATCTTAAGCCGGATGAGTATTATGAGCTTAGAAAAGTTTTAAGCTCAAACCGAGATGACAGATATAAGGTTCTCAACAACGTAATGGATACGCTTAGAGATAAACTGACCGAGGCAGATATAAAAGCCGAGATATACGGCAGAGACAAGCATTTATACAGCATATATAGAAAGATGGATCAGCAGGGCCGCACTTTCGACCAGATATACGACATAACGGCGATTCGTATTATAGTTGAGTCGGTAAGGGACTGTTATGCTGTGCTTGGCATAGTACATACTCTGTGGAAGCCGTTGCCAAACCGGTTTAAAGATTATATAGCCGTTCCGAAGGCCAATATGTACCAGTCACTCCATACTACGCTGGCCGGCGAGCTGGGCATGCCTTTTGAAATACAGATACGAACGTATGAAATGCATAAAACGGCTGAATACGGTATAGCGGCTCATTGGAAATATAAAGAGGGGAAAGCTAAAGAGGAAACCAAGCCGGACGAAAAGCTGTCATGGCTCAGGCAGCTTATGGAATGGCAAACCGAAGTGCGCGACCCGCAGGATTTTATGGAGACGCTCAAGCTGGATTTATTCAGCGGCACTGTTTTCGTATTTACGCCTAAAGGAGAGGTTAAAGACCTTAGCAAGGGGGCGACACCGCTTGACTTCGCTTATTCCATACACAGCGCGGTAGGAAATAAATGCGTAGGCTCAAAAGTCAACGGCAAGCTGGTGCCGCTTGATTATGAGCTGC
Organism: Christensenellales bacterium; assembly: GCA_050945795.1. Lineage (GTDB taxonomy): Bacteria > Bacillota > Clostridia > Christensenellales > MGBC116941 > JBMNTP01. The sequence goes on along the minus strand of JBMNTP010000009.1, from coordinate 26,951 downwards.
AGTCGGGGGATATAGTAGAAATCCTTACTTCGTCATCTTCAAGAGGGCCGAGCAGGGATTGGCTTAAAATTGCTAAAACCTCCAACGCCAAGGCCAAGATACGGCAATGGTTTAAAAAGGAGCTTAAAGAGGAAAACATAATTAAAGGCCGCGAAATGCTAGAGAAGGAAACAAAGCGGCAGGGTTTTACAATGAAGCAGCTTTTCCGGCCGGAATGGCTGGAGGCTATATTTAAAAAGTTTACAATACCTACTATTGAAGATTTATATGCCGCTGTCGGATATGGAGCGCTTAATACATCGCAGATACTTACGAGGCTTATAAACGAGTATCGAGCTGTAAATAAGCTTGAGCAAAAGGAAAAGCTTATCCAAGAGCAGGCGGCACAGGCCGCTGCGGCAAAGGAGCAGCACAGCCAAAAGCCGGTTCCGTTCTCCTCCTCGCACGGAGTTATTGTAAAGGGCGAGGCGAATATGGCGGTGCGTTTCGCAAGATGCTGTGCGCCGGTGCCGGGCGATGATATAGTAGGGTATATAACGCGGGGGCGCGGCGTTTCGGTACACAGAAGCGATTGCAACAACATTGCCGCGCTTTGTGAGGAGCCGGACAGGTTTATAGACGTTTCCTGGGCGGGAGATGAAAAAACATCTTCATACAGCGCCCATATACAGATTATCGCGGTGGATAGGAAAGGCCTTTTGGTTGATATATCAAGGGCGGTCATGGAGCTTGACCTTACGCTAAGCAGTCTTAGCGCCAAGAGCAGCAAGCAAAATTCCGCCGTTATAAGCATGACGGTTGACATAAAGGATACCAAGCAGCTTGATAAGCTTATAAAGCATTTTAAAAACCTGCCCGAGATAATTGAGGTGTTCCGCGTTAGTACATAAGGTGAGAGTATTATGAGAGCAGTAGTGCAAAGGGTTTTAAGAGCTTCGGTAAGCATAGACGGACAAACAGTTTCTAGCGTTAAGCGCGGGTTTCTTGCGCTAATAGGCGTTTCGGTTGACGATACCGAAGCGGACGCCGAATATATAGCGGATAAAATATCCGGCCATCGCGTATTTGCGGATAGTGAGGGCAAAATGAACCTTTCTATTTTAGATATCGGCGGGGAAGTGCTTGCCGTTTCACAGTTTACGCTTTATGGCGACTGCAAAAAGGGCAGGCGGCCGTCGTTTATACGCGCGGCGGCTCCGGATAAAGGCGAGAGGCTATATGAGCTTGTCGCTTTTAAGCTCCGGGAGCACGGCATACCCGTTAAAACAGGCATTTTCGGAGCGGATATGCAGGTTGAGCTTATTAACGACGGGCCGGTTACAATACTTTTAGACAGCGAGAAGACTTTTTAAGGGGGCGCAAGCGATAATGGAAATACGTAGAATTACGGTTGGGGATATGTACTCAAATGTGTATATAGTCTTTGAAAAAGAGGGCGGCAACGCCGTACTTATAGATGCTGGAGACGACGCCGATATAATAATAAGTAGGGTTAAAAAGCTTAATTTAACTCTTACACACATTATTCTGACCCACGGGCATTTTGACCATATAGGCGCCGTTAAAGAAACAGCGGCGGCGACCGGAGCTAAAATATGCATCCACCGCAACGAAGCTACGGCGCTTACCAGTCATGTAGACAATCTTTCGCATCTCGCCGGCCTTCATAATGTTCAGCAGCAGGCCGACATACTGCTAGATGACGGCGATATAATAACCTCGGGCAATCTCGAATTCGAGATAATACATACGCCCGGCCATTCTATGGGCAGCATATGCATAAAATGCGGCAAAGCTTTATTCACAGGCGATACGCTATTTAAAGGCAATGTAGGACGAGCTGATTTGCCCGGCTCTAATGACACTATGCTAGCGGCGTCGCTTGAAAAGGTTAAAAAGCTTGACGGCGATTATAATGTATACGGAGGGCATGGCGCTTCATCTACGCTAGATAGGGAGCGGCAGCACAATCCATTTCTCAACGGCTCCGCCTCAATATGGTAACGCTTGTTTCAAATGCGCCGCAGATATCCGGCGAAATATGCGATGTTATAAAATTGTTCTATCCCGGCGCTAAAATAGCATCTCAAAGCGGGGGGCAGCTTATTATCAAGCACACCGCTTTAAATTATAGTGGCAATGCTTTAAGCATCGCATCAGCATGCGGATTTTCGGCATCGTATTGTGTGCCGCTTAGTATCGAAAAGCCTGCGCACGAACAGAAAAGCGCGATGCGAAAGGCGGCTAAAATATCCGTTTTTCGCCTGCTAAGGCATATCACAGGATACTCGCCGCCTTGGGGCAGTCTTACCGGGGTTCGCCCGCTTAGAATTATTTCTACTGCTATGGCAGAGCATGGCGAGGAGGCGGCGAAAAGGCAATTCATAGATGAGCTTGGCGTAAGTGAGGAAAAAACCGAGCTAGCGCTTAGCACTGCAAAAAATCAGTTGCTTATTCCCCCCGCTAAAGAGCGGGACATAGATATCTATATTGGCATACCTTTTTGCAGAACACGCTGCGCGTACTGCTCCTTTTCATCAGTAGGTATAGAAAAAAAGGGACGTCTTATACCTTCATATACCGCTGCGCTAATTCGCGAGCTTAATGAAAAGGGCAAGCTACTTATAAAAGCCGGCTGGAACGTGCGCGCTATATATGTCGGCGGAGGTACACCAACCGCTATAGACGCGGGCCAGCTTTATAAGATACTGTCAGCCTGCACAGAAATTTTTGGCGAAGCTGTCGAGTTTACGGTTGAAGCGGGAAGGCCGGACACCATTGATGCCGAAAAACTTTCTATAATAAAGCAAGCGGGAGCGGGGAGGATAAGCATTAATCCGCAAACCATGAACGACGCTACTCTTTTAAGGCTTAGCAGAGGACATGACGCTAGAAGTATTGAAACAGCTTTTTATATGGCGCGTGAAAAAGGTTTTTCTAATATAAACATGGATATTATTATGGCTCTGCCAAAAGAAACGGCATCCGATTTCGCGTATACCCTTGAGAAAATAGAAGCCATGCGGCCGGATAGCCTTACTGTACACGCATTGGCGCTAAAACGCGCTTCGGCTCTTAAAAACGAGGGAATGAAAACCGCCGTTATGCCAAAAGCCGATGACGATATGCCGCGCTTGGCGTATAACTCGGCGGCGGCTATGGGCATGAGGCCGTATTACATATATCGTCAAAAGAACATGGCGGGCAATCTTGAGAATATAGGCTATTGTAAGCCGGGGCTTGAATGTCTGTATAACGTTGATACTATGGATGATAGTGTTAGCATAGCGGCGTTTGGCGCCGGCGGCGTTTCAAAGCGATTTTTTCCGTCGGCGGGGCGCATTGAAAGAACATCGAACGCAAAGGATGTAGAGCAGTATATCGAAGCGGAACCTTTGAAGGAAAGGTTTTTAAGCTTGTTTATTGACAATTGAGCCGACGGATAATATACTTTTTAGAAAGGCTAAGATGGGAAGAAAAGGCATGATGTGCTTGGCAGGGAGGGAATCGTCGTGACTGCAAGCGTTCCTCAAGCGTATGCGCCTTTAGAACACCCCTGAGCCGCGCCTTTAAAGCGACGTGTTTCCGCGTTAAGGAAAAAGTGGGGTCCTGTATCCAACAAGGGTGGCACCGCGGATGGCAATCCGTCCCTTGGTGGTTGGGATTTTTTTAGTATTATGGAGGATAAAATGCTTACTAAGGCACCGAAAGGCACCAAAGATGTAACACCGGCCGACAGCGCCAGATGGCAGCACATAGAAGGCGTTATGCGGCAAGTATGCGCGCTGTTTGGCTATAAAGAGGCAAGGACGCCTGTTTTTGAACATACAGAGCTTTTCTTAAGGTCTGTCGGCAACACGACAGACATAGTGCAAAAAGAGATGTATACCTTCAACGACAAGGGCGGCCGCAGCATAACGCTAAAGCCGGAAGGTACGGCGGGAATAGCTCGTATGTTTGTTGAACATTCGCTTTACAACCATCCTTTGCCGCTTAAAATGTATTATCTTAATTCGCCGGTATTCAGATATGAAAACCCGCAGGCCGGAAGGCTTAGAGAGCATCATCAGTTTGGTATAGAAGTATTCGGCGCGACGGAGCCTTCATGCGACGCCGAAATAATATGGCTGGCGCATGAGGTGCTTAAAAGGTTGGGCGTTGGCGATTTAGAGCTTAATATAAACAGCATAGGCTGTCCGAAGTGCCGCCCCGGCTATAATCAAAAGCTGCAAGAGTATTTTGAAAATAGCGTAGAGCAGTTGTGCGGCACATGCAAAGAAAGGCTTGATACAAATCCGCTTAGAATTCTCGATTGCAAAGTACCCACTTGCCGGCCGGTCATAGATGGCGCACCGTCAATACTTGAGTGCTTGTGCGAAGAGTGTGAGCAGCATTTTGACGGACTTAAGCGCAGCCTGACTGCGCTTGGTATAGATTATAAAATAGATCCCATGATTGTGCGCGGGCTGGATTATTACACAAAGACTGTATTTGAAATTATATCATCCGGCATAGGCGCGCAGGGTACGGTATGCGGCGGAGGCAGGTATGACGGGCTTATAGAAGAAATAGGCGGGCCTTCTGTGCCGGGCGTAGGCTTTGGCATGGGTATGGAGCGGTTGCTTATGGTTATGGAGAGCGCAGGGCTTGATATGCCCCGGCATCCCGCGCCTTATGTATATGTCTGCACTATGAAGGGAACAGAGGAAAACGGCCTCGCGCTTGTAAAGGCGCTTAGAGATGTCGGCATAACGGCGGAGACCAACTACGCCGGCCGCTCCATAAAGTCGCAGTTTAAGTTTGCCGGAAAGTCGGGCTGCCGGTTTGTAGCGACAATAGGACCGGACGAGGCGGCGGCGGACAGCGCTAAGCTTAAAGATATGGATACCGGCGAAGAAAGCCTCATACGGCTTTTGGAGCTTGCGGATATAATCAAAGAATCATTAAACTGAGAGGTTATCATACATGAGTGAGTTATTACAGGGCTGGAAGAGAACGCGCATGTGCGCGCAATACACTAGGGAGGATGTCGGGCAGGATGTGCTGCTTATGGGCTGGGTGGCTAAGCGCAGAGATTTCGGCTCGCTGGTTTTCGTAGACCTTAGAGACAGAAGCGGCATAATGCAGATTGTTTTTGACGCTTCAAAAATGCTGTCCGGATTTGAAAAAGTCGATTCCATACGGAGCGAGTTTGTGCTGGCAGTAAAAGGCGTTGTCGTGCGCAGGGATGAGGAGACTATAAACTCAAAGCTGGCGACAGGCGAAATAGAGGTATCGGTTAGGGAGTTTAAAATATTGAGCGAATCTGAGACGCCGCCTTTTTACATAGAGGACGAGCTAAACGTACAGGAGGCGTTGCGGCTTAAGTATAGGTATCTCGACCTTCGCCGTCCGAATATGCAGCAGGCGCTTATGTTGCGGCACCGCCTTGCTCGGCGCACTCGCGAATATCTTGATAACAACGGCTTTATTGAAATAGAAACGCCGGTACTAGGCAAAAGTACACCGGAAGGCGCAAGAGACTTCCTCGTACCATCACGTTTGCAGCGCGGCGAGTTTTACGCTCTCCCGCAATCGCCGCAGCTTTTCAAACAGCTTCTTATGGTGTCGGGCATGGACAGGTATTATCAGATTGTGAAGTGCTTTAGAGATGAGGATTTACGCGCCGACAGGCAGCCGGAATTCACGCAGATAGACATTGAAATGTCGTTTGTGGACGCCGAAGATGTTATGGTGATGAATGAAGGTCTGTTAAAAGAGCTTTTCAAAGAGGCGGCGGGAATCGACATTAACCTGCCCATAAAGCGGCTTGCATACCGCGAAGCTATGGAAAGGTATGGCAGCGACAAGCCGGATACCCGTTTCGGTCTTGAGCTTAAGGATATAAGCGATATAGCTAAGGGCTGTGGCTTTAAGGTGTTTTCCGGCGCTATAGAGGCGGGCGGCAGCGTGCGGCTTATAAACGCCAAGGGCTGCGAGCCAAAGTTCGCGCGCAGGGAGATAGATGCGCTGGTTGAGTTTGTAAAAATATACGGGGCGAAGGGCATGGCATGGATAAGCATAACCGAGGACGGCCTTAAATCGCCCATAACCAAATTCTTGACGGAGCAGGAAATTAATTCTATACTTGAGGTATCAGACGGCAAGCCGGGGGATATATTATTCTTTATAGCCGACAAGGACGATATCGTTTTTGATGCGCTTGGCAACCTCCGCCTTGAGCTGGCTGAAAAGCTTGACCTTATACCTAAAGACTCGTACGATCTTCTTTGGGTATATGAGTTCCCACTCCTTGAGTATGACGAGGAGGAAAAGCGGTTTGTAGCTAAGCACCACCCTTTTACCAGCCCCATGGACGAGGACATTGAATTTCTTGAAAGCGATCCGGGCAGGGTGAGGGCAAAGGCTTATGATATAGTGCTTAACGGCAACGAAATAGGCGGCGGCAGCATAAGGATACACTCTATGGAGCTGCAGCAGCGTATGTTTAAGCTATTAGGCTTTAGCGAGGAAGAGGCGTGGCAGCAGTTTGGCTTCTTGCTCGAAGCGTTTAAGTTCGGGCCTCCGCCGCATGGCGGCATAGCCTACGGACTGGACAGGCTGGCTATGATATTTGGTCATAAGCATTCTATAAGAGACGTTATAGCGTTTCCGAAGGTGCAAAGCGGCAGCTGCCTTATGACGGATGCGCCATCCGGCGTAAGCCGCAAGCAGCTTAACGAGCTTGGCATTAAGGTTGAAGCGAAAAAAGAAGTTAAAGAAGTTAAGAAAGCCGACTGATAGGGAGGCAAGGTTTTGGTAGAAACCGGCACTGTTATAAAAACCGAAGGGAAACTGGCGATAGTTCGTTTTAAGCGCCATGCTGCCTGCGGCTCATGCAAGGCTTGCGGAATGAGCAGCGATGATGACAGCGTTGAGATAACGGCGCATAATGCCGCCGGAGCAACTGCCGGCGATTATGTGCGCGTGGCTCTTAAGAGTTCCAGCGTTATGGGCGCTTCGGCGCTCGCTTATATACTGCCGCTTGTGTTTTTATTCGCGGGCGTAGGCTTAGGATATGCGACAGGCCCTGTTGCGGCGCTGGGCGGAGTAGAAGAAACGGCGGCGGTATTTGGGCTCGGGCTGTGCATTTTAAGTTTTGCCGGTCTTAAGCTCATGGACGGCATGTTCAGGAGGAGCGGCAAGTTTGCGCCTAGAATAATGTCTATCGTTGATGAACATGAAATTACTAAGGAGGAATGAATCATGGCTGGAGATAATGTACTTAATATTACAAAAGATAATTTTGACGCCGAGGTTATGGCTTCGGATTTACCGGTGCTAGTGGATTTCTGGGCGCCATGGTGCGGACCCTGCCGCATGGTCGGGCCGATTGTAGATGAGCTGGCGGACGAGCTTAAGGGTAAGGTTAAAGTCGCTAAGATAAATGTTGATGAGCAGGGAGATCTCGCGGCTAAGTTTAGGGTTATGAATATACCTACCATACTTTTGCTTAAAGGCGGAAAAATCGTGGACAAGGCGATCGGCGCGCAGCCAAAAGCAAGCTTACTTACAATGATTAACAAACATTCGTGATTATATCGACAAAAAGGCGTATGTTTTGAGTATTTCTCTTGTAAAGCATACGCCTTTTTTCTATAATATTATGGACTGAGTATTAGGGGGTATTTAAATGCTGGATTTTGAAATCATAAACCGCATAGATTCCGAAATAGCGGGATATATGAAGCTGGAACTTGAGCGCCAAAGAAACGGGCTTGAGCTTATCGCCAGTGAAAACTACGTTACACCGGCAGTGCTTGAGGCAGCCGGCAGCCATCTTACCAACAAATACGCCGAAGGTTATCCCGGAAAACGGTACTATGGCGGATGCGAATATGTGGATATGGTTGAAAACGCGGCTATCGAAAGAACTAAAGAACTTTTCGGCGCCGAATATGTCAATGTCCAGCCTCATTCCGGCTCGCAGGCCAATATTGCGGTATATTTCGCCATGCTAGAGCCTGGTGATACCATACTTGGCATGGATCTTTCACACGGCGGCCATCTTACACACGGCAGCCCTGTTAATTTATCCGGCAAATATTTTAATATAGTAAGCTACGGCGTAAACAAAGAGACCGAAACTATAGATTATGACGAGGTTCTAAGGCTAGCGCATGAGAGCAAACCCAAAATGATCGTCGCAGGCGCTAGCGCTTATCCGCGCACAATAGATTTTAAGCGCTTCCGCGATATAGCCGACGAGGTTGGCGCATATCTTATGGTTGATATAGCGCATATATGCGGACTCGTTGCGGCGGGCGTACATCCTAGCCCAGTGCCGCATGCGCATTTCGTCACTTCTACTACGCATAAAACGTTGCGTGGTCCTAGAGGCGGCATTATAATGAGCAAAGAGGAGTTTGGCCCTAGCATAAACAAAGCGATTTTCCCCGGCAACCAGGGTGGGCCGCTTATGCACATTATCGCGGCAAAGGCGATATGCATGAAAGAGGCGATGATGCCGGAGTTTCATGAATATCAAAGCCAAATTGCCAAAAACGCGACTGTATTGGCTAAAGGCCTTAAAAAGAACGGATTCCGTTTAGTATCAGACGGTACAGATACCCATCTTATGCTTATAGACCTTACCTCAAAAGGCATAACCGGCAAAGAAGCCGAAGCCCTTTTAGGCAAAGCCGACATAACAGTTAACAAAAACACCATTCCGTTTGAAACGCTAAGTCCGTTTGTAACAAGCGGCATACGCATAGGTACTCCGGCTGTTACCACCCGCGGCATGAAAGAGCCAGAGATGGAACTTATAGCCGACTTCATAATGAAAGCTCTTGATGGGGGAGAAGCCGCCGCTTTGGCCGTCGCATCCGATGTGCGTAAACTTTGCGATAAATTCCCTCTGTATAAATAGTTTTTATGATATAGTCTTTATAATCGGCCCTTCGTTGATTTGAAGGGCCGGTTTTATGGAGAAAAATACCTGATAATTTTGATAGAAATTGCAAAATAACTGTTGACTAAACGCGGGCGGGATGCTAATCTTTAATTAAGTAAAACCATACTAATTTGGTCAGGATAGAGGCGATTGCATTGAGGCTATCAACAAAAGGCCGTTATGGCGTTAAGGCAATGTATGACATAGCGGCATATTCCGGTGAAAAACGACCGGTTAGCATAAAAAGCATTGCCGAGAGGCAGCAAATACCCGAACAGTATCTTGAGCAGCTTATGACCGGCTTACGGCGCGGGGGACTTGTTAAAAGCATGCGCGGGGCGCGCGGCGGATATACACTTTCAAGAGATGCGGCACAAATTACCATAGGCGAAATAATACGGGCGGTAGACGAGCCTGTGTCGCCTGTTGAGTGCGATGAGGACAGCTGCCCAAAATATAGCGACTGCGTTACCAAAAATCTATGGCAAAGAGTGGCGGGGGGCATATCCGATGTTATAGATACTGAGACGCTGCAAGATCTTTTGGATGAAAACAAACAATCGCTTTCAAGATGAGGTGACTTTTATTATGAATAGAATTTATATGGACAACGCTGCGACGACAGCAATAAGGCCGGAGGTGCTTGAGGCTATGACACCGTATTTAACAAGCATATACGGTAATGCTTCCTCCGTTCATTCATTTGGACGCGAAGCCAGGTCTGCTATTGATGCGGCGCGCGAACAGGTGGCTAAGGCGCTTGGAGCCAAGGCGCAGGAGATCTACTTCACCTCGGGCGGCACAGAAGCAGATAACTGGGCGCTTAAAGGTGTTGTAGCGGCGTATGGAAAGCCGGCGCACATAATTACGTCCTCCGTTGAACATCATGCCGTGCTGCACACAGCCGAGACTTTAGAAAAGCAGGGCGTTGAGGTAACTTATTTAAAGGTGGATGAGGACGGGCTTGTTGATCCTAAGGATGTTGAAGCGGCTATTAAAGACAATACAGCGCTTGTCAGCATAATGTACGCGAACAATGAAATAGGCACCATACAGCCGATTTCTGAAATAGCTAAAATATGCTTAGCGCATAAAATACCTTTACATACAGACGCTGTTCAGGCTGTCGGGCATATGCCTATCGACCTTTCAAAAGAGCCGGGCATAAGCATGTTGTCGCTTAGCGGTCACAAGCTGCACGGGCCAAAAGGCGTAGGCGCGCTATACATACGTAAAGGCGTTAAGATTAAGCCGTTCATGGAAGGCGGCGCGCATGAGCGTCACAAACGTGCCGGCACAGAAAATACTGCCGGAATAGTAGGGCTTGGCAAGGCAATGGAGCTAGCGGCGCGGGATATGGAAGAGCATACCGCTAAAATTACCGCTATGCGCGACAAGCTTATAGACGGGCTTTTAGAGGCGATACCCTATAGCAGGCTCAACGGACACCGCCATAAACGACTGCCCGGCAACGTCAATATAAGCATAAGCTATATCGAAGGCGAGTCCATGCTTTTAAACCTCGATCTTGAGGGCATCGCGGCGTCAAGCGGTTCAGCTTGTACCAGCGGTTCGCTCGATCCATCGCATGTGCTGCTGTCAATAGGGCTTGACCACGCGACGGCGCATGGTTCGCTCCGGCTGTCGCTTGATTACGATAATACAATGGAGGAGTGCGACTCCGTAATTAAAATATTACCGCCTATAGTGAAAAGGCTGCGCGAAATGTCGCCGCTGTTCTCGATGGCTGAAGGAGGGCTTAGTTTTGTATAGCGAAAAGGTTATGGATCATTTCACCAATCCGCGCAACGTCGGCGAGATTGAGAACGCAGACGGCGTAGGCATGGTGGGAAACCCCAAATGCGGGGATATAATGAAAATATCGATTAAAGTTGAGGATAATCGTATAGTCGATTGCAAGTTTAAAACATTTGGTTGCGGCGCTGCTATCGCTACAAGCAGCATGGCTACAGAGCTTGTAAAAGGGCGCACTGTAGAAGAAGCTTTGGCTATTACAAACGCTGCTGTAGCCGAGGCGCTTGACGGACTGCCACCTCTTAAAATGCACTGCTCTATGCTTGCTGAGGAAGGTATAAAATCGGCGATTGAGGATTACCTTAAAAAGAATGAGAATAAAGATTGAACAAACTTCGAGTAGAAAATCGTTAATCTCCCCGCTTTAGCGGGGGGATTTTTTATAATTCAAACTGTCCAGGCGCTGTAATTCCATGACTTTGCCGCTTTAATATGCTATACTTTTATATTAGGGAGTATATTCCTTCCTTGATTTATAGCCGTTTTGGAGGTGCTTTTAATGAAGTATAAAATAGGTTTTATAGGCTGCGGCAACATGGCCAAAGCGATTATAAAAGGCATTATCAATAAAGATATTATACAGCCAAATCTTATATGTGCCTCGGATTTAGATGCCGATAAACTCGCAGAATTTTGCGGAGAGACAGGTATATCAGCCGCTTCAAGCAATGAAGAAGTGGTGGCGAACAGCGAATATGTGTTTCTTGCTGTCAAACCTGTGTTTATAAAACAGGTGGCGGATGAAATAAAGGCTATGGGCGTGCCTATAAAAACCGTATCAATAGCAGCGGCTTGGACAACACGCATGCTGTCCGACGCTTTGCCGGGCAGCCGCGTACTGCGCGTTATACCAAACACTTCGCTGCTGGTAGCCGAGTCGTTTACAGCGTTAGCGGACGGCAGCAGCTTTGAAAAAGCCGACATCGATTTTATACGCTCCATATTTGACGCATCCGGATCAACCGCCATAATAGAAGAAAAGCACTTTGATGCTGTTACCGCTATAGCGAGCGCCGGCAGCATGTACGCGTTTATGCTTATAGAATCGCTTGCCGACGCCGGGGTACTGCACGGCCTTTCACGCGCCCAGAGCATCGATATGGCGGCTCAGGCGGTGCTTGGCGGCGCCAAGCTTGCTCTTGAATCGGACAAGCATACAGCGCAGCTTAAAGACGATGTGTGCTCGCCAGGCGGTATAACAATAGAAGCTGTCCGCGTGCTTGAAAAACAGGGATATCGCAGCGCTATAATTGAAGCGGTGGCGGCAAGCGTTAATAAGTCGGCTGATATGGCAAAAAACAATTGACATATACTTACATTTGTCGCAAACAGGGGAGGAGGGCAGGGATTTGAAGGAAGTAGAGATATATACCGACGGCGCGTGCTCTGGCAATCCTGGCCCCGGAGGCTGGGCGGCAATACTTATATATAAAGGCTTGGAAAAAGAGATTTCAGGTTTTGCCATCGATACTACGAATAACCGCATGGAGCTTTTCGCGGCGATTGCCGGATTACAGGCGCTTAAGGAGCCGTGCAGCGTAAAGCTGTATACGGACAGCGCTTATCTGCATAACGCTTTTAACAACGGCTGGATAATTGCATGGCAGCGCAATGGCTGGAAAAACAGCAAGAAGATGCCTGTTGAAAATCAAGACCTTTGGAAGCTGCTTATAGAATATACAAAGATGCATCAGGTGCGGTTTATAAAAGTTAAAGGCCATAGCGATAACGAATATAATAACCGTTGCGATAAGCTGGCAGTAGCCGAGGTAAAGCGCAATATGGGGAAGGGCGCGTCCGAAGCGTAACATGCCGGCAATATGCTGTGATTTTGAACAATTCTATTTATCTAATATATGTTATACCCTGCGCGAAACACAAGTTTTACGAATAGTATTGACGGAAAGACCATTTAGCGCTATCATAGGCTTATAGGGTTTATTTAGAAGCACAAAAGCGATTATGCTGATGCAAGCATATCGCTATTATTATAAGCGGCGGAGATGTTGTAAAAATGGCTGATTATCGTTCTTCCCTTAATAAAACACAAATAGAAAAGCTGCGTAATATAATAAACACATTGCCGGAATTTTGCTATGAGTTTTTCCGCGGCGTTGAGCCTAATACATCGGTATTAACCCGTACAGCCTACGCATACGATTTAAGGCTGTTTTTTAAGTTTCTTTCGGAGCGAGTGGCTTATTTTAAGAATATGCCTGCCGAAGACATCGCACTAAAGGATATGGAGCGCATCACGTCAACGCATATTGAGATGTTTGCAGAATACCTAAGTTATTATGCCGATGATGAGCAGGAATACGAAAACCATGATCGGGGCAAGAAACGAAAACTATCAAGCATACGCTCCTTTTTAAACTATTTCTATAAAAAAGGCAAGCTGCCGTCCAATGTCGCGGCGCTTGTTGACCTGCCAAAGATACATGACAAGCCCATAATAAGGCTTGAGGCTGATGAGGCGGCTCGGCTTATAGATGTCGCCGAATCGGGCGAAGATCTGAGCGATAAACAGAAAAAATACCATCGTCTGACCGCACGGCGCGACAAGGCGCTTATTACGCTTTTTTTAGGCACAGGAATACGCGTAAGCGAGCTTGTTGGCATAAGCCTTGACGATGTTGATTTTTCCGCCAACAGCCTGCGTGTAACTAGAAAAGGCGGTAATCAGACGATACTGTATTTTGGCGAGGAAACAAGAGCCGCACTTTTAGAGTATATTGAAGAACGCAGAGACATTGTAGCACTTGAGGGACACGAAAACGCGCTTTTCCTGTCGCTGCAAAAAAGACGAATATCGGTTAGGGCTGTGCAGGATTTGGTAAAAAAATACGCGAGCCACGCCGCGCCTTTAAAGAACATATCGCCGCACAAATTGCGCAGCACATACGGAACAATGCTTTATCGTGAAGTTGGCGACATTTACCTTGTCGCCGACGTGCTCGATCATAAAGATGTAAATACTACACGGCGGCACTACGCTGCCATAAGCGAAGATTCACGAAAACGCGCCGCCAATGCCTTTAAAATCCGTGACGACGATTAAGCCTCCGATTTAGGCTTTGCCCATTCAACTCCTGATATCGTTATGGCATTATAATCAGCCTCATCAAGGCACATACAGCAGTTATCACATGTTTTTGTATGATCAAGATCGCATACCGAGCATTCCTTGCAATTGATGCATACCCTATCGTATAATACACATTCTTTTGTCGCCATTATCATTCCCCTTTTATGCGAACATTAGTTTGACATCCGCACAGGTTTATTATATTCTTACAATAACATTATAATATTAACATTATACCAGAACACTCATACTTTTACACAGAGGGTGATTGCATTGTCAAAAAGAGGAACTAAGCAACAGGAAATACTTGCCTTTATTGAAAGATATACTTCGGAATATGGCTACCCCCCCACTGTTCGAGAAATATGCGCCGGGGTGGGTTTAAGCTCTACATCCACCGTTCACGGGCATTTAAGCAGAATGGAAAAAAAGGGGCTTATACAAAAAAGCGCCTTTAAAAACCGCGCCATAAGCAGCACCGGAGTAAAGTCTAATTCCTCTATAGGCATACCAATAGTCGGCGTTGTAACGGCGGGCAGACCCATACTCGCGCATGAAAACTTTGACGGGTATTTCCCCATACCTAAAGGCTATTTCAAAGGCGACGAACATTTTATACTCGACGTCAAAGGCGACAGCATGATAAACGCCGGTATATACGATGGCGACAGGCTGATAGTAAACCGCGTATCATCGGCTGAAAACGGCGAAATCGTCGTCGCTCTTATAGACGATGAAGCGACGGTAAAACGCTTTTTCAAAGAAAACGGACATATTAGGCTCCAGCCCGAAAATCCGGCCATGGAGCCTATAATTGCGCCTTCCGCCGTTATACTCGGCAAAGTTGCCGGTCTTGTGCGTAAATTCGGCTAAATAGTTAAGTATCCGCCCCTCATCATATAATCAAGCGTTATAGCGGCCGCAGCTTTTACATGCGAATATGTAAGGCCGCCCTGTATATAAGCCGCGTATGGCGGCCGTATAGGCGCGTCTGCGCTCAATTCTATGGACGATCCCTGTATAAACGCCCCCGCCGCCATTATAACCTTATGCCTGTATCCCGGCATATCCCAAGGCTCCGGCACCGCCATGCTGTCTATGGGCGATGCCTTTTGAACGCCGCGGCAAAAGGCTTTTAAAAGCTCCTCATCGCCAAAGCGTACCGCCTGTATAATGTCCGAGCGCGTGTCATTAGCGCGAGGCAACGTGTCGTAACCTAACAGTTCGAATATAGCCGCGAATAAAGCAGCTCCTTTAAGGCTTTGCGCCACCACATGCGGCGCAAGGAATAAGCCTTGATAATAAGGCGTGTACAAGGCGGCGTAAGAGCCGGTTTCGCGCCCCAAACCCGGCGTATTAAGCGTTTTAGCCGCTCTCTCGACAATTTCAGCGCTGCCGGCTATATAACCGCCGGTCGGAGCAATGCCGCCGCCAATGTTCTTTATAAGTGAACCGGCTATGCCGTCGGCTAAATATGGCTCGTCTTTTTCGGTAAACTCACCATAGCAGTTATCAACCATAATCCTTATATCCGGCCGCAGCGATTTAAGCCTTGCCGCCGCCTCATTTATATATGTGGCCTTTAGTGCGTGCCGCCACTCGTATCCGCGCGAGCGCTGCATATAAACAAGCTTTATATCAGCGTCGCTCTTAAGCCTTACAAGCGCCGCCTCAATGTCCGGAAGACCGTCTTTAAGCGGCAGAATTTCGCTTTTAATGCCGTAGCTTTCAAGGCTGCCGTACCCGCCTTTTATAGTATCATCAAGTGTATCGTAAGGCCGGCCCAGGAACAGCGCGGTATCGCCCGGATCAAGCATGGCGAAAAGGCAAACCGACAGCGCATGTGTTCCGCAGGTTATATGCGGGCGCACCAGCGCGTCATCAAAGCCAAGAGCGTCGGCAAAAACGCGCTCTAGCATGTCGCGGCTTTCATCGCCATAGCCGTAACCGGTGGACGGCATAAAGTGTCGGGATGAAACGCTGTTTTTCTGGAACGCGTCTAAAACCTTTATTTGATTATGCATTTCGATTTCATCGATAGATAAAAAGCCTTCTTCGGCTCTTTTCTCGGCATCATTTATAAGCCGGTAAATCCGGCTATCGCTATTGTATAAATCTTTAAGCATGTCGCTCCCCGCATCCAATCTAAATTTTTTACTCGTCTATTAGACTTGCCTTTGTCTGTCAGGAGTAAAATTGACAGGAATTTCAGGCATTATACGGGATACCGAATGCTTGTAAAGCATGAGTTGCCTTTTATCGCTTTCAAGTATTATTGCATAAAGGTCGAAACCTTTAACATATCCGCTAATGGTCTCCCCGTCCATAAAAGTAACTACAACTTTGGTTTTTTCTTTTCTTACCTGATTTAAAAACACATCCTGAAGAACTATAGTCGGCCTGCTAGCAACCATTTGAATCCCCCTCAATTATATTATTTCTAAATATCTGAGCTATTTTAGCGGCCATGGCTTTAGCATTAACGCCGCCCGCGTCTATCCAAACGCAGTTTTCTCTGTTTAGCCATGTCAGCTGCCTTTTGGCATAACGCCGGGTATTGCGCTTCATAGCCTCTATTGACTCTATAAGAGGCACGCCACTAAGCAAATGCGCCGTTATTTCCTTATAGCCTATAAATCCTAGCGCCGTCGATTCGGCTGCGATTCCTTCACGCAGCAGCCCCTCAACCTCGCCTATAAGCCCTCTCTCTATCATTTTATCAACCCTGGCGTTTATTCTGTCATATAATAACATTCTATCCATATTTAGCGCTGTAAAAACATAATTATAGCGACCCGGCTTACTTCTAAAGCCTTTTTTTATGTTACCACCCTGCCCCGCTGCCTCTATCGCGCGCATCACACGCCTTGTGTCGTTCTCGTGTATTCTTTCTGCGGCTTTGGCGTCAGCCTGCTTGAGCATCAGATGCAGTTTCTCTTTTCCGTCTTTTTTCAGTACATCCAGCAGTGAAGCCCTTAAATCCTCATCAGGAGGCGCGCCGCCTAAATCCATACCATAAATAAGCGATGCAATGTAAAGTCCGGTGCCGCCGCATATAATAGGCAGACGGCCGCGCGATAATATGCCGTCTATGCAGAGTGCCGCCTGTTCACGATATCGGGCCACGTCATAGCTTACGCTTGGCTCAACTATATCTATCATATGGTGCGGTACGCCCTTCATCTCGGCGGTGTCGGGTTTTGCCGTTCCTATGGACAGACGTTTATATATCTGCATACTGTCGGCGCCTACAATTTCGCCGTTAAGCAACAGCGCAGCTTCAACTGCCGCCGACGTTTTTCCCGACGCAGTAGGCCCGCCAACTATTAATATTGTGGGTTTTCGCTTTGTCATATCTGCCTTTTAAAGCTCTTTTCTATGTCATATTTCTTTATTCTTATAATAATGGGCCGCCCATGCGGGCAAGTAAGTGGCGATTCGCTTTTAAACGTATCTTCTATAAGGGCTAGTATCTCAGCTTGGTTTAGCTTGTCCCCGCCTTTCGCCGCATGCTTACATGCCGACATTATAAGAGCCTCCCGCTTAAGCTTGGGCTGAGAGAACGAAATACTATCCAGCCTGTCCAAAAGCTCGGGTATAAGCTTTCTTGGCTGTGGCTGCCCTAACAACATCGGCGTTTCTCTTACGGCTATCGCCGCGCCAAAATCCTCTATCACAAAGCCCAGCGATGAAAAAAGCTCAAGGTTTTCCATAACCAGCTCTTTTTCCGCCGCCGTTATTTCCACAACCTCTGGAGAAAGCAGTGGCTGTGAAACTACCGCACGCCTGTCAAATGCCGCTTTATACTCATCATATAGCAAGCGTTCATGCGCGGCATGCTGATCTATCATAATAAGCTCGTCGCGGTACTGTGCGAGTATATACGTATCAAACAGCGCGCCCATAACTTCAATATCACCGGCTAAAACTCCATCCATACGCTTCTGCTCCGCTTGCATCTCTTCGGATGCTGGCGGCTCATCGCTTGTACGCGCGGTTATATCGTGGTGCGGGGAGACGTCATCGTCCTCCCGTAGTATTATACCCCGCCTTTTGGCATCAATATCGTTTATAAATAAATCAGACGCATCAAGCCTGTCCGGCTTGTCAATTTGCATTTGCGAGCCCTTGAAAAAGTCTTTGTTTAAACCCGGCGCTATATCGCTTGTATTTGAGTTGTCTAGAGCCGGTTGTTCCTCAATCCTGTCAAACAGCAGCGATTTTGCTCCTGTCTCTTGCGGCATCGCCTCTGATACGGCGTGGAACACTCCGCGCATTACCTCATCTTCGTTTCTAAAGCGCACCTCAAGCTTGTTCGGGTGTATATTTACATCCACCGCATCAAACGGCAGGTCTATGTTCAATACGAAAAACGGAAATTTGCCGGTCATAAGCCTGTTGCCGTAAGCGCGGGCGACCGTAAACGATATTTTGGCACTTTTTATATATCTGCCGTTTACAAATATAGTCTGGTGCGTGCGGTTTGCCCTTGCCGCGTCCGGCGCTCCGGCAAGCCCCTGAAAAGAAAGGTTGCCCGCCGCGTAATCAATCTCGCTGCACATTTTTGCTACATCTCCGCCGTATATGCAATACACCGCCGACCTTAACATGCCGTCGCCAGGGCTGTGATATATTATTCTGCCGTTTGATATGTATTTAAACGATATTTTCGGCTTTGAAAGTATAAACCTTGAAACGAGATCGGTTACCTGAGCTGTTTCCCCGCCCGCCTTTTTAAGAAATTTAAGGCGCGCCGGTGTGTTAAAAAACAGCTTTCTAACCTGGACCGTCGTGCCTGCCGGGCATCCCGCCTGCCTTGTTTCGAGTATCTCCCCACCCTGTGCCTTTACATAAACGCCTGTTTCCGCTGGCTCCGGCCTTGTAGTAATCTCGGCTGACGCCACCGCCGCAACGCTGCAAAGTGCCTCGCCGCGAAAGCCGAGCGTTGATATGGCGTTTAGGTCATCCTCGCTGTATACTTTGCTGGTGGCGTGCCTTAGAAAGCTTAGTTCAGCGTCTTCCGCGGCTATTCCTCTGCCGTTATCGGTAACACGCATGTAATCAACGCCGCCGCCTTTTATCTCAACGGTTATGGTAGTCGCTCCGGCATCAATGGAGTTTTCAACCAGCTCTTTTATGACAGAAGCCGGTCGTTCTATAACCTCCCCCGCCGCTATCTTCTCATATACGCTTTTATCTAGAATGCGTATGTTACCCAATTATTCCTCCCTGGCCGCTTTTTCACAAAGCTCTGATAATATGTTAAGCGCCTCAAGCGGGGTTAATGTGTTTATATTCATATTTGCCAATTCCCTTATAATCTTGGCTCCCGACGCCGGCCTAAACAGCGACATCTGCTCCGCGTCCTCACCTGACTGCTTGAGCGCGGGACTCGCTATATCAGATCGCTGCAAACGGGTAAGTATTTCTTTTGCCCTTTCGATAACGCCATCCGGCACACCGGCAAGCTTCGCTACCTGTATACCAAAGCTCTTATCTGTGCCGCCACGCACAATTTTCCTTAAGAAAATTATATTATCGCCCATTTCCCTTACAGAAACCCTGTAATTGAGCACTCCATCAAGCAGCCCCTCAAGTTCTCCAAGCTCATGATAATGTGTAGCGAAAAGCGTTTTAGCGCCTATCGCCGTTTTATCGGCTATATGCTCAACCGCCGCCCACGCTATGCTAAGACCGTCAAACGTGCCGGTGCCTCGGCCTATTTCATCGAGTATGAGCAGACTGTTTGATGTAGCGTTATTAAGTATATTAGCCATCTCGCTCATTTCTACCATAAACGTGCTTTGCCCCATGGCTAAATCATCCGATGCGCCGACACGGGTAAATATCCTGTCGGTTACGCATATATCCGCTTCCTTAGCCGGCACAAACGATCCTATATGCGCCATAAGCGTAATAAGCGCCACTTGCCGCAGATATGTGCTTTTGCCCGCCATATTAGGTCCGGTAATTATCATAATACGGCTGTTTTCCATATCAAGAGAGGTATTATTCGGTACAAACGGCTGGCTTAGCGCCTTTTCAACTACCGGATGCCGTCCCGACAGTATTTCAATGCCGCCATCCGTCGTTATATTGGGGCGGCAGTATCCATTTTCAAAACTAACGCAGGCTAGCGACTGCAAAGCGTCTATCTGCGCTATAACGGCGGAGCAGGCCTGTATGCGTGGTATATGCCGCGTAAGCTTATCACGCAATTTGCAAAAAAGATTATACTCCAGCTTGACAAGTTTTTCCTCCGCGCCGAGCAGCTTTTCTTCCATCTCCTTAAGCTGCGGCGTTACAAACCGCTCGCTGTTGGCTAAAGTCTGCTTTCTTATATATCGGTATGGTACTTGTCCATAATTAGACTTTGTTACCTCAAGATAATATCCAAAAACCTTGTTGTATCCTATTTTTAGGTTCTTAATGCCTGTTAATTCGCGCTCCTCCGCCTCCAGAGCGGCTATCCACTCCCGCCCATGCGTTGCCGCTGCGCGCAGCTCATCCACCTCGGCGTTATAACCGTCTTTTATAATGCCGCCATCTTTTATTGTAACAGGCGGCGATTCGGCTATGGCGCCGCTTATAAGCGTGTGTATATCTTCAAGCGTATCAAGCTTTTGGCACAGCTCTTTTATCATATCCGAGCCGCATTTTTTAAGTTCTTCTTTAAGATCGGGCAGCGCCGATATCGAGCCGGATACCGCAAGGCAATCCCTTGCGTTTACGGTGCCGTATACAAACCTTGTCGCCAGTCGTTCAAGGTCATATATACCCGAAAGCTTGTCTCCTATGCCGTCGCGCAGCATCATGTTTGAAACAAGCTCTGAAACAGCCTCCAGCCGCTGATCTATCGCCGCCTTTTCGCAAAGCGGCTGCTCAATCCATGCTTTAAGCAACCTGCCGCCCATGGCAGTATGCGTTTTATCAAGCAGCCAAAGCAACGTACCTTTTTTACCGGAACCGCGCATAGGCCGAGTAAGCTCGAGATTGCGCCGCGTCGCCGCGTCTAAAAGCATAAAACGGTCGCGCTTAAGCAGCGATATCCGGTTAATCTGTTCAAGAGAGTTTTTCTGCGTTTCGCCAAGGTAACTTATAAGCGCGCCGGCCGCGTTTATGCCGAGCGTCATGTTCGACAGGCCAAGTCCGTCTATCGCCGCTACTTTAAAATGCGACTTTATGGCATCGAGCGCGTTGTCGTAATAATACTCCCTATCCGCATAGCAATAGGCATCGTTTAAAAGGCCGCCCGAAGCTATTATGGCGGCATCGTTTGTTATTATTTCGCTTGGCGATATGCGCTCAAGCTCGTCAGAAAGCTGCGACCATATATCATCGCCGCAAAGCTCTCCAACTTCAAAAAGCCCCGTCGACACATCAGCGGCGCATAAGCCCAGCCTGTCACCCGAAGCGCATATAGAAACTATAAAATTATTATTCTTCTCATCAAGAAGGCCGTCGTCAATAACCGTTCCCGGCGTAACTATCCTTACAACATCGCGCTCTACTATGCCTTTTGATTCTGAAGGATCGCTAAGCTGCTCGCAAATCGCCACTTTATAGCCCTTTGAAACCAGCTTATTTATATACGCGTTTGCCGCATGATGCGGTATACCGCACATCGGAGCCCTCTCCTCAAGACCGCAGTCACGCCCTGTCAGCGCTATTTCAAGTACCTGCGACGCCACCTTGGCGTCCTCAAAAAACATTTCATAAAAATCGCCGAGACGAAACATCAATATACAATCGCCGTATCTTTCCTTTATAAGGAAATACTGTTGCATCATCGGCGTCAGAGTTCCCATAATACATTGCCCCCGAAAAAATAATTACAGCTGCCGATTTATAGCGCTCAATTGCGCCAGCGGCAGTTAAAAATAAAAATATAGCAAATAAACCTTAGCTTTTTAGCCGTATCAGCCGCATCCTCCGCAGGAGGAGCAGTCGTTTGAGCAGCCAGAATCGTCGCCTTTTATAAACTTTGATATTATAGCGTTTACCTGCCGTATAAGAAGCTGCATGTCGGCCTGCCCCTTTATATAAGCCTGCACCGTTTCATTTTCCCTTATCTTTGTATCAACCTTTGTCAGCTTTTCAACAGCATCATCGAGCGCCTTGCCGTCCTGTCCTTGCGCCAGTTCTCTAACTAAAGAGCGCGAATACTGATACTCCTGCCATATGCCAAGAGCCTCCTCATCCGCCATAAGCGCCGCCTCGCTGGTCGCCGCTGTCTTCATTGTATCGGACTCCGCAATTGCCTTTCCAAGGTCTATTGCTTTATCAAGTATATCCATATTTTTCCCCTTCCTAAATAAGTCTTCCGTTTAAAGTATTTGCTCCGGCTTTATCAATTATTACCCGTACTATATCCCCGGGTTTTGTATCCGCGCTCATTATATTTACCGTCCGGCCGCACCCTGTTTTGCCACAGACCTGACCTTCTTTTTTGGCCGGCCCTTCAATCAAAAGATCGTATTCCCGACCAATATATGAAGCCTGTATCTCAGCGGTTATTAGCTTTTGCAGCGCATTAAGCTCTTTAAGCCTGGCGCTCTTTTCGACAGACGGTACCTGATGCGCCATATTCGCCGCCGCCGTGCCGCTTCTTTTGCTGTATTTGAAGGTATAAGCGGCATGGAACCTTATATCACGCATAAGCGATAATGTGTCGGCAAAGTCGGCGTCTGTTTCGCCGGGAAACCCTACTATAACATCCGTCGTAAGCCCTATATTCGGCACAGCCTTTCTAAGCTTTTCAATAAGCGCGCGGTAATGATCGCTTGTATAGCCGCGGTTCATAGCCGCAAGAACGGCGTCACTGCCCGATTGCACCGGCAGGTGCAGCTGCGGACATACTTTGTCGCTGACGGCTATCACTTCAATCAGCTCGTCCGATAAATCCTTCGGGTGCGACGTCATAAAGCGTATGCGCTCTAGCCCTTTGGTTTCAGATAATTCCCATAGGAGCCGCGCAAAATTGTCCTCATCGTTGTCGCGGCCGTATGAGTTTACGTTTTGCCCAAGCAGCGTTATTTCACGACAGCCGTCATTGCAAAGCTGCCGCGCTTCTTCAAGTATAGCCTCCATTGATCGGCTGCGCTCTCTGCCCCGAACATATGGCACAATGCAATAGCTGCAATAGTTATCGCAGCCAAACATGATACTCAACCAGCCCAGCGGCCCGCTTTTGCGCTTTACCGGCATACCCTCAAGCACACGGTCGCCTCCGCCTATCGCCATGCTTCTGCGGCCGCTTAGCGCGTCGTACACCAGCTTGGGGAAGTCGGTGATGTTGTTAGTGCCAAAAGCTATATTAACAAACGGAAATCGCTTAAGGAGCGCGTCCGCCGCGCCGTCTTGCTGCATCATGCAGCCGCATACAGCAATTATAGCGTCCGGCCGCTCCTCTTTGTATTGCCTAAGCGAGCCTATATTGCCGTAAACGCGCTGTTCCGCGTGTTCCCTTACGCAGCAGGTGTTAAATATAATAAGATCTGCCGGCGCTCCTTCCGCGGGCGCGTATCCCATCTCCTCGAGCATACCCGAGAGCGTTTCGCTGTCGTGCTCGTTCATTTGGCATCCGTATGTAATAAGCGAGTACAGTGGGGCGCTCTTAGAAAGCAGCGCCGCCGTTTTTGTTATATATTCGCGGCTCATATCAAGCTCAAGACTTGTCGCCGCAGCGTTCTCCCGATGCATCCAATATCTCCAGACTTTTAATACTTACTTTAATTATAGTTGCCCGCGGCAATTATAGCAACAACGCAAATTTACTGCCTCCTTTATCAGGTTCTTGTATTTGAGTACAAGGAGTACAGCCGGGAGAAATTAGGCCGGCCGGCAGAATCCATAAGATACGCCTCCGTTTGTGCACCGGGGCGCCTGTTAGCGTTGAGCGCCCTTATAATCGCCTCTGTATTTCGTATGCCCATACCATGGCCATAATAAAGACCGTCGCCCATATCTATAACGTTTTCGCCCTGCCATTGTGGCGTTAATGGATCAACGTCGGGATTGGCGATATATCTTCTGTCACCCGGCAAATAATAAGATACGTTGCGCATAAGCCCTATTTCCCTAAGCTTTGGGTCTAAGCGCGTCCAGTCCATAAGATATATATGACTGAACAATTCATTAAAGCGACTGGTGGGAAAAACATTCATAAGCGCGCGGTAATACACAATAACCATTGCCGTTGCGCATTCGGTGCCGTAGAGATGGCTGTTTATAAATATATCGTTTATGGCGTCCGAAGGACGCACACCGCTTTTTAATGAAAAGCCGCCGTCATTCATTCTGTTCCAGTATTCCTCATTGCATATCGTGTCGCGGAATACACGAAATTGCAGCCTGCTTCTGTAAAGCTCATATGATGCGTTTATTATTTCCGTTCTCAGTCTCAGTTCGAACCTTAGCTGCCCAAGAGAACTAAAAGAGAACGTCTCCCCGCTTTCAAACATCATATTGGCAATCTTTGTTTCCATGCTGTCGGGCGCGAATTCTGGCAGTTGCTGCCGCTCAAGAGGCGTTCCGTTTATTACTATCAAACGTTTTCACCTCCATCTTCACGCGCCGCTGTAATCTGCCGGTTTATATCCGAGGTCATCCAGCGGCTCCAGTGCTGCGCGCCAAGTTTAAAAGCTTTGGCGGAATACTGCGCCAACAGCCGCTTCTCTTCCTCGCCCTTTTTTCTAAACTCCGCGAGCCGGTTCTGGTCAAACCGGTTAAGAGGACGCAGCATCTGGCCTGTCAGAGCCGATACACGGCGCTGAAGGTATTTGGCTTCGTTATTTACAAAAAGCGGCTCCGGCTCGCTGGTCTGCTGAAAAGACTCGCCGGAAAAATAAGCGTACGGCGCATTATCCTCATACCAACGCATATATTCCTCATACCGCCCACCCCTACTGCCGCCCCTTTTATCTGTATGCAGCAGCTTACAAGCTAAGTCGACATCAGCTTCGTTATCTGATTCTAGGTATGACGCGACTATGCGCATTGCCTCTATATCCCCCGCCTTAAAAAAACACCAGGCAATGTCGTGTATAAGCCGCCCCGCCCTGTTGCGCATAAACATTAACCTAGCTACAAGCGGCAGCACCGTTGTGTCGCGGTATATGCTAAGCAGCAGCGCGGCGGCGGCGTCCATAACCTGATCAAAAACGCCGTCCGTGCCATCATAGCTCTCCCCCGTAGTCAGCATCCACCTTAGCGCCGCCTGCTGTCCGCCCTGCGCTCCCTGCCGCCTCAGGTTTTCAGCTTCTTCCGTCTTTTTAAGCACTCTTAGCGTTATATACGCCGCGGCTATATTTCTTTGTCCTATCCTTTGATATAGGCCCAGCTTTTCTATCTCCGGCATAAGTATAAAGAAGGTTGGAAACGTAAGTCTGCTGTCATTAAGGTTCCACTGCGCGTTTTGCCGCCTGTTCTGCGCCATTTCGATAAATATCTCTTTTAGCTGGCTGTCGCCGCGGCTCTCCCTGGTTTCGTCTAGATAGCTTTGGTCTGATACATCCGCGCTCACCGGCATACCTCCCCGCCTGCCAATTAAGGCATTAATTTATTGACCGCTTGCGGATATGCGAAAAAGCGGGATTACGCCAATATAAACAACAGCCCCGGCAAGCCGGAGCATCAAGGCGCTTCCCGCTATATATTATTATCTCCCCGCGGTATATATGACAGCATTTAGGACGTATACGCCGTATCGAATTATTCGCTATAGGCTATTAGGGGCTGTGCGCCTATCGTCTTCTTTTTCTCTTTATACATCAACCTGTCGATATGTGATATAAACTGCATAAAACTTTGGCCGGACGATTGTCTATAAACATCATACCCCATAGATATGTTTATTTTAACCTGTTCATAGGAAGAATGATTATACTTAGCAAAACGGTATTTTATGCGCCGCACAACCTCCTCTAGCTTGTCCATAACGTCTATATCCTCAATTACCACACAAAACTCATCCCCGCCATACCGCGCTATAAAATCATCCGCGCGCACGCATTCCCTAAGCAGCTTTGCCGCCGCGCATAATACCGAATCGCCCACCGAATGCCCGTATTTGTCGTTTATCTGTTTGAATCTGTCAAGATCAATAAGTATGGCGGCAAAGCTTTTTTTACCTCTGTTCTCTATCATGTCGGTAAGATAGTGATCAAGCTGGCGCCTGTTATATGCGCCGGTAAGGTAGTCAGTATTTATAGTTTTATTCTGTATATTAAAGTACACTGTAAGCACCGAGACCGACAATCCTGCCCAGGTTATAGCGCCTCCTTCATAGAAAAGCTGTAAAATAGCGCCTACCGCGCCCGGCACGGCGAATACTATCAGCCCTTTATACAGCCCGCGTTCAAGCTTCTTCCTGTTTAAAGCTACAATAATAGTGGAGTACACTACTCCTATAGATGAAAAAGCTACATTTAACCAATAAAGAGGGCCTCTTATAAATAAATTGTCAGCGCCTATAGAAAAATACCACCCTGTTTTAATATTTGATATACTTAGCGCGGTGTTGATGATAAAAATCAGCAAAATAGGCACATTGATTTTGTCTAGCCGTATTATGTCGCGGCTTATATGATAAGTAACATAAGCCGTCCATAGCATGGCCGGTATAACGTCTATTATCATAAGGAGCGTATTAAAAAAGTATGTAAGAAAATATGCTTCAACACCCGGCATTTTTTCCACTAAAACGCTGAACATATCTATAACTACAACAATAGCGCAGCAAGCAGTAAGCCAAGCAAAAAACTTGTTTTGCAAAGGCAATTTGGTTTTAGGCCGTCTCACGTTAAAATAGATTAAGGCGAGCACGACAAAAGACAGCAAGCTTAAATGAATAGAACCCGCAGTGCGCATTAGTATACCCTACCTTACAAAAGAATAATTTCCCGATTAAGTACTATATAAATTAAAGCAGAATCGCCGATTATAGACATTTGGTGGCATTCGTCACTTATATATAATACTTTTTAGTAGGCATTTGCAATAATATAGACAAAAAAACATGAAGTTCTCGCAAATACGACATATTACATCGCTATTTCAATCGTTTCACGTATCATAAAGATTGTTTTGCTATATGACCATGCAATAACATAT
>JBMNTP010000008.1:0-61924 GCA_050945795.1 Christensenellales bacterium | reverse complement strand
GATCTCTGAGAGAGCATTGAACCATAAAGCCTTTCGCTTTGAGAAAGCCGTCGCTGCGCGCCGGAGTCGGCTGTGCCGCCGCTTTTCGGTATAATAACCTCACGCCGCAGACGGACGTAGAGCGTCCGGCGGCTGAGAGAGCATTGAACCATACGGCTTTTAGAGTGGACAAAGTATGACGGCAATATGGTATAATGCTCAGAGCCTGCATCCATTGAGCAGGACTCAATATAACTGTTGGTTGTTCACTATTACGTCAGGTATCAATTGAACTTGAACGGAGGAAAAAATGAAAAGAATTAACACCAGAAACTTGGCTATTACCGGAATACTCGCGGGCCTTACGCTGCTTTTGGGATTGACGCCGCTCGGCTTTATAAACATTCCGCCGATAGCTATAACCATTATGTGCGTGCCGGTCGCGGTAGGGGCGTTGCTTGAGGGCAGGGGAGTGGGCTTGGTATTGGGCTTTCTATTCGGCCTTACAAGCTTTTTAAGCGTTTCGCCGCTAAAAGACATGATGCTGGCGACAAACCCGCTGGCTACGCTCGCCGTTATATTTATTCCGCGACTTATTATACCTCTTGTCGTTGTGGCGGTAGATAAAGCTTTCGCCAAAAAATCCGGTACTGCGCTTTCAGCGGGAGTGGCGGCGGCGGCAGGCTCGCTTACTAATACGGTAGGCTTTCTTGGACTATTTTATATATTATTTATTTCCAGCTTACCGGATGTTGTAACAAATGTTATAGCGGCGGCGCTGGGTATTAATGCTATTATAGAGATTATCGTCGCGCCGGTGCTGGTTGTACCTATAGTCAGCGCGGTACGCAAAGCGGTTATTAAAAAAACTTCGGATGATTTGTAAGAAGGAAATAATATGTTTTTGACACTTGACGTAGGCAACACCAATATAAAATCCGGACTGTTTAAAGAAGGAAAGCTTCTTAATTCGTGGCGGATGAAAACGGATGTCGAAAAGACTGCCGATGAATATGGCATTATGATGGAATCCATATTCAACCATATCGGGTATGAGCTCTGCGATGTTGAAGGAGTTATAATATCGTCGGTATCGCCGTCGGTAAACTACACGCTTGAGCATATGTGCGATATTTACTTTAAGCTCACCCCGCTGATAATAGGCCCCGGCATTAAAACCGGCATGAATATACGATACGATAACCCAAGAGAGCTGGGCTCAGACCGCATCGTAAACGCCATAGCCGCATATGAAATATACGGAGGCCCGTGTATAATTGTCGATTTTGGAACGGCTACGACTTTTGGCGTTGTGAACACTGAGGGCGAGTTTATAGGCGGCGCTATATGCCCCGGTGTTAAGATATCTATGGATGCGCTGGTAAGCAACGCGGCAAGGCTATCAAAAGTAGAACTCGTTAAGCCGGAGAAGGTCATAGCCCGCAGCACAGTTTCAGGTATGCAGGCGGGCATAGTGTTTGGATATGTCGGCCTTGTCGATCATATTGTCGGGCGTATGAAAAAAGAGCTGGGCACCGACGCGTATGTTGTGGCTACGGGCGGCATGGCCAGCCTGATTGCCCAGGAATCAAGGCATATAAAGGAGATAAACGGCGTTTTAACGCTGGAAGGCCTTAGAATAGTATATGAAAGAAATATGGTAGCTGGGGTGTGAATGAAATGAAAAAAGTTAAAATCGGCCTGCTGGGCTTTGGCACAGTAGGATACGGAGTATACAAGATACTCAAAGAAAACGGCAAGGATATAGTCCATAAAGAAGGCGTGGACATCTCTGTTAAAAAGGTGCTTGTAAAATCGATGGATGAGCCTAACGCTAAATGCGAGGGCGATATCTGCACCACATCAATCGAATCAATAATAGGCGATAACGAGATATCGCTGATTGTAGAATGTCTTGGCGGCGTTGAGCCGGCGAGGACTTATATACTCGCCGCTCTAAACTCCGGAAGGACAGTTGTAACATCGAATAAAGAGGTTATCGCTAAGCATTGGCCGGAGCTTGAAAAGGCGGCGCGCAAGAATAATGTAGGCCTTTATATAGAGGCGACGGTGGGCGGCGGCATACCTATTATTAAAACCATATTCGATAGCATGCAAGCAAACAGCATAACGCGCATTATGGGCATAATAAACGGCACGACAAACTATATATTGACAAAAATGAGCGAGGAAGGATGCAGCTTTGAGGACACGCTTAAAGAGGCGCAGCAGCTAGGCTATGCCGAAGCTAATCCTAAAAACGACGTCGAAGGCTTTGATGTTATGTATAAGCTGTCTATACTCGGCTCTTTGGCTTTCCACGCTAAGATACCCATGATTAATATATATCGCGAAGGTATAACGCGAATATCCGCCGAGGATGTAAGAATGGCCAAGCATTTTGGATACGTTATTAAGCTGCTGGCTATAGGCAAAAAGGATGGCACCAACGTTGAAGCGAGGGTGCATCCGGTAATGATAAAGGATACCCATCCCTTAGCAGGAGTAAGGGGCGTATTTAACGCTATATTTATGCATGGCTCGGCTGTCGACGATATAATGCTGTACGGCAGGGGGGCGGGGCAGATGCCTACCGCCAGCGCTGTTGTTTCAGATGTAATATTTGCCTGCCGCTTTAAGCAGCACCTTTACACATCATTTGAGAATAAGGATGACGCGTCTCCCATCGTTAAGTTTGTAGAGGACTGGAAGACGGCGGCGTACATTTATCTTCAGGTTGAAGACGCTCCCGGCGTGCTTTCACGGATTTCCGGCATACTTGGTGAGCATGAGGTAAGTATTGCCACCGTTATACAGGACGATAAGATGAAGGATGAGGAAACGGGCAGCGTGCCTTTGATATTTATAACGCATGAGGCTAGTGAATCGCGGCTGCAGGGCGCGCTTAAAGATCTTGAGAGCCTTGATTGCGTGCTTGAGATCAAGAACATGATAAGGGTCGAAAACTGATGTATAAAGCATGCGGGTTTTGTGGCGAGCCTTTATCCGAGGAAGATGCGCTTTGTTCCGACTGTGGAGCATCGGAGCAGGAGGCGGTATGGACCTCGGGCGGCGTCCGTGTTTCAAGGCGGGCGGTGGCATCAGCTAAAAAACCGGTAAAAACAAAAAGCAGAATAGGATTTTGGGCGCGAGCCGTAGCAGTCTGCGTCGCAGCGATGCTGCTGGGATTTATGGCGGTATCGCATTTTGGCGAGTATTTTGTCGCGCTTAATAAAAGCGAAAAAGAAAAAGCCCAAAATACGCATACGGAGGTAAGCGGCGAGGAGGCGGGCAGCGAAGGTGGCCATGATGAAGAGCTTCCGGCGTATGATCCGGCTCCGGTGCCTTTTGAAGCGGCGTCGGCGTCGGGCGTTAAGCTTGAAGAGTATGCGGCGGCGTTTGCAGCTAAGGCAGCGCTGGCGGGGATAGAATATCGGCCGGAGTTTAAGAAAATTGAGTCGGGCTCGGAATTTTATGATGTATATCGGCACATGGACGGCAACCTAGTTTTAAGCGCTACTGTTATAAAGGATAGTGGTGAGATATACGGAGTAAGCTACCGGCTTATAATAGATTATCAGCTAAACGAGCGGCAGCGCATGATTTACGAAAAGACGCTTGTTTGCGCCATAATCGCGTTTGACGCGAAGTTTGACGATAGGGAGGCTATGCAGCGAGTGGCGGAAGGACTTAACTTTACCGAAGTTATGAAGGCGCGGCGTGAAGTGTTGGAGATGCACAAGGAGAGCGGCGTAAGCATGAGTTTTGGCAAATATTTAAACGCCGGCATTGAATTGGCACTTGAGGCTAAATAGATTACGAAAAAAATATATATGATGCGCCTGGGGACTACCGGGCGTTTTCTTCTTCTATATGCTTATGTGTTACCTTAGCTTGCTTGCGCGTCCTATGCAGCTTTTTAACATCGAGCGGGTCGAAGGTGATTCGATAGCCGTTGCAGTCGCGGTGTTGCCCGTACACTGATTGGTAGCATTTAAGAGCAAGCAGCAGGAAATCCTCCCGTATATTTAGGTGGCAGGCGACTTCAAAGCTGTTGCGCAGCCCCAGTCGCTTGCATTCTATAAAATCGGAAGGCGAAATAAGCCTCGCGTATGCCCATCTGCGCGCGTAGTTTTCGGCTTTTCGCTGCGCCACCGTTTCGAGTTTTGTAATATCACCTACTGTTGTATAGTGGTGGCCAAGTTCCTCCGCCAGTACGCAAAGGCGTGTTTTGGCATCGAGATTGGGTGCGAGAGCTATAACGGGTCGGCAGCCCGCCGTCGAGAAGTAGAAGCCGAGAATGCTGTATATGGCGGGCAGCGTCTCAAGAACGATATTAGCCCGGCGCGCTTCAGCCTCAAGAAGCTCAAGCTTATTAAGCATGACATACCTCCGGATTGTTGTAGTGATATAAGTATGGCATGTCGGCTGTACCAAAAAGCGTACAAATGTTCGCGAGTATTTGTTTAGGGTATGGTGCTTTTCAAAGAGCATCAGCTGTGGTATAATGCTTGGGCGGAAGCCGTTTAGTGTTTGTAAAGAGGTGGAAGCCTTATATTGCATGTGTACCCGTAGCTCAGCTGGATAGAGCGTTGGACTCCGACTCCAAAGGCCGAAGGTTCGAATCCTTTCGGGTACGCCACTTACCTTTCTTTTTGAAAAAAGAAAGGTAAGCCAAAGAAAACCAATATCGCGAGCCATCATCTGTGGTTTGCGATATTTTTATGCCCACAACTTAGCATTACATTTTTTAAGTAGAATAAGACAGTTGCTTTTCTTCGCGAAAAGAAAGAGCAACCAAAAAGAAACGCATATCGCTGATCATTTTTGAAGGCGTGCAATATTTCTACACTCGCGTCAGAGTTTGAACTTTCTAGTGCTGTTTTGATCTCTAATTGCTTTGCATAAATAATGCATACCAGCTAAGCCCTTTTGTAAACATGTTTTTTAACTCCACTATATTCTAAATCACACCATACCCGCTTTCTATTCATTCTTGTCAACCTATATTACAAACTGCAAGAACTCTTTACCGATGATCTTTTCTCATGATGCTTTTCTTCATTAAGGTCATCAGTATTTCATCAAAAAGAGGCAATGCGGCATAGTCTAAACCACCCCGAAGATAGAATAATTGAATCGAGGCCTGTTGCTCGGCGTTCAGGTTCTTGTTTCTCGCTGCACTTAATTCACAGTCTTTGCTTTAGAGCATAGCAGCTATCGCATAGACACAGCATCAAGAACATAGGCGCGTAAAAGTGTATTGCTGTTAACTTCGTATCTGCTATTAGGCATTTTATAAGCTGCCAAATGGATAAAAATTGGCTGCCGGCAATGATGATTACGAACCGATATTATAACCTCCTAATGCCCAATTCAAATGACCGGAAAACACATAAGAGTAGCATAAGAAAAGAGCCGGAAATGGCTCTTCTTTATTTCTTTATATTAGTTCAAAGCAGGCCATAAAATAGGGGTGTACATATGTCTAAAGGAAATAATAAAGCAAACTATAGAAGGTTAGTTTTACGGACAGGCAATAATGATTTATCTACCGTTATATATTATGCTTAGATGATGGTGAAACTATAATCATATTTCTTAATCTCCGCTGCTAACAGGTAACAGCACACGCGCATCTGATTCCGGCAGCTCGTTGACGGTACGTAGCTTTCTATTAATTACATTTGTTCTCGTACCGACCAGCTTTGATAGTTCGTCGTCTGCGCCCCTAAGCTTTTTCTGTACACTATTCAATACGCCTTCAAATGTCTTAAATTCGGTCTTTACAGCGCCTAAGATGTTCCATACCTCTGAAGAATGCTTCTCAATTGTCAATGTTTTAAAACCCATTTGTAGGGCATTAAGAAAAGCAGAAAGCGTTGTGGGGCCGGTTACGGTTATTTTATATTTTGACTGTAATTCCTCGAATAACCCTGGCGTCTGAACAACCTCAGCGTATAAACTCTCAAATGGCAAAAAGAGAATTGCAAAATCCGTTGTCGTTGGCGGATTAATATATTTACCACTTATTTCTTTGGCAAATGTTTTTATTTTATTAGCAAAAACCGTCTTTGCCATAGCTATGTCGTTTTTTTCTCCGCTATCATAGGCGGCAAGCAAAGCATCATAATTCTCTGAAGGGAATTTAGAATCGATGGGCAGAAAAACAAAAGACTCATCGTTTTTGCCGGGCAGCTTAATTGCAAATTCAATTCGCTCCTGTGAGCGACTTTTCACCTGAGCGTTCTTTTCATATTGAGCTGCGGTCAGCATCTGTTCTAAAATCCGCTCAAGTTGTACTTCGCCGAAAACCCCTCTTGTTTTCACATTGTTAATCGCCTTTTTGAGCCCACCCACATCTGTAGCCAAGCTTTGCATTTCGCCTAATCCCTTTTGAACGCTCTCCAGGTTTTTGCTTACTGTTTCAAAAGATAGCTTAAGCCGGTCATTGAGAGTTTTTTCGAGTTTCTCTTCAACAACTCCACGCATTTGTTCCAGCTTCGCTTCATTGCTTGTTTGTAATGCAGTAATTTTTGCTTCCAGAGTCTTATTAATGGAGTCGAGGCAGTCTGTTATATCTTTTTTGAACTTCTCGATGTCATTATTTGACTCGTTGCGGTTGTCGGATAAGGATCTTCTAACGGATGTAGTTATAGAGTCGAATTTCTCAAATACATCATTTTGGAAACCGCCAATTTTGTTATTTAATGTATCATTAATTTTATCAAGGCTGTCCCGATTTCCAGTTTTCAGGCCCTCAATTTGTGCTGTGACATCCTTTGATAAACTTATATTTTTCTCGTTTACCTTCTCGACAATCTCACCTTTGAATTCACTCAGTTTGACAAGTAATTCAGCATTATTTTTTGCATATACATTCTGATCGCTAATGCTTTTTATCCGGATCAGTAAAATAGCAAGAATAATCAAGTTTAATACGCCTATTCCGATTGATACAACATCCATGTTATTACTACCCCTTTGAACAAATGCTTTCTTTTGTACTTCAACCTTCCCATTATCGCTATGTCAGGCTGCTATATAAGTCTGAAATAACCTGTTTGTGAAACTTATTGCAACAGATTGATTATAACATGCCCGGCAAACTTACTCTATATGGCATGTTATTCTACTGTTTGTTCTCGATAACTGGACTTTTCAAACTCCTAAGCGGAAGGCCTTGGGTTTGAATCCCAAAGGGGATGCCAGTTACTTTTCTTTGCGAAAAGAAAAAGCAACCAAAAAGAAACGGATATCACGCACTGTTTTTCTATATCACGCAATATTTTTATACATGATGATAATATACTGCCTGTGCGAAACAGTGAACACTATAAACATATCACAACATCAAAAATAACATGTGTTTGATTTTAAAGGATTGATATATTTGGCGCATTGTTATAATCAATTCGGGTAAATACGGTATAGCATGCATATTTAATTATACTAGGTGACTGTTTGCGTAATAGCTATTGGTTTTCATAGGTTGCGCCGTGCCTTTAAGTAGACGCCTGTCCCTACGATTTGAAAATACTTTTTACGGGCTACCTATGGTATAATATCTATAATATCGAGCTGATAATCGGCACCTATAAATAGATGATAATTTGAAAGGGGATTTAATATGCCTTATATTGCAATCAAGTCATTTCCTAAAGATCAGGCAACGAAGGAAGCGGTTGTTGAGAAAATCAACGATATATTCTTAGAAGTTTGGGGATGTCCTCCGCAGGCAATCACCATTTCAATTGAAGATGTTGAACCGGCGGATTGGCAGGACAAGATTGTTAAGCCTGAGATTGAGCCTAACATTGAAAGCATGATGATACTCGATGGCAAGAGGATTTATAAGCGGTGATGGAGGGTGTAAAAACAAGCGGCGGTGATAAACAATAGAGGAAAACATATGCATTACGAGAAGATATCATCTAGTGATGTTTTGGCGATACAAGAGCTGTCTAAATTGGCGACGGAAATTGTTAAACAGCATTTTGACGCTATTATTGGCGCAGAGCAAAATGATTATATGATACGCAAATTCCAATCCGTTTTTGCTATTATAGAGCAGCTTAAAAATGGATATGCATACTATTTTGTAAATGACGGCTCAGGCGACAGGGCGGGTTTCATTGCCTTTTGTGCAAGGAAAAACGAGCTTTATTTAAGCAAATTCTATCTAAAGAAAGCTCAACGCGGCAAGGGCATAGCCAAGGATATGCTGCGGTTTATAATCGAACAGGCGCGAAAGGCCGGTCTTTTCTCCATTGTTTTAAATGTCAATAAGAATAACAACGCTATACTCGCATATGAGAAAATGGGCTTCAAAAAGATACGAGAAGAAAAGATTGATATAGGAAACGGCTATATAATGGATGATTTTGTATATGAGTACGTAATTGAATAGATGCCAATGTTAAATGGTTAAAGATAAAACGTAATTGCATATATGAAATTGAGTAATAAATAAAATACTTCTATAATAAGTTGATCAATTGGTGAAAAGTAGAAATATTTTTAATTGCTGGAGGATTACAATATGGCAACTCAATCCCCCTTATCATTTATTGATTTAATGCTGGCAATTATACCTTTACTATTTCTTATCGCCGCTACTGCCGGGTTAGCATTTATTACAGCAAATATGGCTAGTAAAAAAGGGTACAGCAAAGGTGGCTTTTGGCTTCTTGGATTCTTTTTATTTATACCGGCGCTCATTGTAGTATTGTGCCTCGATGATAGAAGTATGAGAGCCAATACCCGCATGAAATAAACATGTTCCAATTGTAGAAGACTTGTTAGCGAGGATGCGGCATTTTGCCCTAAATGCGGGTCTAAAATGGCTATGTATACTCAATAATATATATATATAATTCTGTTGCAAAGCGGGAGATGCCATTATAAAGCTTTTATATTTATGCAGTGGATCATTCTAATCTCGCACTATAAATAACCACATCGCGAATCGCAATAGCGGTTTGCGATTTGTTATAAAGCCATGCTACCTTGCAATATTTAGGGTTTGCCGTTATAACAATATAGAGGACAAATACTTCTTAGGAGAATTTAGATTGCTGCAAAGTAATAATATGCCTGCTGAAGGAACTGCGGTGTTTTGCGTGCTTAATGCAAAATATGTACATGCGTCTCCCGCGCCATGGTGTTTAGCGGCGGGCGTTAAGGCATATGCGCCGGAGCTGTACAGCCGCGTGCGCATTATAGAGGCTAATATAAATCAACCGCCGGACGAGGTGCTAACGCGCATTATAAATACAGCGCCGGCTGTTGTCGGGTTTTCGTGCTATATATGGAATATAGAAGTGACGCTTAAACTATGCTCCGAGCTAAAGCGAGTACTGCCGGGCGTCATAGTTGTGCTGGGTGGGCCGGAGGTAAGCTATCGCGTAAAAGACATACTGCTAAACAATACGCAGATAGATTATATACTGGCCGGAGAAGGTGAAAAAAGCGCTGCTGAGTTTTTAGAGGCTGTTTTTTACAATGACAGCAACGATCTTTTGCCGGAATGTGCGCAGGCTATAGCCGGTCTTTGCTGGCGTTATAAAGACGGAACAATATACGAAAATGAGCCATGCGTGCTATCTGGGCCTGTGCCTTCGCCTATTGAAGCGGGGTACGCCGCCGCGGTAGAGGGGCGTATCGCTTATTTTGAGACCAGCCGCGGTTGCCCGTATTCATGCGCTTTTTGCTTATCGGGCAGATGCGGAGCGCCGCGTTATTTTCCGTCTGATGCTATTTGGCGGGATTTGCTGCTGCTCGCAAACAGCGGCGCGCGCACAATCAAGTTTGTCGACAGAACATTTAACGCTAACGCCGTACACGCTAATAAGATTTTACAGTTCATTTTGGAGAATTATGGCGAAGAAATACCAATCCGTGCCTGTTTTCATTTTGAAATCGCCGGGGACATTTTAAAAGAAGAAACATTCGCTTTGCTTGACCACATACCGATAGGGGCGGTGCAGCTTGAAATAGGTATGCAATCGTTCCATGAGCCAACGCTAAAGGCGGTACGCAGAAAAACCGATACCGCTGTTTTACAAGCCAATATTCGCCGTCTTATCGCTATGGGCAATATGCATATACATATTGACCTTATCGCGGGATTGCCGCAGGAGGATCTGCCGATATTTGCCGAGAGCTTTAATAAGGCATACGCGCTTAAGGCGCATATGTTACAGCTTGGATTTTTAAAGCTGCTGCACGGCAGTGCCATGCGTGATGAGCCGCAAGAATATCCTTGCAGCTTTGATGAGAAACCGCCGTATGAGGTGCAATCTACGCCTTGGCTTTCAGAGCGGGATTTTGACCTGCTGCGTTATACCGAAAACGCTTTAGATCGAGTATACAACAGCGGCCGTTTTTCGCTGACGCTTGATTATGTGCTGGGTGTAAGCGGGAAGACGCCGTTTGAGTTTTTTAAAGAGTTTGGTGTTGCAGCGCATGAGGCGGGCGTAGCGTCGCGCGCTTCGTTAGATGATTTTACGGCGGTGTTTAGCCGGTACTGCGCCGCGATTGATAATGTGGATAGTGAAATGCTTAGAGACGCGCTGGTGCGTGACCGGCTTGCGACCAATTCAACCGGCTACCTATCGCCTTGTTTATACAGGCAGGATGATAATATGGCGAGAGCGCTACGTTGGCTGTCGGATAATCCGGCTACCGCGCCTAAAAAAGGGGTACGGCGTGGCGCGGCGCTGCTTTACGCCGCAAATACTGTATGCTGGGTTGATTATGATGCGGATAAAAGGAATCCTGTTACACGCCGCTGGCAGCTTAATGAAATGCCGCTAGATATTATATTAAGATAGCTGGGTTTGGTTATGCCAGGGTGATGCTTCGCGGTGGGTATGCTTTAGCTTACGCCTTTAATAGCTAGAATGCGATGGTGCAGTTTATAGCGGCGCATAAATATGCTGTCGCTGTAGAACGGAGATTTTCAGCGTTATCGCGTTTATAACATTTAAAATTGCTTTTTTGTGGATATGCCTTTTGTTTCCACTTATGGGCATATTTTAAAATTGTCTGGTGATTTTCCTCTGCTTATGGTAGAATAAACAATGTTTGATGGATTAAAATGCAGTTTTGCAATGAGAAACGCGCATTTATATATGGCGGGGGTAATAATTTAATAAGGCGAGAAATACGACAATCAATTAAGCAAAGTTTACGCAGTGGTATTAATATATAGTATCGTATATTCCCATAGAGGGCGAAAATGATCTAATAAGCCATTTGCGCTCTATTTTTTATATTGCGGGTATGTTTTGAAAACTGAAAGGAGTTAATAATTCTGAAGGACAGGCCGCGAAAAGATGATAAGAAACAAAATAGGGAGTTTTTGAAGGCGTTATCCTTTTTCTCGCAAATCGGGATAACGATGGCAGCTTGTGTGTTGATCGGCGTGTTTCTCGGCAGGTTTTTGGATAACCTCTTGAATACTTCGCCATGGCTACTGCTGCTTTTTTCTCTTCTTGGGGTAGGAGCGGCATTAAAGGCGCTGTTTGACTTAGCCGCTAAAAAGTGACGAACGGCTTGAAAGGGGCAATATGGAACAATCTGACCTTTCTAAAAAGATGATTAAGACAATCGGCATTTTGCTGCTGATTATTATAGCGGCGGGCGCTGCTTTTTACCGCTCGCTCGATGTTTTGCCGTTTGCGCTTGGCGCTGTATTAGGGGCGGCGGTAAGCGCTTTGAAGGTAATACTTTTAGAGCGGGCAATTGATAAGGCTCTTAAAATGGAAACAAAGGCGGCGGACAATTATATTCGCCTTCAGCATTTTTTGCGGCTGCTGCTAACAGGCGCGGTGCTTATGCTGGCGGTATTTGTGCCGTTTATAAATTTGTGGGGGGCGGCGGCAGGTATAATTACTTTTCAGATAGCCGTTTATTTGCTTAAATTTACTTCAAAGGCCTGATGGTATTTAGGCTTTTGAAAACGCGTAGGAGGTGGTTTTTCCGTGGAGTTTAATATCGATAACCTCTGGGTGTTAAAAATAGGCGACATTGAGGTATGGATTACAAGAACAATATTAAATACATGGATTATCATGCTGCTGCTTATCGCGTTAGCGATTTTTGTGCGCATAAAGCTTCGTAAGTTCGAAAAAACGCCTAAAGGCTTTCAAAACGCCATCGAGGCGGCGATAGAGATATTTGACAACTTTATGCGCAATACCGGCGGAGAAAAGCTGTTGCCGCTTGGACAATGGTTTTTTACCGTATTTGTATTTATATTCGTATCGAATATAAGTGGCGTGTTGGGATTTCGGCCGCCTACCGCCGATTGGACTGTCACTTTTGCCTTCTCCCTTGCGACATTTATATTGATACAGTATATGGGCATCAAATATAGGAAAGGGGAGTATTTAAAGAGCTTTTTCTATCCTCATCCTATATTTTTCCCTTTGAATCTAATAGGCGAACTGGCGCGCCCAATCTCCCTAAGCTTTAGGCTTTTTGGAAATGTGCTGGCGGGATTGATACTTATGACTATGATTTACACGCTGCCGCCCATGATATTTAGATTCGGCATTCCCGCGGTGCTGCATGCGTATTTTGATTTGGCGCTGGGAGCGCTGCAAACATATATTTTCTGTGTACTAAGCCTCATGTTTATAAGAGGGGCGACAGAGTAGGGCGCTTATTGCGCCGTGCAAATATAAACTAAGATAAGTAGAAGTATTGGAGGAATTATTTATGCAAGATCCATTAGCTTTTGTAATCGCGGTAGCTCATATTGCCGCCGCCATAGCGCTGCTTAACGGCGTGCTTACAACTATCGGACAAGGCAACATAGTGGCTACCGCCATAGAGTCGATAGCGCGCCAGCCTGAAGCCGCCGACTCTATAAGGGGTACTATGTTTATAGGCCTTGCCATGGCCGAGACGTCGGGTATATATGGGCTTTTGATTGCGATTATAATGCTGTTTGCCAATCCGCTAGTCAGCCTGTATTTACAGAACATGGTTGGATAATATAAAGGCACGACTATAGGGAATTAGCTCGCTTTATAAACGGCATTGTTTTGCCATTTAATTAGCGGGCAGTATGCGTTTTCGGCTTGAATATGCCGGAGAGGTATACGCTATGGCTGTTTTAGCCGATATAGGCAAGGAGAGGCTTATTCCCTACTATATGGACGTTTTAGAGAAAGGAGGCCTGTCGGTTTGAATTTTGACGTTACTATTTTGCTTAACGCTGTGCCGGATGGGCGGGTGTTCGGACTTGATCAGCAAACGCTTATAAGTACCGGCATCCACCTGCTTAATGCCTGCATTCTGGCTGTCGCTCTGGGCTTTATACTGTATAAGCCGGTGCAGGAGTTTATGCGCAAGCGTAGCGAGAGGATAAGCGGGCAGCTCGATGAGGCCCGAAATAAAATGGTCGAAGCGGACGCGCTTAAGGCTGGATATGAGAAAAAACTAAGAGAGATTGATGCTGAGCGCGTTAAGATTTTAGAAGCGGCCAGGCTTACCGCTTCTGAAAAAAGCCGGCGTATTATAGATTTAGCGAGAAGCGAGGCGGCTGATATAAAGCAGCGCGCCGAACAGAGCGCTATGAGTGAAAGGGAGCGCCTAAAGGAGGAAACAAGGCTTTACATCATCGAGGCTTCCTCACTTATGGCGGGCAAGTTTGTTGAAAAGACCATAGACAGCGATACGCAGGACAGGCTGTTTGACGAGGCGATAGCTGAACTGGAGGAATCGGCATGGCTGAGCTAAAAGATCGCTATGCCGCCGCTTTATTTGAGCTGTCGCTTGAAAGCGGAATGCTTGAAGAGCATGCAAAGCAAGCCGCTATAGTTAGAGACGCGCTTGAAAACGAGCGGCTGCAAAGCTTTATGCAGCATCCGCATATACCAGACGCTGCCAAGCGTGAACTTTTGCAAAGCCTTTTTAAAGACGGCGTTTCGGATGACCTTATGGGCTTATTATTTCTTGCTATTTCTAAAAGCCGCGAGGCCATGATTGTACCTGCCCTTACAGCTTATATAGATATGAAAAACCGGCATACCGGCAAAATGGTGGCAAGCGTCGTATCCGCTTCACAGTTAAGCGAACGGCAGCTATCAAAGCTTCATGCTGTACTGTCGGAAAAAACAAACAAACAGGTGGAGTTGCTTCCAAGAGTAGATGCCTCCTTGCTCGGCGGATTCTATATACACTTAAACGGATATCTGATCGACCGCACAGTAAGAACACAGCTGAGCAATATGAAAGAGAGCCTTAAGAGAGGAGGAGCCAATGAATGATTGTAAAGCCTGATGAAATAAGCATGGTTATAAAGCAGCAGATAAAAGAATTTTCATCCGCGCTCGATGTTTCCGAGGCGGGTACAGTAATACAAGTTGGAGACGGCATAGCCCGCGTTTATGGATTGCATGGCGCTATGAGCGGCGAGCTATTAGAGTTTCCCGGCGGTGTTTACGGTATAGCGCTAAACCTTGATGAAGATAGCATCGGAGCGGTGCTTATGGGCTCGGATGCTAATATAAAGGCGGGGGATCCCGTTAAGCTGACAGGAAGAATGCTTGAGGTGCCTGTCGGTGACGCTATGCTAGGAAGGGTTGTAAACTCTCTAGGTCAGCCCATAGACGACAAGGGAATGATCGCAGCAACAGCGTATCGCAAAATTGAGAGTGCCGCTCCTAGCGTTATTATGCGCAGAGAGGTTAATGTGCCGCTGCAAACAGGCATTAAGGCTATAGATGCCATGGTGCCTATTGGCAGGGGACAAAGAGAGCTTATTATAGGCGATCGCCAGACCGGCAAGACCGCCATTTGCATAGATACTATTATCAACCAGAAGGACAAAGATGTGCTGTGCATATATGTGGCGATAGGGCAAAAGGCGTCTACGGTGGCGCGCCTTATAAAGGTTCTTAATGAAACCGGAGCTATGGAATATACAACAGTTGTTGTTTCGACCGCCAGCGATTCGGCGCCGCTTCAATATATCGCGCCTTACGCCGGCTGCGCTATCGGCGAGCAATGGATGGAAGAAGGCAAGGACGTTCTTATTGTATATGACGATTTGTCAAAGCACGCTGTGTCGTATCGCACGATAAGCCTGCTTTTGCGCCGGCCACCCGGGCGTGAAGCGTATCCCGGCGATGTTTTCTATCTGCATTCCCGCCTGCTTGAAAGGGCGGCGTGCATGAGCGAGGAGCATGGCGGCGGTTCGCTTACGGCTCTTCCTATAATTGAAACGCAAGAGGGCGATATATCCGCCTATATCCCGACAAACGTTATTTCAATAACCGACGGGCAGATTTATCTTGAAGCCGAACTGTTTAACGACGGCGTTCGTCCGGCTATAAACCCGGGTTTCTCGGTTTCGCGTGTAGGCGGCTCCGCCCAGATAAACGCTATGAAAAATATCGCCGGACCGCTGCGCATTGAGTTCGCGCAATACAGGGAGCTGGCGGCTTTCGCACAGTTCGGCTCCGACTTAAGCAAGGATACGCTTGAGCATTTAAGGCAGGGCGAGCGCATTATGGAAATACTCAAACAGCCGCAGTATAAGCCTATGCCGGTAGAGCATCAGGTGTTGATTTTATATGTGCTTATCAACAAGCACCTGCTTGATGTTAAGGTTGAGCGAGTTCGTGAGTTCCAAAGGGATTTTATAGGCTTTGTTTGCCAAAGCAAGCGCGCTATTATAGATGAGATACGGGAAACGGGAGATATATCTAAAGAGCTTGAGGAAAAAATTAAGGGCGCTATAAATGAGTTTAAAGAGCTGCACAGCTACGAGTAAGGAGGTGACGCCATGTCTTCGATGAAAGCTATTAAGCAAAGAATAACAAACGTAAGCACTACGAAACAGATTATGAAAGCGATGGACATGGTTTCTTCCTCTAAGTTTAGAAAGGCGAGGCGGCGGCTTGAAGGCGCCCGTCCGCTTTATAAAGCGCTAAAAAGCAATCTGGATATTCTTAAAACCTCTGAAGAGGCTTATA
Source organism: Christensenellales bacterium (assembly GCA_050945795.1). Taxonomy (GTDB): domain Bacteria; phylum Bacillota; class Clostridia; order Christensenellales; family MGBC116941; genus JBMNTP01. The sequence continues at coordinate 45,953 of JBMNTP010000008.1, read as the reverse complement.
AAAATGTTTTCACTATGCAAAGGCCGCTAAGAAGCACCGCTTATATAATAATAACAAGCGACAAGGGGCTGTGCGGCAGTTATAATATAAACATTTGCGAAAAGGCTCTTGAGCATATGAACGAGGGCAAAAATGAGAGGCTGCTGGTAATAGGCTCAAAGGGCAGCGAGTATTTTAAGCGCCGCGACAAAAACATAATGCGAAGAATTACCGGCATATCAGAGGCGCAAATATATGAGGGCGCGGGGAGATTAGCCGATCTTACTACATCATTGTATGTTTCCGGCGAGGTTGACGAGATATTTATAGCATATACTTATTTTGAATCGCCGCTAAACTATATACCGCGCGTTGAAAAGGTGTTGCCTATTACAGAGGACACATACGAAGCGCCGAAATACGGCGGTATGGGATATGAGCCGGATGTATCGGCGTTTCTAGATCATATAATGCCGCTGTATCTGCACGCATATTTTTTTGCGGCGGCGTCGGAGGCGGTAACATGCGAGCACGCCTCGCGTATGGTTAATATGGAGTCGGCGAGTAAAAACGCCAGCGACATTATAGAAGATCTAAATCGCATGTATAACCGCAAGCGACAGGCTACTATCACGCAAGAGCTAAACGAGATTGTTAGCGGCGCGAACATATTGAAATAAAGGTGGGATTGTATTGACCGATACAAATACAGGCAAGATTGTTCAAATAATCGGGGCGGTGCTCGATATCAGGTTTGAAAGCGGATTGCCTGCTTTATATAATGCTATAGAAGTAAAAAACGGCGATGATACAGTCGTTATGGAGGTGGTGCAGCATCTTGGCGACAATACTGTGCGCTGCATCTCCATGCATCCTACAGACGGCCTTAAACGCGGCATGGAGGCGATTGATACCGGCTCGGCCATATCTGTGCCGGTAGGCGAAAAGACGCTGGGGCGCATGTTAAATGTGCTGGGCAAAGCGATTGACAATAAGCCGGACCCTGAAGCGGAGGAATACTGGCCCATTCATAGGGAGCCGCCGCGTTTATCGGAGCAGATTGCCACGCCCAAGGTGCTTGAAACCGGCATAAAAGCCATAGACCTCCTTTGCCCTTATCCAAAGGGCGGCAAAATAGGCCTTTTTGGCGGCGCCGGCGTTGGTAAAACGGTGCTTATAATGGAGCTTATAAATAATATAGCGACGGAGCATGGCGGTTATTCGGTTTTCGTAGGTGTTGGCGAGCGTACGCGCGAAGGAAACGATTTATACTACGACATGATTAAATCCGGAGTTATAGATAAAACGGCGTTAGTGTTCGGACAGATGAATGAGCCGCCCGGCGTCAGGATGCGCGTAGGACTTACCGGCCTTACTATGGCGGAGTATTTTAGAGATGAAGCGCAGCAGGACGTGCTGCTGTTTATAGATAATATATTCCGTTTTGTACAGGCGGGCTCTGAGGTATCGGCGCTGCTTGGCAGGGTGCCGAGCGCCGTTGGTTATCAGCCTACGCTGGCTAATGAGATAGGCAGCCTGCAAGAGCGCATCACTTCGACAAAGTCCGGCTCTATTACATCCGTGCAGGCGATATATGTTCCCGCCGACGACTTTACAGATCCCGCCACCGCCACGACATTTGCGCATCTCGATGCCATAACGGTATTATCCCGCTCAATTGTAGAGCAGGGCATATATCCAGCGGTATATCCGCTCGAATCGACATCGCGGATACTCGACCAAACTATCGTAGGCAGGGAGCATTATCGCGTGGCGCGCGCGGTGCAGAGCATTTTGCAGCGGTATAACGATTTGCAGGACATAGTTGCTATACTCGGCGTTGACGAGCTGTCTGAAAGTGATAAGCAGATTGTAAGCAGGGCGAGGAAGGTGCAGAGGTTCTTATCACAGCCGTTTTATGTGGCTGAAAAGTATACGTCTATACCCGGCAGGTATGTAAGCGTTGATGAGACGGTACGAGGATTTAAGGAGATTATTGACGGCGTGCATGACGAGATACCTGAAGGCATGTTTTTAAACGCCGGCACCATAGATGAGGTAACAAGCAGGTTCAGACGAGCCAAGGGGTGAGGTCATGGGTGAAAAAAAGCTGCATTTGCAAATTATAACGCCGCGCGGCATAAAGATAGATCAAAAAGCCGATATGCTTGTTTTTCGCGCTCTTGATGGGGATATGGGCGTTTTGCCCGGCCATGTCGCCACTTCGACAGCGCTTGGCGACGGCATACTCCGAATAATCGATGAGGGAGTTGAGCAGAAAATGGCGTTGTTTGGTGGTGTCGCGGTTATAGAAAATGATACCGTTCAAATACTGACGAGTATCGCGCAACGGCCGGAGGAGATTGATCTTGCCAGAGCCGAAACCGACCGCGAAAAGGCGGAAGCGCTGCTTCAGGAAAGGTCGGACGATTTGGCGATACGCAGCAGTCAGGTATTGTTGCGGCGCTCGCTCGTTCGGATTGAGGTTAGCGTATATCCACAGGACGAGGGCGAGTAGCAGACTATAATTATGTTAAAAAGCAGAGTAGGCGTATTGCTTGCTCTGTTTTTTGATTTATAAATATAGTCCAGGGATAGCGGATATATGCGTTTTAGCGGTTTTGCGATTAAATTTACGAACAATTGCATTCGGAAAGATTGATAAAAAAGTAATTAATGCGCAAAGGGTTGATTAAATAGGCATAAGCGCCGATAATATACGTAAAGCGCCTGCGAAGGACAATTTTATACGCGGGCGGTGATATGGATGGGGGAGAAGGCATGTCAGAGAGCGCAATTGACATCATCCGAAATGCGGAGTCCGAGGCAGAAAGAATGCTTATGCAAGCATCAGAGGAAAGCGAACGCATAAAAGAAGAGGCGGTTACCGAAGCCGCGAAGACGTCTGAGATTGAAGAAGCGGCAGCGAATGAGGCTGCCAGAAGTATCATTTCATCAGCTAAACAAAAAAGAAGAGAAAAATTAATAAATGCTGAAAAGGCTCTTCTAGAAGAGCTTGAGTTGTTGCACCGTCATGCTGAAGCTAGGCAGGAGGCGGCTGTTGAGGCTGTAATTGATTCGTTGATTTAAAGTGTTGTACTTGAATAATGTTTTTAAGGAGAAAGGATGTATTTATGGCTGTACTGCCAATGAATAAAATCTGTATTTGCGCAATTAAAAAAGACCGCAAAGACCTTCTTGAATTTTTACAAAGGCAAGGCTGTGTCGAAGTGAAAGATGGGGCGAAAGAAGATAACATATTTACCAAAACCGATACTTCCGGCACACGTTCTACTTTAAAAAAGGGCTTTGAAGCGGCGGTTTCTTGCGGTGAGATACTTGATAGGTACTGCAATATAAAGCGGCCGATGACGGCGTTTTTACATGGCCGAAAAAGCATATCGGTTCAAGAAAGCAATGATTTTTATAATCAAAAGAACCAAGTTTTAAGCGCGGCTAATCATATTATTCATTTAGAAAACACAATCACGGCGGCCAAAGAAGAGCTTGTAAGGCTTGATGATTTTGAAAAGGCTTTAGAGCCATGGCTGAATCTGCCGGTGCCGCAAACATTTCAAGGCACCAAAAAGACGGTTGTTTTTATAGGCTCGGTGGCGAGCGAATATACCAAAGAAAAGCTTGGGGAAAGGCTTATAGAGGCAACGCCGGAGCTTGACGCTTTTCATATAGAGATAATTTATACTTCAAAAGAGCAGACCTGCTTTTATATGATTGCGCTTAATAAAGATGCAGCTTTAGCCGAGGAAGCATTGCGCTCTGTCGGGTTTAGTGCGCCGTCTCATGCGAGCAACAGAGTGCCACGCCGGCATAAAGAGCATATTGAAAAGCAAAGGCAGCAAAATCTGCAGCTTATAAGCAAGGCTGAGCAGGAAATAATAGCGCATATGCATATTCGGGAGGACTTACGATTTTTCGAGGATCATTTAAGGATGCGTGAGGAAAAGTACTCGGTTATAGAGCGGCTTATGCACTCACGCCATGCCTTTATACTTCAAGGATACATAGCTGAAAAAGACTCGCAGCGACTAATTGATGAAATAACTAAGAGATTTGACTGCGCGGTTGAGATTGAGCCGGCAATAAACGATGAAAACGCGCCTGTTAAGATAGAGAACAAACGCTTTTTCGAGCCTGCCGAATCAACGCTTGAAAGCTACAGCCTGCCCGGAGAAGGGGAAATCGACCCTACTCCGGTTATGAGCGTGTTTTATTACATAATGTTCGGGCTGATGTTTTCTGATGCCGGATACGGGCTTATTATGGCGGGAGTGTGCGGCGCACTGCTGATGATGCATAAGAACATGCCGAAGAACTGGAAAAAGAACATACGCCTTTTCTTTTGGTGCGGCGTTTCTACGGTTTTTTGGGGTATTATTTTCTCCAGCTATTTTGGAGACGTGCTAAACGTAGTTTCTAAGAATTTCTTTGGTCGTGAGATAGGCATTCCGCCTGTTTGGTTCGCGCCGCTTGACAGTCCTATGAAGCTGCTGGTATTTTGCCTTGGCATAGGGATTGTGCATCTTGTTACCGGCTATATAATGAAAGCCATCACATACGCAAAAAACAAGCAGTATATCGACATAATATACGACGTTGTGTATCCGGTGGCTATTCTTTTTGGGCTTGTTACGGTGCTTATGAGCAGCGATATGTTTTATAGCATGGCGGGTTTTAAGCTTTATTTGAGCAAAACGGCAGAGAGCGTTTGCCTTGGCGTAGCGGTGTTTTGCATAGTTGGTGTGCTTTTAACCGGAGGGCGGGAAAGCAAAAGCTGGTTTAAGCGCATACTCAAAGGCATATACGAGCTGTATAACGTGCTGGCGGGATGGCTTGGGGATATACTCTCGTATTCCCGCTTGCTTGCTTTAGGCCTTGCGACAGGCGTAATAGCATCGGTAATAAACAGCCTCGGCACAATGACAGGCTCCGGCATAATGGGATTTCTGGCTTTTATAGTTATATTCATAATAGGCCATGCGCTGAATTTCGGCATAAACGTTCTCGGCGCATATGTTCATTCAAACAGGCTTGAATTTGTCGAGTTTTTCGGCAAATTTTATGAAGGTGGCGGGAGAAAGTTTTTGCCGTATAGTATGAACACCAAATATTACTTGATTGAGGAGGAAGACACTGATGTCTGAAATGGGAATTGTATTCGCGGCGTTGGGAATGGCGCTGGCCGGACTGTTGCCGGGTATCGGCTCGGCAAAAGGGGTGGGCATGGCGGGCCAGGCGGCCGCGGCGGTTATAGCCGAAGATCCGGCGCAGTTTGGTAAGGTACTTGTTTTGCAGCTGCTGCCCGGCACGCAAGGCATTTACGGCCTGCTTATAGCGTTTATTACCATGCTTAATATAGGCCTTTTGGGCGGCAGCTCGGAGATGAGTTTGATTAAAGGGCTATGCTATTTTGCCGCGTGTATGCCTATTGCCATAGTCGGCTTTTTATCGGCGCTGCATCAGGCAAAAGCTTCAATAGCCAGTATTAACCTCGTTGCAAAACGTCCGGATCAATTTGGAAAGGCCATGATTTTTCCGGCGATGGTTGAGACATACGCTATTCTCGCGCTGCTTATAAGCCTTTTGGCGGTTATGAATGTTGACAATCTCGCCATCTGAGAGGAGCTCTAGATGACAGGTCTTGAAAAGATAGTATCGACGATACGAGAAGAAGCGCGGGGCAGGGCGGCAGAGATTATAGAAGAGTCCAAAACCGAGGCCGCCGACATTGTGGCGCGGGAAAAGGCGAATAGTGACGCGGTTTGCGCCGGCATTAAAGAGGAGGCGCATAGACAAGCGGCGGATATAGAGCGCGCAGGGATTTCGGCGGCAGAATTAAAGCGGCGCAGCGAGCTATTAGCGGCTAAGCAGCAGCTTATCACGCAGACAATGGAGCGGGCGCTTCAAAAGCTTTACGCGCTGCCCGAAGCTGAGTATTTTTCTATGCTTATATCTTTAGCCGCGGCGAACGCCGAGCGGGGTCAAGGCGAGATGCTGCTTAATGAAAGCGATTTGCGGCGTTGCCCCGATAATTTTAGCCAACTTTTAAACAAGGCACTACCCGAAGGCGCATTTATATTGGTTTTAGATAAAACGAGGAACATAGACGGCGGCTTTATACTTAAGTACGGTGACATTGAACTCAACTGCTCCTTTAAAGCGATGATTGATGCGCGTAAGGACGAACTGACGGATAGAATCAGAGATATTTTGTTTTCATAAGGCACTTTGCTCTATGAGCACACGGAGGTAAACTGCCAATTGAAAAAGGATTATATATACGCGGCCACAAGAATACACGGGCATGAACAGCGCCTTTTAAGCGAGCTTGATATGGAGCGGCTTATGGCGTCAAAAAGCGTAGGGGAATGTTTATCGCTGTTAGCCGACAAAGGTTGGAGGACGGCGGGCGTTTCAAATAACGCTTTTGAATCTATATTCGCGCTCGAAAGGGAAAAGACTTGGCAGCTTATAGAAGAGCTATTAGGCGATTTATCAGAGCTTAATATCTTTTTATATGAAAACGACTTTCATAATCTTAAGGCAGCTATAAAGCTGGTATATACCCGAGAGGATGGGCGGAATACTGAAAAGTATTTTCGTCTGCCCGGCACTATTGAGCCAAAAGCCATGCTTGAGGCGGTGCGCCAGCGTGATTTTGATGAGCTGCCGCATCAAATGGCACAAGCGGGCCAAGAAGCGCATAACGTTCTTGTACACACGGATAACGGGCAGGCCTGCGATATGATTATAGATAAAGCCGCGCTTTTAGCTATCGATGCCGAGGGCAAGGTTTCAAAAAGCGAGCTGATACGCTATTACGCTAAACTCAAGGTTGATACCGCAAACATAAAGGCGGCGGTGCGCGGCTGCCGCATGGGCAAAGACGAGGGCTTTTTGGCGCGCGCGATAGCGAACGCCGGCAGCCTTAACAGCGCCGCGCTTATAGAGGCGGCGGCAAAGTCGCTTGAGGATATTTACGCGTATTTATCTCAAACGGAATATGCTAAAGTTGTGGACGCACTTCGCCAATCGCTGGCGGCGTTTGAGCGCTGGTGCGACAACGCTTTGATGGACAGTATACAACAGCAAAGATATGAGTTTTTTACTATAGATCCGCTTGTGGCATATATAATAGCGCGCGAAAGCGAGATGGGCATGGTAAGGCTTATTTTATCGGCTAAGGTTAACAGTCTAGACGATGCGGCGGTAAGAAACAGATGGAGGCAAACGTATGTATAAGATTGCGGTTATGGGCGATAAAGACAGCATATATGGTTTTGCTTCCATAGGCATGGATGTGTATCCCGTTTCCGATGCCGCCCAAGCGTTAAAGAAGCTTAAAACTCTTTGCGAAAGCGAATACGCCATTGTATATATAGTTGAATGGCTTTATGAGCATATACAAAAAGAAGCGCAGGATTATTGCGAGAAAACTCTGCCGGCTATTATACCTATACCCGGCGTGTCGGGAAATACCGGACTTGGGGTATCCCGTATTAAAAAGTTTGTTGAACAGGCCGTAGGCTCCGATATACTGTTCAGGCATGAATAGTAGAAGGTTGTCCCGGCTTTGTTTTTGGAAGGAATGGTGACGCAGCGATATGAGTAGCAGGGGTACGATATTAAAAGTGGCGGGTCCGCTGGTTATAGCTAAGGGCATGCACGATGCCAATATGTTTGACGTTGTAAGGGTTTCCAATAGCCGGCTGATAGGTGAAATAATAGAGATACGCGGGGACAGCGCGTCTATTCAGGTATACGAAGAAACGAGCGGGCTAGGGCCGGGAGAGCCGGTTGAGTCTACCGGCTCTCCTATGAGCGTAGAGCTGGGGCCGGGGCTTATATCGAGCATATATGACGGTATTCAGCGTCCGCTCGATGTTATAAGGGATGTATCCGGCGACAGGCTTATACGCGGCGTTGAAGTGCCTAGCCTGCCGAGGGATAAGAAATGGCATTTTAGACCGGACGTTAAGGCGGGCGACAGCGTTGTAGGCGGAGATGCCATAGGAACGGTGCAGGAAACCGGCATAATAGAGCATATTATAATGGTGCCGCCCGGCGTAAGCGGCAATATAAAGGATGTATACGAAGGCGAATATACAATTGAGGAAACAATAGCTGTTATTGATACGGATGATGGTCAGGAAATCGCCGTTACCATGATGCAAAAATGGCCGGTGCGCCGCGGTCGTCCGTATGCGAAAAAGCTCAGCCCGAGCGAACCGCTCGTTACCGGTCAGAGGGTTATTGATACTCTGTTTCCATTGGCTAAAGGCGGCACAGCCTCTGTACCCGGCCCTTTTGGCTCCGGTAAAACGGTGGTACAGCATCAGCTTGCCAAGTGGGCGGATGCCGACATAATAGTTTACATTGGCTGCGGCGAGCGCGGCAACGAAATGACAGACGTGCTAAATGAGTTTCCCGAGTTAAAAGACCCTAAAACCGGCCAAAGTCTTATGGAGCGCACAGTGCTTATAGCAAACACATCGGATATGCCGGTTGCGGCGCGCGAGGCTTCTATATATACCGGCATAACAATTGCCGAGTATTTCCGGGATATGGGGTATTCTGTGGCTTTGATGGCCGACTCTACATCACGCTGGGCTGAGGCGCTTAGGGAAATGAGCGGGCGGCTGGAGGAGATGCCGGGTGAAGAGGGGTATCCCGCCTACCTTGGCAGCCGATTGGCGCAGTTCTATGAGCGGGCCGGCCGCGTTGTTGCGCTGGGCAGCCGTCAGCGTGAGGGGGCGCTAAGCGTTATAGGAGCCGTTTCTCCGGCGGGAGGCGATATTTCAGAGCCGGTAAGCCAGGCTACGCTGCGCATTGTAAAGGTGTTTTGGAGCCTTGATGCGCAATTGGCGTACTCCCGGCATTTTCCCGCCGTAAACTGGCTTACTAGCTACTCGCTATATCTCGATGATTTAGGCGATTGGCTCAATACAAATATAAAAGACGATTGGACGGAAAAGCGCCGCCGCATGATGCTGCTGCTTCAAGAAGAGAGCGAGCTTGATGAGATTGTGCAGCTTGTAGGTATAGACGCGCTTTCCCCCGCCGACCGCCTAAAACTGGAGGCGGCGCGCAGCATACGTGAAGATTTCCTTCATCAGGACGCTTTCCATGAGGTAGATACATATTCGCCGCTCGAAAAGCAGTATACATTGCTTGAGTTGGTTTTATCATATTACGATTTATGCCGCGGGGCGCTTGATAAAGGCGTTTCTATAGATGCGCTTGTTAAGCTACCAGTACGCGAGGCGATAGGGCGGTTTAAGTACATTCCAAATGAGCGGGTTCAGGCAGAGTATGATACCATTACCCGCCGGCTGAATGAGGAGATAGAGGGCCTTATTCGGAAGCTCGGGAAGGAGGATGCATAATGCTAAAAGAGTATAGGACGATACAAGAAGTCGCCGGGCCGCTTATGATGGTTCGCGGCGTTTCGGATGTAGCGTATGATGAGCTGGGGGAGATTGAGCTTGCAAGCGGTGAGCGTCGCCGTTGTAAGGTTTTAGAAATAGACGGCAGTAACGCGCTTGTGCAGCTTTTTGAAAGCTCTACCGGCATTAACCTTAAGGAAAGCAAGGTTACGTTTCTTGGCCGCAGCATGGAGCTTGGCGTATCGGAGGATATGCTCTCTCGTGTATTCGACGGCCTTGGGCGGCCTATAGACGGCGGGCCAGAGATACTGCCGGAGTTTCGCCGCGATATAAACGGGCTGCCTATGAATCCGGCTTCTAGAAACTATCCGCAAGAATTTATACAGACCGGTGTGTCGGCCATTGACGGGCTTAATACGCTGGTGCGTGGCCAAAAGCTACCTATATTCTCGGCGTCTGGCCTGCCTCACGCGCAGCTTGCCGCACAGATAGCGCGACAATCAAAAGTGCTCGGCACAAGCGAGCCTTTCGCAGTGGTTTTTATCGCGATGGGCATAACGTTTGAGGAATCGGATTTCTTCATAAAGTCATTTAAAGAGTCGGGCGCGATTGACCGTACCGTAATGTTTGTAAACCTGGCGAACGATCCGGCAGTTGAAAGAATAGCTACGCCGCGCATGGGGCTTACGGCGGCGGAGTATTTGGCGTTTGATAAGGGTATGCATGTGCTTGTTATAATGACGGATATAACAAACTACGCCGACGCGCTTCGTGAAGTTTCGGCGGCGCGAAAAGAAGTGCCGGGGCGGCGTGGATATCCCGGATATATGTATACAGACCTCGCCAGCTTATATGAAAGGGCGGGCAGATTAAAAGGCAAAGCCGGCTCAATTACGCTTATCCCCATACTTACAATGCCGGAGGACGACAAAACGCACCCTATACCCGACTTAACCGGCTACATTACAGAAGGCCAGATTATATTAGCGCGCGACTTGTACCGCCGTAACATACAGCCGCCGATAGACGTATTGCCGAGCCTTTCCCGCCTTAAAGACAAGGGCATAGGCGAGGGGAAAACCAGGGCGGATCACTCAAACACTATGAACCAGCTGTTTGCCGCCTATTCTCGAGGAAAGAACGCCAAAGAGCTTATGATAATACTTGGTGAGGCGGCGCTTACCGATATTGACCTTATGTACGCGCGGTTTGCCGATAAATTCGAGGGCGAATACGTTAATCAGGGATACAATGTAAACCGAGATATAGATGAAACGCTGGCTCTTGGCTGGAAGCTGCTTAGAATGCTGCCGCGCAGTGAGCTAAAACGCATAAAGGACGAGTACCTCGATATGTATTATGATGAGCGGGAGGATAACGCATGAAGCGGCAGGTAAACCCAACGCGCATGGAGCTTACCCGGCTTAAGCGCAAGCTGGCTACCGCCATGCGCGGGCATAAGCTGCTCAAGGACAAAAGGGATGAGCTTATACGGCAGTTTCTTGAATTAGTAAAACTTAATATGGAGCTGCGCCAAAAGGTGGAGGCGGGCATAAATGCCGCCGCCGGAAACTTTGCTTTGGCGCGCGCCACTATGCAGGACGCCGCCATTGATACCGCGCTGCTTGTGTCGGGGCAGGAAATTATGCTGGAGGCGGGCGAGCGCAATGTAATGAGCGTTAATGTGCCGAAATTTACATATAAGCTTAGAAGTTCCGATCCGAGCAGCATATATTCATACGGCTTAAGCTTTACCTCCGGCGACCTTGACGATGCCGTTAAAAGCCTATCGGATATTCTTGAGGATATGATAACGCTTGCTGAAAGCGAAAAGGCATGTGAGCTTATGGCTGCTGAAATCGAAAAGACACGCCGCCGCGTTAACGCGCTGGAGTATTTGATGATTCCCGATATGCAAGAGAGTATAAGATATATTGCTATGAAGCTTGATGAGCATGAAAGAAGCACGCAGGTGCGGCTTATGAAAGTTAAGGATATGGTGCTTGAGCAGGCGCATAACTACAAGGAAAGGCAAAACATGGCATAAAGCGGCATAACAGCCGCGAATGGCTGCTAGGTGCTGAGCCGGTAATTATAAAAATATGACGCGGGGTGATATATGGCCGGTATCGCATGAGGTTAGTAATTTACTAATCGTATACGATACCGGTTTTGTTGATTAAGTTAAGTTATCCGCCGCATGGCTTTTATTATAACGCTTCCGGTGTGGTATTGGAGAGGGGAGAAGCTAATATAAATGTATTATGAGTATGCGCCGGAGGGGATGGGATGAGGAATTTACGCTTAAAAAGGTTATGGCTGCTGTGCGCCGCTATGCTGATTTGTTTTGCAGCGGTCTATATTACGCTTAACGCGGCAGATAGGGCAAACATTGTGTCCGGCGGAGTTAATGATGCTGAGGTGCGCAGCCGCCTTTTAATGGAGGCGATGGACTATGTCGGCGTGTGCGATGCTACCGACGCTGCCGGAGTGTGGGCGTCGGGGCTTAAGCAAAGGAGCGCGGCGCTGCAATACTCTGTTATGGACGCAGTGCTTAAAGCCGAATATGCAAAACAGCTTGAAACAGCCGCTCCAAATTGGGTAACCGGCATGTCAAGCCCGTGGGTTAAAAGCTATAGCATTATAGACATACAAACTCCTGATGAAAATACTAGCATAATCCGCATTGTGTTTTCTACCGCCACTTCAACAGGCGTCGCCGGAGATTATGAGGCGGTATTGACTTTAACCCGCCAAGAGCCTTTTTGGCGTATAACCGGCATAGACGCAGATGAAGGTTTATATCCGTATACCCGGCTGGAGATGTGAACGGGGAGATAGAAAAGTGGTGTTATAGAGAAATTTTAATTGCTCATAAAGCACATAAAAAGCCTCCGATTTTATCCGGAGGCTTTAAGGCTTTTATAATATTTTTATTCGCTTGTAACTACTTTAAAGGGTTTGCGCCTTTATTGCCGGACGGCTATATTAGTTAAAGCAGTTGATGCCGGGATAAGCCTGGAATTCGCCGAGTTCCTGGCTGATTTTAAGAAGCCTGTTATACTTCGCTACACGCTCGCCGCGGCTCGGAGCGCCGGTTTTTATCTGGCCGGCATTTAGAGCGACGCAGAGGTCGGATATTGAGGTATCCGGTGTTTCACCGGAGCGGTGCGATATAACGGCGGTATATCCGGCTTTGTGAGCCATCTTAACGGCGTTCATGGTTTCTGTAAGCGAGCCGATCTGATTGAGCTTTATAAGTATTGAATTAGCGCAGCCCATCTCTATGCCCTTTTCAAGGCGCTCTGTATTCGTTACGAAAAGGTCGTCGCCGACGAGCTGAATCTTATCGCCCAGCGCGTCGGTAAGCTTTTTCCAGCCGTCCCAGTCTTCTTCATCAAGCGCATCTTCTATCGACATTATGGGATATTTAGCTACGAGGTTACTCCAGAAGGATATAAGCTCATCGGTTGTATATGCGGTCTGCTGTTTGGGCAGCACATATCCGCCATCTTTCGCCCATTCTGTGGCGGCGGCGTCAATTGCGAGAACAAAGTCATCGCCCGGCTTGTAGCCGGCTTTTTCGACAGCTTCAAGTATAAGCTCAATCGCCTCTTCGTCGCTTGAAAGGTTAGGAGCGTATCCGCCTTCATCGCCAACCGACGTTGAGAGGTTGCGGCTGTTGAGTATAGAAGCCAGTTGATGGAATACTTCGGCACACCAGCGTATGCCATCGTCAAAGGTAGGGGCGCCTACCGGCATTATCATAAATTCCTGTATGTCTACGTTGTTTGCGGCATGAGCGCCGCCGTTTATTATATTCATCATGGGAACAGGAAGGGTATCGGCGTTTATGCCGCCGAGGAATTTATAAAGAGGTATGCTAAGCGCTTTCGCTGCTGCGTCAGCCGCCGCGAGAGAAACAGCGAGTATGGCGTTTGCGCCGAGCTTGGCTTTGTTATGAGTGCCGTCTGCTTTTATCATAGCGGCGTCAAGCGCGGCTATATCACGAACATCAAGACCGGCTACAGCCTCACATATTACGGTGTTTACGTTATTGACAGCGGTGGCTACGCCTTTGCCGCCAAACCTGTTACCGCCGTCGCGAAGCTCTACAGCCTCAAACGTTCCTGTTGAAGCGCCGCTCGGCACCGCGCCGCAGCCTACAACTCCGCTCTCTAGCGTTATAGTTGCCTCAACTGTCGGGTTGCCGCGCGAGTCGATTATTTCAAGACCCTCGACTTTGGCTATTTTGAACTTATTCATACACAATATCCTCCCATAAAAAAATAAATACAGGCTTAAAGCTTGTCTGCTTGACCCTACCCATAAGATTATCAAAAGTTGCCAAGCAAAGTCAACCCGCAAGCGGCTTATATGAGAAATTCCCGTGCGCTTATGGCGGCTTAGATATTTCGATGTGCGGATATATTTATTCATGCTGTTTTTTTAGCTTGATAAAAGGTATTTAGGGGACGGGCAGGGAAATAATATAACCTTGACGATATTAAATTGGAGCTGCGAGCGAGAGCGGCGGCAAGGAGGATAATATGGATTTCCATAAAAAGAGGGACAAGCGGTTTGCGCTGCCGCCCAACCCTAACGAGGGCATCGAGTTTGACAATAGCAAACTTAAAAAGATATGGCTGGCCGGCGGATGCTTTTGGGGAGTGGAGGCGTATTTTTCAAGGGTGTACGGTGTGGCGGCGGCAATATCGGGATACGCGAACGGCAGAACTGAAAACCCAACGTATCATGAAATAGGCGCGACCGGTCATACAGAGGCGGTGGAGGTTATTTATGATCCTGAGCGCATATCGCTTTATTCACTATTAAAAAGATTTTTTATTATAATAGATTCAACGCAGCTCAACAGGCAGGGCGCGGATCTGGGTACACAGTATCGCAACGGCATTTACTATGAGGATGAGAGCGATTTGCCTGTTATAGAAAAGGTTATGGAGGAGGAGCAGGAGAGAAGGCGGGGCGACGCTGTAACAGAGATTGAAGAGCTTAACGGCTTTTATGAGGCGGAGCAATATCACCAAAGATATCTCGATAAAAATCCCGGCGGCTACTGCCACGTTGATTTTACCTCCCTTCATTATCCGCCGGAGCCGGATATGGAAAAATATAAGCCACAGGATAAGAACGAACTTAGGCAAAAGCTTGACGATATGCAATACCGCGTAACGCAGCAAGACGCTACGGAGCCGCCGTTTTCCCACGACTACAACTCTTTATATGAAAGAGGCATATATGTAGATGTCGTTACGGGGCAGCCGCTTTTCCTTTCATCGGATAAGTTTGAGTCGGGGTGCGGATGGCCAAGCTTTTCAAAGCCAATATCCGAGGCGGTGGTACGGGAAATTGAGGATAAAAGCTTTGGCATGGCGAGGACGGAAATAAGAAGTGCCGGCGGCGATTCGCATCTTGGGCATGTATTCGATGACGGGCCTAAGAAGCTGGGCGGGCTTAGATATTGCATAAACGGCGCGGCGCTGCGGTTTGTGCCGGAAGAAAACATGGATAAAGAAGGATATGGCGAGTATCTGCCGTTTGTAGAGTAGCGATGGCGTGTATGTGAGCACTTACCTTTCTTTTGGAAAAAAGAAAGGTAAGTCAAAGAAAATCGGCATGGCGAATCATTGTTTGTGGTTTGCGATGTTTTTTTACCCGCGCAGCAGGTTCGCATTTTTTTGCAGCACAAGATGTCTTCTAAATAGATAAAGAGAAGCTTATCTTTTCACCAAGATAAGTTAATCAACTATTTTATTTCTTACTCCAGACATCGGAATACATCGGCATTGAAAAAGTCAATAATGGAAATATCCAGCCCATCGCATAACTTTTTAATCGTCGCAATCGTAGTGCTGTTGTTCCTGCCGCTTGTGATGTTATTTACCGTTGATTGTGTAACACCGCTTAGTGTTGCGAGTTTATTGATTGTAATGCCGCGCATTTGGCATAATTCAAGGATTCTTTCCTTTACTGCCGGTCCAATTGTCATATACATCATCCTAACCTAAATGAGTTAATATCATCGTACTCATTAAGCGTGAGGATGATTGACTCGTTTGAGTTGACTTTGTCGTCGCGCCTGCTATAATCAACTCAAATGAGGTGAGAGGTGTAAAGCTTGCGGAAGATTACCATCATGCTAGACGATTATCTATATGAGTTTTACCGGAGGGTGGGGGAAAATGCAGGTGATCTTGAACCGGAACAAGTCATCGTTGATGCGCTTTTTAAATTAGCAGGAGAACTTTCGCTGAATTCAATGAAGGAAAAGATCGAAGAAAAACAATATGGCGCATCATAATGAGGTTTGCGATAGCTTTTGTCCGTGTCCGGCTTTTAAAAAAACTAAAAAACCTAAATGACTTCTCTAAGGCGTTTTTATAACGAGATTAAGGTTTTCAATGGGATTCTTAAGGGACCGGTTCCTTAAGCAAAGGTTTCATGGCGGCGCCTCCAATGTTTCCCATTGCCAACATTCCCACTTCTGCCGATAACAAAAACCCCCGGGCGGTGCCGGGGGTTTTCAAGCGTTTCTAGCCTATGAACATCTGTGTAATATATATAGTGCCGCGTCCGTTAGATACTATGCCTATTCCTATCTGCGTAAAGGAAGAGTTTAGTATGTTGGCACGATGTCCGGGCGAATTCATAAGCGCGTTATGGGCGCTGGTCATAGAGCTGTTATAAGCTATATTCTCGCCTGCTGAGCGGTATGATATCCCGAACTGCTTCATCATATCAAACGGGCTGCCGTATGACGGGGAAGTATGCGAGAAGTAGTTATGCGTTATCATGTCCTGCGACTTAACGCGCGCTACTTTGGTAACCTCTGTATTGACTCTGAGCGCCGACAGTCCCGCCTTCGCGCGCTCGGAGTTTACAAGGTCTACCATCTGGCTTTCAAGCTCTGATACGCCGGAGGGAGCCGGAGTTGCGATCGGCTTGGCCGTAGGCGCAGGCGTTGCGGTAGGCTTGGCTGTAGGAGCCGGTGTGGCGGTCGGCTTAGCTGTAGGAGCCGGTGTGGCTGTAGGCTTGGCCGTAGGCGCAGGTGTCGCGGTCGGCTTAGCTGTAGGAGCCGGCGTTGCGGTCGGAGCGATAGTAGGTATAGGCTCCGGTGTCGCTGTCGGCTTGGCCGTGGGCGCGGGAGTTGCGGGTGCCGGAGTTAGTGTCGGTTCCGGTGCTTTTGTAGGCGCTGGAGTCGGGCAATTGTTGTTGATGCGCTCTAGTAGCGCGTTTAGCCCTTCATATTGGGCGCAGATACGCGCCAGCACTTTTTCAAGCACCGAGGAACAATACGGCGAAAGCTTTACGCTGCCTGGCGCAATGCGCGGCGCCGGGACAGACACATTCCTTGCCGCCATAGCCGGGGTAGACGTTATTGTAATAAGCAATACGCAGCAAATCAGACCGGCTAATGTGACCAAAAGCTTCTTCTTACCTTTTTTCATTTTGACCTCCAAGTAAAATTTGTTAAAAAAGTGTGTCTTTTTCTAAAAATATATTACGTTATTGTAATACATGAGTCAAATAAATAGGGAATAACTGTATATGTAATATTATCCATTGGGAATTTAGGACGAATAACTGTTAAAGCACAAAAAAATAAAGGTAAGGAAAGCCTTTTTAGCGGAGAGGTAGAAAATATATACGGCTTTTATCAAGGCTATCACCCTATATAGTCATACTGCGGCTTGGCATGTGCATAAGATGTACAAGTCATAGTGTGCGAGGAGGGGTCTTGGTGAAGGATTATATTGAGCAGAGGGTGCTTGAGACGGCGCGCTACATTATAGATACCGGGGCGACGGTGCGAGAGGCGGCTAAAAAATTTGGCATCAGCAAATCCACAGTTCACAAGGATATGGCAGAACGCCTTAAAGAGATAAGCCGCGGCAAAGCGGAGGAGGTAAGACGGGTACTTGAGAAAAACAAGGCTGAAAGGCATATACGCGGCGGCAACGCCACCCATTTGAAATATATAACAAGGACAAATAAGCCTTGAAAATGTAATGGAAAGTCTATACAATATACACATATGAGCGCGGGGGAGTTTATGCCCGTTTGAATATGTTTCTTTGGGGCCGGCTCCAGCGCATACTTGCACGCTGCGCTTAAATACAAAGGATAGCCCGCGGCACGGTTTTGTTGTGCCCGGGGCATGGTATGTATATGGGTTTGTTTGATTCCAGTGATGTTGGCATAGACCTCGGTACTTCCACCGTTCTTATTTATGTTAAGGATAAAGGCATTGTGCTTAGGGAGCCGTCGGTAGTTGCCATAGATAAACGTTCGGGAAAGCTTTTGGCGGTAGGCGATGACGCGCGCAAAATGATAGGGCGTACGCCGGGCAATATAATAGCTATAAGGCCGCTCAAAGATGGTGTTATATCCAACTTTGACGTTACCGAGCGTATGCTTAGGTATTTCTTTAGAAAAGTTGTCGGCAGGAGAATATTCTTCAAGCCGCGCGTTGTTGTGTGCGTGCCGAGCGGAGTTACAGAGGTTGAGAAGCGTTCTGTAATAGAGGCCAGCGACGATGCCGGAGCGAGGAATACTTATATTATAGAAGAGCCGATAGCGGCGGCGATAGGCGCGGGCATAGATATAGCCGGACCGTACGGCAATATGGTTGTAGATATTGGCGGCGGTACTACCGATATAGCTGTTATATCGCTGGGCAACTCGGTTGTAAGCGACAGCTTGAAAATAGCCGGCGATAAGTTTGATGAGTCGATAGTTAGGTATATGCGAAAAAAGCATAACCTGCTTATTGGCGAGCGCACAGCCGAGGATATGAAAATTAATATAGGCTCGGCGTTTCCAAGAAAAGATCAGGTCTTTATGGATGTTACCGGCAGAAATCTTATAAGCGGACTGCCTAAAAGCGTCAATATAGGCTCTAACGAAATGATAGAGGCGCTAGAGGAGCCGCTCCAGACCATGCTCGAAACGATACATGGCGTTCTTGAACGCACACCGCCCGAACTCGCGGCTGATGTAAGTGAAAACGGCATATGCATGACAGGCGGCGGTTCGCTCCTTTTCGGACTGGACAGGCTTATTTCAGAGCATACGAAAATACCGACGTATGTCGCAGAGGACTGCGTTTCCTGCGTTGCCATAGGCACAGGCAAGGCGCTTGAGGATCTTGATGTTTATGCCGACGGCTACTCAATATCCGAGTATAAGCGGGGAGACTATTTTAACACTTGATTTTACCAAATAACCATAAAAAGGGCCGTTTTCAGTGCGGCTCTTTTTTTATTCGTCATTATCGCCGCGGCGCGGTTGTTGACAAAAAAAATAGTAAAAGATAGTATATAATGTCTGGTGTTTTTCCGGATATAGGAACATTTTTTTGCGGATAATTATATATGAGCGTATAATATCGACGGGCTTGGTTCGGAGGATGTAATGGGAAATTCAAAAAGAGCTTCCGGTGGGAAAAGGGGAATTATAAAGGCGGTAGCTTCGCTGCTGATTGTTCTTATTGTAGCGGGAGGCGGCGTTGTAGTTTACGGATACAATTATTTAAAAGGTCTGGCCGCTAATCCTATGAACCCGTTTGAGCAAGAAAGCAAGTCAAACGACCTGTCCATTGTAGTTCAGAATTCAGCGGGGCAGGATATAGCATACAGATATAATAAGGATTTAGTAGTTATAGGGCTTTTTGGCATTGATACCGATTCCGAGCGCAAGCAGCAGAGGATGGGGTATCGCAGCGATACTATGGTTGTGTGCGCGGTTGATGTTGTAGAAAAGAAGGCGGCGCTTATCACTTGCCCGAGGGATACAAAGGCAATGGTTAAAAAGCTTGACGCTAAAAACGGCGAGGTTTTGTCGGAGCAATGGGATAAGCTTGGGCACGCATATGCTTACGGCGGCGGCAGAAACAACTACAGCTACGCCAACGCCTGCGACGCCATAAGCAATTTGTTTGACCTTGGCGAGCTTGAGATACCGCCCATAACGCTTTACGCCGGTATAGATATGGACGGGCTGCCTCCGATTGCGAGTAAGGTAGGCGGCGTGCCTGTAACGCTAAGGCAGAATATACCCGGATACGGCAAGGCGGGCGAAACCATTGTTTTAAACAGTAACAACGCTTCGGATTTTGTAAGGCTGCGTTCGGGCGCGGGATTGTCGGGCAGCGACCTTGACAGAACCAAACGCCAGCAGGACTTCCTAAAAGGCCTTGCTAAGCGGGTGCAGGAGATGGGACCGATAGAGGCGGTGCCAAAGCTTTATAAAGACCTTATAAATATAGTAGATACAAACCTAAATGAGGATCAGATGGCGGCTTTGGCTATGGTGCTTAAGGATATGGATGTTGAAACGATTGATTTTCATATGGTGCCGGGCAAGGCTGAGACTCAAAATAAAACAAGCTACTATATACCCGATATGGATGCGCTGCATGAGCTTATAATAAGCCTGTTCTACAAAGAGAATTAAAGGCATAGCATTTGAATTCAAATATGTGAAGATGAAATACAAAAAGGCGAGCCTTATGGCCCGCCTTTAATCATATAAACTATTATTCTTCATGCGTGCGATTCCACAGGCAGTACGCCTCATCATTCTTTAAAGCGCCGAGCAGTCTTTCGCGGCAATCGGGTATGGTGGCGGATAGCTTGTTAAGCAGCTCTTTCATGTCCTGGCGGCGGGTATGGCCGTTGGCGGGGCAGGGGTTATGTACTATGGGCAGGCCGAGGCGGGCTACTGTTTTTTTGATGTGCTGCTCGCTAAGGTATACAAGCGGTCGGATAAGCGTGAGGTCGGATCTGTCAAGGTAGGTGACGGGGCGAAACACATGCATACGGCTCTCTTGAAATACGCCGAGCAGCAGCGTTTCTATGACATCATCGCTGCTGTGCGCCAACGCGACTTTAGAGCAGCCCAGCTTTTTAGCCGTTTTATGCAGTATGCCGCGGCGCATTCTCGCGCAAAGCGAGCAGGGGTTTTTGCCGCCATGCTTTATAAAAACTTCATCGTATATGCCGGTTTTAACAAGCGTAAAAGGTATATTGAGCTTATCGGCGTATTCGGCTATGGGGGAGGAGTCAAAGCCGTCCATGCCCATATCGAGCGTTACGGCGTGTATGCGGTAGTCAACGTGCGAAAACATGCGATATAGCGACAAGGCATGCAGCATAAGCATGGAGTCCTTGCCCCCTGAAACGTCGATAGCTATGCTGTCGCCATGCGTTATCATATTCCAATCCTTGTCGGCTCTTCTGATACAGCCTAGTACTTTTTTCAATGTCTTAATCCTCCGGAAGTTGCGTATACGACATTATACCGCCTGGGATTTTGCTTGTACAGGCATTGACTAGGCATTACAATAAACATATAATAACATCGGCGCGAGTTATGAGAAGCTGCGTATTTCGAGATACGCGGCGCTCTAAGGTATATATATTGAAAGGGAATTATTAATGAAAAGGCTTTTTACATCTGAATCGGTTACAGAAGGACATCCGGACAAGGTTTGCGACCAGATTGCCGACGCCGTTCTCGATACCCTTATCGAGCAGGACGCTATGTCAAGAGTGGCGTGCGAAACGGCGGTTACAACCGGGCTTGTTCTTGTTATGGGTGAAATCACAACGCAGGGCTACGCCGATATAGCGGCGGTGGCTAGGCGTGTTATTAATGATATAGGGTATGATGATGCTAAGCTTGGTTTTAGCGCCAAGTCATGCGCCGTTATGCTGTCGATTGATGAGCAGTCGCCGGATATAGCCATGGGAGTGAACAATCCCTTTGAAGCGAGGAGCGGCGAAAAAGGCTTTGACGCCGGAGCCGGCGATCAGGGGCTTATGTTCGGGTTCGCCTGCAATGAGACGGACGCGCTTATGCCTATGCCTATACATCTGTCGCATCTGTTGGCAAAGCGGCTGGCCGATTGCAGAAAAAGTGGACTTTTGCCTTACCTTAGGCCGGATGGCAAATCACAGGTTACTGTGGAGTATGATGGCAACAGGGCGGTAAGGGTTGATACCGTTGTTATATCGGCACAGCACGATCCCGATGTAGAGCAGGAAAAGATACAAAGCGACATAATTCAGCATGTTGTAAAAGAAGTGATACCTCAAAACATGCTGTCTAATACAAAGTATTATGTAAACCCGACCGGCCGTTTTGTTACCGGAGGGCCGGCGGCGGATACCGGGCTTACCGGACGCAAAATAATAGTAGATACATACGGCGGGTACGCAAGCCACGGCGGCGGCAGTTTTTCCGGTAAAGACCCGAGCAAAGTGGACAGGAGCGCCGCATATTATGCGCGCTACGCCGCGAAAAACGTAGTGGCGGCGGGGCTGGCGGATAAGTGCCAGATAGAGCTGGCGTATGCGATAGGCGTAGCGCGGCCGGTTTCAATACTCGTTGATACTTATGGCACCGGCAAAATAGACGATGCCGCGATAACGGGTCTTTTAAGCCGCGCCTTTGATTTTAGGCCGCAGGCTATGATAGAGGAGCTGAACCTTAGAAGGCCGATATACCTTCAAACGGCGGCATACGGGCATTTAGGCAGGATGGATATTGATCTGCCGTGGGAAAGGGTTGACAGGGCGGCGCTGCTTAAAAAAGGCGTTTGATTTCAATGATGGTGCAGATTGAAGGCATTATTGAAAATATAATATTTAGGAATGAAGCTAACGGCTTTTCGGTGCTGGAATTAAGCAGCGAAGGAGAGCCGGTTACAGCGGTGGGCATAATACCTTTAGCCGAGGCGGGGGAGAAAATAAGGCTTAAAGGCGTATGGAAGCAGCATCGCGACTACGGCATGCAGCTTGACGTTGAATCATACGAGATAATAGCCCCGACAACGCTCAGCGAAATAGAGGCGTATCTTGGCTGCGGTCTTATAAAGGGCGTTGGCCCGGCTACCGCTTCAAACATAGTAAAAACCTTCGGCGATAAAGCGCTGGAGGTTTTGCAGTATCAGCCCGAGCTGCTTTCAACAGTAAAGGGTATTGGCAAGAACAGGGCGGAGCAGATATGCGCCTCTTACGCCGAGCAGGTGGTTACCCGGGAAATAATGATGGGGCTGCAGCGCTTTGGTGTAAGCGTTAATCAGGCTGTTAAGATATACAGGGTGTACGGCGATGACTCTGTAAAAATAGTTAGAGAGAATCCGTACCGGCTTATTAACGATATATTCGGAATTGGCTTTAAAACGGCGGATAAGATTGCCGCAAACCTCGGGGTTCAGCCGCATTCGCCATTTAGGCTGTCGGCCGGAGTTAAGTTCATACTATCCTGGGCTAGAAACGAAGGACATTCATATCTGCCGTATGATGTTTTAATAAGGGCGGCGGCAAAGGAGCTTTCGGCCGACGGTGGGCTTGTTCAAAATGCGGTGGATACTCTTATACTTGAGGACGATTTGGCGTGCTGCACCGAAACGGGGGAAAAGCGCGTATATTTGCGGCAGGTGTACAGGCAGGAAAACGAGCTCGCGAGAATGCTGGCGGCGCTGTCGTTAGCCGAGCAGCCGCAATATGAGGACGGCCTTGAAGACAGGCTGTCGCTTATGCAGGCGGCGGAGGGCATAGAGCTTGCGGCGCAGCAGCGAGACGCAGTAATGACGGCGGCGACTTCAAACGCCGTTGTAATAACCGGCGGGCCGGGTACCGGAAAAACGACTATTATAAAGCTGGTTACGCGGCTTTATGATTCGCTTGGCCTTGATGTTATGCTGTGCGCGCCTACCGGCAGGGCGGCAAAGCGGATGAGTGAGGCGTCGGGACAAGAGGCGAGGACGCTGCACCGGCTGCTTGAATATACCGCCGACGGTTATGTAGGCAGGAATGAGGACAATCCCGTAGACGCGGGGGCGATAATAGTTGATGAGATGAGCATGGCGGATTTGCCGCTGGCTTATAGTCTTTTAAGGGCGTTAAAGCCGGGATGCAGGCTTGTTATGGTAGGAGATGCCGATCAGCTGCCGCCGGTAGGCGTGGGCAATGTGCTTAGAGATATTATAAGCAGCGGTGTTTTGCCGGTGGTAAGGCTTAGTGAAATATACAGGCAGGACGCCGGCAGCAGCATTGTGGTAAACGCGCACAGTATAAACGCCGGCCGTATGCCGGATTTGTATTCGGGGGGCGGCTTTTTCTTTGATAGCAGGCGGGAAAACGTCGATATACTTAGCGCCATACTCGATTTATTTTCGGGAAATGATCCGCGTACCGTAGGCTTTGATCCTCTAAGGGATATGCAGGCGGTATCGCCTATGAAAAAGAATGAGCTCGGCGTAAACAATCTCAACAGGCTGCTGCAGCAGCGATTAAACCCCAAGTCGCGCCTTAAAAAGGAGAAAGCGTTTGGCGAGCTTCTTATAAGGGAAGGCGACAAGGTTATGCAGATAAAGAATAACTACGAGCTTGAATGGGAGCGGCACACTATAGGCGGCGTTGAAAAGAGCAGAGGAGTATTCAACGGCGATGTAGGGTTTGTGCGCGCCATAGATATAGAGATGCAGGAAATCACCGTCGTTTTTGATGATGAGCGGGTGGCGGTATACGATTTTATAAGGGCGGACGAGCTGGCGCTGGCTTACTGCGTGTCGGTACACAAGAGTCAGGGCAGCGAGTTTAAAGCAATCGTAATGCCTGTTTCGCTGGGGCCGCCTATGCTTATGACAAGAAACCTGCTGTATACAGCGCTTACAAGGGCTAAGGAAAAGGCGTTTTTAGTCGGACGCAAAGAGGGAGTGGCGGCTATGGTGAGGAATAACCATATCGCCAGGCGATACAGCGGCCTGGATCACGCACTGCAAAGCTGGTATAAAAAACTGAGGGATAGGCCGTGAGTCGCGGCATTTTGAAAAGCCTTATTAGGCTGCTTTATCCCGATAACGTGGCGTGCGCTCTGTGCGGCGGCGAAAATAGCGTTGCCGCGCATATATGCCATGATTGCCGATTAGAGCTGGAAAGCTGCCGGTTGATTGATGACGGCATTAGCCTTTTAGGAGGGCGGCGTATGTTTACGGCGCCTTTTCATTATAAAGGGGCGGCAAAGGCGATGCTACATGGCTTAAAATTTTCCTCAAAGCGATATTTTGCTTATAATATGGCTGAATATATGAGCGTTGCGGCGGATAATGCGGGCATAGGCGGCGATGTTCTTGTGCCGGTGCCGCTCCATCGGATAAGGCAGCGAAAAAGAGGATACAATCAAAGCGAGCTTTTAGCGCGCGAACTGTCAAAGCGGATGGGCATACCTTGCGAGAATTTGCTTGAAAAGCAGATTAACTCGCGGCCGCAGAGCAAAACCCCGGCGGAGAAAAGAGCGAAGAATGTAGAGGGCGTGTTTTGTGCCGCAAAGGGCGGGTATATACAGGGCAGGCGGGTTATTATAGTTGATGATGTTGTAACCACCGGCAGCACCGTTTGCGAGTGTATGGATGTGCTTGAGAGGGCGGGAGCCGCCTCTTTAGCGGTGATATCCTTTGCTTTGGCGGGCGAAGGCGGCGAAAATGAGTAATATAGGCGTTTTTTTCGCTTATATTGATAAATAAATATTGCATTCAGGTTTTTTTTGTAATATAGTAAAGTAGTACTCTGTAATTAGGTCTGTGGTTGTAAATCGATGCCAGTCGCAGGCGAAACGATCCACGTAACCCGGCAAAAAGCCGGTGAGCATGGTGCGGCTTAGAAGTAAGCCCGGCCAGTAGGGAAAACCCGGTTACATAGGTGTTCCTCTTGAGGGCATCGCTGTTATGGGATGATGTACCGACTGAGAAGAGTTGCAGTGAGGAGGCTTGCGCCTTGAGCGAAGCTCTCAGCCGGCGGATGTGGGGGCAAAAACCAGGTCAGCTGATTGCGGGGACATAAACAAATATCAAAGTGAGGGACAAATTAAAATGTTCGAAGACAAGACCTTAGTATGCAAGGATTGCGGGTCGGATTTCGTTTTCACGACGGGAGAGCAAGAGTTCTACGCGGAAAAAGGATTCCAGAACGAGCCGGCCAGGTGCCGCGAATGCCGTGATGTAAGAAAGAATGCGGCCAGGAAGCCCCGCGAAATGTACGATGCTGTTTGCGCTAACTGCGGCGTGGATACCAAAATCCCCTTTATTCCCAAAAACGACAGGCCGATTTATTGCAGCGATTGTTTTCAGTCGGTAAGGAACTAAAACCCTCACTTAAAGCCAATTAAGTCCGAGGAACAGCAAACCAAGACCCGTAAAGCATATTACGGGTCTTTTTTATTTGCCAAACGGCAGCTTTTACCGTATCATTATCTTAATGCGCTATATTAGCCAAAGGTATGCCAAAGCCGACTTTAAGCCGGCGTTAAAGCGGGGAAGTCGCATATTTTAAGGTGGCGCTATAGCGCTTTTAAGGCAAAACCTTGCGGTATAGATTGTGAAATGATAAAATTATTAACTGGCGATTAAAGCTTAGGTGGTAAAGAAATGGGATTATTGCAAAGACTTTTTGGCGGTTCAAATGAAGCGAAACTAAAGGATATATATAAGATTGCTGACGCTACGGAGGCGCTGGAGCCTGAAATAAAAGCGCTGTCTGATGATGCGCTTAGAGCAAAGACAATAGAGTTCAAAGAGCGGCTTAAAAACGGAGAAACGCTCGATGATCTTTTGCCCGAAGCGTTTGCGGTGGTGCGAGAGGCGAGCATAAGAACGCTGGGCATGAGGCATTTTAGAGTGCAGCTTGTCGGCGGAGTGGTGCTGCATCAAGGCCGTATAGCCGAAATGAAAACGGGAGAAGGCAAAACTCTGGTGGCTACGCTGCCGGCTTATCTTAACGCCTTAGAGGGAAAAGGCGTACACATAGTAACCGTTAACGATTATCTTGCGCGTCGTGACAGCGAATGGATGGGCAAGATATTTAAGTTCCTCGGTATGAGTGTCGGGCTGGTGGTGCATGGGCAGGATCCGGCGTCAAAACGGCAGAGCTACGCGGCGGATGTTACATATGGCACAAACAATGAGTTTGGCTTTGACTACCTGCGTGACAACATGGTTGTTTCAAGGGAGAATATGGCGCAGCGAGAGCTAAGCTTCGCCATAGTTGACGAGGTGGACTCAATACTCATAGATGAGGCTAGAACTCCGCTTATAATATCCGGACAGGGCGAAAAATCTACGGATATGTATGAAAAGGCGGACAGATTTGTTAAGCGACTTAAAGACGAGGATCACTATACATACGATGAAAAGCAAAACACCTGCAACCTTACTGAAGAAGGCGTTAAGGTTACCGAGGCGCATTTCGACGTTGAAAACCTGAGCGATGTTGAAAACACAGAGCTATCCCACCACGTTAATCAGGCGCTTAAAGCGAGAACGCTTATGAAACGGGATAAGGATTATGTTGTGCAGGACGGGCAGGTCATAATTGTTGACGAGTTCACCGGCCGCCTTATGACAGGCAGAAGGTACAGCGACGGACTGCATCAGGCGATAGAGGCTAAAGAAGGCGTTAAGGTTGAACGCGAAAACAGAACTATGGCGACTATTACCTTCCAGAACTATTTTAGGATGTACAGAAAGCTATCGGGCATGACGGGCACCGCCAAGACTGAGGAAACCGAATTCCAGGGCATATACGGGCTTGATGTTGTAGAGATACCTACAAACATGTCGATGATAAGGAAGGACGAAAACGACATTATATTCGCGCGTGAAACCGCGAAGCTTAATGCCGTTATAGAAGATGTTATAGAGCGGCACAAGACGGGGCAGCCGGTACTCGTTGGTACTATTACAGTTGAAAAGAGCGAAATGCTCTCGGCTATGCTAAAACGCCGCGGAGTAAAGCATGAGGTGCTAAACGCCAAGTTCCATCAAAAAGAAGCCGAGATAGTAGCGCAGGCGGGAAAATTCGGCGCTGTTACTATAGCTACAAATATGGCGGGACGCGGCACAGACATAATACTCGGTGGCAACCCCGACTTTCTCGCTCGCCGCGAAATGAAGCGGCTGCAATATGAGGAGTCGATTATTGAAGAAGCGACGGGACACGCCGATACAGACGATGAGGCGGTGATAGCGGCGCGCGCCAAGTACCGTGAGCTATACAATAAATTTAAAGCCGAATGCGATGAAGAGCATGAAAAAGTTATAGCGGTAGGCGGGTTGGCGATTATAGGTACAGAGCGGCATGAAAGCCGACGTATAGACAATCAGCTTAGGGGACGTTCGGGCAGGCAGGGCGATCCCGGCGTTTCACGCTTCTACATATCGCTTGAAGATGATTTGATGCGGCTGTTCGGCGGCGAGAGGCTGCAAGCGCTTATGTCGCGGCTGGATCCTGAGGGCGATATGCCGCTTGAATACGGAGTGTTGAGCAAGCAGATAGAGGCGGCGCAAAAACGTGTTGAGGAGCGCAACTTCGATTCGAGAAAGCATGTTCTCCAATACGACGATGTTATGAACAAGCAGCGCGAGGTAATGTATTCGCAGCGCCGTAACGTGCTTATGGGCGGCGATATAAGCGGGCAGATAAAGGATATGACCGATTCGCTTATAGATGAGGTTATAGAGCTTTATATAGGCGGCGAGCGGCCGGATTACAAGGCGGTTTGCGATTATATAAGACGGATTTTCGCTATTGAACTTTGCGAAGATGACGCGGTGAAGGTATCAAAAAAAGAGCTGTCGGAGCGGCTGAAAACGGCTACCGAGGAGATTTACGCCAAAAAAGAGCAGGAGCTTACCGAGAGCGGCGCGGATATGCGTGAGATAGAGCGCGTGGTGTTGCTAAATGTAGTCGACAGGCTGTGGACTGATCATATAGACAATATGGATCAACTGCGTCAGGGCATAAGCTTAAGGGCTTACGGCAACCATAATCCGGTTGTTGAGTATACGCGCGAAGGCTTTGATATGTTTGAGGAGATGACAGGGGCAATACGCGAGGATACCATTCGTATGCTCTATCATATAAGCGCAAGAAAGCAGCCGGTAAGAAGGCAGGCTGTTAAGACGGTAGAAGGACGCAGCGGTGGCCCGGCGCAACCGGTAAAGACGGCAACAAAAGTTGGAAGAAACGCGCCCTGCTCATGTGGGAGTGGTAAAAAATACAAGAATTGCTGTGGCAGGGAAGCCGGCGCGCAATAAGGAGAGGATGCATTTGATAGATACAGTAGAGCTAAGGCAGAGCATTGAAGCTATGAGGCTAAGCCTGCGCGAAACGGCGGACGCTTTTGATATTGACGGCATGAGGGCGGAGCTTGATGAGCTTAGGAAAAAGCAGGAGGAGCCGGAATTTTGGAATGATATAGAAGGCTCTCAGAAAATAAACAAGCGGATAAAGGCGCTTGAGGTAAGGATTAATACATATAATTCTCTGGTAGCCCGTGTTGATGACGCCGAAGTGCTTATTGAGCTAGGAGAGGAAGCAGGCGACGAAGACAGCCTTAACGAGGCTCAAGAGGAAGTGGAAAAGCTTGAGGAGAAGGTGGAGGAGCTTAGACTATCCGCGCTTTTAAACGGCGAATATGACGCCAACAACGCCATATTATCGCTCCATGCCGGAGCCGGAGGAACAGAGGCGCAGGATTGGACGGGCATGCTCTATCGCATGTATACTCGCTATTGTGAGAATAAGGGGTATTCGATAAAGGTGCTTGACTACCTTGAGGGCGATGATGCCGGCATAAAGAGCGTTACTTTTGAGGTGGCGGGGGACATGGCGTATGGCTATTTAAAGGCGGAGAAAGGCGTTCATCGCCTTGTGCGCATATCTCCTTTTGACTCGTCGTCACGGCGGCATACATCGTTTGCCTCTTTGGACGTTATGCCGGATATAGACGATGATATTGAGATAGATATAAATCAAGATGAGCTTAGGATAGATACTTATCGCTCCAGCGGGGCGGGCGGGCAGCACGTCAACAAGACGGACAGCGCCATACGCATAACGCATCTACCGACGGGTATCGTCGTACAGTGCCAGAATGAGCGCTCGCAGATGCAGAATAGGGAAACGGCCATGCGTATGCTTAAAAGCAAGCTGCTTGAAATAAAAGAGCGTGAAGCTATGGAGAAGGTGCTGGAGATAAAGGGCGAGATGAAAAGGATAGAATGGGGCAGTCAGATACGCTCTTATGTGTTCCATCCGTACAGCATGGTAAAAGACCATCGCACCGGCGAGGAAACCGGAAATGTACAGGCAGTTATGGACGGTGAGATCGATGTGTTTATCAATTCTTACTTAAGGAAGTCTTAGCCGCAAATAAGAATATATAATAACCCCTCGGGCATATGTATTATTAACATATATGCGGAGGGGTTTTTATATGGCTAGTATATACGACGAAACGCGGCCGGTCGCCCGCGCTCATTCGGTCATTATAGACAATAGGAGCAAGGTGGTTATAACCGGCGTTAAAGATGTGGACAGCTTTAACGAGAATGAAATAATCCTCCTTAGCGAGGCGGGGTATATAACGCTCGTGGGTTTCGATTTGCACCTTAGCAAGCTGACGCTAGAAGAAGGCAAGCTGGTGGTTGAGGGCGAGATAATGTCGCTTGAGTACCGTGATGCCGAGGAAAACCGTTCAAAAGGCGGCTTTATGAGCCGGTTGTTTGGTTGATATGCATCAGACGGCTGAAAACCATATAGCTATATTTTTAACAATGCTTTACGGCGGTCTGCTAAGCGGCGCGCTTTACGGCTTTATAAAATTCCTAAAGCGTATTGTAAAGGCGGGTAAGATTGCGAGCGCGGCGGCGGACATAGTTTATTGGGTACTGGCGGCGGCGTTGTTTTTTGTGTTCCTGCTGCTTGCAAGCGGGGGACGCCTGCAATGGTTTGCGTTTGCCGGATATGCGCTCGGGTGCGGGCTATGGCGGCTGCTGGTAAGTCCGGTTTTGGCGAGTATATTTCCCAGGAAGGATAAGCCGCCCGAGGAATAAGCGTGCTTGCAAAATGAGATTCGGTGTAGTATTGTTATGTATATAGTAATCTGTAAGGCGGGTAACGATATGAGCCGGAATTCGGGCGGCACAAAGAAAAAAAGGAAGGTATCGCTAAGATTTCTTGTGGTGGCGCTTGCTGCTTTTCTTATCTATGCCGGTTTTACGTTTTTCGACCAACAGGCGCGGCTCAACAGGATACATAATGAGCAGCTTGAAGTAAATAAGGCTATGGAGCAGGTGCAAAACGAGATTGACCTTCTTGAAAGCAAGGTAAAGTATACCGAGTCGGATGAGTTTATAGAAGGACTGGCGCGGGAGAGGCTGGGCTGGGTTAAAGAAGGGGAAACCCGGTATCTTGAAAAGGAATAAGGTTTTAAATTTATAAAAAGCCGGTTCTCCGGCGTTTTTTTATATAATCGAGAGAGTGCCATTTCGCTTGAAATAGGCTATAGCATGGCTAATTGCCGCTGCTTTTTCGGTATAAGCAATTTAAAAGCTGTTTTGCTTGACAAACTACGGCTAATGGTGTATTATAATTCTTGCAGCTTAAACGACGCGGGGTGGAGCAGTTCGGTAGCTCGTCGGGCTCATAACCCGAAGGTCGGGGGTTCAAATCCCTCTCCCGCAACCAATTAAAAATTCCTGAGGACTACGCTATGAACGGGTTTTCGGGAGTTTTTATTTTTTGCATGAAATAGGGCGTTGTCTATATTTTATAAAGACATACCTCGTTCTAATAAAGAAAATAACAATAATAAAAGCCCGGAGGAAGTTCCTCTGGGCTTTCATTATATACTGTTTTAATTATTGGCTGTTGCGTGCTGTTTGACATTTTCCATCATACTAGACTGTTTAAGTATGCCATCGAGCAGCTGCTGCCGCTTATCAGCATCTATTATCGATTGGCTAAAGACATCTATAGACGCTCTAAAGTGATTATCAGCCTCAAGCTCTATTACTTCCCGCCCGTTTGACGATTCAATGTTGATTGTCGGCCTTAATTGCGGGGGAGCGGTAAATATTCTGTTAGTTGTAAGCCGTGCCTTGCTGCCCCAAATTTCAAGAGAGCACATATACGAGTTGTCAAAACCATACGCGATTTGACAGACCAGTCCCTCGTCATTTACAAAAGACGCGCTGCCATACATATCAACATCATAACCGGGCAGCATACTTCCTTGTGCGCACACCAGCCGCGCGCTTTGCCCCAGCAGCATGCCGCACAGCTTTATAGGATAGCCGCCGGCATCGAGTAGAGCTCCGCCGCCGAGTTCTTTATTATACCTAAAATCATTTGCCTCCCTTAAAGGGAATCCAAAGCTTGAACGTATTAAGCGCAGTTGCCCCAATTCGCCACTTGATATTTTATTAATTATATATGATAACTGACTGTGGAAGGCGAACATATAATTTTCATGGAGCGCTACATTGAGTTGGCGCGCGGTAGCTACCAAATCTTCAGCCTGCCTTAATGATACTGTAGCCGGCTTTTCCACCATTACATGCTTGCCGCACAGCATGGCTTTTTTTGCGTATTCATGATGCAGGGAGGGCGGCAGGGGTATATATATAGCATCGATGCCATCATCGTTTATAAGCTCGTCATAGCTGCCGTACGCGCTGATACCATGCTTTTGGGCGAACACCTCGCACTTTGTTTTATTCCTTGACGCGACTCCTACGCATTCAATTCCTTCGGCCAGCTTAATAGCCGGAAGGAACATTCTGTCCGCTATGGATGCGCATCCCAGTATTCCAAGACGTATCATTAATTTACCTCCAGTAGTGATATAAGATTGCGAAGCTGTATATTCAATACATTATTGTATTGAACCATACGGTTTAAGCTGGAATAATCCAGCCAGTAATAGCCTTCGGGTAAAGCTGGAATATCTTTATAATCAGCTTTTATTATAACGTTCCGGTTTTGCTCATGATAAAAGCGGCCGCCTTCCTCTGACAGCATAACATCACATAATATGCCGGATTTGCTCCTCATACTGTCCATGAAAAAGGCTTCTATATCATCCGTTTGATTATCGGAGTTCGTAAGCTCCGCATACTCTTTTTGTATTGTAGGGCCGAGCTCAAGCGTGTCAAAGCAGCCAATCTCAGGTTTGAGCTTAATAAGAAATTTAGTTTTGCCGTCAATATCGGCTTGAAGAAGGCCAAATAAAGCTTCGCCGGTAGACATAAACAGCGGCTGTGTCCAATGGCTAACTTCTCTGCCTTCAATTTCAATATCACAAAATATTACCTTAAAATTGCTTTTCTCTTTACAAAATATTTCATAGTCGGATACCTGCCAGCTTTTTAGTTCATCAAGCCTGCAAAACTCGTGCCTTGTATTATCAAACATTTTGGCATTGTTTATTCCGTTATATATCCTATATATTTCTCTATTATTTGCAGCGTCAAATATTGACTTAAAAAGCGGCTTGTCGTTAATTACCTTATCAATATTAGCTTTAGTTGCCGGCGTTATATTATCGGTGCAAACAGGTAAGCAGGAAATGACAGTACGCGTGTCCATATTAATTAAATTATCATGTTTCATAAGTAGCTTAAGCTGCCCTAGCGTCATCCACTTATGGTTGGGAGATACCTCAATTTCCTCATTAACCTTTATAATAATATTGCGGTTTCTTTTTTTGAAAAACCTCGATGACTGCTCCGATTGAATCTGATCAACAATTATTTCATGATTACAGGCATTAAGAAAATAATCGAGGTATAGCGGCTTGCTCCCTTCGTGCAACTGAAGGAAATTGCTCCTTGTTGCTTGAATAGTAGGGGAGATCTGTATGTTATTGATATTGCCGGGCTCAATTTTTGCCTGCATAAGAAAATTGAAAACGCCGTCAATCTCCTTAACTATTATTCCGAGATAGCCTATTTCATCCTGCAATAATATTGGTTGTTCGCTTATGAATTTATCTGCGTCATATGATTTTATGCCTCTGATGCTAAAGAAGGCTTTTTTCTTATTTGTAATGTATCCCGTTTTGTCATCCCAAAACCAAAATCCGCTGTCGCTTAGTTTGTTTCGTTTAATATTAACATGAATGTCTCGAGTACGCGCCGCAATCCACTCAAGTATGCTTTCGGTAGTATTAACATTTCCTTCTTTGGCTGCCCATGACTCAATAAATTTAAGCACATAAGAATCTATCATTATCTACTCCCTGTTATACGCATCAACAATACTTCTAAAAGACGCATCAAGTATGTTGTGCTGATTATAGCTATCCTATATAAGCCGCCCAAACATATATGAGGTATGGCGGCTAAAATTGCTTTTTTAAAATCAAGATAAAATAAAGCTTTTGCTTATCTCGTTTTGCCGCACTTCCATAATATATCGCAGATTCTATCAACATCGTCGAGTTGCAAATCAAAGTACAAAGGAAGCGTTAAAATATTATCGGCAATTTCTTTCGCAACGGGCGTATCATCGGCATTGAATTTATCAGCTATAAACTTGAACGCCGATGTTAGCGGATAAAAATACTTTCTTGTATAAATATTTTCTTCCTTTAAGCGATCGCTCAATTGATCGCGTGACATATTAAACTCTGACGCTATAACCTGTATAGGAAAATATGAATAGCTCGATTGTACATGCTTTTGCTCAGGGCAAAGCTTAATTCCGCTAAGGCCATCAAGATTTTTCCTGTATCTTGAGTCAAGAGTTTTTCTTTTTTTAATAATATCGTCTATATGCTTAAGATTGCACAATCCCATAGCCGCCTGGAACTCATTCATTTTTGCGTTTGTGCCGGCCAAAACAGAGTCTTCTTTGCCAAACAATCCAAACTGCCTAATATCCGCCAACCTTGCGCCTAACGATTCATCATCGAAAGTAAGGCAGCCTCCTTCTATAGTATGGAACACTTTTGTGGCATGAAAGCTGAACATAGAAATATCACCTAAAGCGGCGACGGAAATGCCGTCTACAAATGTTCCAAAAGCATGAGCCGCGTCGTATATGACTTTTAAATTATACTTAGCGGCTATTTCAGCGATTTTCTTATAGTCGCAAACATTTCCATATACATGAACCGGTACTATAGCAGATGTCTTTTCGGTAATCAGGCTTTCGATTTTTTCGGCGTCTATCGTATAAGTGTCGGGTTCAATATCACAAAAAACAGGGGTCAAACCATTCCTCATAATTGCATAGGTGGTGGATGCAAATGTAAAAGGTGTGGTTATGATCTCCCCGTCTAATTCCAGCGCTTCAATAGCCAGTTCCAATGCCATGTGACCATTGGTGAATAGAGAAACGTTTTTTGTTTTAAGGTAAGATTTAAGACTTTCCTCAAGCGCTGTATGTTTTGGCCCTGTATGGGTAAGCCAGTGGTTTTCCCAGATGCTCTCAATCTCTTTTATATATTGCCCTATGGGCGGTAAAAAAGGCTTTGTAACATTTATTCTTTCGTTGCTCAACAGTATCACTCCAAACGTATTTTGCTATGTCTCTTCTATATTAATAGCCATTATACCGGACTTTGTCAATAAACATTTGCCATAGAACGTAAGCATGAACCGAAGTAACGCCATAAATGCGCTCTGATTTTGGCATGTCAGAGACGGGAAGGGGGCGCTGATTTTGCGACTTGAAAATTTGCGGATATTTTTGGTTATTGCAAAAAAAGCATTAAGAAGATGGCTCGCGGCGAGAGGGGAGTCTGCCTTTTGGGCAATCCTACCTAGACCTGACCGAGCCATCTTCTAAATTTATTATACACCTATATCATTGATAATACTTCGAAAGGCCCTCCCACATACTAAGGTAACGGTGGTATTTTTTATTGAGAGATTCGGCAAAACCGGCGTCCGGCGTTTTATGCAGCGTCGAGGTTGCCATGCCGGCAATAGCGTCTGAGAAAGTGTTAAAGCTGCCGTGGCTTTTGGCGGCTATTATGGCGGCACCAAGAGCGCAGGCGTCACTTTCAGAAGACACTTCAACCGGTAAATTAGCCGCCGCCGCTATAATGGAACACCAGAGTGGGCTGTTTGATGCTCCGCCCATTATTTTTAACGCGCGTACCTTATAGCCGTTTGATGCAAAGTCGTCGAGCGCCCGGCGAACGCCAAAAGCGGCGGCTTCCATTATGGCGAGGGCGAAATCGAATTTATCATGGTCAAAGCTTATGCCTGTAAAGGCGCCGCGTGCGTTTATATTCCAGGCAGGATAATACGCTCCTGATAAGTACGGGTAGAAAAACAAATCAGACGCATTTTTAAGGCGCTGCTCCGCTTGCGCGTTTATTGTATCAAAATCCTCTGATAGAAATTGATTTTTAAACCATTGCAGCGACGCGCCGCTGCCTACCAGTGAAGCTATAGCGCCATACAGGCCGGGAACGGGATGTATGCCGGGGGCGATATATGTATCCGAGTAAAGCGGCTTATCATATATACCCATTATCACCCAAGTTGTGCCGGCCGAAAGCAGCATATCGCCGGTTCGCACAGCTCTGCCGCCAATAGACGCGCAATACTGGTCGTGAGCGCCATTATATACAGGTGTGTTGACGGCAAGACTAGTTGTCTCCGCCGCCCGCTGCGTTATTCGTCCGACAAGCTCGCCGGTTGGCGACACTTTTGGCAATTCTTCGCGGGAGATACCGGCAGCGGCGAGTATGCTATCGTCATAATCATTTTTGTTGATATTATAAAGTTGCCGTATTGATGAGTTCGACGGATCGATAGCCGGATTGCCGGTAAGAAACATATTAGCGTACTCAAGCGTTGACAGGTACATTTTAGCCTTTTTATATGCCTTCGAGCGCTTCATATGCATTATCTTCGCAGCATCGAGGGCGGGGTTGATGCGCCATCCCGTATTGTTGTAGATATATGCATCGCCCAACCGCTTAGAAAGTGTTGACGCTTCTGATTTTGCCCTTGTATCCATCCAGGTGATGGCGTTTCCGATAGGTTTTAGGTCGGCGTCAACGGCTACGGTGCTCGCGCCCTGCGTAGAGAGGGAAATAGCCGCTATATCAGACGCGTTATGCGAGCTTATAGCCTGACGAATGGCAGAGGCGCTGGCGTCTGTCCAGTCGTCGGCGCGCTGCTCGATTTTATCCCCGTTTGAAATAAGCGGATATCCGGCATATCCTTTGCCTAAAACCTTTCCGTTTTCATCAACCAATAACGCTTTAGCGCCGGTTGTGCCTATGTCAAGCCCCAGATAATTCATTTTATGCCTCCTTGAAGTTTGCCGCCTTTCAATCGGTGTTTTTATACTCAAGCATAATCATATCGCGGCAGAGCCGACCGTTATCGTAAACGGGCTGAGGGTAATTATCTATAAAGAAATTTGTAACGCGCGCGTAAGGCTTAAAGCCGTTTTTGCCGTAGAAGGCCAATGCCTCGGCGCTCGCGTCCGCAGTACCGACTATAAGCCGCGAGTATAAAGCGTCGCCTAGTATGTATTTAATGAGCCTTGAACCTATGCCGTCATGCTGGAACGAGGGGTGTACGGCGATATTTTTAAGCTCTATAGTATTGTTGGGCAGCGTAAGAGTCGCCGCGACACCAAGAACCTCGCCGTTGACTGTATATTCATATAATCGGCATTTGTTTATATAGGCATCGAGCACCGATTCCTCAGGATCTGCGATAAGCAAAAGCTCTTTGTGGCGCTCAGGATTGTATTCTGCGGATTTGATAAGCCATTTTGCGCTCGAATAGACATATTCGGCGTTGTCATGGAAAACGGCGTCGCGAATACGAGAGCCGGAGGGGAGGGCGTTTAGTATATTGTTTAGCTGCTCATAAATAAAGTATGTGTAGTTTTTCTCATCGTCGGGGTATTTGTGCGTGTTCCATGAGAAATCCTCGCGGCAAAGGTTGTGATAGCCGCGCTCATCCCATTCCCGTTTGCCATGCCACAGCATTATCGGCATGTCGGTGCCGAATATAATATTGCGATAGTCAAGATTATTAAACGCGAGGTCGTATACTTTGGGATTTATTACGGCGGCGGTATCAAACCACAGGCGATATACATCTTCGCCCAATAGCTCAAGCGCTCTTTTAAAATCATCATGATGGAAGCAGCGACCAAAATGCGCGACTACCAGCCTTATATTAGGATAATTATTTAGAATGCTTCGAATCTCTTGTATATTATCTGGGTCGGGGAGACGGCCGGCGCGCGGCAGATGCATAAGAACGGGGGCGTGTAGCTTGTTGGCAAGCTCAAACTGGCTGCGCGGCATAAAGTCGAATATGCTTACATCGGCGCCTTTTGTAGCGCTGGCCATATATGGGTACGGCTTAAAGCCTACAAAGCCGCCTTCAACATACAATCGCTCAATAGTTTCAATCGAAAACTCAGGTCGTACAGTAAAAAGCCCGCGCATATTCTCTTTAGCTATCAAGGAGGCGATATAGCTGTTGTTGCCTTCGGTGTCGGCGTCCCTTAGCGGCCACGGCAGCGCCACGAACTGCCAGTCTTTATCCGGAAACATTACTTTCGCGTATTCTTGAGAATCCTCATATGACATAAGCAAGCCGCATTCAAGCGCCCAGTCGCCGGCTATGGTTTCTTGAGTAATGCGCGATACATGCTCTTTAAGGTTGAAGTGGGCATGTGCGTCTATTATTGTATCCGGCAGGCGATGCCGGAGGTTGGCGTCGTAAAATTCTTTGTCCAGCTCCGTTTTATGGAAATAATCGTACATATTACGCTCTCCTTTTATATGCATTTTGAGCGGCGCGGAGTTTTTATACTATTTTATTTAGCGCTCCGATACCGCAGTATCGTGTTTTACAGCTTGATACCGCAGTATCGTGTTTTACAGCTCGACAGTTTCTCCTTCGAAAATTACTTTGTTTATATTTATCATATCGTCGATTATGATTATATTGGCTTTTTTGCCGGCTTCAAGGCTGCCCACCTCATCATCAAGCCGCGCCATACGAGCCGGATTTATTGTCGCAAACTTTATTACATGACACAGACCGTAAGCGGTATGCTTCATCATATTGCGGCAGGCCTGATCCATTGTGAGCTTGCTGCCGGCAAGGTGACCCTCTGAGTCGTACCCAAGATCGGGCGCACTGGCGATGCCGGGCCCCGCCTCTCCGGCAATAGGGAAGGAGTCGGTAATAAGTATTACCCTATCTATTCCTTTGATCTTAACAACGAGGCGCAGCATAAACGGGTGTACATGTATACCCTGCGAGTCGCATATAAGCTCGGCATATATATCGTTGTCATAAAGGCAGAATTCGTCAGGGCCTACGCCTTTTACTCCGCGCGCCCGCCCTTTGGGAGCGCCGTTGTTGCAGTGGTGCGTCTCATTGCGGATACCGTATTTTTTAAGCGGAAGAATCTGATCCGGCGCGGCTATAGAATGGCCTATGCTAAAAACGGCGGAGGGGTTAACGCTATGCGCGTACTGCATAAACTCTTCTATGCCGGGGCGTTCGGGTGCGATACACCATACCTTCACAAAATCGCCTATATAGTCGACAAGGCTTACATACTCATCCGGCGATATATCCTCTTTCCACTTTATGTTTTTGTTATCTGAGCCGTATTTGGTGTTCATGTAAGGGCCTTCCATATACAGCCCCGCCATTATGCGGCCGGCTCCCGTTTTACAGGCGTTTTTAATTCTCCTGACGCCTTCCATAGTAGTTTTGTAGTCAAGATTGAAGTAAATAGTAGGCAGAACGGTGGTTTGACCGTGCTTAAGGAAAAATTCGCTGGCGCGTTCCGGCTCAAGATAGAACCATGCGCCGTTTCCTCCATGATTATGCACATCTACAAAGCCGGGCGCTGTATAAAGCCCGCCCGCATCTATAATCTCGGCGCTTTCAGGGATTTCGACGTCTTGCGCCCATCCGCACTGTATTATACGATCGCCGTCATAAGTAAGAGCGCCGTCTTGGATTATGCCGTTCTCCATAACCAGCTTTGTGTTTACAATTGCTTTCATACGTTACCTCCTTGCAAGGTTTTCATAAGCTCAAGAGCGTTGCCACTGTATATTTTTTCTTTTAAGGCTGAGTCACGGCAGCCGTATTCAATGGCGTCAAAACGGTTCCAAAACACATCATCGCTAGGCGCTGCGCCGTAATCGGAGCCAAAAAGCAGCCGGTCGGGGCGGGCTTTAAGGCATATCTGCTCAACGTCTTGAATAGGGGAGGCGCTGATGCAAAGATATAAGTTGTTTAGCCGATTGCAGGCGTCTATAGCGCTGCGCCAGGTATCGAACATGCCGCTGTGGCCGAGTATAACGGTGGCTTTAGGATATTGTTCGGCCAGATATGCTATCTGGAGCGTTTCGCTGGTGGGCGGTGTGCCGTCATGGAAAAGAACAGGCACTTTATGGCGTATGGACAGTTCCATTAAATTATGCGTGGCTTTAGAATGAACTGTTGAGCCCTGCATCCAGTAATGAACTTTTATGCCGCCAAAGCCGTATTCCTCTATGCAGCGCCGTATTTCATCAATGGCGCGATCACCAAAATAGAGGCTGGCCGACGCGAAATTAACAAAGCGTTTTGGGAAGGGCTTGGTAACTTCGTAAAGCAGGCGATTGTAGCGCGTGAAATCATCGGCAAGCGCGCCTGTTGAGCTCATCCACATCTGGCATACGCCAAAGCGCTCTTGCGCGGCAATAAGCGCATCTGCCGTAGGTACCGCCTCAAAATCAC
This sequence comes from Christensenellales bacterium, assembly GCA_050945795.1. Taxonomy (GTDB): domain Bacteria; phylum Bacillota; class Clostridia; order Christensenellales; family MGBC116941; genus JBMNTP01. Next base: position 5,963 of record JBMNTP010000008.1, on the reverse strand, counting down.
ATAGCCAATCTCCGTCAAGTAAATGAGTATGAGTATCTATAATCATGGCCTGCCTCCTAAAACGCGAGTAAGGTTGCCTGATAGTATCTTTTCAAGTGTAGCCTTATCGGAAACGGCTTCACGAGTCTTTTTTAGCTCAAATTCCATAACGCTTCTTGGCGAGCCGGAACCGAAAATAACGCGATTGGGTAGTATATTAGCCGCGCTTTTTATAAGAGCGGTAAGATTAAGGCTGGTTTCAAGATATATGTTGTCGCAGAGTTGCGCGGCGGCAAAAGCATCGCCTACATAGTCATTAGCGCCCATATGCCCCAATATAAAGTTTACGGAAGGATATCGCTTAGCCTGCGACATTACTGTAAACGGCAGCGCGTTTACCGGGGTGCCGGTATGGAAAAAGGCGGGAGCGCCGTACTCGGCGCAGATATCAAGGAGCGGGTAAAGCATTTCATCATCCGGCATAAAGCCTTGTACTGTGCTTTTAAAATACACTCCCTTAAGACCGGACAAAAAAGCTTCACGGAGCATCGCCGCCGCCCTCTCGCCATACCATGGATTAACGGTAGCAAAGCCTATAAAAGAATCCGGGTATTTATATACGGTATCTAAAATATATTGATTGGCTTCGGCGTTGTCTACGGCGACGCGGCGGTCGTACGGCACTATAACCGATTTTTCCACCCCGTTTTTGCGCATTTCCTCTAAAAGAAACCCGGGCTCGGTACCACCTAGCCCGGGGATGCCGATAACACTAAACGCATCCAATATTTTCATTATAGTTCCTTTCAGTTTAAGGCAGACGATAGAACATCAGCGTACCGAGACGATCTCCCGAGCCGACAACAAGAGTTTTACCATCCGGACTTATAGCGCATGCCGATAGCACATTGCAATGTATGGGGCCAAAATCACTCGGAGCACCGTAAGACACATGGCCGAGCCACTTAAGACCGCTCGTTTCGTCGTAACGGAACAGTATGCCTATATCGTCCTGATCGCCGGCTACACCGTAAACGGCGCTGCCGTCCGGCATAGCCGCCATGTCACGCACCGGGCCGTTATAGGCGGCGGGGCCGAGCGAAAATACGCTGCTGCCGTCATATACCGCCAGCATACCATCGAGCGTGCCAATGACTGTTTTATCGCCAATAGACGCCTGCGCGACAGGTTCGGCTTTATACTGACGCCCGGGATAATGGGGTAGGGCGGGAGTATCAGTAAAAGAGGTCTTTTGCTCCGCTGCGTTTAGAAGCATGTTGTAATCATCCGGATTTTCAGAGGCAGGTAGAATCCCTTTTAATTCGCCGTTTGATACGGTGAACACATAGTCGGTTTCGTTGCCACATATGCCTTTTAGAGTATTGTTATCCGTCCATAGTAGCTGCTTTACAGGAGAATCCTCAATATGATTAGGAGCCAGTGCCCTCCACAGGCGAATTGGTTCATAGTCTAAATCATATTCTATATTCCACTTGTTTTTTTCTAAGAATTTGATGTTATTGAGGAAATAGTCAGCGACTTTGCGGTAGCGTTCCGGCGGATTTTCAAGATAGTACGGGTCTTCGGTAATCTCATTACCAAAGTTATACATATCCTTGCGGTACTGCTTAAGGTCGATGGCTGTGATGTCGGGGCCGTCGACGGCGTGATTTGTGCCTATGATGTACATTATGTCGTCATCTGATATATTTACTTCGCTAGTCCAGCAAGCCGCCCGCTCTTTTGTTCCTATTATTCCCATCCATTCAGGCTTGCCTCCTCTTGCTATATCCCAGCGGAACAGGGAAGAAGGCATTCCTATCTCGAGGCGGTCGCTGTCGCAATTGCGGCTGAACACGGCATACCACATCACGCCTTCGCTGTCAAAGTCCATGCCGAATATGCCGTTGCGCGTTTCGTTTATATTGTGCTTTTGCGCCGGCAGATAATCGCCAATGACTTCAAAAGTATCGGTAGTGCTGTCGAAGGCGACTATTTTACGGCTGTAGAAGAAACACATATACAACCTGCCGTCCGGGCCTATGCCGCCGTGGCTAAGGCCTTTATAATCGGCGGAGTATTCAGGATAGACATGGTAGGGAATGCGGAAGTTTAGGTCTTCAATTTTACCGGTATCGGTATCAATGCGATACAGCCAGCCGGAGCGGGTGCCGGTATATAGGCGGCCTTCCTTGTCTTGTATGAACCTGAAAGCGGCGTTCTCCGAGCATTGCCCGTAATCTATGATCGAGTGGTCGTCAAAGCTGTAGCGATAAGCATGGCCTTTTATCCAGCCCATGAAATAAAGGGCATTATGTTTGGGGTCGTATTTTGAGCCGTAGATAGACTCGCGAGGTATCGGGCAGCCGAGGTTTTCGGCTTTTCCTGTAGCCGGATCGTAAGCAACTATGTGCGAACCCTGATACCCTTCCCATAGATGATGGAAATAGGCTACCGGCATCCAGGATGGGTGAGCCGGCGCTTTATCGGTAGTATGAGTGGTCATCACTATGCGCCCGTCATTCATATAATCGATGGAGGTATGGAATTTGCTGGGGCGGATTGACCTGTCAAAAGGCATTATTACGTCTTCCACACGAAACAGCTCATCAACGGTATTGGTTTCATAATTGTATTTGTACAGCCGTACATACCCCGCCGTAGAAAGTTCTGTGGCAAGGGCAAAATACAATGTTCCGTCGGGGCTTATGCTTGAATCCCATATTGCGTTATGGTCGATATCAAGCGGGAAAACGAACTGCCGTACGCCTGTTTGAGAAATGATTTTATAGTCCTTAGGACTAGTCAGCAAACATTCTTTCATACGAATCTCCTTTAACAGAAGCGATAAAAAGACTTAATAGCTAAACTTAGAATATTTCAACATTTTCAATAGGACGAGCGATGGCGGGGCTGACATATACGTCTGTGCGCAGCTCCTGATTAAGAGACATAGGTACTTGCATTGTTACCGGACCGTGCATAGCCAGCCGCGAAATCATGCGCTGCCACGACGATACGCCGTCTACCTCTGTAAAGCTGTGCATATCAAAACGTAAGCGGGCGTGCTGTATATCACGAGGCCCTATGGTTACGGCTCGGGGAGGAACGCTGGCTACGTCGCCGCTGCTGCCGAACATGGGGAAAAGAGAATTTTCAGCGATGGTAAGCGGGTGCTGTGTCACCAGCCTTGAACCCATCTGCTTGTATTCTTCAAGAGAATTGGCCGCGAATTCCTCGGTATCGGGATCAATAAAAGCAATGTGGCCGGGCCAGCCGCAAGCGCTGTATATAACGTCGGCGCCGCCATCGCCCACTTCATCAAGCATATCGGAATACGAATCGACATTATCATCTGTGAAATAATATACCTGCTCAAATGGCATACGGTATTCAGGATCGATGCTGCCGTAGAAATATTTTACGAAATAGTAGCCAAGGCCGGCTTTATAGTCAAGCGGGGCGACCTTGCCGTCCTCATCCGCCCATTCGTCCATAGCAAATATATGTACGTTGCGGCAGTTGACTTTAAAGCGGCTTATCAATTCGCCTATGGCCTGATAGGCGATGGGCCAGGGATTTGGGAAAACCATAACAAGTTTTTGATCTAATTCATCGCTCAGTTTGATGCGCGTAAAGCAATCCGCGATGAATAGCGCTCTTGGATCTCCGGCGATTTTGATCCTAAAATCGGGGTTCCAGTGCTTTTCTAGGTCTGCACCGCTGAGGTTACGGCATCTTGCCAGCTCCTCTTGATCAGTAAAAGGTACACAACTAGCTGGTTTGAATTTAAACATTACGGCCTCCTAAATAATGATAATACGCGCTTATGCTGATTCAGCGGCGTTAAATACTATTGAGAAACTCTTTCGAACCCATTGTGTGGAGCGTTATCCATTTTTCCGCTTCATCGGGATCCTGGGCTTTTATAGCGTCATAGATATTGTTGTGATGCTCATAGGACATATCCATAAAGAGATTCAGCACGCCTTTGCGCCGTACACAAGCGTTTGAAATATCCTCAATGGTTAAAAGCATTGCTTTTATAAGCGGATTGCATGATGCTTCAGCAATTGCAACATGAAAATCGGTATCATACACGGTTCCCTTTTCGATATCCCCATGGTCTAAACTATCTTTAAACCGAAGCAAAGCGTTATGTATAGCCGTGAGGTGTTCCGGTGTTCTGTTAATCGCGGCCAGCCGGCAAGAGCCGCATTCTACATAAAGGCGGGCGTCATAAATGGTGCTTATATCAACCGATTCAAAGTCAATTAATTGATACATTGGTTTTAGAAAAAGCGCCAAGTCTATATTCTCTACAAATGTTCCTCTGCCTTGTTGTATAGAAACGATGCCCATCATGTTTAATTTTTTTAAGCTCTCGCGTATAGTGATTCTGCTGACCCCAAACTGCTCACATAACATGCTTTCGGGTGGGAGCCTATCCCCGGTTTTATAATCCCCGCGCACGATGCTGTTTCTCAACTCTTCAACCACCATATCGCATTTAGTCCTGTTCTGTACACGGTTCGCTTTGGACATTTATACCCCTCCCATATATAGCTATATTCGTAGGGATATTATCATATTACCAATTCAAATGTCAATCAAAATTGCACGTTTAGGGAATTGCTATATAGTATGCATTATGGTTAACAAGATAAAGCGAACAAAGGGGTGAGGCGCCGGGCTACCTTTTTTCCGAAAGCAACCCGGCGCGATTTAAATGCCTATTGGAAGAAAGATACGTTGTCCTTGGTTACAATAATTGCGCCAGTATCAACGAAGGAAGGAAGCGGAGATATTCCCGCGGCTTTGCTGTCCGAAACCAGTTTAAGCTTATTGTGATTATAGTCATAGAGGAACTTTGTGGCATAATACACCTCGGTATACTGCTTGCCTATAACGGTTGCATATATGTCGCCGTCGGCGATCGCCTCAAGGGTGGGGGCGTCTTTGTCTATGCAGACTATATCAACCTTATCAAGCAGGCCGGCCTCGCGCAGCGCCGTTACAGCACCTATGCCGGATACCGACTGAGCGCCTATGACGCCTTTAACATCGGGATTCGCCTGTAGCGCGGCTCCAATTACAGAAGCGGCTACGGCAGCGTCGGACTGGTCTTCAACCTGCGCTACCATTTCAAAGCCGGGATTGGCTTCGCAGACATTGAGAATGCCTTTCATAATATCGTGCGCAGGGTCGCCGCCGCCTTGGAGGTTAGTTGAGAAAATGAACTTCTCTTTTCCGATTTTGTCCATAAGCGTTTTGGCCATTATTTCGCCATATGTTACATAGTTAGTGCCGAAATGGCTAAGAACTTTAGAATCGGGAATGTTGAGGGTAACGGTGGCGACGGGGATGCCTTTTGCCCATGCTCTTTCAACGCAATCGCGATAAGCGTCGGCGAAATGGCCGGGGGTGATGATGCCGGCAACGCCTTTTTCAATCAGCGTGTCAAAAACAGTTACCATCTCCTGGGCATCATATTTTTCTGTGCCTGCCATATAGCCGGTTACGCCTAAATCGTTGGCCGCATCTTCTACGGCGTTTTTATGTTGCTGGAAGTATTCAAGCGACATAAGCGGGGTAATAAAAACGTATTCTTCGTCGGGATCGACCGTTTGAGCGGTGTCGGTGGTGGTGGCGTCTGTGTTGGGAGCGGCCGGTTGAGGGCTGTCGTTGCTTGCCGCAGGTTCGGCGCATCCTGTGAACATTGCAGCTAACATCATTACGATCATAACCAGTGCGAGTACCCTCTTTTTCATTTTGTATCCTCCTAGCATAGTTTATTATTATCATGCATTTTCGGATTGGGGATAACAGACGACAAATTTTGAATGCTCTAAGTCGGCCGCTGAGCAATCGTCCGAAAACACAAATGGATACTGAATTAGTTTATACGAGGGAACCAAATGGGGAAGGTTGTAATATCATATTACCTTTTTTAGACTGAAAAGAATATCTTAGTTTTTTATATC
>JBMNTP010000007.1:0-67676 GCA_050945795.1 Christensenellales bacterium | reverse complement strand
ATTTGTGTTGAAAGGAGGGTTGATATGTCTTATGTAATTATGATTGATTCCAACTCGGAAATACCTTACCAATTTGCTGAGGAACACGACCTGCCGGTTTTTCAAATGCCTTATACTCTAAACGGAAAAGAATACTATTACGACCTCGGCAAGGAAATCGACATAAAGGACTTTTATCGTCAGGTAAGGGCGGGCGCGCTGCCTATAACCTCGACAAGAGCTCCTCAGGACTACTATGATTTTTGGAAGCCGGTACTGGAGCAGGGCAAGGATATTATACATATTTCGTTTTCATCAAAACTATCAAGCGCGTACAGTTTTGCTTCATCAAAAAGGGAAGAGATACTCGAAGAATTTCCGGACAGAAAGCTTGCACTGATAGACACATTGTCGATTTCCATGGGCGTTGGCATACTTATTTATAACGCCGTTGAAATGAAGGCCAACGGAGCTTCGTTTGAGGAAGTTACCGAGTGGATAGAGAACAACAAGCTTAAGGTAAACCATTGGTTTACAGTAGACGACCTGAACCATCTGAAACGCGGCGGCAGGGTGTCGGGGGCGGCGGCGTTTATGGGTACCATACTGGAAATAAAGCCGATACTAAAAGTTAACGAAGAAGGCGGGCTTGTACCTGTTGACAAAGTGAAGGGCCGCAAAAAGGCGCTTAGATATCTTGTAACGCAGATTGAAAACCGTATTGTGGAGCCGGAAAAGCAAATGATCGCCATAATGCACGCCGATTGCGAAGCGGACGCCGATATTCTTGAAGCAATGATTAAAGAGAAGATAAGCTGCAAGGAGATTTGGAAGGTGCCGGTAGGGCCGGTAATAGGCTCTCACGCAGGGGCAGGAACGCTGGCTTTGCTGTTTATTGGCGAAAGCAGATAAAGGCAAAAAACAAAGGAATTATAAAAATTATGCATGGGGCGGAGCCGGTAGCGGTTCCGCCTCTTTTTTGTTTTTATTTATAATAGGCGGCTTTTTATTTTTCTCAATTATTGCCTCGCATATAGCGGCATAATAAACAAACGGCGGCGGGATAATAAATTCGAATATAAATTATATATATAAACAGATATTGCCATATATAGGAGGTATACCGATTGAGCAAGGAAAAAGTAACACGCGAAAAAGTGAGAAGCGCTGTAAGCGAGCTTGATGATGAAACTTTTGTTAAAACTACCGAGACCTGGCCTGTTGAGATAACGAGCATTTATGAGGCGCCGCCTTCTTTGCGCGGCACGCTTTCAAGCAAGCAGGGGTTTGTTAAGGCGGCATATGTGCCGGGCGAAAGAATGATGTTTAGAAGAAAACCGTCGTTGGCGTTAGCCGCATACACCGACGGACTGGCGCACCTTGAAGTAGACAGGGGCAAAATTAAAATGACATTTTTCGCTATGCCGGAAATAGATTTTCTTGTATCTACAAAGCGTATGCTGTCGGGGCTTTTGGCGGTAGCGGGCAGGTCGTCAAACGATAAAAAGGCGGCGGCGGTAGCGTATAATATCGTAAGGGAGAATATATTTCAGGACATATTGAACTTCTGGCGGGATTCGGTTTTTGGCAGGCAGGACTGGGGGCGGGGGGATCATTTTAACAAATTTTCCGAGCAGAATTTTAAGTTTATGAATCACGCCAACGCTTTGGCCGGCGACGAAATAGCGTTTGAACTATATGAAGAAGGCATAAACGCGGATACCGAGCTATTAGAGGCTTATGAAATTGAGCCGGATAAGCTTATATTTATATCGGGGCGTGAAATGGTTGTTATATCCGATCCGCCACGAAGCGGGCCTGAAGCTGAAAGCGTTGGCGTATCGTCGCTGCATTTAAATCTTAATAATGTAAGGGAATATACTTTAGAGTATGAAAGCGCCGATATTTTGCGGCTTACCATCAAGTTTATAAACGAATTGTCAAAGATGTGGTATTTTAGGGCGACAAGGAAGTCGGAAGTTGAGGAAATGATGGGCGTCGCTGGATTGAAAAAGGCGCAGGCATAATAAGCGAAAACCCAATATAGCGGCAAAAGCCGGATGCGCGCGATGTATAACGCGGGGCGTCCGGCTTTGATTTGATTATAAGCCTCGGCTGCTGTTATAATATAGACTTGGAACGAAAGGAGCGGGTCTTTTGTTAACGGCAAACGGCATTAAAAAGTCATTTGGCGCTCATACATTATTTGAGGATATAAGCTTTGAGATAGAGGCGGGCGACAGGGTAGGCCTTGTCGGTGTTAACGGCTGCGGCAAAACAACGCTCATGCGTATACTTGAGGGCGGTATGGAGCCGGATAGCGGCAATATATTTTTCGCTCAGGGAACATCGGTGGGCTTTATGCAGCAGCATGTGCCGGAGACGGAATTGCCGCTACTTGGCTATGCGCTAAAGAGCTTTGATGAAGTTATGCAGACAGAGCGCGAGCTTGAAAGAATAAATGAGAGAATAAACAGCGGCGAGCAGCATCTTGTAGTAAGGCAGCATGCGCTTATGGAAAAATTCGAGGCGGGCGGCGGATACACATATTTAAGCAGGACAAAGGCGGCGCTAAAAGGCGTAGGGTTTTCGGATCAGGAGCTGGAGCTGCCTGTAAACGCTTTAAGCGGTGGGCAAAAGTCCAAGCTGCTGCTTGTTTCTGCGCTGCTGTCAGGAGCAAATTTGCTATTGCTTGACGAGCCGACAAACCACCTTGACATCGCATCGGCGGAATGGCTTGAGCAGTATTTAAACGGATTTAAAGGCGCGTTTATCGTTATCTCGCATGACAGGTATTTTCTTGATAGAGTTACTTCTCGCACAATGGAAATAGAAAACGGAAAACTAGAATGTTATGGCGGCGCTTATACCGTCGCTATGCAGAAAAAGCGAGAATTAAAGGAAGCCGAGCTAAAGAGATATAAAAATGTTATGCGCGAGGCTGAACGGCTAGAGGGCATAATTGAAAAACAGAGGCAATGGAATAGAGAAAAGAGCATAAAAAAGGCGGAAAGCACTCAAAAGCAGCTAAATAGACTGCTTGAGACAGTATCACCGCCTAAGAAAAGTCCGGAGGGCATTAAAATAAAGCTGGGGATAGGCAAGCCAAGCGGCAAGGATGTGTTGTCGGTTGACGGCGTATACAAGCATTTCCCCGACATGACGCTTTTTGAAAACATTAGCTTCAATATAAAAAGAGGGGACAGGGCGTTTATAGCGGGGCCTAACGGCTGCGGCAAGACTACGCTTATAAAGCTGCTTTACGCCGGAGGCGACGGCGTAAAATGGGGATCAGGCATAAGCATAGGTTACTATGATCAAGAGCAGTCGGGGCTTTATAAAGAGGGAACGGCGCTCGAAAATATTACTGCGCTCGGTATAACTGACGGCGAGGCGCGGGGCGCTCTGGCAATGTTTGGCATAAAGGGCGTTGATGTGTTTAAAAAGGCATCGAGCATGAGCGGCGGCGAAAGAGCTAGGATAGAGCTGCTGCGGCTTATATTATGCGGTGCCAATATTCTTATACTAGACGAGCCGACAAACCATCTTGACATAATGTCGAGAGAGGCGCTCGAAAATGCTTTGGAGGAATATGAAGGCACAATGCTTGCCGTTTCTCATGACAGGTATTTTATAAACAGATTCGCTAACCGAATAATAGAGCTTAAAAAAGACGGCGCCCAAGAATACGCCGGCAATTATGATGATTATGTCGCCAAGCGTGTTGTTGAGGAGCCGGAAAAGGGCGGCGAGAGGGTAAAGAAGATAAGCGGATACCAACTTCAAAAAGAGCTGTCGCAGGCGGTTAGGATGCTGGAGGGCAGTATAAGGCGGCTGGAAGAGGCTATAGCCGAAAAAGAGCAGGAGGCCGAAAAAAAGCGCAGCCTTATGTATGGCGAGAGCGATTATGAAAAGCTTATGCAGCTTCAAGCCGAGGCCGACGCCATAGACGCCGAAACTGACTGTATGTATGAAGAATGGGAAGAGAAAATGGCTAAGAAGGAAGAAGCCTCCCTTCGGCTTTTAAGCCAGAAGGAAGGCACCGGCGACGCCGGAGAGTACTGTTAGGAGAATAGGATTTACGTCAAACTTAAGGCTGGCGACAAGCGTCGCTATAAATATGCCTACGCTAATATAAGATATTGAGCCAAACGGGTTTTGCATAAAGGCGGCAAAGTCCGGAGCCGTTTGTAGTACGCCTATCGCTATAGCGAACGCCGCCGCCGCTATAAGTCCTATTGTCGCGGGTTTTACGCCAGCAAGGAAATTTCTAAGCCCCGATGCTTCTTTATATTTATTTAGAAAATACATCATTATAGGAACGAGTATAAAGCTGGCTATACAAACGCCAACTGTTGCCGTTATAGAGCCGAGTACGCCGCCTGAAAGATAGCCGACATATGTAGCCGAGTTTATGGCTATAGGGCCTGGTACTACGAGGTCTAGAACATTGAGGTCAGCGAATTGCTCTATCGTAAGCCCGAGCGAGGCGGATTCCGCGAGTATTATTGAAAGTATGCTGTAGCCGCCGCCAAAGCCAATAAGTCCAATCTTTAGGAAAGAGAAGAACAGGTGCAATATAATGTTCATTTGCTTTCCTCCTTTTCATTCTTGTCCTTTTTGATAACGCCGTTATATAAAATTCCGGCAACTCCCGCCGCTATTATAACCGGAAAAACGCCTATATTGAGTATTACTATAGCGCCAAATGCCGCAAGTGCCAGCGCTATATTAAAGGCATGGCGCATATCTTTTTTGCCTAAGCTATAAGCGGCCGCGAATATAAGCGCCGCGCTTGCCGCCCGTATGCCTTTGAATATGCCGACAATAATGCCTTCTTGCGGAATTATATCGACTATGGCCGTAACTATAAGCATTGTTACAAACGCCGGCAGCGCCGCCGCGAAAGCCGCGACTAAAGCGCCGCGCATACCCGCTACATGCTTTCCTACGAATATAGAGAGGTTTATTGTTATAACGCCGGGCAAAGACTGCGACAGCGCAGTATATTCAAGAAACTTGTCCTCATCCATATATCCGTATGTTTCGGTTATGCTTTTTTTGATAACCGGAATTAGAGCCATAGCGCCTGTAAATGTGAAGGCGCTGGCGGTGAAGAAAATCTTAAAAAGCGGCCAAAGGTCCGACTTCTTTTTAGCTTGCTTCATTTTGTACCCCCTTTGATGCACTACGTTTATTATACACATAGCGCCTCTGTTTTCAACCAAGACAGGGAACGCCGCTTTTGTTGCTCCTAGAAAGCAATATAGGGTACAATATAAAAAACTGCATGGGAGGGGCTTTCTTTGCGGATGTACGATATAATTGCCAAAAAGCGGGATGGGCGGCGGCTAAGTGAGGACGAAATACGCTTTTTTGCGTTTGGAGCGGCGGATGGCTCAATACCCGATTATCAGCTTTCTGCGCTGCTTATGGCCATCTATATAAACGGCATGGACGCCGAGGAAACGGCTCAACTGACCATTGCCATGGCCGATTCAGGAGAAACAGCCGATTTATCCGGCATAGAAGGTATAAAATGCGACAAGCATTCAACAGGCGGCGTCGGCGATACGACAACGCTTATAATAGCTCCTCTAGTGGCGGCGTGCGGAGGGCGAGTGGCTAAAATGTCTGGGCGGGGGCTTGGGCATACCGGCGGCACGATAGATAAGCTTGAGGCTATTCCCGGCTTTGAGGTATTGCTAAGCGCCGAGAGGTTTTCAAAAATAGTTAATGAAGTAGGAGTGGCGGTGGCGGGGCAAAGCCACAATTTAGCGCCCGCTGACGGAGCGCTGTATGCGCTAAGGGATGTTACCGCGACAGTTGAAAGCATACCTCTTATAGCGTCTAGCATTATGAGCAAAAAGCTGGCTTCCGGCTCCGATGCCATACTTTTAGATGTTAAAACCGGCGGCGGGGCGTTTATGAAAACGCAAAGCCAAAGCGTTATGCTTGCTAAGGCTATGGTTGATATAGGCAAAAGGGCGGGAAGAAAAATGCGCGCGCTTATTACCCGCATGGATGCGCCGCTCGGAAACGCGGTAGGAAACGCCATAGAGGTTATGGAGGCGGTAATGGTGCTTAAGGGCGAGGAGGGCGGCGCGCTTTTAGAGGTGTCTTTAGAGTTGGCGGCGCATATGCTTGAAATTAGCGGCGTATTAAGCCTTGAAAAAGCCCGAATAAGGGCGGCTGAGGCGCTTTTATCGGGCGAGGCTTATGATGTGCTTAAGCGTATGGTGGCGGCACAGGGCGGAAACGCCGCCGCGCTTGATGATTTTTCGATGCTCCCCAAAAGCCGAGTTAAGGCGGAGGTAAAGGCGGAATCATCGGGCAGGATTGAGGCGGTCGATGCGCTGATTATAGGAGAGGCGGCGCAGCAGCTTGGGGCGGGTCGCGCCAAAAAAGGCGATAGCATAGATGCGGCGGCGGGCATATGGATTAAGGCGAGGCCGGGCGATGAGGTAGTTAAGGGTCAGACTTTGGCTGTGCTGCATGCGGCTGATGAGAAGGCGGCAAATGCTATTATTGAGAAAGTGATGGCGGCGTTTAGATACGGCGATGCTGTTGTGCCGGAATATATAGTTGATATTATAGATTGAAGCGGCGCTGTGGGTACTGCATTCGCAAGTATAATACATATTTCGCCTGCTTTAAGAATGTTAACGCAGCGGCGTTTATGGTAAAATTGAGGAAAACGGCGGGGGAGCGTACTGTTTTATGCCCGAGGAGCTTTACAGCACAATTGCGGTTGTGATGCGCTATGTGTTCATAGCCATGATATTATATATACTTTTGCGGCTGGTGCTAAACGCTATAAGCGAATACGGCGCCGGCAGGGGGCAACGTCATGCCATGGGCGGAGCGACTATAACAATTATAGATGCGCCGGAGGAGGAATGGCTAGATGAGCGCTATCCTTTATTCATGGAAAACACAATAGGCAGCGCCGGAAAGTGCGATGTTTTTCTGCCGTTTAACACAGTATCGCGAACGCACGCTGTTATATACTTTAAAAACGGAGAATTTATAGTATACGACGCCGGAAGCGCTGCCGGTACATATGTAAACGGCGAACCGGCCGATCGCCCGCAGGTGTTATACAACGGCGATATAATAACGGTGGGCGAAATAAGCTTCGAGTTTTACGACGGTTATGACTACGAAGAATATGATGAGGAGGAGCAGGTATGAGGAACAGGCCAAGCGCGGCCGGCCTTTTGACGGTCATAGTATTGTTTCAGTTGTCGGCGTTCGCGCTGCTATCGTTCCGAGGCGGCTCTTTTGACTATGCGGCGATAGTTATGGGAGTAATATCGAGCGCGCTTTTGGTTTTCCAATACGGCATATTAAAGGCACTGTTTCGCGGCATCGACAGATATGTGCTTATAATATCGAACACTCTCGCCGGCGTTGGGCTTATAGTGCAGTATCGGCTGGAGCCGTCAATTGCGCACCGGCAGATAGTTTTTCTTGCTATTGGCATGGTTGTTATGATGGCGGTTATGCTTATAATCCGCAAAATATTTATATGGGACGGATCGGTTTGGTGGCTTATGGGATTGAGCCTTGTGTTTCTCGCATCAAGCCTTGTATTTGGCAGAACGGTGGGCGGGGCCAGAAACTGGTTTAATATATTTGGCTTTTCATTGCAGCCGAGCGAGTTTGTAAAGGTGGCGCTGGTCTTTATATCGGCGGCATGTTTCTCGAGGGTACAAAAAAAGCGGCAACTGCTGCCTATTATACTCTTCACCGGCGCTTGCCTTATGATACTCGTTGTTTCAAGGGATCTTGGAGCGGCGCTATTGTACGCCGGCACTGTGCTTATAATGTTTTATGCCGCTACAAGCGATATTTTATTAACCGGAGCCGGTCTTTTAGCCGCGGGCGTCGGAGCGGTGGCATCATATCATTTATTCGACCATGTTAAGGTAAGGGTGGAGATGTGGAAAAACCCGTGGGCCGATTATAGCAACAAGGGTTATCAGATTGTGCAGGGGCTTATGGCGATAGCGTCGGGCGGCTTTTTGGGGCTAGGGCTTGGCAACGGCTCGCCAGGCAGCATTCCGGCGCGGCACACCGACTATATATTCGCAGTTATATGCGAGGAGTTCGGCATGATATTCGGCTTTGCTGTGGTGGCGTTTTATCTTGTTTTGGTGGTGCGCGGTGCGCTAATAGCGCTCGGGGCGTCAAACAGGTTCCACGCGCTTTTGGCGCTTGGCTGCACGTCGCTTTTGACGCTGCAAAGCTTTATAATAATAGGCGGGGTAATAAAGCTTATTCCGCTTACTGGTATAACGCTGCCTTTTATTAGCTACGGCGGCTCAAGTATGATAGCGTCTATGGCGCTTATGGGTATACTTCAGGCTGTGGCTACTATGAACAGCGACGAGAGGGACAGGAGCGTTGTTGCTGATGGATAAACTAAGAAGGAATATAAGGATAATAACAGTTATATTCGCGGCGATGTTTGTATCGCTTATACTATATTCGGCGTACTCCGTTTCAACATACGGCTCGCAATGGTTTTCTTCGCCGTACAATCCGCGGCTGTCCGAGCAAAAGCGAAACATAATAGCCGGCAGCGTTTTGGATAGGAACGGCATAAAGCTGGCGTATTCAAACGATGCGGGAGACAGGCTTTATAACGATTCAAAGGGGTTAAGGCTGGCCAACGCTCATGTTATAGGCGAGCAGTACGCTATGGTGCCGGGCGGCGCTGAAACTATTTTCGGAAACTACCTTTACGGTTTTAATACCGGAGTTTTTGAAAGGGTTTATGAGGGAATAGCCGGAGGGAAGCGCAGGGGCGACGATGTATACCTTACTGTCGACTCTGAGCTGTCAAAGCATATATACGACGCTATGGACGGCAGGAGGGGCGCGGTTGTAGTTATGAATTACAAGACGGGCGAGATTATATCGCTGGTAAGCCTGCCTGCCTTTGATCCGTCTACCATAAAGCCGCCCAAAGAAGGAGAGCAGCAGCAAGACAATGGCGAATTAGTAAACAGAGTTTCGCAGGGCCGCTATACGCCCGGCTCGGTATTTAAGATAATAACGGCGGCGTCGGCGCTTAAAAACATAGGCGGAATAGAAGACAGGGCGTTTACCTGTACCGGCTCTGTTGATTTTGACGGCAATATACTTACCGATAATAACGGCGAGTCGCATGGTAACGAAACACTGTTATCCGCCTTTACGGTATCGTGCAACAGCTATTTTGGATCTTTGGGCGTAGAACTTGGTACGCGGCTTAGGTCGACGGCGGAGGATTTCGGCTTTAATAAGGAAATGGTATTCAAGGACGTCTTGATGCGCATGAGCGAGTACGAATATACGGCTGAAAAGGGGCATTTGGCGTGGTCGGCGGTAGGGCAGTATAAAGATACCGTTTCGCCGTTACATATGTGTCTTATAGCGGCATCGGTGGCAAACGGAGGGGACATGATGGAGCCGAGGCTGCTAAAAAAGGTTGAAGGCTCACAAGGCTTTTCAACGGTTACGCCGTCCGCAAGAGTTGCGGCGTCGCCGCTTTCTAAAAGCCAGGCGGATACTCTAAAAGGGCTTATGAGAAGCGTTGTTAAAAGCGGCACGGGTAGGTCGGCGGCGGTTGACGGCGTTACCGTCTGCGGAAAAACGGGTACGGCGGAGGTGGGAGGAGCCAATTCGCATGCCTGGTTTGTAGGATTTATTGAAGAGTCGGATCATCCTTTGGCGGTGGCGGTGGTGCTTGAAAATGCGGGTTCGGGCGGCAGAAACGCCGCGCCGCTGGCTCAAAGGGCGCTGTCAAAGGCGGTAGGACTGGGGTATTAATAGAAACATGAACGAAACACTTAAAAACAAGCTGGCTATATTGCCGGCTTTGCCCGGCGTATACCTTATGAAGGACGCGGCGGGCGAAATAATATATGTAGGGAAGGCGGTTTCGCTAAAAAACAGGGTAAGGCAGTATTTCCAAAGCTCGCAAAAGCCTCTAAAAGTTGAAATAATGGTATCGCTTATAGAGGACTTTGAGTATGTTATTTGCTCAAGCGAGCTTGAGGCGCTTATACTTGAATGCAACCTTATTAAGAGGCACCGCCCCCGTTACAACATACTTTTAAAAGACGATAAGCACTATCCGTATTTAAGGATAGATTTAAGCGAGGATTTCCCGCGCGCCGAGGTGGTAAGAAAAGTTAAGCAGGACGGCGCGCGATATTTTGGGCCTTATCTTTCGGCGCTGCATCTTAGAGAGGTGCTTGATTCGGTATACGACAATTTTCCGCTTAGGACATGCAAAAAGGATATCAACAGGGCTATAGCGAGAAAAGAGCGGCCTTGCCTTAATTATCAGATAGGCAAATGCGATGCGCCTTGCGCCGGATACATATCAAAAGAGGATTACCATCGGCATGTCGAAAAGGTTATAGATTTTTTAAGTGGCAGATATGACGAAATAGAAAAACAGCTTGAACAGGAGATGCTGGCGGCATCGGAGGCTATGGATTACGAGCGCGCCGCCGATATAAGGGATAGGCTTGAAAAGGTAAGGCTAGTGCTAAGCCGCCAGCACGCCGATTCATCAAGCCTTGAGAACAGAGATATTATAGCTGCTGCTTTAAGCGGAGAAACGGCTATTGTGCAGGTTATGATGGTGCGCGGCGGCAAGGTTGTAGGCGCTGAACGGCATGAGCTTAGAGGCGGCGAGGACGAGTGTACGGTGGTATCGGCGTTTGTAAGGCAGTATTACGCGGCGGCAAAGCCGCCTGCCGAGATTCTTTTGCCTTGCGATATAGAGGATGAAGAGCTTGTAGAGCAATGGCTTAGGGGGCTTAGAGGCGGCAGCGTAAAAATTTACTGTCCAAAGCGCGGGGATAAGCGCAGGATGGTGGAGCTGGCGGGGAAAAACGCCGCAGAGGCCATTATAGCGCAAGGACTTAGAAAGCAGCGGGACTGGCAGCGACATGAGGGCGCGGCGGAGGCGCTTGGCAAAGCCATAGGCACCGATTATATAAGGCGGCTTGAGGCTTACGATATATCGAATATACAAGGCGTGGATTCTGTGGCGTCTATGGTCGTTATGATTGACGGCAGGCCGAGCCGCAAGGATTATCGCCGCTTTAGAATAAAGACGGTGGAAGGCGCGAACGATTTCGCGTCGATGGCCGAGGTTATACAAAGAAGATTTTCGCGCGCCATAGAGGAGCAGAGCAAAGGCGAGGACGGCAAGTTTTCGGATCTGCCCGACCTTGTGCTTATAGACGGGGGGCGTATACAGCTAGAATTCGCTTGCCGAGCCATGGATGAGCTAGGCTTTACGCAGATACCGAGAATCGGACTTGCCAAGCGTGAGGAAGAGATATGGCTGCCGGATAATGATCAGCCTATTGTGCTTGACAGAAAAGACCTGGCTCTCCAGTTGATACAGCGCGCCCGAGATGAGGCGCATAGATTCGCTATAACATATCATAGAAAGCTGCGCGGTAAGCACAGCGTGGTATCCGAGCTTGACGGCATACCCGGCATAGGCCCGCGCAGGAGGACTATGCTGCAAAAGGCTTTCAGGAATATGGACGAAATAAAAAAGGCCAGCCTTGAAGAACTTTTAGACGCCGGTCTTGACAGGCGGTCGGCCGCCTCCGTTATAAAGCATTTTAGCTCCTGAGCGGTTTTACACAAGCTTTATATAACCGCCTTCTAACGCAGGTAGCTATATGGTATAATAACCTCACGCCGCAAGCGGACGCAGAGCGCCCGGCGGCTGAGAGAACATTGAACCGCAAAGCCTTCCGCATTACGAAAGACGTCGCTGCGCTCCGAAGTCGGCTGCGCCGCCTCTTTTGCGGTATAATAACCTCACGCCGCAGACGGACGCAGAGTGTCCGGCGGCTGAGAGAACATTGAACCACAAAGCCTTTCGCTTTGCGAAAGCCGTCGCTGCGCTCCGAAGTCGGCTGCGCCGCCTCTTTTGCGGTATAATAACCTCACGCCGCAGACGGACGCAGAGCGTCCGGCGGCTGAGAGAACATTGAACCATGAAGGCTTTTGCCGGGGGCAAAAGCATGCTGCAAGACGGTATAATTCCAGATAAGCTGTTGTAATTTATAATATTATTTAAAGGGGTACAATACATGATTCGTTACAAACTAATTGCACTTGACGCCGACGATACTTTTCTAACCGACGACAGACGCATCACACAAAGGACGAAGGACGCCGTCGCAAAGGCAATGGCGGCGGGGATAAAGGTTGTTATAGCTACGGGGCGCGCGTATGGCGCGTGCAAGCCGTTTATAGATGAGCTTAATCTGACGGAGCCCGCCATTATAAACGGCGGCGCACATATAAGGGATTATGAAACAGGCAAGCTTATATACCGCGATGAAATTGACAATGTATATGTAAGTGAATTGATAAAATGGGCGGACAGCGCCGGCTATCATGCGCATATATACGATAATGACAGAATTGCCTACGCCAAGGATAACGAATGGGCAAAGAGGTATGAGGAATATTCCGGTCTAAGCGGAGCGGTAAGGCCGGAGATGGTAAACCTTGACGAATTGCCGCCGACGCCGAAAGTTGTTGTTGTGGCGGCGGAGGAAACAATAGATATGTTGCTGCCCCAGATGCGCGAGAAATACGGTAATGTACTTGAGGTATTGCGCTCGCGGTCTACTCTTATGGAGTTTTCAAGACTGGGAGGCGGCAAGGGCAAAGCGCTTAAATATCTCGCTGAGCAGTATTACGGCTTTAAGCGGGAAGAAGTTATGGCGATTGGCGATTCTGAAATCGACATAAGCATGATAGAATATGCTGGGCTTGGCATAGCCGTAGCCAACGGTATGCAGACGGCAAAGGATGTTGCCGATGTTATTTGCCCGAGCAATGAAGAGGACGGAGTGGCACAATCCATAGAAAAATATGCTTTAGGCGAGGAATGAGGATAAATTATGGCGCTCAAAACGGCTGTTAATATCAAAAAGTTCGCTAAAGATTTGGATCTAAGAATAGTAAGCCCGGTTGATAAAGAAGAGTTTTATATTGAGACAGCCGACCTGAACAGGCCGGGTTTGCAGTTTGCGGGGTTTTTTACATACTTCGCGCAAACCCGAGTGCAGGTTATGGGCATGGCCGAGATGAGCTACATAAAGGAAAAGCCGCCGGAGTATCGGCGCGAGGTTTTAGAGAGGTATTTTTCTTATAAGGTGCCTTGCGTGATTATTGCTAGGGGGCTAAGAGCGCCAAAAGAAATGCTGGAGGAGGCGAAAAAGGCGGGGGTGCCTATATTCTCCTCCCGTCAGACCACCACCCGCTTTACACTCCGCGTTATACATTACCTTACGCTGGCGCTGGCACCGACTATTACCCGTCACGGCGTTTTGCTTGATGTGTTCGGCGTTGGTGTTATGTTCCTTGGCGACAGCGGTATAGGCAAAAGTGAAACGGCGCTAGAGCTTATAAAGAGGGGTCACAGGCTGGTTGCCGACGATGTTGTTGAAATAACGAGGGTGGCGGATAATAGGCTTATAGGAAAAGCGCCGGAGTTTGTAAGACACCTTATGGAAATAAGGGGAATTGGCATTATTGATATAAGGAATATGTACGGCGCGGGAGCGGTGGCGTATTCCAAGTCGATAGAGCTTGTTATTGAGCTTGAGATGTGGGAGCAGGGCAAGGCATACGACAGGCTCGGTACAGAGGAGCAGTACGCCGAAATACTCGATGTAAATGTACCAAAGTATGTAACGCCGGTTAAACCGGGGCGCAATATAGCTATTATAGTTGAGGTGGCGGCGCGTAACTTTAACCTTAAAAGGCTTGGTTATGACGCGGCGAAGGAATTTGAAAAGCGTATGCGCAAAAACATAGAGAGTTTTAAAGAAAAAAGCTGATTCGGCCTTTAGGATGGTGTGCGGGTTTGGGTGATTTGTTTTTCGTTGCCGATATAGGTGGAACTAGCGTTAAGGCCGGCCTTTATGATAAAGAGGACGGCCTTATAATAAAAGATGCTTTTGTAACAGACAAATCGCTTTCATACAAAAAAATCATAAGCGACACAGCGGCATGCGCTCACGAGCTTTTAAGGCGCGTCGGTATTGATATAAAAAGAGTAAAGGCGGTAGGCGTAGGCATACCCGGCCTGCCTAACAGGGAGACGGGGGAAGCGGCGGTTTGTCCTAACCTGTCATGGCTGGATGTGCCGTTTTCGATAGAAATGGCAAAGCATATAAGCGCGCCTGTTTATATTGAAAATGACGCCAATCTCGCCGCCCTCGCCGAGCATACTGTGGGCGCGTGCAAAGGATGGCGGCATTCGATGACGGTAACGCTTGGCACCGGAGTCGGCTCCGGCATAATAATTGACAATTGCCTTTTTACCGGCTCTAGGGGAGCAGGAGCCGAGCTTGGCCATATTACGCTGGTTTATGGCGGAGAGAAGTGCGGCTGCGGCAAAAGCGGATGCCTTGAAAGGTACTGCTCGGCGTCGGCATTGGCGTGTATGGGCAAGGAGGAGGCGGAAAAAGACGGCTCCAGTCTTATGAATGCCGCAAAAGAAGGCATTACGCCTAAAACTGTAATATCATGCGCGAAAAGCGGCGATAAAGCTGCCGGACGCGCATTTTCAAAATATGTTGATTATCTATCGCATGGCCTTTTGTCTGCCGTTTCGCTTTTTGATACTGAGATAATAGCGTTAGGCGGCGGGCTGTCGCATGCCGGGGAAATACTTTTTAATCCGGTAAGAGAGAGGATGGCGCAAATGCGCATGTATAAGAATATGGAGCTTTTAAAGGTGGTGCCGGCGGTGCTGGGCAATGACGCGGGGCTTGTTGGGGCGGGATTGCTTTGTGCTTTAAAAGAAAAAGCATAATAGAGCCGCTAAATGCGGTTGTGGCGCTAAGGCGCTTTTTTTATGCGCAAAAGTGAGGCGCGGTGTTTCACCAAATTGCAACACGCTGCGTATTATGAAGTAACCTTGGTTGCAAGGAACATAATTTTTAGGGAGGAAAACTATATGAACGGCTGCTTCAACGATAACTGCCTCTTGCCGATTCTGCTGCTTTGCTGCTGCGGAGGCTTTGGCGGAGCCTCTAAATCTAACAGCTGCGGCTGTGGCTGTGGGGACTCTTGCGGTGACAGCATACTGCCCCTTATACTACTGCTCTGCTGCTGCGGCGGCTTTGGTGGAACATCATGCGACAATAGGGGATGCGGCCCCTGCTAAGACAACAACGGCGAATATCTAACGATAAAAGGCCGGGGTAAGCCTTAATTAAGAGCAAAATGGCGCGACGCGGCTTCGTCGCGCTATTTTGCTCTTATAAAACAGCCGCTAAAAGCAGAAAGCAATATATTTAATTATATTGCCGTGCGAGCCGAAAAATCAGTTTTAAAAAAGCATATCTATCGACTAAGACAAATCAAAGCTTTTAATTATTATATTCTTAGAGCGCCGTTCGCGGCGTTTTTTGTGGGCAATTATAATATGGAGAATTTAATATCTTAGTTAAGAGATTATAAATATGTTAAGGTGCGCCAAAATGCGTGGCTGCTTTTTAGCTATGCGGCGCTTAAGCGTTAGGGAAGGCGGGTTTTGTGGTAAAATAGTTAAAGTAGTTTTATGGAGAATTGATTATGAACATAAAAAAACAAGCGGGAGATTATCTTTTGATGCTGCTTGGGGCGGTGCTGTCGGCGGTGGCGCTTAATCTGCTGTTAATACCTAATAATGTAGCGCCGGGCGGCTTTAGCGGTATCGCTGCGGTATTGCATATAAAAATAGGCGTGCCGTTTGGGCTGTCGCTCCTTGTACTTAACCTGCCGCTTTTTATAATGGCATGGCGGTATGTGGGGCGGGGATATTTTATAAAAAGCATATTCGGACTGGCGGCGTATTCTTTAGCCACAGACAATCTTATTATGCCGGAGCTGGCTGTTGATCCGCTGCTCGCCACTATATTTGGCGGCGTGCTTCTTGGTGCCGGCATGGGGCTTATACTTCGCGGAGGAGGCTCTACCGGCGGCACAGACATAGCCGCGCTGCTTTTAAGGCTTAGAATGAAAAGCGAGCTTAGCCTTGGAAACTTCATTCTTATAATAGATACGATTGTTGTAGTCGGTTCCGGAGTGTTTCTTGGGCCGGAGGAAGCGCTTTACGCTTTGGTTACGGTTTTTGTATGCGCAAAGGTTATAGACCTCATACTAGCGCCGGCGCGCAGCAGGGCGTTTTTTATAATAACCGACGAGGCTGAAATAATAAAAGAATGCATCATGAATGAGATTAAGCGCGGCGTAACGGAATTGAGCGGCAAGGGCGGATACAGCGGCGGCGAGAAGAGCGTGCTGCTTTGCGTTGTAGAGGGCAACTCGCAGTTTACGGCGCTTAAGGACATTATAAAACGGAACGATCCGCTCGCTTTTATGATAGCGGTTGAAGCGGGGGAAGTTCTGGGCAGAGGGTTTAGCGGATAAGCTTTGTCAAGCGGTGCGGCGTGGTGTATAATACTTTGTAGCATTTATCTTGGAGGAGTTATGATATTAATTAAAGGCGGCCGCCTACTTACTATGGCGGAGAACGATTATGAAAAGGGAGATATACTCATAGATTGCGGCACTATAGTTGAGGTGGGCCCGGAGATAGATGCGCAGGGCGCCGATATTATAGAGGCGGGGGGCAGGTATGTAATGCCCGGCATTATAGACGCGCATTGCCATATAGGCATGTGGGAGGACGGCATGGGCGAGGAGGGCTCGGACGGCAACGAGGTGTATGAGCCGGTAACGCCGCAGCTTAGGGCGATTGACGCTATAAACCCTGTCGACCGGTGCTTTAAAGAAGCGGCGGAAGCCGGCGTTACGACTGTTGTTACGGGACCCGGCAGCGCTAATGTAATAGGCGGCATGTTCGCGGCGCTTAAAACCTGCGGCAGCAGTGTTGACGATATGATTTTAAAATTTCCACTGGCGATAAAGGCGGCGTTAGGCGAAAATCCCAAGCGAGTATACGGCGGGCTTAAAAAATCGCCGGCAACAAGAATGGCTACCGCGGCTATACTTAGGGAAAGCCTTATAAAGGCGCAGGAATACGCTAAAAAGCTAGATAGGGCGAAGGACGACCCCGAAAAAGAGCCGGAGCGAGATATGAAGCTTGAGCCGCTTGTGGATGTGCTTTCGGGCAGGTTGCCTCTTAAAATACACGCGCACCGTGCCGATGATATACAGACGGCGATAAGGATATGCGGCGAATTCGCCATTAGCTATACTATTGAGCATTGCACCGAAGGCTATATGATATCCGACTTTTTAAAAGAGGAGCAGGCGGCGGTTATACTTGGGCCGCTGCTGTCTGAAAGAAGCAAAATAGAGCTAAAAAACCTTACATTTAAAGCACCCGCTATAATGCATGAGGCGGGCATTAAATTCGCTATTATGACAGACCATCCCGTTATACCTGTGCAGTATCTGCCTGTTTGCGCGGCTTTGGCTGTGCGCGAGGGGCTTGATGAGATGGAGGCGCTGCGCTCTATAACCATAAACGCGGCGCAGATTACCGGCATAGCCGACAGAGTTGGCAGCATAGAGGTTGGGAAAGATGCTGACATAGTTATTTTTGACGGGCATCCTCTCGATTTTAGAACCAAGACGGAAAAAGTTCTTATTAACGGAAACGTGGTATATGAAAGAGAATAATTTAGACCAAATAATGGACTATCTCCTTAAAAAGCCGGGCGCGCATATCGATTTCCCTTTTGGGGCGGATACGCCTGTTATAAAGGTTAGCGGTAAGATGTTCGCTCTTGCCGGCAGCATGAGCGGAGAGCCGTCCATATCCTATAAATGCGAGCCGCTTATGGCCGACGCTTTAAGGCGGGAGTATGATGCGGTAAAGCCGGGATATTATCTCAACAAAAGGCATTGGAACACCATATCCCTTAACGGCTCTCTTACAGACGAGCAGCTTATGGAGTTTGGCGATATATCATATGCTCTGGTTTTAAAAACGCTGACAAAGGCAGAAAGAGCTGCTCTTGAAAGCGAAGGGGATAAGAGGATGTCGGGGCCGGGGCCTGAATGGGGAGGCGTTATTTAAGGTGGGCGGCGAAGATAAAGCGGCAAACACGCTTTTTATAAAAAGCCTAAATGAAAGCGACACGCTTAGAATAGGCGAATTTATAGGAGAGCGGGCGTTCCCGGGTTTTTTTATAGCACTTAAAGGCGATTTAGGCGCAGGCAAAACGGTTTTTGTAAAGGGCATGGCAAAAGGGCTAGGAATATTAGACATGGTTACAAGCCCTACTTTTGTAACTATGAATGTATATGAGGGGCGGCTTGCGCTCTATCATTTCGACCTATACCGCACTGGCTGTTACGGTGATGAGGAGCTGGAGTATTTCGAGGGAGAGGGCGTATCGGCGGTAGAATGGCCGGTAGAGCCGCTGCCGAGGCATCGCATGGAAGCCGAGATAACCGGAGCGGGGGATAAGAGAAGTATAAAGCTTTCGGCTTATGGCGAAAGGTATGAGGTCATATTAAGAGAGGCTGGCGAGATATGGTAATATTGGCGCTGGATACGACCGGCAAATCCGCCGGCGTAGCTGTTATGAAAGACAGCAGGCTTATTAGCGAAATATATATTGACGCCGGACTTACGCATTCCGCCACTATAATGCCGGCGGTGGAGCAGGCGCTTGATATGGCGGGGCAAAGCATATCCGGCGTTGATGTGTTCGCGGCGGCTATAGGGCCGGGCAGTTTTACCGGCATAAGGATTGGTGTGGCGGCGGCAAAGGCTATGGCGCAGGCGAGAAATAAGCCGTTAGCCGCTGTAAACGCGCTTGACGCGCTGGCAAGGAACGCCGCGCTTTTTGAAGGCAGCATATGCCCTGTAATGGACGCGCGGCGCTCGCAGGTATACGGGGCCGTCTATAAAAGCAAGGGCGGGCATAGACCGGAGCGGCTAAGCGATTATATGGCTGTGCCGATAGATGAGTTTTTGTCCTTTGTAAGCGGCAGGGCTGTTTTTCTCGGCGACGGCGCGCTGCCGTTTAAAGATGAGATTGAAGCGGCGCTAGGGCAAAACGCCGTATTTGCCGACGCAGCGCATATGCTCCAAAGAGCGTCGTCAGTAGCTCTTGAGGCGGCGGATATGGCACTAGAGGGAAAGCTTATTAGCTGTTTTGAAATGGAGCCTTTTTATATAAGGCCGTCGCAGGCCGAAAGGCTTTTTGGAGGCGCCGTATGACGCAGCTTATATTTAGGGAAATGGAAAAGGCGGACGCCGGTATAATAGCAGAGCTAGAGCGCATGTGCTTCACGCTGCCATGGTCTAAAAAGCTTATATTGGATGACCTTAAAAACCCGCTCGGATACTATCTTGTCGGCGTGTTGGACGGCAAAATAGTAACGTATTGCGGAATGTGGATAATTATTGACGAGGCGCATATAACGAATATAGCCGTGCATCCTGACTACAGAAGGCGGGGCTTTGGCCGAGCGATGATGATTGAAATGATGGAGCGGGCGATAGGCATGGGCGTTAATATGATGTCGCTTGAGGTAAGGAAGAGCAATTTCGCGGCGCGCGCTATGTATGAGCGGCTGGGATACAGGCAGGCCGGCCTTAGGGTAGCGTACTATCATGATAACGACGAGGACGCTATCGTTATGTGGAACAGGGATTTATCCGCCTCTCTTGATGCGGTGCGCTCCGGCTTGAAGGTAAGCCGGGCATAATATATAATTTTTGCGGAGGTATTGCCTTTGCGTTTAAACGGCGTTGATACATACTATGAGCTAACCGGACAAGGCGAAGATAATGTAGTGGTGCTGCACGGCTGGGGCGGCAGCATTGCCGTGTTTTCGCCGGTTATTACGCATCTTGAAAAAAAGCACAGAGTGCTGGCGCTTGACTTCCCGGGGCATGGCAAAAGCGGTATGCCGAGCGGTGATTGGGGAGTAAGGGAGTATATGGAGCATTTGCTGGATCTTACAAAAAAGCTTAAAATGAGCAGCTTCTCCATTGTATGCCACAGCTTTGGCGGCAGGGTGGCTACTATGCTGGCGGCGGAGCATCCTGATATTGTTGATAAGATAGTTTTTACAGACGCGGCCGGAGTAAAGCCGAGGCGGCGGCTTAAGTACTATGCAAGGGTGTATTGCTATAAGGCGCTTAAATGGGCGGCGAGCCAAAAGGCTGTTTCGGGTTTGCTAAAGGTGTTTGGCGTGGATGCGCAAAGCCGTATAAAAAACGCCGGAAGCGAGGATTATCGCGCGCTCAGCGATGTTATGAAAAGGGTTTTTATAAACGTAGTCAATGAGGATTTGA
Organism: Christensenellales bacterium; assembly: GCA_050945795.1. Lineage (GTDB taxonomy): Bacteria > Bacillota > Clostridia > Christensenellales > MGBC116941 > JBMNTP01. The sequence goes on along the minus strand of JBMNTP010000007.1, from coordinate 47,380 downwards.
CGCCGTACCTTGATAAAATCAAGGCGCCGTCGCTTTTAATATGGGGGGATAAGGACGAGGATACCCCTCTTTATATGGCTAAGGTGATGGAAAAAAGGATACCCGATGCCGGACTTGTTATTTTTGAAGGGGCGGGGCATTACAGCTATCTTGACGATTTGCCGAGGTATCTCGCTATACTTGATTCTTTTTTAAATTAAGCGCCGAAACTTGGGCGCGGGAGGTTTTATGTGGTACTTGCTTCTTATTCCTTTTGTGGCTATGCAGCTTATCGCCGGGCGGCATTATCTGCATATGCTGCAACTGGAAAGCTACCAACTGAATATGTATTTTAAATGGCTTTCAAAAAACGCATGGTATAAGGCTCCGGTCTTATGCTTGATTCCGTTCGCGGCGGCAATATATGCGGCTTTAATTGAAACTTTACCGGAGTTGTTTTTCGGTATTATAGCCGTGCTTATAATTATTATAATGGGCATGATTTTCGCCGTTGCCGACCGGGTGGCGCAAAAGAAAAAGCCGCTTGTATATACGGCTAGGGTGAAAAGGCAAATCGTAATGCATATAATTATACTGCTTGTTATAGGATTTGCCGTTATAAGGCTTCTGCCGTTAAAGGCGAGTGTGCTGTTGCTTATAGGCATGATGCTTTTGCCGGCGCTTTTTACCGCTTTGGCGGCTGTTGCCGCGCTGCCGTTTGAAAAGGCGGTACAGCGGCAGTTTTTCAATGAGGCGAGGGGTAAACTCGCTGATATGGATGTAATAAAGATAGGCGTTACCGGCAGCTACGGCAAAACCAGTGTTAAGTTTATACTCGGAACGATACTTTCAGAAAAATACGAAACGCTGGTAACTCCTTCTAGCTACAACACTCCTATGGGCGTTACGCGGGTTATAAGAGAGACGCTTTCTCCAAAGCATCAGGTATTTGTTGCCGAGATGGGGGCGCGGTATAAAGGCGATATAAGAGAGCTGTGCGATTTAGTAAAGCCGGATTACGGCGTTATAACGGCTATTGGGCCGCAGCATCTTGAGACATTTGGCTCGATTGAAAATGTGGCGGCGACAAAGCTTGAGCTAATCGATTCGCTCGGCGAAAAAGGTACCGCTTTTCTGCCCGACGACGGCGGCATATGCGCCGACGCTTATTTCGCTATTGAAGGCAAGAAAAAAGTGCTGTTTGGCTTGTCTGAAAGGTGCGATGTAAGGGCGGAGGAAATTAAAACGGGGCCGGAGGGCAGCTCGTTTGACATAGTTTGCCGTCCGGGGCGTATAAATGTTACGGCTGTGCTGCTGGGGCGGCATAATGTGCTAAATATTGTGGCGGGGGCGGCGGTGGCGTTAGAGCTTGGGCTGACGCTTGAACAAATAGCCGCCGGCATATCAAAGATTGAGCCTATAGAGCACAGGCTACAGCTTATAAAAGGACCTATAACGGTTATTGACGATGCTTTTAACTCTAATCCGGCAGGGAGCAGGGCGGCGCTTGATGTTTTGGCATCTTTTGAAGGCAGGAAAATAATAGTGACGCCGGGCCTTGTTGAGCAGGGCAGCGCCGAGGAAGAGGCGAACAGGGCATTTGGTAGAAACATAGCAGCGACGGCGGATTTAGCTATTTTAGTAGGAAAGTCTTTTTCACAGCATATAAAAGACGGATTGCTTGAAGAAGGATTTGACGAGAAGAACATAATTATGGCGGATAGCCTAGCTAAGGTAAGCGAGATGATGCCGGGCATAACAAAGCCGGGGGATGTAGTGCTTTTTGAGAACGATCTGCCGGAAAATTATAAATAAAATTATAAATATATTGTATTTTGTGGGGGTAAGGTATGAAACTCAACGTTGCGGTTATATTCGGCGGCAGAAGCTGCGAGCATGATGTTTCGGTGATAACGGGAATCCAGCTTATGGATAACGCCGATACCGAAAAATATAATATGATACCAGTTTATATAGACGGCGGCGGCGTGTGGTATACCGGCGAGCCGCTAAGAGATATAAACTTTATGAAGCGATTTAACGCTGCCGACAAGCGTGTAAGCCGCGTTGCCTTAACGCCGGACCCGACTGTAAAGGCGCTTATTGAGCTTAAGCGCGGCGGCATGTTTTCAAAGGCCAAAAGCTGGCGTATAGACGCCGTTATACCCGCGCTGCATGGCGTTAACGGGGAGGACGGCTCCATACAAGGTCTGCTTGAGTTATCCGACATACCTTATACTAGTTGCGGCGTGTTAAGCTCATCGGTGGGTATGGATAAGATAATAATGAAAGACGTATTTATGGCAAACGGCTTTCCTGTGCTGCCTTCCCGTTATTACGATAGGGGCAGCTGGCGTTCGCGTCAAGAAGAGCTGCTCGAAGATGCCGAAAAAGCTCTTGGCTATCCTGTGTTTGTAAAGCCGTCGAATCTCGGTTCAAGCATAGGCATATCAAGGGCGGATAATCGCGAGCAGCTAAAAGCGGCGATGGATACGGCGTTCGAGTTTGACAGGCGGGTGCTGGTGGAAAAAGGCCTTGATAAGCCTAAAGAGGTTAATTGTAGCGCCATGGGCTTTATGGATGAGGTGGCGGTATCGGTATGCGAGATGCCGGTATCATGGGATAAATTCTTAAGCTTTGGCGACAAGTACCTTAGAGGGGGGAAGGGCGAGGCCGGCATGGCGGCGCTGCAAAGGCAGATACCCGCGCCTATACCCGATGATATGACAGCGCAAATACAATCTCTTACAAAGCAAGTCTTTAAAGCGCTTGATTGCTGCGGCGTTGTAAGGATAGATTATTTAATTGATGAAGACGACAATGTGTTTATAGGAGAGATAAACACGCAGCCCGGTTCCTTCTCCTTCTATCTGTGGGAGCCTACCGGACTAAGCTATTCCGCGCTTATAGATAAGCTTATAACCCTGGCCTTTGATGCCAATAAAGAGAAAAATCAAAGCAGCTATGCTTTTGAAAGCGACATACTTGCAAAGGCGTATACCGGTTCAAAGGCATCGGGCATGAAAACGGGCAAGAAGGTCTAACCGCTTGTAAACGACTTTTTACGATAATTTTGGAGTATTTATTTTGCATTTTAATAGCGGCATAGTATAATTGACACATATAAATACATATTATTACAATATACGGTGCCGCTTGAAGGCGCGCCGCCGTTCCCGGCATCGCCGGAGAAAGGAGTTTGCATGTTTTGCAGCCATTGCGGCGCTTCTTTGAACGAAAACTCGGCGTTTTGCCAGACCTGCGGCACGCCGGTGGGCAACTATCAGCCTGATCGGCCGACTTATACCTATCAATCCCCTTATACCGGCGAGGTTTATCCAAGACCGGAGCAGCCAGCCGATGCGTCCGATGACATGGGTGGCGAAGATGCTGATCGGGAGGAAAACGCCGCCCAGGCCGATAGCGCGCCTAAGGAGTATAATGCGCAACCCGTTTATACATATACAGCCGGAAATAGCGGCGGCTACGCTCCACGCCAGAACGCGGCACACAATCAGCAGTATCAATATTATGCGCCGCAGCAGCCAAAAGGCGGCGTAGCGCCGGTTATATCGACATGGCATTATGTGGGGCTGACGCTGATACTGTCTATTCCTATCGTGGGGCTGGTGATGGCGTTTGTATGGGGGTTTAGCGATAACATCAATCCCAATAAAAAGAACTATGCCCGCTCGTTCCTTATAATGAAAGCTATATTAGTAGGCTTATATTTGCTATTATTAATACTTATGCTCGTTATAGGTGCAGCTCTTTGGCCCGACTTTTATTTTAATGAAGGCCCTTATAGATATTTCGCCTTCGCGGCGCTGAGCCTTATCAATTGATAGCCGATAAGTATATAACAGCCTAACGCTCGCTAGCGCGGGCGTTTTTTGATGTAAGCCGCCCTTGATTAATGGAGCACTATGCATTAAAATGGTAGGCGTGCCGTTTTAAAAAAGCCGGAGGGAATTATTATGGAAAAAATTAAAATGCCTGTGCCTCTCGTTGAGATGGACGGCGATGAGATGACGCGAATAATTTGGCAGATGATAAAGGACAAGCTTTTAAAGCCGTATATAGAGCTTAATACAGAGTATTATGATCTTGGATTGCAGCATCGCGATGAAACAGACGACGCGGTTACGGTAGACGCCGCAAACGCCATTAAGAAATACGGCGTCGGCGTTAAATGCGCCACCATCACGCCAAACGCCCAGCGGGTTGATGAATATAAGCTTAAAGAGATGTGGAAAAGCCCGAACGGTACTATAAGGGCGATACTTGACGGTACTGTTTTTCGCGCTCCCATAACGCTTCCGAGCATAAAGCCGGCGGTAAGGAGCTGGAAAAAGCCTATAACCATAGCCAGGCACGCATACGGCGACGTATATAAAAATACAGAGATGCGGATATTGCGCAAAGGCTTGGCGGAGCTGCGCTTTACCGATGCCGACGGCAACAAAAACAGCCGCGAGGTGTTCGAATTTGAAGGGCCGGGAGTATTGCAGGCGCAATATAATACAGACCAGTCTATTTCCGGCTTTGCAAACGCCTGCTTCAATTATGCTCTTTCAACGGGGCAGGACCTTTGGTTTGCCACAAAGGACACCATTTCAAAAGTTTACGACCATACGTTTAAAGATATATTTGATGAGATATACGAGGCCAAATATAAGGCCGCATTTGAAGAAGCGGGCATAGAATATTTCTATACGCTTATAGACGACGCCGTTGCCCGCGTTATAAGAAGCGAGGGCGGCTTTATATGGGCGTGTAAAAACTATGACGGCGATGTTATGAGCGACATGGTGGCGACAGCTTTTGGCAGCCTTGCCATGATGACGTCTGTTCTTGTATCACCGGAAGGGCATTATGAATATGAGGCAGCGCACGGCACCGTAACAAGGCATTACTACCGCCATCTTAAAGGCGAAAGCACCAGCACTAACTGCATGGCTACGCTTTTTGCGTGGACTGGGGCATTGTCAAAGCGCGGGGAGCTTGACGGCAACCAGGAGCTTATGGATTTCGCGGCAAAGATTGAAAAGACTGCGCTGTCGGTTATAGAAGGCGGCGTTATGACAAAAGACCTTGCAGGACTGAGCGACCTTGAAAACGTTCGTGCTGTAGATACCGCGGAGTTTATAGACGTTATAAAAGACAGCCTTGATAAAAGCATGGGAGAGAATTAATGAGCGTTTATTCCAAATGGACGGAGCTGGCGCAGATTGAAAGAGCGCCTAAAGAGCACAAGGAGTTTTGGCAAAGCTATTTCGACGCCGAGCAAGGCGTATATGAAAAGCTGCTTGAACAGCATCAGACGGTTGTTTCGGGCAAATTATCAGAGCTTGCCGAGCGCTTTGAAATGGATATCGTTATATTCACCGGGTTTATGGACGGCATAAATACCAGCCTTAAAAAAGAGTATGACCTTGAAAAGCTTAAGGAAAGCACAGCCATATCGCTGGATTTAGACTTTGAAAAGCTGTATTATAATATGCTTGAAGCGAAGGCGGAATGGCTTTACAATCTTGAGCAGTGGGACGATATACTTACAAAAGAAAAAAGGCGGGAAATAGCGTCGGAGCATCGCAGATCCAAAATGTTTGTAGCCGATGAGAGGACGGGGCGCAACGACCCTTGCCCATGCGGCAGCGGCAAAAAGTATAAAAAATGCTGCGGTAAATTGGGCTGACATTCTTATAAAACAAAAGCCGGAACTAAACAGCTCCGGCTTTTATTATGCGGAAAATCAGCCGCCCAACGTCAATAGCCGAGGTCTTCGTCTATGAGATAGACATAAGTGTCTACGCTGGAGGCGGGGTATTCTATAATAACCGTTACATTGCAGATGCGGTTTGGAGAGGTGCAGTCGGAGCAAACGCCGCTTTTAACGCAGGGGTTTTGCCTTTTGAGCCTTTTGTTGTTAAGAACGCAGGCTATCGACTTCATGCGCTCCATAGTTTCCTCGTGCCCGCCATCAACAATCTTATTGCGGCCTATAAGGAAGAACACTCCTTTTGGATGATGGTATATTGAATTGGCTACGCGGTTGCCGTGTCCGTCTATATTGTAAAGAGCGCCGTCGGATGTGACGGCGTTAGCCGAGAGTATATAAGCGTCGCACATAAGCGCCGCCTCGCGCTGCTCATTCGCCGATTGCGGGTCGGGCTGATTGCCGTGGTAGTGGAAGGTTTTGCCTTCCTCGATAAGCCGGCGGCCTACGCCTAAATTATCGCAGGTCATGCTGCCGCCCTGACCGACTGTTTTGGCGTCTGACAGCGCCTCTACCAGCGCATCAAGCGCGTCTTCGCCAGAGGAAAAGACACGCGCCCTAAAGCCGCGCTTTTTCATCTTTTCGGCTAACGCGGTTAGTTTCTCATTCATAAATTAAGCTCTCCTTGCCATTTTTAATTTTCAGATAACTGTATTACATCGTTACCTATTATATTTATAGCGTGATTGCGGGCGTTTCTGAACCACGAAGCGGCTTGATTGCTTAAAGGCGGGTCGGCGTTGACTTGCTCGCTGCCCAGCGCGAAAAGGCGGTGGGCGGGGGAGCCGTTGGCGTTGCGGCCGCGATAGAAGGTGGTGGGGGTGTAGGTGGCTCCTGTTAGATCGACATAGTCGAAATGCTTTTCAAACTCAAGGTTTAGTATCATAGCCGTTTCAACGTTTATGCCGCCCATATTCGATATGAAATTTCCGAGCGAATAAGCGACAAGCCGTCTTGATACTCGCCCGTCGATATCTGTCATGGTGCGCATCTCGACGGGTTGCAGGCAATGCGAATGAGCGCCGAGCATTATATCAACGCCGTTTCTAAAAAGCGTTGTTGCCATTGCGCGGGTGGCGGCGGTAGGCGCGTTTTGATGCTCTTTATCCCAATGCACAAGCGCTATTACTATATCCGCCCCGCCGTTCCTAAGCCTTACTACGTCCTCTCTAACGCCGTCGGCGGACAGCCGGTTAAATACATCTTTTCGTATGTCGGAAGGCGCGTAGTGAGAGTTGCCGTTGTCATGCTGCGACCACGCGGTAAAGCCAAAGCTGATACCCTCTTTTTCGATTATAAGAGGCGTTTCTTTTTCGGCGCGGTTACGGGCGGTGCCGGAATACGCTATGCCGTATGAGTCGAGGGCGTCGAGCGTTTCGTAAAGCCCTTCGAGCCGGCAGTCGAAAGAATGGTTGTTGGCGGTAGACACCATATCAAAGCCCGCCTCTTTAAGCGCGGAAAGAAATTCCTTTGGCGCGTTGAAGGTGGGGTTTGAAGTGGCGGCGAATTTTGAGGTAGAAGAAACCGGCGTTTCAAGGTTGCCTATTGTAAGGTCGGCGTCTGAAAGCACCGGAGTTATATCATTAAAAAATCGGTTAAAATTGTATCCCGAGGATGTTTTGGCGAGGCCTATCTGTGTTGTAAAACACATTATGTCGCCGACAGCTTTTACTCTAACCGCAGCGGCCAGCGCAAAGGAGGGCAGTGCAACAATCATAAGCGCCAACAATAACGCCAATAAACGCTTTATACGCATACGCGATATACCTCCATAAGTGCCAAATTATATTGTTTTAAGAGTATCAGCAACCGCTGCTGTTTGCAACTTTGAAATGAACGGGATTGATTTTTTCGCGCCGATTAAGTAATATAACCTTATTGCAGTTGCAGTAAATTGGAGGTATTTTATTTGTCACAGCAGACTACGAGGAATTTTTGCATAATAGCGCATATAGACCACGGCAAGTCAACCCTCGCCGACCGTCTTCTTGAGATGACCGGCGTTATAGCCACGCGCGATATGGAGGCGCAGGTGCTAGATACTATGGATATAGAGCGCGAGCGGGGCATAACTATAAAGGCGACGGCGGCGCGCATGGAATACAAGCACACGGACGGGCAGGTTTACACTCTTAATCTTATAGACACGCCGGGGCATGTTGACTTTACATACGAGGTGTCAAGGGCGCTGGCGGCATGCGAGGGCGCTATACTTATTGTCGACGCCAGTCAGGGCATAGAGGCGCAGACGCTGGCGAACGTGTATCTTGCGCTCGATAACAACCTTGAAATAATACCGGTTATAAATAAAATAGATTTGCCGGGGGCGGAGCCGGACATGGTTTGCCGCGAGATAGAGGACGTTATAGGGCTTGAAGCGCAGAACGCACCGAGGATATCGGCTAAAAACGGCATAGGAATTGAAGAGGTGCTTTCCGCCATCGTTGAGCGGGTGCCGCAGCCTGTTGGTGATGCCGACGCACCGCTTAAGGCTCTTATATTCGACTCTATTTATGATAACTATAAAGGCGCGATAATGTTTGTGCGCATTATAGACGGGCGGGTTAAAGCCGGTGATCGCATACGCATGATGTCGAGCGGGCGGGAGTTTGATGTTGTAGAGACCGGCGTTTTTATGCCGAACATGAAAACAAGGGATTCGCTTGGCGCCGGTGACGTAGGATATATTACCGCCTCGATTAAAAATGTTTCGGATACAAGGGTGGGCGATACCGTTACATTGGCGTCGCGGCCGGCTAAAGAGCCGCTTGCGGGATATAAAAAGGTGCAGCCTATGGTTTATTGCGGCATATATCCCGCCGACGGCAGCAGGTATGAAGACTTGCGAGACGCGCTGGAAAAGCTGCAGCTAAACGACGCCAGCCTTCTTTATGAGCCGGAGACGTCAATAGCGCTAGGGTTTGGATTCAGATGCGGCTTTTTAGGGCTGCTGCATATGGAGATAATACAAGAGCGGCTGGAGCGTGAGTTTGACTTAGACCTTGTAACTACGGCGCCGAGCGTTGTTTTTAAAGTGGTAAAAACAGACGGCACAGAGCTTTATATAGACAATCCTTCAAACCTTCCAAAGGTAGATGAAATTGATTATATAGAGGAGCCTATGGTAAACGCGCAGATAATGTCGCCGCAAGAATATGTAGGGGCGATTATGGAAATTTGCCAGGAAAAGCGCGGCATATACAAGGACATGAAGTATATGGAAGGCAACAGAGTGCTTATAAACTATGAGATGCCGCTTGGTGAAATCATATACGACTTTTTTGATATGCTCAAAAGCCGTACGCGCGGTTACGCGTCGTTTGACTATGAGTTTAGCCAATACATAAAGTCGGACATGGTAAAGTTAGATATACTGCTTAACGCGGCGGTATGCGACGCGCTATCGATAATAGTACACCGCGACAAGGCGTACGCCAGGGGCAGGACCATAGCCGAAAAGCTTAGGGAGGCTATACCGAGGCAGCAGTTTGAAATTCCCATACAGGCGGCTATAGGCGGCAAGATTATCGCCCGTGAGACGGTACGCGCGCTTAGGAAAGACGTTTTGGCGAAGTGCTACGGCGGAGATATATCGCGCAAGAAAAAGCTGCTGGAAAAACAGAAGGAAGGCAAAAAGCGCATGAGGCAGATCGGCTCTGTAGAAGTGCCGAGCGAGGCTTTTATGTCTGTTTTGAAGATGGACTGATGAGGAGCGCCGGGCTTTACATACACATACCCTTTTGCGCGGGGAAATGCGCGTATTGTGATTTTGTTTCGTTCGCCGGCAGAGAGGATGCTATGCATGCTTATGCCGGCGCTTTGACGCACGAAATAAGCATATGGGCGGAGCAATTTGACGGCGTTATAGACAGCGTGTTTTTTGGCGGAGGTACGCCGTCTCTTATGCCGCCAGAGCTTATAAGCGGCATAATTGATATGGCAAAGCAAAGCTTTAATATAAAGAGCGACGCAGAGATTTCAATGGAAAGCAACCCCGCATCGGTAAGCGAGAAGGCGGCTAAGGCATGGGCTAACGCCGGTGTAAACCGGTTGAGCATAGGCATGCAGGCGGCGCAGGACGACTTGCTTACGCTTATAGGCCGCACGCATTCGCACAGCGATTTCCTTTTGGCTGTGGCGGCGGCGGAGCGAGCGGGCATTGCAAACCTTAACGTAGATATTATGTACGGCTTGCCAAAACAGAGCATGGAGAAGTGGCTTGAAACTGTGGACGCCGCGATTGACGCGGGGGCGGCGCATGTTTCGTGTTACGCGCTGACGCTTGAAGAGGATACCCGGCTGTGGCGCATGGTTTCTGAGGGGCTGGAGCTGCCTGGTGATGATGAGGTAGCGGATATGCGCGAGGCGGCGGAGATAAGGCTTAATAAAGACGGCATTGCGAGGTATGAAATATCGAATTACGCGAGGCCCGGCTTTGAATGCCGCCACAATATCGATATATGGCGGGGCGGCGAGTATATAGGCGTAGGCTGTGCGGCGCATGGTTTTTTAAGGCGGCCGCGGGCGATGCGATGGGCGAATACGCCGGAGCTTGATAGGTACATAGACGGCATAGAAGCGGGAGTGCCGGAAAGAGAAATCCATACGCCGGATGACGCCGAGGCAATGTTTGAAACTATGATGCTAGGGCTAAGGCTTGTTGAGGGCATTGGTTTTTCGCGATTCGAGAGTCTGCACGGCCGGAGTATAATGGAAGTGTACGGAGAAAAGCTCTTTGATTTAAGCCAAGAGGGGCTTGTTAAAATTGACGGTATAGGCGTAAGGCTTAGCCGAAGGGGAATGGAGATACAAAATACTGTATTGCTGCGCATTATGGACTGACGTGCGACATGGTTTTTTTGCTTGACAAATGCCTGCTCCGGTGCTACATTATCATTATCGGTTAGCACTCTAAAGCGAAGAGTGCTAACAATCGGAGATGATATTTGCATGGAAATGAAGGAAAGGAAAAAAAGAATACTTAAGGCCATAGTCGACGACTATATTCACTACGCGCAGCCCATAGGCTCAAGATCTATTACCGAGAAATACAGTCTCGGACTTAGCCCTGCAACTATAAGAATAGAGATGTCGGGGCTTGAGGAGATGGGATATCTTGAGCAGCCGCATGTTTCGGCGGGGCGGGTGCCGAGTGATAAAGCATACCGGCTTTATGTCGATGTGCTTATGGACTCGATACGCCTTGGCAAGGAAGAAGCCGAGCTTATTAAAAAGCATGTGAGCAACCGCGCGGGAGAGATTAAAAAGATAATGAGAGGCGCTTTAGAGGCGCTAAGCAGCGCTACGGAGTATATTGCCGTTGCGCTGGCTCCGCATGCCGCGGCGTCTAAGGTGAAGTCAATAAGATTGGTGCCGGTGGCGGCGGGCAAGGCGCTTATTATCGTTGTTACAGATACAGGAATGCTAAATGACACTATTTTAAACGTCCCAGAGGATATAACCGAGGACGTGCTTTATGTTGTGTCAAGGCATTTATCCGAGGAACTGTGCGGCAAGACGCTCGCTGAGGCTATGCTGCTGGCTCCTGAAATTGCCGATTTTTCATCAGATGTGCCGGCCGGACTTATACATGAGTTTGGAGTGGCGGTAAAAGAAACTCTTGATAAGCCGGATAACAGCGATATTTTGCTGGAGGGAGCTTCTAAAATATTTGAATTCCCCGAATACAGCGATGTCGGAAAAGCGAAGCTGCTTTTGTCAGCGCTTGAAAACAAGAAAAGGCTGTATGAGATGTTTTCAAAAGCATCGGCAGAGGATTACGCTGCCATAATAGGCACAGAGAACGAATTTAAGGAAATGAGCGGATGCAGCGTTATAACGGCTAACTTTTCTATTAAGGGCATAAAGCTGGGCTCTTTTGGAATAATCGGACCGACACGCATGGATTACGCAAGAATATTCGCGGTGCTGGATCTTCTTGGCAAGAGCATTGAAGAAACGGCGATTGAAAACGTCAAAGACGAATAACACAACGGAGGATACAATATGCAGAGCAGCAAGGAAAAGCCTGAAGTTAACGACGCAGCTAACGAAACAACAACCGAAACGGATAACGCCGGCGCTGTCGTGACTTTGGCGGAGCATGAAGAGGCGCTAAAGCAGCGCGACGAGTATCTGGCCGCGGCACAGAGGGTGCAAGCGGATTTTGACAATTATAGAAGAAGAAATAATTCGGTAAGGGCGGAGGCCTGTGCGCAGGGCAAGGAGGAGGCGGTAATAGCGGTATTGCCGGTTCTAGATAATCTTGAAAGGGCGCTAAAAGGCGGAGAGTCGCATGAAGGTCTAGCGTTGATTGTAAAGCAGTTTGTAGATGTGCTTAAATCGCTTGGCGCTGAGGAGATACCCGCCGACGGATGCAAGTTTGACCCGGTATACCATGATGCGCTTATGCAAATGCCGCCGTGCGAAGGCAAGGAGTGCGGCGACGTACACACTGTTATACTAAAGGGATATACTATGGACGGAAAGATACTGCGGCATGCCAAGGTGCAGGTCGTAGGCGAATAATAACAACAAATAACAAACAAACTATCTCAAATAACTGGAGGGAATTTAAGTGGCAAAGATAATAGGCATAGATCTTGGAACCACAAATAGCTGCGTCGCGGTTATGGAAGGCGGAGAGCCGGTCGTTATAACAAACGCCGAGGGCGCCCGCACAACGCCGAGCGTGGTGGCTTTTAGCAAGACGGGGGAGAGGATGGTTGGCGAGGTTGCCAAAAGGCAGGCGGTAACCAACCACGAGCGCACCGTTTCTTCAATAAAAAGGGATATGGGATCAAATAAAAAGATCACCATAGATTCAAAATCTTATACGCCGCAGGAAATATCGGCGATGGTGCTGCAAAAGCTTAAGGCTGACGCAGAAGGGTATCTTGGCGAGAAGGTTACGCAGGCGGTAATAACGGTGCCGGCGTATTTTTCAGACGCGCAGCGGCAGGCGACAAAAGACGCCGGACGCATTGCCGGTCTTGAGGTGCTGCGTATAATAAACGAGCCTACGGCGGCGGCGCTTGCTTACGGGCTTGACAAGGAAAACAGCCAGAAGATACTTGTATATGACCTTGGCGGCGGCACGTTCGACGTTTCGCTTCTTGAAATAGGCGACGGAGTTATAGAAGTATTGGCTACCGCCGGCAACAACAAGCTGGGCGGTGACGATTTTGACGATAGAGTCATAAACTGGCTAGTAGATGTTTTTAAGAAAGAAACAGGCATAGACCTTAAAAAAGACAATATGGCCATGCAGCGGCTTAGAGAAGCGGCGGAAAAGGCCAAAATAGAGCTGTCCGGCATGACGCAGGTATCAATCAACCTGCCTTACCTGACCGCCGACTCATCGGGGCCGAGGCATCTTGATACTACGCTTTCAAGGGCCAAGTTTGACGAATTAACATCTGACCTGGTTGAGAAAACTATGGAGCCGTTAAAGCGCACATTAAGCGACGCGGGGTTGAGCGCGTCACAGATAGACAGGGTTATACTTGTCGGCGGTTCTACGCGTATTCCGGCTGTACAGGATGCTGTTAAAAAGACGACGGGCAAAGATCCGTTCAAGGGCATAAACCCAGACGAATGCGTGGCTATAGGCGCGGCTATACAGGCCGGAGTTTTGGGCGGAGAGGTTAAAGACATACTGCTCCTCGACGTTACACCGCTTTCATTAGGCATAGAGACGCTGGGCGGCGTTTTCACAAAGCTTATAGAAAGAAACACCACGATACCTACCAAGAAGAGCCAGGTATTCTCAACTGCGGCGGACGGGCAGACCAGCGTTGATGTGCATGTGCTACAGGGCGAGAGGGAAATGGCGCAGTATAACAAAACGCTTGGCCGTTTCCAGCTTACCGGCATACCGCCGGCGCCGCGCGGAGTGCCGCAGATAGAGGTTACATTTGATATAGACGCCAACGGCATAGTGCATGTAAGCGCGAAAGACCATGGCACAGGAAATGAGCAGAAAGTAACGATTACTTCCAGCACAAACCTTTCCGACTCGGATATTGATAAGGCTGTTAAGGAAGCCGAGCAGTTTGCCGAGGAGGATAAGAGGAAGAAGGAAGAGATCGACGTAAAAAATAATGCCGACAGCCTTATATATCAGACCAAAAAGACGCTAACAGACCTTGGCGACAAGGTTTCGGCGGATGACAAGGCGAGCATTGAGGCGGAAGCAGATAAACTGACAAAAACCCTTGAAAGCGGCTCGGTAGACGATATAAAGGCCGGCACAGAGGCGCTGCAAAAGCTGTCGTTTGATATTTTCGGCAAGGTTTATCAGCAGCAGGATGCGGCGGCGGGAGCGGCTCAGGACGCGGGAGCGCAGGGCGCGGCAGAGGACGATAATGTCGTTGATGCCGACTATACCGTAGTTGATGAAGAAAATAAAGACGATAACAAATAAGTGAGATAATGTTTTATGGCTGAAAAAAGGGATTACTATGAGGTGCTGGGCGTCCAAAAGGACGCCCCGGCCGAAGACATAAAAAAAGCATACAGAAAGCTGGCCAAAAAATATCACCCTGATGTTAATCCCGGGGACAAAGCCTCCGAGGCTAAATTTAAAGAGGCTAACGAAGCTTATGAGGTGCTGAGCGACGATAAAAAGCGCAGCCAGTATGACAACTTCGGTCATGCCGCCTTTCAAAACGGCGCGGATCAAGGCGGTGCGGGATTTGGCGGGTTCGGAGGGTTTGGCGGCGGATTCGGCGTTGAGGATATTTTTGAGAATATATTCGGCGGGTTTGGACGCGCCACGAGAAACGGACCGCAGCAAGGCAACGACCTTCGCTATAATCTTGAGATAAGCTTTGAGGAGGCGGCGTTCGGGGCGGATAAGGATATAAGGCTTACAAAGGATGAAAACTGCTCTGATTGCGGCGGCACAGGAGCTAAAAACAGCGAATCTGTAAAGACATGCCGGCATTGCGGCGGCTCGGGATACGTTTCGCAGCGCGTCAACACATTGTTTGGTCAGTCGTTGTCGCAGCGGCCGTGCGATGTATGCGGCGGCGAGGGCAAAATAATAGAGGAGCCGTGCGCCAAGTGTAAAGGCAAAAAGACGGTAAGGCGCACAAAGACGATAAAAGTGAACATCCCTGCCGGTATAGATAACGGGCAGGCAGTAACGCTGAGGGGACAGGGTCAGCCCGGCATAAGGGGAGGCCCGGCCGGAGATCTCTATATATATGTAACGGTAAGGCCGCATGAGCTTTATGAGCGCCGGGATTACGACCTTATAGGCAGCGTTGATATAAGCTTCGCGCAGGCGGCGATGGGAAGCGAAATAGAAATTCCCACGCTTAACGGCAAAGTTAAGTATAAAATAAACGAAGGTACGCAGCCGGGAACGGTTTTCCGACTTAAGGGCAAGGGAATAAAGCATCTTAGAGGCGAAAGGTACGGCGATATGTATATAAGAGTTAATGTGCTGGTACCTAAAAAGCTTAATGAGCGGCAAAAGGCGTTGCTTATGGAATTCGACGACAGCCTTGTGCAAAAGGGCGGAATTTTTGGCAGGGAGAAAAGGCGAGCCTAAACCCGTACAACAACTGATATACACGCATACTATATATAGGCCTAGGCACATTTTTGGCTTTGGCTTATATGTTTTATAGGGGGCTTTGATATGGATTGGGTAGAAATCTCTGTCCACACTACTTCGGCGGGAGCCGAGGCTGTAAGCGAGGCGCTGTTTGAATGCGGGGCGGCAGGCACCGCTATTGAGGACGACGCTGTGCTAAAAGAGATTGTTGAATCTCCAGGCAATTGGGACTATGTCGATGAGGGGCTTAGGGAAAAGGTCAACAGGGTATGTAATACCGCGATAGTAAAAGGCTATCTGCCCGATGACGATGAGCTGCAAAACCGTCTTGACTGCCTAAGGCTGCGCCTTGACGAGGCGGCGGGATATATATTTGACATGGGCTCTTTGGAGATATACAATCGCTCCGTCTGCGAGGAGGACTGGGCAAACAACTGGAAGCAGTACTATAAACCTTTAAGGGTAGGGGATAGCATAGTTATAAAGCCTTCATGGGAGGATTATGAGCCGGAAAGCGGCGATATTGTAATTGAGCTTGACCCCGGTATGGCTTTTGGCACAGGTACTCACGAGACTACCCAGTTATGCTTAAAGCTTCTTGAAAAGCATGTTAAAAAGGGACATTTGGTAATAGATATAGGATGCGGCACAGGTATACTTGCCATAGCCGCGGCAAAGCTTGGCGCGAATAGCGTTGAGGCGATAGATATAGACGCGCAGAGCGTAAGTATAGCTAAGGAAAACGCTAAAAATAACAATGCCGATATAAAAGTCACTAAAGGCGATCTTTTAAGCGGCGGAGCCGGCAGGGCGGACGTAATAACGGCGAATATTATCGCTGACGCCATAATAAGTCTTGCCCCGGAAATACCGCGGCATTTAAAGCCGGGAGGAGTTTTCATAGCTTCGGGCATAATAAAAGAGCGAGAGGGCGATGTTATGGCGGCGTTGGAGAAAAATCGCCTTGTTGCCATAGAAACGCTTAGGCAGGGCGAGTGGGTGGCGATATGCGCGCGAGCCACAGTATAGGAATTTTAAAATATAGATATGCACAGATTTTACACAGATAAAACTGAAGGAAACATCGCCTATATATCAGGCCCCGACGCAGCGCACATTACCCGTGTGCTGCGTATTAGCGCGGGCGGAGAAATTGAGGTATGCTCAAACGGCATGAGGTATCGCGGCGTTGTTTTAGAGGCGGGAAGGGATATAGTTAAAGCCGAGCTTTATGACGGCGAGGAGATGGACACCGAAGCGCCGGTAGCTATAACGCTGTATCAGGGCTTGCCCAAGCAGGGCAAGATGGAGGTTATAATACAAAAGTGCGTTGAGCTAGGCGCTTTCGCTATTGTGCCGGTGGAGTTTTCGCGCTGCGTTTCAAAGGGCGGCGAGCGAGGCAAAAGCAAGGCCGAGAGATGGAACCGCGTCGCCTATGAGGCGGCCAAGCAGTGCGGCAGGGCGGTTATACCCGAGGTTTATGACATTATACGGCCTGATGACGCCATAAGAATGATGGCGGGGCATGATCTTATAATAGCGGCGTGGGAGCAGGCTAAAATGCCTTTTGCCGGCGCGCTGGAATGTCCGGCGCCAAAGTCAGTGGGGCTTGTTATAGGGCCGGAGGGCGGGCTTGAGCAAAGCGAGGCGGAGGCGCTAGAAAGAGCGGGCGCTAAGCTTGTAACTCTCGGGCCAAGGATATTAAGGACGGAGACGGCGGGAATGGCCGCTGTTTCTGTTATTACCTACCATTACGGCGGGTGGGGAGGAATATGAGGATAGCATTTCATACGCTGGGCTGTAAGGCAAACCAGTACGATACTCAGGCCATGCAGGAGGCGGCGATAGAAGCGGGGCATACCATTGTTGATTTTGACGGACAGGCCGACGCATATATTATAAATTCCTGTACCGTTACGGCGGTAGGGGCAAAAAAATCGCGTCAGGCGGTAAGACAGGCCAAGCGCCGCAATCCCAATGCGCTTGTATGTATGGCGGGCTGTTATTCAAAGCTTGAGCCGGAGGAGGCGGCAAAAACCGGTGCGGATATTGTGCTTGGCACAAGGGACAGGTCGGGGGCGATACGGCTGATAGAAAGCGCCGTCTTAGGTGAGGAGGCTTATGAGATATCCGAAAGCAGCGGTTTTGAGCGGCTGAGCATTTCCCGGCACGGCGGTCACACTCGCGCTTTTATAAAAATACAGGACGGCTGCGATAATTTCTGCTCTTACTGCATAATTCCTTATGCGAGGGGGCGGTCGTGTTCGCGGCCAATTGAGGATATAGGCGCCGAGGCTAAAGAGCTGGCGAGGCACCATCTTGAGGCTGTCATTACCGGCATACACATAGCGTCTTATGGCAGGGACACCGCCGGCTCACTTAAAGACGCGATAGGCGCGATAAGCGATGCTGGTTTTAAAAGGGTAAGGCTAGGGTCGCTGGAGCCGGGAGCGTTGACGCCGGAGTTTTTATCGGCGCTTTCTAATATGCCGAACATATGCCCGCAGTTCCATGTGTCTATGCAGAGCGGCAGTGCCGGAGTGCTTGAGCGCATGAACAGAAAATATACTCCTAAGGACTACGCTAATAACATAGAAAGGCTTAGAGAGTTTTATCCGGGGGCGGCTATAACTACCGATATAATAGCCGGATTTCCGGGCGAGACGGAAAAAGAGCACCAAGAAACACTGGAGTTTGTTGAGAAAATCGGTTTTAGCCGCATACATGTGTTTCCGTTTTCAAAAAGAAAGGGTACGCCGGCTTATAATATGAAAGAATGTCCGAAGCATGTTAAGCTAAGGCGGGCGGCTGAGCTTATTGATTTAGGCGGGCGGCTTGAGGCAGAGTATGCTAAAAAATATGAGGGCATGGAGCTGAATGTGCTTTTTGAAGAGGAGAAAGACGGCGAGGCGGAAGGATATACCGAGAATTATATAAAGGTAAGAGTAAAAGGCGGGATTGCCGGCCGGATAATGGATGTTTATGCCGTAAAGTTTGAAGACGGCCTTATGCGGGGAGTTTTACAAACGCCGGGTAATAATATATAATTGTATTAAAATGACAGAGGGTGTTTTTATGGACTGTTTGTTCTGTAAAATAATAAGCGGGGAAATACCCAGCAAAAAGGTTTATGAGGATGAAAATGTATTCGCTTTTGAAGATATAGACCCGAGGGCTCCGGTGCATGCGCTGGTAATACCTAAAGAGCATATGAAATCGCTTGATGATACTGCTGGAAAAGAGCAGACGGTTAGCGCCGTTATGGCGGCGGTGCCTAAAATAGCAAAGCAGCTAGGGCTTGAAAACGGATACAGGACTGTAATAAATACAGGGGCGGATGGCAATCAAACCGTTTGGCATCTGCATGTTCATATTCTTGGCGGCAGGCTTATGGGATGGCCGCCGGGCTGAGGATAAAGGTGGAGCGGTGTTTTTTATTGACAGGCTTGGCGATGGTATGTATAATACTATTGTGTCAAAAGTGGGTTCCGCTTTTGTGCGACATCCTTGTTAAGCTAAAGGCGGAAGGGGGGATATTAGATGTCGGAAATTCATGTTGGCGAGAATGAAACACTTGAAAGTGCGTTGAAGCGTTTCAAGCGTAAATGCGCCCGTGCCGGTACCCTTGCCGAAATCAGGAGAAGGGAACATTACGAGAAGCCCAGCGTAAGAAGGAAGAAAAAGGCTGAGGCAGCTAGAAAAAGGAAGTTCTAAGCAGAAAATGAGGCCACCCGAAAAATCGGGTGGTTTTTATTTTCTAACCGTGTATAATGAATATATGAATAATTTTGAGTTTATAGACAACAAAGCTATAGTAAAAAATATCGATGACTTTTGCCCCGAACAGATTTTTTCCTGCGGCCAGGCTTTTAGATTCACAGGCGAGGGAGGAGTATGGAGCGGTATCGCCCACAAGCGCTTTATAAATGTTAAGCGCAATGGAGCAGATATTGAAATATGGCCATGTTCGAGGGAGGATTTCTACGATATTTGGCTCAACTATTTCGACCTTTTACACGATTATTCTCTTGCCAAAAAGCAACTTTGCACTGATGAATTCATGGCCAAGGGCATACTTCATGGCTGGGGGGTAAGAATACTTAACCAAGAGCCGTTTGAAACGATGATTTCGTTTATAATATCATCGAACAATAATATGGGCAGGATAAGCCGCAGCATAAACCGCATATGCGAGCTATGCGGCGATATGCTTACAGGCGGCGAGGGATATGCCTTCCCTACGCCCGAAAGGCTGGCCTCTGTTACGGTTGAGCAGCTTGAGGAGTGCGGCGTAGGTTATAGAGCGCCTTATATAAAGCAAAGCGCCGAGATGGCGATAGACTGCGATTTTGACAAATTTAGGAATTTACCTTTACAGGCGTCATGCCGTGAGCTTACGCGCTTTCCCGGTATAGGGCCTAAGGTGGCGGCGTGCGTGCAGTTGTTTTCTTTGGGCTTTATGCAGGCATTTCCGATAGATGTATGGGTTAAAAGGGTTATGAAGGATATATACGGCCTTGAAAAGCCGGCTGAGATAGATAAATTCGCGTTAGAGAAATTTAAAGGGCTTGGCGGTCTGGCGCAGCAGTACCTTTTTTATTACGCGCGCGAGGCGGGCATCGGTAAATGATTGACACGCCTTATGACTTTTGATAAAATAGCTGACAATTATTTTGAGACTTTATAAACGAAAGGTACTATTTATATGAACGAGAAAATTATTAAAGAGGGGCTTACCTTTGATGATGTGCTACTGGTGCCTAGAAAATCAAGTGTTTTGCCTAAGGACGTTAGTTTAAGCACCAGAATAACAAAGACTATACATCTAAATATACCGATTATGAGCGCCGCTATGGATACCGTTACCGACGCTAGGCTGGCTATTGCCATAGCAAGAGAGGGCGGCATGGGCATAATCCATAAAAATATGTCTATAATCGAGCAGGCGGCGCAGGTCGATAAGGTTAAAAGGAGCGAGCATGGAGTTATAACCGATCCGTTTTTCCTTTCGCCAGACCATATCGTATCCGACGCGCTGGCGCTTATGGAAAGATACAGGATATCCGGCGTACCTATAACGTCGGAAGGGAAGCTCGTTGGCATACTTACAAACCGCGACCTTAGGTTTGAAACGGATTTTAGCCAGAAGATTAAGGATGTCATGACAAAGGACAACCTTATAACCGCGGCGGTAGGCACAACGCTGGAACAGGCAAAAACGCTGCTTAGCAAGCACAGAATAGAAAAGCTGCCGATAGTAGATGAGAATTACATGCTGCGCGGGCTTATAACAATAAAAGATATCGAAAAGAACATTAAATTCCCCAACAGCGCAAAGGACTCAAACGGCAGGCTGCTGGTCGGCGCCGCTGTCGGCACCGCAAAAGACACCTTTGATAGAGTTGCCGAGCTTATAGCGGCAAAGGCAGACGTTATAACCGTTGATACGGCTCACGGGCATAGTCAGTCGGTTATTGATACGGTGGCGAAGATTAAAAAGATGTATCCGAATATACCCGTTATCGCCGGAAATGTGGCTACGGCTGGGGCGGTAAGGGATTTGGCGGAGGCGGGCGCTGACTGCATTAAAGTGGGCATTGGACCCGGCTCGATATGCACCACCCGCGTTGTAGCCGGCATAGGCGTGCCGCAGGTGACGGCGGTTATGGACTGCGCCGAGGAAGCGGATAAGTTTGGAATACCCGTTATCGCGGACGGCGGAATAAAATACAGCGGCGATATAGTTAAGGCGCTGGCGTCGGGCGCGAGCGCTGTTATGATGGGCAGTCTGTTCGCGGGTACCGAGGAAAGTCCGGGCGAGATGGAGATTTATCAGGGCAGGAGCTTTAAGGTTTACAGGGGCATGGGCTCTATGAGCGCTATGGCGTCCGGCTCTAAAGACAGGTATTTCCAGGAGGATGCGCAAAAGCTGGTACCGGAAGGCGTTGAGGGCAGGGTGCCTTATAAGGGGCCGTTGTCCGACACTATATTCCAGATGGTAGGCGGTTTGCGCTCCGGCATGGGATATTCAGGAGCGGCGGATATAGAGGAGCTAAAGCGCGATTCGAGATTTATGAGGATCACCGGCCCCGGCCTTATCGAAAGTCATCCGCATGACATATACATAACTAAAGAAGCGCCGAACTACACTGTGCGTACATAACAATCATAAAAATCTGGCCGGCAAAACGCCGGCCTTTTTCAGGAGCGGAAAATGACAAAAAAAGAATTGCGCAAACTTCTTGAACTTGTGGCAAGCGGGGGGACGCCGCCGGAGGAAGCGGAAAAGCTAATAAGGCTGTCGCCTTTTAACGAGCTGGACTACGCCAAACCCGACATGCACCGCTCGGTACTAAAAGGCTACGGAGAAGTTATATACTGCGAGGGCAAAACACCAAAACAGCTTTACGGCATACTAAAAAATATGCTTGAGAATACGACGGGCAGCATTATAATGACGCGAGCCTCAAAGGAAATGCATGAAGCGGCGGCAAGCCTTTGCCCTGTTGTTTATCACGAAAGCGCGCGCATAGTAATAGCGCGGCCGGAGCCGATTGAGCCGTCCGGCCCTTATGTGCTTATAATGACGGGCGGCACCAGCGATCAGCCTGTAGCCGAAGAAGCGGCGATTATGGCGGAGGCGCTGGGGCTTAATGTTAAAAGGGCGTATGATGTCGGGGTGGCGGGATTATATCGCCTGCTGTCACGACTTGATGATATTATAGGTGCGGGAGTTATAATAGCTGTAGCGGGTATGGAAGGGGCGCTGGCCAGCGTTGTAGCCGGGCTTACCGACCGTCCGGTTATTGCCGTACCTACCAGCGTAGGGTATGGCTCTAGCATGAAGGGCGTAGCTGCTATGCTTACAATGCTTAATAGCTGCTCATCCGGCATGACGGTGGTTAATATAGACAACGGATTTGGCGCCGCCTGTAATGCCGCGGCTATAATTCGCCTGGTGGAGGAATACAAATGAAAACACTTTACTTTGATGGCTTTTCCGGCATAAGTGGCGATATGACGCTGGGCGCGTTGCTTGACATATGCGGCGAGGAGGGCGAAAGCCGGCTTAGGCAGGGGGTTGAAAAGCTGGGTATATCAGACGAGTTTGAGCTTATAATTTCAAGGCGTAAGTCGGCCGGAATAGCCGGCTGCGATGTTGATGTACGGCTTACCCAAAAGCACAGCCATTCGCATTCGTGCGAACATGATCATACGCATGAACATGGACATTCGCACGAGCATGGGCATTCTCATGAACATGGACACGAACACAAGCATTCTCATGAGCATGAGCATGAATATTGTCATGGACATAATGAAGTGCATAAGCACGATCATGCGCATGGCAGGAGTTTATCTGATATAGAGAAGATTATATACGGCAGCGGTTTGTCGGATAATGTTAAAGAGGCGGCCGTCGGCATTTTTAGAAGGCTTGGTGCGGCGGAGGCAAAGGTTCATGGCACCGACATAGAGAGCGTGCATTTCCATGAGGTGGGCGCGGTCGACGCTATTGTTGATATAGTTGGGTCGGCTATACTTATGGATTATATAGCGCCGGATAAAGTGGTTTGCTCGCCTCTTAATGTGGGCGGCGGCACTGTTTTATGTGCGCACGGGCTGTTGCCGGTGCCGGCGCCGGCGGTGGCGGAACTGCTTATGGGTGCGCCGATCTACCAAAGCGGGGACGGCGAGCGCGTCACTCCGACAGGGGCCGCCATAGTGATGCATTACGCGCAATTTGAGTCTATACCGCAGATGAAGCTTATAAAAACGGGATACGGGCTTGGCAAGAAAGAAACCGGCTCACCTAATTGTCTGCGCGTTATACTTGGCGAGGCCGAAGACAGGCATAAGCTTGGCCAAATATACTTAATTGAGGCAAATATTGATGATTCAACCGGCGAGGAGCTGGGGTTCGCACTTGAAAGGCTGCCGGAAGCCGGAGCACTCGATGCCTGGTTTACGCCTATATATATGAAAAAGAACAGGCCGGGTGTTATAATATCTGCTATTTGCCGTACTGATAAACTTGAGGATGTATGCGAGTGCGTTATTGAGAACACCTCTACTATAGGCGTTAGGATATGCCCGTATGAACGCAGAGAGCTGGAGCGTGATACCGCCGTAGTTCAAACGCTGTACGGCTCTATAACGGTAAAAAAAGTTAAGACCGCCCGAGGTTGGCGGTTTACGCCGGAATATGAAGATTGCGCAGCTGCGGCGAGGAAAGCCGGAGTGCCGCTTAAAGATGTATACGGCGAGGTTGTTTCTAACTTGTCGTCGGTAAAAGATTCCGATTAGGGCGGGAACGTATTCCTCCTTTTCTCTATGCCCGGACGGGTATTTAGAAAAAGAAAAGGTAGTACAAAAAATTGATTGGGTTGATAAGGGTTTTTGCAAAGGTCGCGATTGCGGCCTTTTTTAATTGCGTACAAATGGATTTATAAGCAATAAGTTTTTATGCTTATTAGTTTTCTTTGAAAATGCCCTTACTGGTAAATCGAGGCTCTGGCGCTTACAAACCATAGTGTTTTTAGTGGTACACAGCAATAATGAGATGGGTTTTGGCATATGTATTTTATCGACGGGAGGTGCCGACATGAGAGTGGTAATAATAAAAAAGAGGCATATGGTAATTGCGGCGGCGGTGTTGCTGGTGGCGCTGGGCGTGGCGCTCGGAGTGGCGCCGGCGGTGGAGGCGTCGGCGCGAAAGCGGGAGATACCTGTATACAGCGTTGAGAGAAACGATAAGAAGATTGCGTTAAGCCTTGACGCGGCATGGAGCGGAGAGAAAACGCATGAGCTGATGGAGATATTCGACGAGCATGATGTAAAGACTACATTTTTCCTTTGCGGCATATGGGTGGACGCAAACCCCGAGGAACTGCTCGACATTGTCAGCCACGGCCATGAGCTGGGCAATCACGGCGATAATCATCTGCATATGAACAGCCTTGGTACGCAGGAAATAATAAAGGAGGTTAAATCTGTAAACGACAAAATATACGATATAGCGCAGGTGGAATGTAAACTGTTTAGGCCGCCTTATGGCGAGTATAACAATTTGGTGGTATCAACGGTAAGGGGCATGGACATGGAGGTAGTTCAATGGTCGGCGGATAGCATTGACTGGAAAAAGGATACACCCGACAACATTGTAAACCGCGTTATGAAGCGCATTAGCCCCGGCGGCATTATACTCTCGCACAACGACGCCGAGCATGTGCTTACATACATGCCGGTGCTTATTGAAAAGCTTAAGGCGGAGGGGTATGAGTTTGTTACTATATCCGAGCTGCTGCTCGACGGAGAAACGTATGTTGACAACAACGGTGTACAGCGCAAGACATCCTGATGCATAAATATATATCTATACGCATATGCATGATTAGAGACGCCATTGCAGCCGGAAGGAGCTATACATGCGTATGGAAGATCATGTGTTATATAACAACAAAGCGGAAGTATGCGGGAAAGTGGCTTCCGAGTGCGTATTTAATCATAGGCTTTATGGCGAGGAATTTTATACCCTTATGCTTGAGGTGCCAAGGCTGAGCCAAAGCTCTGACATAATACCTGTAACCGTTTCCGGCCGCCTTTCGCCGCATATGTACGCCGTTGGCGAGTGGATATCGATTATAGGACAGATACGCTCGTATAACAAATATATAGAAGGCAGCAACAGGCTGGTCCTTACACTTTTCGCCAGAAGCATAGGGGAAGGGAGCGTGCCGGTTAACCATATCTACCTGGACGGGTATATATGCAAGCCGCCTGTTTACCGGCATACGCCGTACGGCCGTGAAATTGCCGATTTGCTTTTGGCGGTAAACCGTTCTTACAGAAAATCGGATTATATACCCTGCATAGCCTGGAGCCGTAACGCCAGGTACGCTGCCGACCTTTCGGTAGGAGAGCGCATTGTTATAGAAGGCAGGGCGCAAAGTCGAGAATACGATAAGCTTTTGCCGGACGGTACAAAGATAACGCGTACCGCGTATGAGATATCTATAGGAATAATGGAAAAGGCGCCGGAATAAACTCCGGCGCGCTTTGATTTCGCACGATAATGTGATAAAATTTACAAAAGGCAAGAGCAAATAAAGCCGACTGCCGGGAGGTAGAGCATGCAGATAAACAGGAATATCAAAAACGCGCAGATGGACAAGCTTTTCGAGGCTATACTTGAAATAAAGAATGCCGACGAATGCTATGCTTTTTTTGAGGACTTATGCACTATAAGCGAGCTGCAGGCTATGGCGCAACGTATAGAGGTGGCGGCTCTTTTAAGGGACGGCGTTACATACAATGATATAGCCGAAAGGACAAAGGCCAGCACCGCAACTATAAGCAGGGTGAACAAGTGCCTGCAATACGGCACAGGTGGCTATCGGCTTATACTTGAGCGTGTTGAGAGCGAAAAACCTTAATAATGCCGGTTTTAGCTAATGCCATAACGAGAAATATACCCGGCTCTCTTTTCTAAGAGGGCCTTTTAACAACGGAGGAAGAATGGATTTAGGCGGATTGAACAAAATGCAAAGGCTGGCGGTTGAGCATGGGGACGGGCCTTTGCTTATACTTGCCGGCGCCGGTTCCGGCAAAACCCGAGTACTTACGTACCGCATCGCGCGGCTGATTGAAGAAGGCGTGCCGCCGTGGCAGATACTTGCTTTAACGTTTACAAACAAGGCAGCCGCCGAAATGAAAGAAAGAATAGCCGCGCTTACAGGCTCGGGACGCGGAGTTTGGGCCAGCACATTTCACAGCTTTTGCGTTAGGATACTGCAAAGAGATATCGAAAAGCTGGGCTATGAAAAAAATTTTTCCATATATGACGATTCCGATCAGATGTCGGTGATAAAAGAATGCCTTAAAGAGCTGGGGCTAAGCGAAGACTATTACGAGCCAAGGGACATAAAGAGCAGGATAAGCGATGCTAAAAACAAATTCCAAACGCCGGATGAATGGGCGCTTGATAACAGCTTTAACCCTATTGCCGATGAGGTAAGAAGCGTATTTGAGAGGTATTCACAAAAGCTGAAGGCTTCAAACGCGCTGGATTTTGACGATTTACTGGTATGCGGGCTGCGCCTTTTAAGAGAGCATGAGGATATAGCCCAAAAGTACGCAGGGCAGTTTAGATATATACTTGTCGATGAATACCAGGATACAAACCATACGCAATATATGATGGTTAAGCTGCTTGCTAAGGGGCATGGCAATATATGCGTTGTAGGTGACGACGATCAGTCTATTTACGGCTGGCGCGGAGCAAATATAAGAAACATACTTGACTTTGAGAAGGATTTCCCTTCCGCCAAGGTCATAAGGCTTGAGCAGAATTACAGGAGCAGCGGCAATATACTGTCGGCGGCTAATTGCGTTATATGCAACAATACAGGAAGAAAGCAAAAAAAGCTTTGGACAGATTCCGGCAGCGGAGAGAAGATTGGCGTTATAAAGGCATCGGACGAGCGCGCCGAGGCGGTGTTTATATGCGAGATAATCGACTATCTTATGAACAACGAGGGCAGGGCGCTTGAGGACTTCGCTATTTTATACCGTATGAACGCGCAGTCGCGTGTTATTGAAGAAACGCTTATGCGCTACGGCATACCGTACAGCGTGTACGGCGGCATGAAGTTCTATGACAGGCGTGAGATAAAAGATATAGTAGCGTATATGCGCTGCTGCGTGAATCCGGCGGATGAGATAAGCCTTAGGCGGATTATAAATGTGCCAAGGCGCGGCATAGGCAATACTACTATCTCCGAGCTTACAAGGCTCTCAGAGCAGCGCGGCGAGCCGCTTTTCGCCACCATACTTTCATATGAAGAGCTGCCGCTTAAAACGGCGGCGAAGCGGTCGGTAGGAAAATTCGCCGAGCTTATGAGCGAGCTAATACCTTTAGCCGCGACGCAACCGCCTTCGGAATTTGTTTCACGTCTGATAGACGCTACTGCATTTTTAGAGCAGTATCAAAACAGCGAAGAAAACAGAATGAAGGCTGAAAACGTTAAGGAATTTCTCGGCGCCGTTTCAGAGTTTGAGCAGGCGGCAGGTGAGGAGGCTTCGCTCGGAGACTACCTCGATAACATCGCCCTTATAAGCGATATTGACAGCATGGAAGGCAAAAAGGGCGTCTCGCTGATGACGTTGCATTCGGCTAAGGGGCTGGAGTTTCCCGTTGTATTTATTGCGGGGATGGAGGAAAATATTTTCCCGTCCAGCCGCTCGTTGCATGATGAGGACAAGCTTGAGGAGGAAAGGCGGCTGTGCTATGTCGGCATAACAAGGGCGGAGCAGCGGATATTTCTGTCTTATGCCGCTTTAAGAATGCTGTTCGGCAGCACAATGTATAACCTTCCTTCAAGGTTTTTAGCAGAGATAGACGACAGCCTGATTGAAGTTGCGGCGGCATCTAAGAGCGTTGTAACATCTGCGAGCGCGCCGCGGACGAGGCAGGAGTCGTGGGGCTCTGTGCATCGGCCGCCGGCTGTGCAGCCTAAAAAAGTGTCTGCCGGCAGCTTTAAGGTGTCATCTAAGGTTATGCATGATAAATTTGGTGAGGGAACTGTTATCGCGGTGAGCGGTAATGGGGATAATATGATGGTATCTGTGGCGTTTGGCGGGCAGGGCATCAAAAAGCTTATGGCCGCTTACGCGCCTATGAAAATTATAGGATGAGGATTTATCGTATGGAAAACATGCGAGAGCTTGTTGATGAGCTTAATAAACTGGCATACGCTTATTACGCGCTCGACGCTCCTTTAAAGCCGGACGCGGAATACGACGCGCTGTTTGACAAGCTGCTAGAGCTTGAAAAAGAGACGGGAGTTATATTGGAGGATTCGCCTACGCAAAGTGTAGGGGCGGCTCCTCTTGCCGTTTTCGCCAAGCACCGGCATCTGGCGCGGCTGTGGAGCATGGATAAACGCAAAAGCAAAGAGGAAGTCACAGCATGGGTTCAAAAGACCGAAAAGGCGCGGGAGGCGGCCGGGCTTTCGCCGTCTCTTTATACGCTAGAGCATAAGCTGGACGGTTTAAGCATAAACCTGACATACTCGGATGGAAAGCTTGAGCAGGCGGCTACAAGGGGGGACGGCAGCGTTGGCGAGGTTATACTTGAGCAGGTAAAGACGATAGCCGATATACCGCGCGCTATACCTTTTAAAGGGCGAATGGAGATACATGGCGAGTGCTTTATGAGGCTGTCGGTATTGGAGGATTATAACAAAACGGCGGCGGAACCATTAAAAAACGCCAGAAACGGGGCGGCGGGCGCTCTTAGAAACCTTGATCCGAGAGTTACGGCGGCGCGAAAGCTCGACGCTTTTTTCTATAATATAGGCTTTATTGAGGGCAGACCGCAGTTTTCGACCTATACCGATATGATGGAATTTATAATTGGCTGCGGCTTTCCGGTATCAGACTATTTCAAATCGTTTAAAAAGGCTGAGGAGCTTATTTTAGAGTTGTCAAAGGCGGAGGCGGAGCGTGACGAGCTTGATTATCTTATAGACGGGCTTGTTATAAAAGTGGACAGCATTGCTTTAAGGCAGGCGCTTGGCTATACCGAC
Source organism: Christensenellales bacterium (assembly GCA_050945795.1). Classification (GTDB taxonomy): domain Bacteria; phylum Bacillota; class Clostridia; order Christensenellales; family MGBC116941; genus JBMNTP01. The sequence continues at coordinate 18,468 of JBMNTP010000007.1, read as the reverse complement.
AGATTCCCGCGCTGGGCGATAGCTTATAAATTCGAGGCGCTTGAAATGAGCTCAAAGCTAATTAAGGTTACATGGGGAGTAGGGCGCACCGGCAAGCTTACGCCGCTAGCTAACATAGAGCCGGTTGATATAGGCGGCGTTACCGTAAAGGCGGCGACGCTCAACAACTACGGAGAGCTAAGGCGCAAGGGCATAAAGCATGGTTGTACGGTATGGGTGCGCCGCTCAAATGACGTTATACCAGAAATCACAGGAACGGCGGGGGATGGCGAAGGCGAAATTGAAAAGCCGGAGGTTTGTCCCGAATGTCAGAGCGTTTTGGAGGAGCGGGGGGCTAATTTGTTCTGCCTAAACGACAAGGATTGCCGTCCGCAGGTGGTGGCGAGGGTCGTGCATTTTGCCAGCCGGGAGGCTATGAATATAGAAACGCTTAATGAAAAAAGCATTGAGCTGTTTTTTGATGAATTTAATTTAAGAAACGCAGCAGATCTTTATGAGATTGATACAGTCAAGCTTGTTCAGATGAGGGGATGGGGCGAAAAGAAGGTTAAAAACCTTACAGACGCTCTCGAAAAAAGCAAAGGCTGCACGCTGGCGGCGTTTATAAACGCTATCGGTATACCTAATGTCGGGCGAAAGACGGCGCACGATCTGGCAGAAAGGTTCGGCTCGCTGGACGAATTAAGACGGGCGAAAGAAACAGAGCTTGTTGAGCTTGACGACATAGGCGATATTACCGCCGCGTCCATCGTCGGATTTTTCCTAGATGACGGCAACGCTGCGCATATAGACAGGCTGCTGCGGCTGGGAGTAAGGCCGGGCGGCGGCGAGGCGGCGACGGGCAGCGCGCTTTTAGGCAAAAGCTTTGTTATAACCGGCACTCTTTCTAAGCCTAGGCAGCATTTTGAAAAGCTGATAACCGGAGAGGGAGGCAAGGTATCCTCATCGGTAAGCAAAAATACCGATTATCTTTTGGCGGGGGAAAAGGCGGGCTCAAAGCTTGAAAGGGCGCTGGCGCTGGGCATTGAAATTTTAGACGAGGAAAAACTCATAAACCTTTTAGGGTAAAATGAAGATGAATATGTACAATAGCCATCAATATGCGTGGCTTCATGCTGGCAGCGGCGAATTGTGAGCGAAATGTAATAAAAAAGTGTGTAAATATTAAAAATGTGTTATAATGACAAAACAGGATTTAGGCTGTGAAAGAAGTGAAAAAATGCAATCAATGACGGGTTATGGCTCCGGTGCCGCAGGGAAAGAGGGGCGCGAAATAAGCATAGAGCTTAAGAGCGTCAACCATCGATATCTCGATGTAAGCATGCGGCTACCGCGATTTTTGTCGTTTTTAGAGAATAAATTGCGCAAGCAGATAGGAGCGGCGCTGCATCGCGGGCATGTTGATGTTTATCTTAATTATATAAACAACCGCGACGACACGAGAAAGGTTGTGCCGGATCCGGCGCTTTTTAGAGAATACGTCGCGGCTATGCGGCTGCTAGCCGAGCAAAATGGCCTGCCAGACGACCTCGCGGTAACAGACGCGCTGAAAATGCCGGATGTTTTTTCTGTCGTAGAGGAGGATGAGGATCGAGAGGCGATTGAACTGCTATGCGCCGAGGCATGTGAGGCGGCGCTTGAAGGCATGCGCGCTATGAGGGCGGCGGAGGGCGATAAGCTACGGGAGGATCTTTTGGCGAGGCTAAAAGAGGTGTCGTCTTTAACGGGAGCTATATCCGAGCGTGCGCCGCAAGTACCTATAGAATATAAACTTAAGCTTGAGCAGAGAATAAAAGATATGCTAGATGGCGTTGTGGCGATGGATGAGGCGCGGCTAGCGAATGAAATAGCATTGTTTGCCGATAGAAGCAATATAGATGAGGAGCTTGTGCGGCTAAACAGCCATATATCACAGTTTGAATCGGCCATGGCGCAAGAGGGCGCTGTTGGCAAGAAGCTGGACTTTACACTTCAGGAAATGAACAGGGAGACCAACACCATCGGCTCTAAAGCGAACGATGTCGAAATAACCAATACCGTTGTTAAGATTAAGTGCGAATTAGAGAAGATGCGTGAACAAGTACAGAATATTGAATAAGGGGTTGGCGAAATGAGCATAAAACTCATTAATATTGGCTTTGGCAACATAGTTTCGGCCAACAGGCTTATAGCTATTGTTAGCCCTGAATCTGCGCCTATTAAGCGCATAATACAGGAGGCTCGCGACCGCGGTATGCTTATCGATGCGACATACGGCAGACGCACGCGCGCGGTTATAATGATGGACAGCGATCACGTTATACTTTCGGCGGTGCAGCCGGAAACGGTGGCCAACAGGCTTGATTCGCGAGATAACGATGATATTGACGAATAATTATTGCGAATGGAGTGAGAGATATGTTTGAGCGTATTGGTTTTCCGATTATAATATCCGGCCCTTCCGCGGTTGGAAAGGGAACGGTGGTTGATAGGTTGGTTGAAAGAAATCCGGAGTTTAAGCTGTCGGTTTCGGTTACCACAAGGCCCAAGCGCCCAAATGAGATAGAAGGCAAGAGCTACTTTTTTGTGTCGGATGAGGAGTTTCAGTCGCTTATACAAAGGGATAAGCTGCTTGAATACGCCAAGGTTCACGGCCATTATTACGGCACACCATGCGATTTTGTTGAAGAGGCGATTTGCGAAGGCAACAACGTTATTCTTGAGATTGACGTACAGGGTGCGACGTCGCTTATAAATAAAATACAAAACGGCGTTTTCATATTCCTGTTGCCGCCTACCATGGAGGCGCTAAAAGAGCGCATAGAGGCCAGAGGCGTAAACGGCCAGGAAGACATGGAAAACAGGATTGAAATAGGCAAGCAGGAAATAGACATATTGGAAGAGTATGATTATGTCGTTATAAATAGCGATGTTGATAAAGCTATAGAGGACATTGAAACCATACTTAAGGCCGAGGCGCTTAAGGTGGAACGGAATAAGGGGATAGGCAAATATCTTAAAAACGGAGGCAAATTATGATTTATCCGCCGCTCGATGAGCTTATTGAAAAAGTAGACTGCCGCTACACTCTGGTTGTTGAAACGGCCAAGAGGGCGAGGCAGCTTGTTGCGGGAGAGGAACCGCTTGTTGAATCGGAAAGCAATAAGCCGGTAACCATCGCTATAATGGAAATATACGATAATAAGGTGAAATATCTACCGGCACAGGAGAAAAAATAAAATGAACACAAAAAAAGCCGCTGTATTAGGGATAAGCGGCGGTATTGCCGCTTACAAGGCGGCCGAAATATCCAGTCGCCTTACAAAGGCGGGACTGGATGTTTTTGTGATTATGACGGATGCCGCCAAAGAATTCATTACCCCGCTTACGCTTGAGACAATAACCAAAAACCCCGTCGCCTGCGATATGTTTCAGCGCGGCGACTGGGATGTTGAACATATAGCGCTGGCAAAGCGGGCAGATGTTTTTATTATAGCACCGGCAACGGCAAATATAATAGGCAAAATGGCGCTTGGTATAGCCGACAACATGCTTTCAACAACAGTTATGGCAACGCGCGCGCCTTTGGTTATAGCACCGGCGATGAATACAAAGATGTATGAGCATGAGGCGGTAAGGCAAAACATAGAAACGCTTAAAAGGCGCGGCGCTCATATAGTAGAGCCGGGAAGCGGTATGCTAGCCTGCGGCGATATCGGAGCGGGCAGGCTGGCGGAGCCGGAGCAGATAGTTGAGGCGGCTTTAAAGGCGCTTAATATAAAGAATGATTTTTCAGGAAAGCATTTGCTTATAACGGCGGGGCCGACAAGAGAGCAGATAGATCCTATAAGGTTTATTTCAAACAAATCCTCCGGCAAGATGGGATACGCGCTCGCCGAGGCGGCAAAAGCAAGAGGCGCGGATGTAACGCTGGTATCAGGCCCTGTCGCGCTAAAGCCGCCGGCGGGTGTTAAGCTTGTTATAGCAGAAACAACGGATGAGATGCTTCACGCCTGTAAAGAGGCGTTTGAGTCATGCGATGCCGTTGTTATGGCGGCAGCGCCCGCCGATTACCGGCCGGCAAAGCTTTCGGAGCGCAAAATCAAAAAGACCGGCGATGCCGCACATATTGAGCTTATAGAAACGCCGGACATATTAAAGGCGCTGTCGGCGGCTAAAAAGGGGCAAAAGCTTATAGGCTTCGCCGCCGAGACCGACGATGTAATAGGCTATGCCTGGGACAAGCTTAAAAAGAAGGGGCTTGACATGATAGCGGCAAACGACGTCAGGGAGCCGGGCGCGGGTTTCGATGTTGATACAAACAAGGTTACGCTTATAAGCGAAAGCGGTTCTATACGGATTGAAGGACTTAAAATAGAAGTTGCCGACCGTATTTTGGACGAGCTTCACGCAATATTTTAATGTTTCTCCTGCGCGTGGCGGTGCGGGATTCTTTGAAGGGTGGTTAAGATGTTTGCTGATGTCATTGTGGACATAGCGCATCCGAATATAGACAGGCTATACGAATACGCCGTGCCTGAGGAACTAGAGAGCCGGGTTTTGCCCGGCTCGCGAGTTATAGTGCCTTTTGGCGGAGGCAACAGGCCTAAAGAAGGCTTTGTGATGGATGTTAAGCCGAAGCCGACGGTGGCTCCGGAGCGCATTAAAAAGATTGTTCGGGTGATTGATAAAGATACAGTGCTGCTGCCGGAGCAAATACTTCTTGCTAAAAAAATGCAAGAGGAATACGGCTGTCTGCTTGTCGAGGCGCTAAGGCTTATGATACCGGCGCAGATGCGGGGAGGACGAGTAAAGAGCAAGTCTGTGCTTATGGCAAAGCTTGCTGTTACAAGGGAAGAGGCGGAGGCGGCGATAGAGGGCATGCGCTCTAAAGCGGGTACGATTAAAGCGCCGGCACAGGCCGAGGCGCTGCGTATGCTTATGCCGGGATGGGATGTTAAGATATCCGAAATGTCAAAGCATGTCCCGGGCGGCGCGGCGGCGGTAAGAAGGCTTGAGGAAAAGGGACTTGTAGAGATTTTTGAGGCGGAGAGCATACGCACACCGTATAAGGACGTGGTTCTTGATATAAAAACGCATGAGCTGACGGAAGATCAGCAAAACGCCGTTTCGGTGCTATGCAAAAAGCTTGGTTCGGGCGAGACATTTCTTTTGCACGGCGTTACCGGCAGCGGCAAAACCGAGGTGTACATGGCGCTTATAGATAAGTGCCTTGAACGGGGCGAGGGCGCCATTGTGCTAGTGCCGGAAATATCGCTGACACCGCAGGCTATAGAGCGGTTCAGGGGCAGATTCGGCGACAATACCGCTCTGTTGCACAGCAGGCTGTCGGCGGGCGAGCGGTTTGATGAATGGCGCAGGATACGGCGAGGAGAGGCACGGGTTGTTATAGGCGCGCGGTCGGCAGTTTTTGCGCCGGTTAATAACCTTGGGCTTATTGTAATCGACGAGGAACACGAAAGCAGCTACCGCAGCGACGCGCATCCGCGCTACAACGCCGCTGCCGTTGCGTCTATGAGGCTTCGCGGCGGGCTGTTGCTGCTCGGTAGCGCCACGCCGAGCATAGAGACGTATTTTAAATGCCGTAGGGGGGCGTATGGTCTTGTTGAGCTGCCTTGCCGGGTAAATAGCTTGCCTATGCCTAAAACCGAGGTTATTGACATGCGCGACGAGATAAAGAGCGGTAATCGCTCTATTTTTAGCGCCGCGCTTTATACCTCGCTGCTTGATACCATAAGAAGCGGCAGACAGGCTATGCTTTTTCTAAACCGCCGCGGCTACGCTACGTTTGTAATGTGCCGCGGGTGCGGGTATGTCATGCGGTGCGGCCAATGCGATGTGTCTATGACGTATCATTTGTCGGCGGCGCGCTGCCATTACTGCGGCGAGGAAAGCGAAGTGCCGGGCGTATGTCCCGAATGCTCAAAGCCGTACCTAAAGCACTTTGGCATAGGAACGCAGCAGGTAGAGGAGCAGGTGTTGGAGGCTTTTCCGGGAACGCGGGTAATACGCATGGACTTTGACACTACGCAGAAAAAGGACGCGCACCTTGATTTGTTAGGCCGGTTTGGAGCGGGAGAAGCGCAGGTGCTTGTAGGTACGCAGATGATAGCCAAGGGTCTGGATTTTCATGATGTAAATCTTGTAGGCGTTATAGCGGCTGATAATATGCTCTACCTTCCCGATTATCGCAGCGCCGAGAGAACATTTCAGCTTATAACCCAGGTAGCGGGCAGGGCGGGTCGCGCCGATGCCGGAAAGGTAATCGTGCAGACGTTTTCACCGGAGCATTACGCCGTATCCTGCGCGGCGCGCCAGGACTATGAGGCTTTTTATGAAAAGGAGCTGGCGCTTAGAAGAAAGGCTATTTTCCCGCCGTTCGCGCTTTTTATAAGGGCGCTCGCGACATCTGAAAACATCATAAGCGCGCAGAAGGCGGCGTTTGAGATGCGCCGCGTCGCGGAGGGCATAATATCGGCTTATGCGCCGGATAAGCTGCTTTATATAGGCGAGTCGCCAGCTCCGGTATCGCGCATAAAAGGCAGGCACAGGGCGCAGGCTCTTATAAAGCTTAAGGACAGCGTCGCGTCGAGGAAGGCGGCGGCTGAGCTTATGAAGGCAATTAAGGATATGAGTGCGGAAGACGCTCTTTGTGATTTGGAAATCAACCCTAATAATATGCTATAATATAAAGATAATTTACAGGCGAGGTGCTTGATATGGCTTTAAGAATAATACTAACAGATGACGACCCGGCTCTTAAAAAGGTTTGCAGGCCGGTTGAACAAATAAACGACCGCATTTTAATGCTGCTCGACGATATGGAAGAAACTATGAGGCACGCGGACGGAGTAGGGCTCGCGGCGCCGCAGGTCGGCATATTAAGGAGAGTTGTCGTAATTGATGTGGGGGAGGGGCTTATAGAGCTTATAAACCCTAAGATAATTCAAAAAGAGGGCGAGCAGTTTGAAAGCGAAGGGTGTTTAAGCTATCCCGGCGTGACCGGCAAGGTGCGGCGTCCGGCTAAGGTTACAGTAAAATACTTAAACAGGGATGGCGAGGTGTGCGAGATGAGCGGTGAGGATTTGCTCGCGCGCGCTTTTTGCCACGAGATAGACCACTTAAACGGCATTACTATACCCGAGATAATTGAGGAATTTGACGAGGATGAAGAGGAGGAGGCCGAGTGAGAATATGCTTCTTCGGCACGCCGGAATTTGCCGTGCCCTCTTTGCGGATGCTTATAAATGAGGGGCATGACATTGCCGGCGTTTTTACTCAGCCCGATAGGCCAAAGGGCAGGAGCAAAAAGCCGGTGCCGCCGCCGGTTAAAGAGTTGGCTTTAAGCGCCGGCATACCGGTATTCCAGTTTGAAAAGATACGGCTAGAAGGGCTTGACGCTTTGCGTGAGCTTAAGCCGGAGATATGCGTATCGGCGGCGTTTGGGCAGATATTTTCAAAAGAAATTATAGATGTTGCGCCGCTCGGCATTATAAACGTTCACGCGTCGCTGCTGCCAAAGCTTAGGGGCGCAGCGCCTATACAATGGGCGATTATAAACGGAGACACAGAGACGGGCGTTACGACTATGCATACCGATGAAGGCATTGATACCGGCGATATGATACTTAGCGCCAAAACCACTATACTGCCGGATGAAAACTCGGCGGAGCTGTCGCTAAGGCTGTCTGAAATGGGGGCGGAGCTGCTTTGCAAGACGCTGCGGCTTATTGAGAAAGGCGAAGCGCCGCGGCATAAGCAGAACGAAGTCGACGCCACCCGCTGTCCTATGCTAAAAAAAGAGACGGGGCGCATAGACTGGCAGATGCCGGTTACCGATATTATAAATCTTATAAGGGGAGTAAACCCGTGGCCCGGCGCTTACACTTCCATGGGTGACGGTACGCTCAAAATATGGAAGGCGTCTGCTTTTGACGGGGAGGCGACGGGGCGGCCGGGTGAGGTTATAGTAGCCGATGGCAAAGCCGGCATAATTGTAAAAGCAAAGGATGGCGCGCTAAGGCTTGATGAAATGCAACTGCCGGGCGGTAAGCGTATGAGCGGAGCCGACGCGGCGCGGGGCAGAAGCTTTTTAGGCGCAGTATTGGGGGAATAAGCATGGCGAGTGCGCGCAGAAAAGCTTTAGAAAAGCTAAATGAAATAATAGGCGACGGAGCCTACGCCAACCTTGCCCTTAAAACCGGGCTCCATGGCCTTTCTGAAAGGGACGTAAGGTTTGTTACCAAGCTTGTGTATGATACGCTTGAAAACATAATACACGCCGATTATATAATAGGAAAATACGCAAGAGGGCGTATAAAGCCGGCTATAAGAAATATACTCCGTATGGGCATAAGCGAGATGCTAACAGGCACAGAAAAAGCCGTTGCCTGCTCTGAAAGCGTTAAGCTTACAAAGGAGATAGGCAAAATACCGCTAGCCGGTTACGTTAACGGCGTTATGCGCTCAGTATCGGCCGGACTTGAAAAAATAGAATATCCTTCTAAAGAGGACAAGCCGCTCGAATACGCATCGATTATACATTCAAAGCCGCTTTGGCTGCTTAAAATGTGGGCGAGGGAGTACGGAAAAGAGGCGGCTGTATATATGGCGGAGGCGGATACACAAAAAGAACTGTCGCTGCGCCCTAATCTGCTTAAAATAGGACTGCCGGAATTTGAGCAGCTTTTAGAGAGCAAGCTGCTGAAGTTTCGTAGGTCGGAGCTAGATGAAAACTGCTATTTTGTTTCGGGAATGAGCGGCATAGCATCAGATGAAAGCTACAACAAAGGGCTTTTCAGCGTGCAGGGCATAGGCGCTATGGTGGCATGCCGAGCGGTAGTGCCTAAACGGGGTATGCGCATACTCGACGCTTGCGCCGCTCCGGGCGGTAAAACCGCGTATATGGCCGAGCTTATGGGCGAGGGTGAGATAATTGCCTGGGATGTGCATGAGCACAGGGTAAAGCTAATAGAGGCGGCGGTTAAAAGGCTTGGCATAGAGTTTGTTACCTGCTCTCAATCTGATGCGCGAGTGCCTCGCGCTGAGCTTGAAAACAGCTTCGACGCCGTTTTAATCGATGCGCCGTGCAGCGGGCTTGGCAGTATAGATGGACGGGCGGACGCGCTTATAAAGAAAAAGGAAGATGATATAGCGGCTCTTTCTAAGCTTCAGCTTGAGATACTTGAGGTATGCTCTCGATACGTCAAGCCGGGCGGAAGGCTGGTATATTCAACCTGTACAGTATCAAAAAGAGAGAATGAAGGCGTTGTGTCGGCGTTTTTAAAAAAGAGCGGCGAGTTTTCGCCGGTATGGGATTATGAGCCGGCGGCGAGCCTTGTAAAGGACGGACGCTTACAGCTTTTGCCGCATATACATGGCGACGGCTTTTTTGTAGCGAGCATGGAAAGGAGCGGCGCATGAGTCTTATTGATATGTCTTTAGATGAGCTAAAGGCGGTTATAAAAGATATGCGGCTGCCGGCATTTCGCGCCGGACAGATATATTCCTGGCTGCATAAAGGCGAGAAGCCAGAGGGCATGACAAATCTTCCGCTAAATCTTAGGCAGCAGCTTTCAAATATGGAATACGGCGGGGTTAGCATTATAAGCCAGAAAAAGGCAGGCGAAACTATAAAATATCTTAACGCCGCGTCGGATGGCAATGTTGTTGAAAGCGTTTTTATGCGGTACCGCCACGGCAATACGCTTTGCATATCCTCACAGGCCGGTTGTCGCATGGGCTGTTTGTTTTGCGCCAGCACCATTGACGGGCTTGCAAGAAATTTAACGGCGGGCGAAATGCTATCGCAGGTTTTAGAATGCGAAAAGCTGCATAAAAGCGAAGATGGCGGCAGGGCGATAACAAACATAGTTATAATGGGCAGCGGCGAACCGCTTGATAATTACGAAAATACGCTTAAATTTCTGCGCCTTGTAACATCGCCGGACGGCATAAATATATCGCGGCGCAATATATCCGTTTCAACGTGCGGTATAGTGCCAAAGATGTACAGTCTTGCAGATGAGGAAGTAGGCGTAAACCTGTCGGTGTCGCTGCACGCGCCAAATGACGATATAAGACGGAGCATAATGCCGTCGGCGGCGGCATGGAGCGTTGAGGAGATAATGCGGGCGGCAGACTATTACGCTAAAAAGACGGGGCGGCGGGTTATAATCGAATACATAATGATAGACGGAATTAACTGCTCTAAAAAAGAGGCGCTGGAGCTCAGCAGGCTTGTTAAGGGCAGGAATATGCATATAAACCTTATAAGCCTTAATCGGGTGGAGGAGCGCGACTTAATGCCGCCGTCACGCGAAACGGCGGAGGCTTTTCTTCAAGAATTGCTAGCGCATGGTGTTTCCGCTACGAAGAGAAGAGAGCTGGGCCTGGGTGTAGACGGGGCTTGCGGCCAGCTAAGGAGAAGTTTTGTTACTAAGGGGGAGGCATAATGATATTTGCCGCCAAAACGGATAAGGGCAAAGTAAGAGAAAGAAATGAAGATTATTACCATATACCAGAAAGCGATAACGATAGGATAATCGCAGTTGCTGATGGTTTGGGTGGGCATAATAGCGGGGATTTAGCGTCGAGCCTGGCGGTACTATGCTCTCTGGCGGCGCTTGAGCGCATGGACGATGTAGATTCGGCGCCGGGTATGAAGCTTAGGCGGGCGATACGAATAGCTAATAATCTTGTTTATAATAAAGCAAAGGAAAGCGACGAGCTTCGGGGCATGGGCTCAACGCTCACAATATCGCTGCTTTCCGACAACCGCGCCGTTATAGCGCATGTAGGAGACAGCCGGGCGTATCTTTTTAGAAACGGGGCGCTAAAGCTTATAACAAGAGATCATTCGCTTTTTGAGGAGATGGCGGCAAAGGGCGAGGCCGACCGCGGCTGCGAGTCGCATCCTGCCCGTCATATACTTACAAGGGCGGTAGGTACCTGTCCAACGATAGAGGTTGATACATACCTTACATTGTGGGGCGAGGGCGATTCGCTGCTCCTTTGTACTGACGGGCTGCACGGGCTGGTAAGCGAGGAAGAAATCGCCGGCGTTATGAGTGCTGGAGATATAAAGCAGGCGGCTGAAACGCTTGTTGAAAAGGCTCTTCTCGCCGGAGGAAGCGATAATATAACAGTTGTAATAGCCTCAAACACTCGGGGGGAAGGTGTTCCCGAATGAGCTTGTTAGGACAGGTTTTAAACGGCAAATATAAAGTTTTAGAGCTGTTGGCGCAAGGCGGCATGTCGTTTATATACAAGGCTGAGCGGCTTTTGGATGGCGAAACGGTGGCTATAAAAATGCTGCGAGATGAGTTTTTAGAAGATGATGCCGCGCTTAAGCGTTTTGACGCCGAGGCGGAGGCGGCGATGTCGGTATCACATCCTAATGTCGTTAAGGTGTATGGTTATGAGCAGGACAGCGGGCGCGGGTTTATAGTTATGGAGTGCGTCGAGGGCAATACGCTTAAAGAGCTTATAAGCTATATGGGCCGCTTGCCGTATGAGCGGGCAATTAAAATAGCCATAGAAATAGCCGGCGCACTCGAGTGCGCGCATAAAAAAGGCATTATACACAGGGATATAAAGCCGCATAATATACTTATTACAAATTCCGGCACAGCGAAGCTTACCGATTTTGGTATAGCCGGTGGCAGAAAGTCAAAAAGCCGTCAGGCGGGCGGAGCGGTATTAGGCTCGGTGCATTATTTTGCGCCGGAGCAGGCGCGGGGCGAGCGTACAGATGAAAAGACAGACATATACTCGCTAGGCATAGTGCTTTATGAAATGGTTACCGGCGAAACGCCTTATCGCGGCGATAAAGCTGTTACTGTCGCTATAAAGCATTTACATGAGGAGCCGACCTGCCCTAATGAGTTGTGTAAGGATATACCGGCAGGATTGTGCGAGGTAATATTAAAGGCGATAAAAAAGAATCCGGCTAGCAGATACGCGCAGGCGTCGGATATGATTTATGACCTTAAAACTGTTTTAAGAAGGCCGGAAGGCGGCATTGTAAGCGATGCGTTTCAAGATACAGGGCCTGCTATGCTCCCTTCTTTGGACGAGGAGAAAAAGGGCGGCGGCAAGACGGCTATCGTGGTTATACTCGCGGCGACGCTGGTAATAGCGCTTATAGCTGTAGCTTTTATACTCGCTGTGTCTCCGTTTGACAGAAGCGGTGACGCGGCATCTGAGATTCATATGCCGGAAGTGGTAGGCTCTGAGCTTGCCTACGCTGAGGCCATGCTAAGGAATATGGGCTTTAATGTGCTGATTGAGCATGATACCAGCGAGGAGTATGAGGCGGGGCTTATTATGGCGCAAACGCCGGCGCCGCTTGAGCCGCTTGAGCGGGGCAGTGAGATAATGATTGTAGTAAGCGATGGGTTGCCCGGCTTGACGATGCCAAGGCTTATAGATTTTACAGAAGAAAGGGCGAGGCTGGAGCTTAATTATATAGGCGTGCATGTAAATGTAACTTACCGTACAGCAAGCGGGGCGCATGGCTATGTTCTTGAGCAGTCGCCGGCGCCGGGCGAGATACTTTTAGACGGGCAGGAGGTAAGCCTTGTTGTAAGTATTGAAGGCTCTATGGAGCAGGTGCCGGATGTTGCGGGGCTGCCGCTTAACAGTGCTATTATAAGCATCAGGGCGGCGGGTCTTACGCCGGGCATAATATTTGAGGAAGAGGGCGCTACTGGCGAAGGCGTTATAAGAACGCTGCCTGAAGAAGGCGAAATGACGCTTGACACAAAGCCTGTTCAGATATGGATACCTAAAAGGCAGAATAAATCCTACTCCGCTTCCGCTACGGCTATAATAACGCTGCCCGAATCGGGAGGGCGCGTGCGGGTGACGGTTAGCGAAAGCGACGGGCTGGAGTATCTCGATATGGAAAGCGAGTATCCCGGCGGCGTTAGGGAAATTGAGATAGAGGCTAAGAGCGCTACGGAAGGATATAACAAGGTTAATATATATGTTGACGGCGAGCTTGTTAAAAGTGAGATGCTGCGCTTTTTAGGGGGATAGTATGACAGGGAGGATAATAAAGGGTATTGGCGGGTTTTACAGCGTAATGACCCAGGCCGGCATTATAACCGTTAAGGCGAGAGGGAAATTTCGCATAGAGGATATTACGCCTATGATTGGCGATATGGTTGAGACGGACGGCGAAACTATGCTCAAAATATTGCCCAGGAAAAACAGCCTTATTCGTCCGCCCATAGCGAATGTGGACTGCATGGCGCTGACTTTGTCGGCGTCAAAGCCTGCGCCCGATCTGCTTTTGGCGGACAAGCTATTGTATCAGGCGACGTTTGCCGGCATAGATGCTTTTATATGCGTGAACAAAGCCGATTTGGGGGACGGCGGATTCGCCGAGCAGTTCATAAATGCCGGATGCGATATAATAATGGCTTCGGCTATGACGGGGCAGGGCATAGAAGAGCTTAAAGCGCGGCTGCACGGCTGTACGATATTCGCGGGACAATCGGGGGTAGGAAAAACATCTCTTATAAACGCCATACTGCCCGAGAGCGAGCTAGAAACGGGTGAAATTAGCGAGAGGATAGGCCGCGGCAGGCATACTACGCGGCACAGCGAGCTTATACCGCTTAACGGCGGCGTTGTGGTGGATACGCCGGGGTTCAGCGTTTTTGACAGCAGCCTTTTCGATGCGCCGCCGGACAGGTGGTACAAAGAGATTGACGATAAAAGGCAGGGCTGCCAATTCTCGGGCTGCGAGCATAGGACGGAGCCGGGCTGCGCTGTTAAAGAAGCGGTGGAGCAGGGATTAATACATAAAGAGAGATATTCGCGGTATTTAAGACTGCTAGATGAGCATAAGGAATCGAGGAGGAAGATTTATGATTAAAGTCGCGCCGTCTATACTTTCGGCGGATTTTGCCCGCCTTGGCGACGAGGTAGGGGTGGTAGAGCGCGCCGGTGCCGATTGTGTGCATTTTGATGTTATGGATGGAGTATATGTGCCGAATATAACATTTGGTTCCGGCTTCCTTTCGGCGCTTAAAAAGCATACTTCACTGCCGTTTGACGCACATCTTATGATAGTTGAGCCGGAAAGGTACATAGACGATTATATAAAAGCTGGCGCGGATATACTTACGATACACGCCGAAGCTACAAAGGATGTAAAGTCGGTGCTTAAGGCGATATCTGCTGCCGGTGTGAAGGCAGGGGTATCTATAAACCCTGAAACGGATACTTCGGTACTTGACGGCGTTCTTGAATACGCCGATCTTGTGCTCATAATGAGCGTTCATCCAGGATTTGGCGGTCAGAAATTCATAGAGGAATCGTATGAGCGGCTAAGGATAATGCGCCGTAAAATAGACGCGCTCGGAAAAGCCATAGAGCTGGAGGTGGACGGCGGCATACATGCCGGAAACGCCAAAGCTATTATAGCCGCCGGCGCCGATGTGCTAGTTGCGGGCAGCGCATTTTTTGGCGCTGACGACAAGGCGGACATGGTTAAAAGACTGAGGGGAGAAAAATGAAGGCTTTAGTTCTTTTAAATGGCGCGGAGCCGGAGAGGGATTTGCTATCTCGACATCTTGACGCCGATATTATATACGCGGCGGATGGCGCGGCGGAATATGCGCGCAGATACGGCATAATGCCGGATGTCATAGTAGGCGATTTTGACAGCGCCGATCCCGATGTTTTAGCGGCTTTTGAGGCTGAGGGCTGCCGCATGGTAAAGCTTAACACCGAGAAAAACGAAACAGACGCGCAGATCGCATGCGATATGGTTGCTAAGGAGGGGGCGGATGAGGTTGTGCTGCTTGGCGCGATAGGCGGCAGGCTAGACCATACTCTTGGCAACGTACAGGTACTGGTAAGGCTCTCTAAGGCGGGAGTTGACGCGCGGATAGAGGATAGCAAAAATACTGTTTACGCGCTAAATGGCAAGAAAAGCTTTAAAGCTAAAAAAGGTGCGCTTATATCGATAGTGCCTTTAGGCGAGGAAACACGCATCACTACAGAGGGGCTGTATTATCCTTTGGAACGGCATAAAATGCCGCTCGACGCCGCTTTTGGCATAAGCAATGTGTTTGTGGGAGAAAAGGCGTGCATTATAAGCGAAGGATGGTCGGTTGTTCTTATGTGCCGTGACTAGCAGGGCGCAGGAATAAAGTATTTGCCTTTTCAAGGTATCATAACAGGGTATGCCCGAATAATATATAGCGTGAGGGCGTGACAGTTATGCACAGAAGAGGCAAAACATTTAAGTTGATAGGCATTATATCCATTGCGAGCGGAACGCTGGTGATACTGTGTTTTATGCCCGTTTGGGCATGGCTGATGCTCATTGGACTGCTTTTTATAGCGCTGGGAATATTTTTCCTCAGGTCGCCGGGATGCTAGGCGGTGGGGAAAGCGTCATGGAGGTGAGCGTTTTGAGGATATGCTGCATTAAAGCTCCCCGCTTGCTCAGGGGCCTGCTAAAGCTGCTTTTCAGGTAGGTATTATAAAAAGAAGAGAAAATTTAATTAAAGGCAAGAGCATTTGAAACGCAAATAAAAAAACGCCGATAAGGCGCTTTTTTATTGCTCGGATGCAATTTTAAGCATATCTTTCCACTTTGCCGCTTCTTAGGCAGCGCGTGCAAACATACATCGGCTTCGGGTTGCCTTTTACAGCCACGCGCACACGCTGTACGTTCGGGGCCCACTTGCGGCGGGTTTTTTTGTGTGAATGGCTTATGCGATTGCCGGACATAACACCTTTACTGCATACTTCACAAAATCTGGCCATCTATGTCACCTCCTTGATTGGATGGTAGCTTCCGTCAAACAGTAGTATTTTATCATTACATGCCTTTATTTGCAATATAATTTTATGTAAGCGTAATAGTATGGATAAATAGTCAAATTGCAAAATAAAATCAAATAAGTTATAATTAGGCTATTCTAGGCGAAGTATAGAAAGAAACCGCCAAAGATGGCTGTTAAGGAGGTAGCGGTTATGCCAATGGAAGTAAAATCAGAACTTGGCAAGATAGTATATGTAGATGAAGTTCTAAGGCAAATTGCCGGCATAGTGGCGCAGGAGAATTTCGGCGTTGTAGGCATGTCCAACAAAAACGCGGGCGGTAGCTTTGCGGAACTGCTGAAAAAAGAAAACGTAAGCAAAGGTGTTAAAGTGAGAGTTTCAGAGGACAGTTTTGACATAGACCTGTTCATAGTGGTTGCTTATGGGGTGTCGGTTCCGGCGGTTGCGGGAAACCTGATAGACGGCGTTAAATACTCTGTTGAAAACCTTACCGGCCTTAAAGTCAGCAGTGTGAACGTAAATGTTCAGGGCATAAAGGTCTGACGGAAGTAAACAGGAGGTTAAAGGATTGCAGCAAACAATATTGGACGGTGCCTTGCTTAGGTCTATGGTATTTACGGCCTCCGACCTTATAGAGCAAAACAAGGCGCAAATAGACAGTTTAAATGTTTTCCCGGTGCCGGATGGCGATACCGGCACGAATATGTCACTCACGATGCAGTCGGTCGTCAAAGAGCTTACGCTTGCCGATGTTTCTGATATGGGAAGCGTTTCTTCGGCTATTTCAATGGGTGCTCTTAAAGGCGCAAGGGGCAACAGCGGAGTTATACTGTCGCAGCTTTTTAGGGGCTTCGCTAAAATTATAGGGAATAATGCTCAAGTCGACGTTAAACTTTTCGCCGCTGCTTTGCAAGGCGGGGTAGAGGCGGCGTACAAGGCGGTTATGAAGCCTAAGGAAGGCACTATGCTAACCGTATCGCGATACACCGCCGATGCGGCCAGCGAAAGCGCCGAGCAGACGAAAGATTTTGATAAGCTTTTTGAGGTTATACTTGAAAGCGGCCGCGATATACTGGCAAAAACGCCGGATATGCTGCCGGTTTTAAAGCAGGCAGGCGTTGTAGACGCCGGAGGAATGGGGCTGTTGGTAATATACGAAGGGTTCTTAAAGGCGCTGCGCGGCGAAGAGGTTGAAGTTGGCGAGAGATTTGAGATGGGAGCGCACGCTAGCGAGGCTCCTCTATTTGAAAACGATCTTGAAAACATTACATATACCTACTGCACAGAGTTCCTTGTTATAAGACTGGTAAGCCAGGATGTCGACGGGCTGCTATCAGGCCTGAGGGACAAGCTTGAGGAAATAGGCGATTCAATAGTTGTGGCCGGTGACGACAGCGGAATTATAAAAGTACATGTTCATACAGATACGCCGGGCGTGGCGCTACAATACGCGCTGGAGCTTGGAGAATTGACCGGCCTTAAAATTGAAAACATGCGCGAGCAAAACCGAGAGCTTAAAAAGGCGCGAGAGCTTGAGAAAAAACCGGTGGCGCTTGTTACGGTGTCTGTTGGCGACGGCATAAACACCGTTTTTAAAGAGCTTATGGTCGATGATATAATAGAGGGCGGCCAAAGCATGAACCCTAGTACAGAGGATATTGCCCGTGCTATCGACAGGGCGCCGTCGGATAACGTTATAGTGCTGCCGAATAATAAAAACATAATATTATCGGCAAAACAGGCGGCGGAGATTTCCGATAAGCATGTTGTTGTCATCGACACCAAGTCGATACCGCAGGGTATAGCCGCTGCTATGGCGTACAATCCTGAGATAAGCGTTGATGATAACGGCGAGCGAATGAACGGAGCTATCGACCTTGTGCATACCGTACAGGTTACAACGGCGGTAAGAGATTCAGCCATAAACGGCCATGATATAAAGGCCGGCGATATAATTGCCATGTATGACGGCGAAATAACGCTGTCAGGCAAGAACAGTGCTGATGTCACGGTTGAAGTGATGAAGGACGCGGTTAAAGAGATTGAAGAAGCGCTGGTAACGCTGTTCTATGGCGAAGACGTAAACGAAAAGGATGCCGAAGAGCTGGCGTCGAGGATAGCGGAGGAATGCGAGGACTGCGACGTTACAGTGCAATACGGCGGACAGCCATTATATGATTACATAATTTCAATAGAATAAGATTGACATATTTACAAAGCCGCCTTTTGGCGGCTTTGTTTGAGTAAGGAGAAAAAATGCCGCTCAAGGAAAACCAACTTACAGAGCTTAAGGGAATAGGCGAAAAAAGGGCTTTGGAGTTTAACAGCCTTGAAATAAAATCCATAGCCGACCTTCTCGGCTTTTTCCCAAGGGATTACAGGGATTATTCAAAAAGAGACTGTCTCGCGTCGGCTAACGGCGGGGATGAAATTATATGCGAGGTTATACCCGTCGGTACGCCGGTATTAAGGCGAATAAGGAAAAACCTTTCTATAACCGAGCTTAAGGTGACGGACGGCATCACTATGGCGTCATGCGTATGGTTTAATAGGCCGTATCTTTCAAAGCGGCTGCCCGGGGTTCCCTTTTTGGCGGCGGGCAGGGTGAATAGAAAAGGCGCGGCTATAAGGATAATGAACCCTATTATAGAGCGCGATACT
>JBMNTP010000006.1:0-71496 GCA_050945795.1 Christensenellales bacterium | reverse complement strand
AGCTGATCGCGGCGATACGTTACCGCTAGGTTCATGCCGTATCCGAACTCGGCGTTATCTTCAAACAGCGAGTTGGCCCACGCCGGCCCCTGGCCCTTTTCGTTTGTGGTATACGGGCATGTCGGAGCGCTGCCGCCGTATATTGAGGTACAGCCGGTGGCGTTCGCTATAAGCATGCGGTCGCCGAAAAGCTGCGTAATAAGCTTTATGTAAGGAGTTTCGCCGCAGCCCGCGCAGGCGCCGGAGAATTCGAACAACGGCTGCTTGAACTGGCTGTTTTTGATGTTTGTCGGCGGCAGGTCTACATCCGGTACCGGCAGCGTTTCAAAGAACGCCCAGTTCGGGGATTCAACCGGCTCTATTTCGGCAAGCGGCTCCATAACAAGCGCCTTTTCCTTTGCCGGGCATACCCACGCGCAGTTTCCGCAGCCTGTGCAATCAAGAGGGCTTATTTGTATGCGATACTCGAAGCCGTCAAGTCCCTTGCCTATAGCCTTTTTGGTCTTGAACGTTTCAGGCGCATCTTTTAGATCTTCCGGCTTTGCCAGCACAGGACGTATAACGGCGTGCGGGCAGACCAGAGAGCACTGGTTGCACTGTATGCAGTTGTCTATTTTCCAGTCGGGTACGCTTACGGCTATGCCGCGCTTCTCGTATTTGGTTGTTCCGGTGGGAACATAGCCGGACGGGTTGAACGCGCTAACAGGCAGCTTGTCGCCTTCCTGAGCGTTTATCGGCTTTACAAACTCATTGAAATACTTGTCTTCTGTGACCGATAGCGGCTCCGCGCCTGTTGTGGCTTCTGCCCACGATTCGGGGTATTTGATTTCAATAAGCTCGTCAACGGCTTTGTCTATGGCGGTGTTGTTCATATTGACAATCTTGTCGCCTTTTCTGCCGTATGTGCTCTTAACAGCTTCTTTCATGTACTTAAAAGCATCGGCTTCGGGGATTACGTTGGCAATCTTAAAGAAAGCCGATTGCATTACCATGTTTATGCGTCCGCCAAGGCCGACTTCGCCCGCCAGCTTAACAGCGTCTATGTTATAGAACTTAAGCTTCTTTTTGGCTATTTGGCGCTTCATTGACGCCGGCAGCTGAGTTTCCATTTCCTCAAGCGTCCAAGGCGAGTTGAGAAGCAGCTTGCCGCCTTCTTTTATGCCTTCGAGCATATCATAGCGCGTGACATAGGAGGGATTGTGGCAGGCTACGAAATCAGGCGTATCTATAAGGTAAGGCGACTGTATCTGGCTGTTGCCAAAGCGCAGATGGCTTATCGTTATGCCGCCGGACTTTTTAGAGTCATATACAAAATAGCCCTGCGCGTACATATCGGTATGGTCGCCTATTATTTTGATGCTGTTTTTGTTGGCTCCGACTGTTCCGTCCGAACCGAGGCCGTAGAACTTGCACAGGTGCGTGCCTTTGGGCGATGCGTCTATCTGCTCTTTAACTTCGAGCGATGTAAACGTCACGTCATCAACTATGCCGACTGTGAAATGGTTTTTGGGCTCGTCAGCGTCGAGGTTGTCATAAACGGCTTTAACCATCGAGGGGTTAAACTCCTTGGAGCCAAGGCCGTATCTGCCGCCAACGACGGTAATGCCGGTGCGGCCGGCTTCGCTGAGCGCCGAAAGAACGTCTTCATAAAGCGGCTCGCCGAGGCTGCCGGGTTCTTTTGTGCGATCGAGTACGGCAATCTTCTTAACCGACGCGGGTATAGCGTCAAGGAAGTCTTTCATCGAGAAAGGACGGTAAAGCCGTATTTTTATAAGGCCGAGCTTTTCGCCGCATTCATTATTGAGGTAGTTTACTGTTTCCTCAACGCAGTCGGCTCCTGAGCCCATTATGATTATGATCTTTTCAGCGTCCGGCGCTCCGAAATAATCAAACAGCTTGTACTGGCGGCCGGTATGTTTGGCGAAAAGATCCATTGTTTCTTGAACTATACCGGGAGTAGCATCGTAGTACTTGTTCGCCGCTTCCCTGTTCTGGAAATAGATGTCGGGGTTTTGCGCCGTACCCTGCTGATGCGGGCGGTCGGGGCTTAAAGCGCGGCGGCGGAAGTCTTCAACATCTTTCATATCGAGCATTTCTTTAAGCTGATCGTACTCAACAGCCTCTATTTTGGCTACTTCGTGCGATGTCCTAAAGCCGTCGAAGAAATGGAGGAAGGGAACCTTTGACTTAAGCGTAGCGAGATGCGAAACTGTGGCAAGGTCCATTACTTCCTGTACCGAGGAAGACGCCAGCATGGCAAACCCTGTCTGCCGGCATGCCATAACGTCGCTGTGGTCGCCGAATATAGACAGCGCATGGGCTGCCAGGGCGCGGGCGCTGACATGGAAAACGCAAGGCAGCAACTCGCCCGAAACTTTGTACATGTTCGGTATCATGAGAAGCAGGCCTTGCGAGGCGGTAAATGTTGTAGTTAGCGCTCCGGCTGCGAGGGAACCATGCAGGGCTCCGGCGGCTCCGGCTTCAGACTGCATTTCGGCTATACGCATACGCTGGCCGAAAAGATTCAATCTGCCTTGGGCGGCCCATTCATCGCAGAATTCCGCCATGGGAGAAGACGGCGTAATGGGATAGATGGCCGCAACGTCGCTAAAAGCGTACGCTACATGCGCGGCGGCGTTATTGCCATCCACGGTTAAAAATTTTGACATTAGGTAATACCTCCTATCGTAATATGCAAGATTGGTTGGGCAAGAAATGCTTAAACGCCCTAAGTTTGCGTCACAACAATCCAACTAATTATATAATTACCAGATATTCAAGTCAAGCCGCCTAAAGCTAGCAGCAAAGCCGTTTTAACCGCTTTTAAGGCGGCTTTGCATGATGTGTTTTTCTTTATTTCACATTCGGCTTAGTTTTGGCTTTAAATACATGCCGCGCCGCTATTTTATGCAGGTGGGGGGCGGGTGCGCTGCAATATAACGCGCGCATGAATATTTATTGCCGCCTTTTAGCGCTATATAAGTGACAGCTGAGTTAGGCGGTGCTATAATTGTTCAAAACGAAGAATAGGCATGGATATGAAAAAATTATGGAGCGAGCGGGTGCGCGATTTAACCCCGTATGTGCCGGGCGAGCAGCCAAAAGGTGGACTTATAAAGCTGAATACAAACGAAAACCCTTATCCGCCCTCGCCAAAAATTGAGAAGGCGATTTTAGAGGCGACAGCGCGGCTTCGCCTGTATCCTGACCCTGAAAGTGTGTCTTTATGTTCGGCAATTGCCAACCGTCATAAGGTAAGCAGGGATATGGTTTTTGTGGGTAACGGTTCGGATGAGGTGCTAGCGCTGGCGTTTATGGCGTTTTTCGCCGGCAGGGGCGTTATATTTCCAGATATTACATACAGCTTTTACAGCGTTTACTCCAACCTGTTTGACATACATTATAAAAAAGTACCGCTAAAACAGAATTTTGAAATAGACGCTGCAGCTATGAAAGGCGAAGGCGCCGGCGTTATATTCGCTAACCCTAACGCGCCGACATCGCTTTTCCTTGAGCTTGATGCTGTAGCCGATATCGCCAAAGCAAACAGCGGCGCTGTTGTGATAGTTGATGAGGCTTATGTCGAGTTTGGAGGGCGCAGCGCCATAGAGCTGATAGAAAAGCATACTAACATAGTCGTGGTACGCACACTTAGCAAATCCCACGCGCTCGCCGGATTGAGGCTGGGATACGCGATTGCTGCGCCCGGCCTCATAGAAGCGCTGATAAAGGTAAAGAATAGTTTTAACTCATATCCTTTGGATATGCTGGCGCAGGCTGCCGGCGAGGCGGCGATTAAGGATGAAAAATACTATGGCGAAATTATTAATAAAATAATCGGAACAAGAGAGCGGCTTACAGCGTCTCTTAGAGAGATGGGTTTTGCTATGCCGGAGCCGAAGGCGAACTTCGTTTTCGCATCTAAAGAAGGCGTGGATGCGAGCCGGCTTTTCGCCGCTCTAAGGCGCTCGGGTATATTGGTAAGGCACTTTGAAGGCGAAAGGACTTTTAGGCATTTGCGCATTACCGTAGGAACCGAGGAGCAGACGGATAAGTTGCTGGCGGCAATAAACGCCGAACTGGGATAGAAAATAAGGCGCGACGCGGCACAGACGCGGACTTGTAGAAGTTGACAAATTAGTTTCTAAATTGTTATAATAATTTTACGAAAATGTTATTAATAGCTGTGCCAGGCGACGCGGTATGGCATATTTTTATGTTTGAGCATCGAGATTTTATAACGCTGGAGTGGACAGAATAATAATGGATGAAAAGATTGCGCGCTCTATTGAGTTAATGGATAAAAATGAAGATGTAACCGGACGGATATACTTTTATATTAAGCGCTGCCTGGATATATTAATTTCTGCGGTTTTTATAATATTGCTCTTTATACCTATGCTAATAATCGCCTTGGCCGTAGTTATCGATTCAAGAGGCCCAGTGTTTTTTATGCAGGAGAGGGTGGGTTTTCGCGCTTCCAAATTCAAAGTTATAAAGTTTCGTACCATGTATGAAGGGGCGCATAAGCTGGAAAAAGAGCTTATGAAACGGACAGGCAACGGCTTTGTGCAGACCGAAAACGATGAGCGCGTTACATCGGTGGGGAACTTTCTTAGAAAGCTCAGCCTTGATGAGCTGCCGCAGATTTTCAATATTTTTATAGGTAATATGAGCTTAGTGGGCCCGCGTCCGCTTATAGAGCTAGAAGTTAAAAATTTTACAAAAGAACAAATGCGCCGTCATGACGTTATGCCGGGGCTGACCGGCTTAGCGCAGATAAACGGCAGAAGCAAACTTACCATAGAGCAAAAGGTTGGATACGACCTTGAGTATGTAAAAAACTTTTCGCTATGGCAGGATATTGTTATAATATTAAAGTCGATACCTGTAGTACTCTGTAGAAAGAACGCCGTTTAGCGGGAGGTTTTCATATGAAAAAGATGGTTTGCGTATTAATGGCGCTGGCTATGCTGGCCGGATGCTCCGCACCTCAGCCGACGGCTGTCGCGCCAAGCGAGAGCCCTTTAGCTGTTGCTCCAACGCCGACGCCTTCTGAAAACGTGGTGATTGTCGTTGAAACGCCAAAACCCCAAATGGAAGATTATAATATACTCGAGGGATATTCGCCCACTACCGGCTTGCCTTCACAGAAAGGATATAAGCCGGTTTTAGTTGCTATAGCCAATGAAAGTGGGGCAAGGCCGCAATGGAATATATCGCTTGCCGATATAGTATATGAGATTGAGGTTGAGGGCAGCATGACACGGCTTGCCGCTCTATATAACGATAATACGCCGGACAAAACAGGGCCGATAAGAAGCGCCAGGGTGAATTTCTTTGATATAGCTAAAGAATGGGACGGCATACTAGCGCATTATGGCGGGCCGGACGCGGGGAATGGCGCTCCATCCGGAGCCGATATAAAAATAAAGCGCTCGCAGCTCGGCTTTGAAACGTCGGTAAACGGCATGTCGGTAGGAAAGCTTTTCAAGCGCGACTCGGCAAGGCGGGCGCCCAGCAATGTATACGCATCGGTAACGGAATTGCAGCAGCATTTTGACTACACGCCAAAGCCGCATGCCATGATGTTCGATCTTAACGGCTCGGTTAAACAAGAAGGCGACGCCGCTCTTTCTGTCACGCTAGACCTTAGGGCGGGCGGCAAGGTGGCATATGAATATGATACCGACAGCGGAGTATATGCGCGTTCGGTAGGCGGTAAAAAGTTTTCCGACGGCGTGACGGGTGAGCAGCTGTCTTTCTCGAATATAATTGTTCAAAAGGCAGCGCATTCGAGGATAAGCGGCTCTGATAAGCATATAGGAGTAAAGCTTATAGGTGAAGGCGAAGCTGTTTATTATATCGATGGCGTCGCTATAAAAGGCAAGTGGCGACGTGACGATATAGACGATAGAACGCATTATCTTGACGAAGATGGCAATCTTCTATATCTTAAGCCGGGTAAAACGGTTATTCACATAACCCGCGAGGATGTAGGAATAACGATAAAGTAAAAGAATCAAGGCGGTTTGCCGTTTTAATGGTGGCGGTATAGGGCAAAATATAATAAGCAACCGTAAAAGGGCAGGATAATTGTCATAAGCGTAGAAGTTAGGTAAAACACCATTTAATCAAGCGGACGGAAAGGAGTGGACTTACATGAAAATCAGCATCAGAGGAAAGAATATGGAGGTTTCCAACTACCTAAGGGACGTAGTGATGAAAAAGACAGCAAAGCTTGAAAAGTATTTCAAGCCGGATACCGAAATTTACGTTACATTATCGGTTGAAAGAAGCAGGCATATAGCAGAGGTTACTATACCGTTCGATGGCGTTATGATAAGGGGCGAGGAAGTAACCGGCGATATGTACGCTTCAATAGACAATGTTCTTGACAAGCTCGAAAAACAGATTACGCGCCACCGCACAAAGCTGTATAAAAAGCTTAGAGAAGGCGCTTTTGACAACAGCCGCCCCGATGAAGGAGAAATGCATCGCGGTAAGGTGGTAAGGACAAAGCGGTTTGCTATAAAGCCAATGGCAACAGAAGAGGCGGTAATGCAGTTGGAGCTGCTGGGCCACGATTTCTTCGTTTTCCTAAACTCGGATACCGATGAGGTAAATGTGTTGTATCTTAGGAAAGACGGCAACTACGGCCTTATAGAGCCGGAGCTCGACTAAGTAGCTCTGTTAAATCCAAATGTTTATACTAACCGGCGAGGGCTTTTGCCCCGCCGGTTTTTTGCTGTTTCTAAAGAGGTTTAGCGTTAAGCTAAATATTTTGACTGTCAAATTACTTTGATGTATAATCCTCTCATAGTATTTATTTTTTGGGGCGAACGCCCACGGCATCATTTATACATTTTACAAATTGGAGGCAAAGGGTAATGGGATTAATGCTTGGCAAACTCGAAGAGCTTCGGGGTGATTTGTCATACCGAAATATTTTCAGCCTTATGTCTAACTACGGTGATAAGACGGCGGCGGAATATATTGAAAACGGCGATATAAAGACGATAAGCTACAGCGAGTATGAAACTTTGGCAAGGGCGGCGGCAATAAGGCTTCAAAAGATAATGGGGGAAAGCGGCCGAGGCGGTTATATAGGCATAAAATGTGATAATTCACCGTATTGGCCGGTGATTTTCTGGGCTATTATGATGAGCGGGCATAGGGCGCTGCTGCTAGACGCAAGAGCGCCGGAGCAAAGCTCATCATTTTTGCTTGGAAACGCGGGGGCGGTAGCGATTATAGCCGATGAGCGGATAGAGAAAGAAGGCGTTGTTTATATTTCCCCTAATGATATTTTAGGCGGTGACGACGATGCTAATTGGCAGCCGGACTGGGCGGATGAAGCAGCGCTTTGCACCAGCGGCACCACCGCCACCTCCCGTATATACGCTTATAACGGTGAAGCGATGAGCCATCAGATACTAAGCGCTGAGGGGCTTTTGAAAAAAGGCGGGCTAGATTTTATATACGAAGACGGAGAGCTTAAAAACCTGGCGTTTTTGCCGCTACACCATATTTTTGGCTTTGTAGCGGTATACATGTGGTATTCGTTTTTCGGCAAAACAATAGTTTACCTTAAGGATAGGCAGCCGCAGACAATACTAGAAACATCAAGAAGGCTTGGCGTTACGCATTTGATGAGCGTGCCGCTTTTTTGGAACAGCGTGGCGCAGGGCATTATGCGCAAGGCCAAACAGCAGAGCAGAGATGAAAAGCTTAATAAAGCCATTGATATAAGCATATTCTTGCAGAGGCTGATGCCGGTGGCGGGTCGCAAGATTGCTTCACGACTGTTTTTTAAGGACGTTCAGAAAAATCTTATAGGACCGCAGGCGAGATGCTTGATAAGCGGCGGAGGGCATATTACCCCGGAAACGCTAAGAATTATAAACGGCATAGGATATCCGCTTTACAACGGCTTTGGCATGACGGAAGTCGGCATAAAATCAGTGGAATATGACAGAAACATAGATTTACGGCTTACAGCCAGCCTTGGCCGACCGTTTGATGACGCTCAATACCGTGTTGAGCCGCTTGGGGCGGAGGAGAATGTAGGGGAGCTGTTTATAAGAGGCGATTCGCTGCATTCCGGCGTTGTAGAAAATGGCGTGACAAGGCCGCGGTCGCTTGAAAACGGCGGCTGGTTCGCTACGGGCGACATCGCCCGCCTTGAAAAAGGCAGAATGAAGATAGAGGGCAGGCTTAAAGAGGTTATCATAAATGAATCGGGCGAAAATGTATTTCCGGATGAGCTGGAGGACGCGTTTGCCGGTCTGCCGGGCGTTGAGAGATACTGCGTTTTGGGAGTAAGCGATGGCGGGGTTTATGAGGATATATCGCTGGTGCTGGAGATGTCCGAAGGCGCCGGCGCGGGGCAGCTTAAGCTTGCGGCAGAGGAAATAGCGCTTATAAATGCCGGATTACCTATATATAAAAAGATACAGACGGTATATGTATCAAATATGCCGCTGCCGCTGGCAAACGGCATAAAGGTTAAGCGTCAGCAGCTTAAAAAGGGCATAGAAAGCGGCGCGTGGGACTGCTCGAAGGTTGATATGGCATCGGGTAGGGCTTTGGTTTCGGGCGGCAAAAGTAAAAAAGCCGAGTCGGCTGAAGTAGTCGAGGGGCTTGAGGATATAAAAAAAGAGATAAGAAAAATATTCGCCGAGACGCTGGTGCTTGATGAAAGCGAAATACCCGATGACGCACATTTTATATTCGACCTTGGCGGCGATTCGCTGACCAGTCTTAGCGTGTTTACAAGGGCGGAGGAGCTTTTTGAAGTAACTCTTACAGACGATGAATACATTGGCTGCTCAAATGTGAACGAACTGGCGGCGCTGCTGCATAAAAAGCTGAGCGGAACTGAAGTGGCAAAGCCGCAAAGCGAGGAGCGCGAAAAGCCGCTTGGCCGCATAAGCTCGTTTGCAAATTCAAGGGAATGGACGGAGTTTGAAAAGCGTATTAAAGCGACGGAGGCTCAGGGCAATCCGTATTTTATAGCGCATGACAGCGTATTGCGCGATACATCTGTAGTTGACGGCAAGACGGTTATAAACTTTGGTTCGTATAACTATCTTGGTTTTTCCGGCGATGTCGAAACTGTGGCGGCGGCTAAAAGCGCTACGGAAAAGTATGGAACATCGGCTAGCGGCAGCCGGCTTATCGCGGGAGAAAAGCCGCTTTATGGAGAGCTTGAGGCCGAGATAGCGGCATGGAAGCATACCGAGGCGGCGCTTGTAAACAACGCCGGACACGCTACAAACGTTACGTTCGTAGGCAATTTTTGTAATAAGCATGATCTTATAATATACGATGCCCTGTCGCACAACTCTATAATGCAGGGCTGCCAGCTTTCGCAAAGCGACACAAAGGCTTTTCCGCACAACGATTTTAAGGCGCTGGAGAATATGCTTAAATCGGTGCGCGATAAATATGAAAAGGTGCTGCTTGTTGTTGAAGGCGTTTACAGCATGGATGGTGACATAGCGCCTATAGATGAGTTTGTACGCCTTAAAAAGGAATACGGCCTTTTCCTTATGGTAGATGAGGCGCATTCAAGCTGCGTTATAGGAGAAAATGGCGGCGGAGTAGATGAATATTTTAAGCTTAAAAGCGGCGATATTGATATAAAAATGGGTACGCTGTCAAAAGGTCTGGGCAGCTGCGGAGGATATCTTGCGGGCGAATACCGACTTATAGAATGGCTAAGGTATAACCTGCCCGGTTTTGTTTTTACCGTTGGCATATCGCCGCCTTTAGCCGCGGCGGCGCTCGAGGCGATACGCATTATGCGGCGCTCGAACGACAGAGTGCAGCGGCTGCAAAAGAACATAGCTGTGTTTATAACCGAGGCGAAAAAGCGCGGCTTTGATACCTGCCTCGCGGCGGAGTCGGCTATAACGCCGGTTATGATAGGAGGAGACGCCGAGTGCTTTGAGCTTAGCAGCAAAATGCTGGAAAACGGTGTTTTTGTGCCGCCGGCAGTTTATCCCGCGGTGCCAAGAAATCAAAGCAGGCTAAGATTCTGCCTAACCTCCGATCACAACAGCGAACAGATAGTATACGCGCTTGATACATTGCATAGGCTTATGCAAAATAAAAAGGCTTAGCGGCGCATATTATAAATATGCGTGCGGACAGTAAGCGCGAATTACACGGCAGTTCATGCGTAATACCGGTGTATGCGCATGGATTGCCGTTTTTATGTCGTAAAAATGGCGATTCGGCAATAAAACCCTAGAATCCTTAATATTTATATGTTGTTTTAATAGGCTCATTGATGTATAATGATGCAGTAAAAAATGGAGGTATATTATTATGAAATTCAAAAAGGTGCTGGCCTTTTTACTGGCCGCATTGATGCTGTTTGGGCTGGGAGCCTGCGCTCCTAAAGCTACAGAAGATAGTGATTCGGACGATTCAAGCCAAAACACTCTTGAAGCCATTAAGAGCAGGGGCACGCTCAGGCTTGGCACAAGCGCTGACTATCCGCCGTATGAGTTCCATATTTCGGTGGACGGCAAGGATACAATTGTAGGATTTGATGTTGAGATAGGCAAAGAGATAGCGAAGGACATGGGCGTTGAGCTTGAAATAGTCGATATGTCTTTTGAAGGACTGCTTGCCGCGCTTCAGGCCGGAACAATTGATGTTGTTATTGCGGGCATGACGCCGGATGAAGAGCGCAAGGAAGCCGCTGATTTTTCGGATATATACTATTATGCCGAGCAGGGCGTGCTTATAAGGACGGAGGACGCCGACAAGTATACTTCGGTTGATGCATTTGAAGGCCTTGATGTAGGCGCGCAAAAGGGAGCTATACAAGAGACGATAGCGCAGGAGCAGCTTACAGGCAGCAATGTAAAGGGGCTTACAAAGATAGGCCCGCTCGTACTTGAGCTTAAGACCAAAAAGGTTGAGGCTGTTGTTATGGAGAAGCCGGTTGCCGAGAACTATATATCGCAGCACCCCGATCTTATGCTCGCGAATATCGAGCTAGTCGACGAGACGGGCGGCAGCGCCGTTGCCACCAATAAAAACCAACCTGAGCTGCTTGAGGCTATAAACACCACTATAAAAAGGCTGCTTGACGAAGGGCTTATAGACAAATATGTTGCCGAAGCTAATATACTTTCCGACCAGTTGGTAGAGGAATAAATATAAGCCTAGGATATAAAATATCGGAATTTTAGCGGGTGCGGTTTTAGTGCCGCGTCCGCCATATGAAAAGGCGCGCTTGGCGCGCCTTTTTGTTGTTTAAAATAGCTTATTAAATTGGATAAGCCGCTATAAAACCTTAATAAAAGGAATAGCCGCTTTAAAAATGCCATGATTAGAATGCCGTTGTGAAGGCATTTAAACGCGACGGCTAATATAATATGAGGTAAAAGAGGGGCGTTTGAGCATTTTAGTTTATTGCATATATATCGTATACATTGTATAATTTTTAAGATAGCGATATTGGAGTGATTGACTTGAATTATGAATTTAGCTTCGCATGGCTGGAAAAATATTGGCCGTTTTATGTAGAAGGGCTTATTAATACTCTGCTTTTGGCGGCTATAACCGTTGCCATAGGCACTCTATTAGGCGCTTTACTGGCGCTTATGCGGCTGTCGAACAACAAGCTGGTAAAATTTATAGCCACGGCATATATTGAATTTATACGCGGCACTCCGCTTATGGTACAGGTGTTTTTGGTGCATTACGGCATATCCATGGTAATGGGCATCAATCTGCCTATATTCTTTTCGGGGGTCGCGTCTTTATCAATAAACAGCGCGGCTTATGTAGCCGAGATAGTACGCGCCGGAATTCAGGCGGTAGATGCGGGACAGATGGAGGCGGCGCGCAGCCTCGGCATGACAAAAGGCCTGGCGATGCGGAAAATAATAATGCCGCAGGCGGTAAAAAATATATTGCCGGCGCTTGGCAATGAATTTGTAATAATAATAAAGGAATCGTCCATAGTTTCGGTTATAGGCATGGGCGAGCTTATGTATAAAGCGAATACAATAATGGGTAATTCATTCAGGGTATTTGAGCCGCTGATAGTCGTTTCTCTTGTATACTTTGCCTTAACCTTCTCGCTTTCAAAGCTGCTTGGCAGAATTGAAAAGCGAATGGGGGACGGAGCCGCCGACGCGGGCTTAGGCAAAGGCAAAAAATCAAATTCAAAACGCATATTCGGACTGGGAGCACAGCGGGATAGCCAGGAGGCGGCGCAATGATAGAGGCAAAAAACCTTACAAAAAAATTTGGCAAGATTGTAGCGTTGGATGATGTTTCAACGGTTATACAACGCGGCGAAACGGTTGTTATAGTAGGGCCGTCCGGTTCCGGCAAAAGCACGCTGCTAAGATGCCTTAATCTTTTAGAAGAACCGACAAAGGGCGAAATCATATTCGAGGGCGTTAGAATAAACGAGCGTGGTGTTGACATAAACCTGCACCGTCAAAAGATGGGTATGGTGTTCCAGCAGTTCAATCTTTTCCCGCACCTTACCGTTATGGAGAATATAACGATAGCGCCGGTACGAGTCAAAAAGATGCCGGAGGAAGAGGCGCAAAAGTATGCTTTGGAGCTGCTCGCAAGGGTAGGGCTTGATGACAGGGCGCAAAGCTACCCGCGCCATTTATCGGGTGGGCAGAAGCAGCGCGTAGCCATTGTTAGGGCGCTGGCCATGCAGCCGGATGTTATGCTTTTTGACGAGCCGACAAGCGCGCTTGATCCCGAGATGGTAGGCGAGGTATTGGATGTTATGAAGGCGCTGGCGCTAAGCGGCATGACAATGGCGGTTGTTACGCATGAGATGGGATTTGCCAGAGAAGTCGGTACAAGAGCTATATTCATGGATGAAGGCAGAATAGTTGAGGAGGGCAAGCCGGAGCATTTATTCTTAAACCCTCAGCATGAAAGGACAAAGTCGTTCTTATCAAAGGTACTTTAAAGCATACGCGCCCCACGCCAAGCGGCTGGGGCGTTTTTTTATGCTGTAAAGCATGGGTAGAGACGCAGAATTAATTATATCCGCATGGTGGCGGTGTGATATAATTACATCAATATATTAAGGGGGAATAGTATGCCTGCCGAATGGTTTATATGGGTTTTGGCGCGACTGATTTTGGGCGCGGCTATTATAGTTATGATTATAAGGACGATGGCGGCGGCTAAAAAAGCCGCTAAGCCTGACGCTGCGGATGTAAAAGAGCGGCCGGAAGCGGCGCAGCGCTTATCAGAAGCAATAAAAATAAAGTCGATATCGAATGAGGACGAGTCAAAGGTTGATTGGCAGGCCTTTGAGGATTTTAGGCATTTTTTAAAAAAGCGATATCCTAACATACACAGCCGTATGACTCTTGATATAGTTGGCGGATACAGCCTCTTTTACAGCCTTGAAGGCTCCGATCCTTCGCTTAAGCCGGTATTGCTTATGGGGCATATGGACGTTGTGCCGGAAGGTGATGAGGAAAACTGGCAGCATCCGCCTTTTTCAGGACGTATAGCCGACGGGTATATATGGGGGCGCGGCGCTATTGATATGAAGGGCATTGTAGTGGCGATTTTTGAGGCGCTGGAGGAAAAGCTTTCAAACGGTGATGCGCCGCAGCGCGGCATATGCGTAGCGCTGGGGCATAACGAGGAAACGGCTCACGAATCCGGTGCGATTGAAACGGCTAAAATGCTAAAGGATAGGGGCTATGAGTTTGAGTTTATAATGGACGAGGGCGGCGCGTTCATGGACGGCGCGCAGTTTGGGGCTGACGGTGTATTCGGGCTTATAGGCCTTTGCGAAAAGGGATATTCCGATATCCGGATAATTGCCCGCTCAAACGGCGGTCACGCTAGCCGCCCGCCTAAAAATACCGCCGCCGGAGAGGTGGCGCGCGCGGTATGCAATCTCGAGAAGCGGCCTATGGAGGCGCGGCTGACGCCGGTAGTGCGCTCTATGATAGAGAGCATGGGGCCGGCGATGCGTTTTCCTTTCAATGTTATGGCGGCGAATCTTTGGTTATTTGCGCCGGTTTTTAAGCATAAGCTGTCAAAGTCGAGGCTTGGAAACGCGTTTATAAGAACGACGAGCGCCGTTACAATGCTTAGCGGCAGCAGCCAGGCAAATGTGCTGCCGGATGTAGCGGACGCGGTAATAAACGCGCGGCTGCTGCCCGGAGACAGCACAGAAGATGTTATAAGGCATATAGCAAAACGGGCGGCGGGGCTTGAAATAGAGCCTATAACGCTTAACGCCGCATCGCCGTCGGCTGACGTGGGGCATTATGGATATAAACAGGCGGCTAAGGCGCTAGAGTACGCGACAGGGTGCCGGGTGGCGCCGTATATTATGACGGGAGGCACTGATTCGCGCTTTTACCAATCGCTTTCCGATTGCGTAATACGCTGCACTCCTTTTGTAAGCTACAAGGACGACGGGCATACAATGCACGCCGCCAATGAAAGGCTTGAGATATCAAGCTTTTATATGGGCATAGAATTTTATTCGCGGCTTATTAAAAAATGCTGTTATGAGGTGGAAAAATGATACTGCGGTTTTTTGGCGCGGCGCAAAGCGTTACCGGTAGCTGCCATTGCATTGAGGCGAGCGGCAGTACTGTGCTTATAGACTTTGGTATGTTGCAGGGCAAGGATGAAAAAAACGGCGTTATGATGCCGGTAGATGCGCGCGATGTTGATGCGGTACTTCTAACGCATGCGCATATAGACCATAGCGGGCGCATTCCGCTGCTTGTTAAAAACGGCTTTACCGGGCGTGTCATATGCACGAGGGCGACGGCGGAGCTTTGCTCTATAATGCTGCCGGATAGCGGGCATATACAAGAGATGGAGACGGAATGGCTAAACCGCAAGCGCTCAAGAGCGGGCAAGCCTCCTGTCGAGCCGCTTTATACGGCAGAGGACGCCAGAGGCAGTCTCAAATACTTTAAAGCCGTTGATTACGGCGAGATTATAGACGTATGCCCCAGCATAAAAGCCAGGTTTGTCGACGCCGGGCATATGCTCGGCTCGGCTTCCGTTGAGGTATGGGCGGAGGCGGACGGCACAAGCGAGAAGATAGTTTTTTCCGGCGACCTTGGCAATACCGGAAAGCCTATTATAAAAGACCCTTCATATATAGAAAAGGCCGATTATGTCGTCGTTGAATCGACGTATGGCGACAGGCTGCACGGCGGTAACGGCGATAGCACAAAAGAGCTGGCCGAGATAGTTGAAAGGACGTTTTTGCGCGGCGGCAATGTTGTAATACCGTCTTTCGCGGTGGGCAGGACGCAGGAGCTGCTTTACTGTATGCGGGAGATAATAAACAATAATCTAGCGCCGCTAGCCGGAAACATACCTGTTTTTATAGATAGTCCGCTGGCTATACGAGCGACTGAAATATTTGAGAAATACGTTCATGATTATTACGATGAGGAAGCGATGGAAATAATTGAGCGGGGAGAAAAGCCGCTTAGCTTTCCTTCGCTAAATATTATAGAAACGGCGGACGAATCAAGGGCGATGAACTTTATGGATTTCCCTAAGGTTATAATATCGTCAAGCGGTATGTGCGAGGCGGGCAGGATAAAGCATCATTTAAAGCACAATTTGTGGCGGCCGGAATCGACAGTGGCTTTTGCCGGATATCAGGCGATGGGTACTTTGGGGCGCTCAATACTTGATGGAGCAAAAAAGGTTAAGATATTTGGCGAGGAGATAGAAGTAAAGGCGGAGATAAGCAAGCTTGAAGGTTTTAGCGGCCATGCCGACAGAAACGGCATAATCAAATGGATAAAGGCTTTTGAAGGCGGCATAAAGAGGGTTTTTATGGTGCATGGCGAACAGACGGCGCTAGAGGAATTGGCTAAAGAGGTCGAAAAGCTGGGTATTAAAACTTCTATACCGTCTATGAATTCATGGTTTGATACAGTTTCAATGCAGCTTAATGAAATAGAGCAGGTCATGGACGAAACAGCTTTACAAGAAGTGCAGTATGATTTTATGAAAAATGCCATAGAGCGGCTCGGCGCTATAATACGCGACGGCGAAAGCACAGCGGCGGGAATGCCGCCGGAGCAGGCGACAGAGATAAGGGAACTGGCGAAAAGGCTTAGGAAGATTCATAAAAAGTATAGCGAGCGGTAGGCGGCTTTAAGCGGCGGGGCTTTTAATCGGAGCGGCATTTGTGTATTATATCTATATGGCATAATTTCCGGGAGGTTTGATTTTTTGACATATCAGGCGCTTTACAGGGTGTGGCGGCCCAGAACATTTGAAGACGTGGTGGGGCAGGAGCATATCACCGCCATATTAAAAAACCAGATAAGCGCCGGTCGCGTATCCCACGCTTACCTTTTTTGCGGGGCGAGGGGCACCGGCAAAACCAGCACGGCTAAAATATTCGCTAGAGCTGTAAACTGTGAGGAGCTTATAGGCGGTGAGCCGTGCCTTAAATGCGGCAGCTGCCTTGATTCGCTTGATGAAAGCAGCGTGGACATAATTGAGATAGACGCCGCCTCCAACAACGGCGTTGATGAGATAAGAGACATACGGGAAAAGGCGGGATTTGCTCCGGTCGGCAGCAAATACAAGGTTTATATTATAGACGAGGTGCATATGCTTTCGTCCGGCGCTTTTAATGCGCTGCTAAAAACGCTGGAGGAGCCGCCCGCTCATGTTATATTCATACTCGCCACGACGGAGCCGCAAAAGCTGCCGGCGACGGTGCTGTCAAGGTGCCAAAGGTATGATTTTAGGCGTATAACCGTTAAGGATATGCTCAAGCGGCTTCAAACCATTGCGGACGGCATGGATATAAAAGCAGATCCGCGTGCGCTTGAGGCTATGGCGAGGGCGGCGGAGGGCGGCATGAGGGACGCCATAAGCCTGCTTGATCAGAGCATAGCTTTTTTAGGCGAAGATATTTCGTATGACGGAGTGCTGGACATGCTGGGTGCGGCGGAGCAGGAGTTTTACTTTGACGTTGCGGCGGATATAATATCCGGTGACGCAGGAGGAGCGCTTATAAAGCTCGATCGTCATATAGAAAACGGCGGCGATATAGCCGTTTTTACAAAGGATTTCTCGGCGCATCTTAGGGCGCTTATAGTTTCTAAGCATTGCGAAAAGCCGGAGGAAATACTTGAGATAACAGAGGAAAAAGGCGCGCTTTATAAAGAGCAGGCAAAAGAGGCGTCACAAGAGAGGCTGCTGCGAGCTATAAGGCTGCTTAACGAAGCGGAATACGCTATGCGGCTAAGCTCGCAGCCGAGGATAGTGTTAGAGGCGGCGCTGGTGACGTGCTGCCGTCCCGCTGTAGAAGACGGGCTGGACGCCGTTTTAGACCGGCTTGACGCGCTTGAAAAGGCTTTAAAGAACGGAGCGCCCGCCGCTATAAGCGCTGCGACAGCCAGTGTGCCGGATGCCGATGCTGATACGCCGCCATGGCAAGAAAGCCAGGCTATAAAGCCTAAAAAGGCGGAGCGGGTAGAGCCGGAGCGGTATATCGAGCCGGAGCAAGATATTATGCCGGCGGCGACACAAGAGGCGGAGGTTTTATCGCATAAGGCGCCTGATTTATCGAGTAGCAAGGAAGTATGGGAAAAGGTTTTAAAGCACATGATGCATAAAGAGCTGGGGCTTTATACTTCTCTTAGGCTCGCCAAAGCCGATATTAAAGACGGGCAATGCACGCTAAAGTTCAGGCAGGCAAATAAAAGCATGATGCAGGCGGCGCAAAGGCAATCGGCGAAGATTGAAGACGCGCTCAATCAGGTGACGGGGCAAAAGATAAGCGTTGAGACGAGGTTTGAAGACGAGAAGCAGGACATTGCCGATGTGGCTATTAGTCTGTTTGGAGAAGAAAACGTTATAATAGAGGATTAGCAGGATTTTTAAATAAAAAATTATCGGGAGGTTTCAATATGGCAAGGGGCGGATTTTACGGAAAAGGCAGAATGGGCGGAGGCGGCATGGGCAACATGCAGCAGATGATGGCGCAGGCTCAAAAGATGCAGCAGGATATGGCTCGGGTTCAAGAAGAGCTTGAAAATAAGGAAGTTGAGGCGTCGTCGGGCGGCGGAATGGTGAGCGTTAAGGCCAACGGCAAAAAAGAAGTTATATCTATAAGCATAAAGCCGGAGGCAGTTGACCCCGATGATGTCGAGATGCTAGAGGATTTGGTTATGGCGGCGGTCAATGAGGCGCTGCGCACGGCGGAGGCTATGGCGCAGAGTGAGATGGCGAAGGTGACGGGCGGCATGGACCTTGGAGGCTTGTTGTAAGCTATGGATTATTTGCCCGAGGCGCTGACCAGGCTGACCGCGCAGCTCGCCAAACTGCCGGGGATAGGCCCTAAAACCGCGCAGCGGCTGGCGTTTTTCATTATCGAGCGCGGCGAGGAGCAGGTAAGAGAGCTGTCGGAAGCCATAATAGCCGCTAAAGAGAGAACAAGCTACTGCGGCATATGCGGTAACATAACGGAGGACGATCCCTGCCATATTTGCTCCGATGCAAAGCGCAGGCAGGATGTTATATGTGTTGTTAGCTCGCCTAAGGATGTTATCGCCATGGAAAAGACGCGGGAGTACAACGGCCTTTACCATGTGCTGCATGGTTCGATATCGCCTATGGAGGATATAGGCCCCGGCGATATCCGCATAAAGGAGCTGTTTGAAAGGCTCGATGGCATTTTAGAGGTGATTCTCGCCACGAACACCGATACCGAAGGGCGGGCAACTGCCGCGCATATAGCGTATCTACTAAAGCCGTATGATGTGAAGGTTACGCGGATAGCGCAGGGCGTGCCGTCGGGCGGCAGCCTTGAGTATGCCGACAACGATACGCTTATTTGGGCGATAAAAGGCAGGCTGGAGCTTTAGTCGCCTTAAGTCGCTTATATTGTTTATACCAAAGCATGGGTTTTTTCGCCCGTGCTTTTGTTTTTATGTTTAAACGCCGTTAAAATGCGCATAATCGGTATACATAAGGGGGTATTTGTATGCTGAAATGGTTTTTTGAAACGGTAGAAGAAAAGAGCGCGGAGCAAATAGAAAAAGAGAGGCTTATAAGCGAGGTAAGAGAGGCGCTTGATGAATGGAAGGCGGCACAAAGCTACTTCCATTACGTTAGCGAGCCGGAACTTGTAGACTGCGCAATATTTAATATAGAGGCGGCGAGAAGGCGATATATGTACCTTGCCGGTAAATTGCGCGAGATGGGCGATGGCCGAGAAGGCATAAATACCGGATAAACCGCATATTTTTCTATAACCAAGTGTAGGCGGGGTGAAAGGGATGGGGCTTGAAATACAGTGGGAGGTTATAGTGGCTTTTGTAGCCGGCCTTATACTGCTGTATGTCGCGGGGTGGCTGTTGCTGGCCCCGTTTAAGGTGCTGCTGCGGCTGCTTATAAACGGAGTGCTTGGCGGGCTGTTGCTTTGGGTGGTAAACTTGCTTGGCTCAATCGGCGGCATAAGTATAGTTATAAATCCGGTAACGGCGCTTATAGCCGGAGTGCTTGGCGTGCCGGGTGTTATAATGATACTGGTGATAAAGCTTATAATAGGTTTTTAGAGAAATATATGCTTAAAACGCCCGAAAGGGTGTTTTTTTATGCCGCCCGTTTAAGCGTTTACTGGCGCTAATGTGGTAGCGTAACCTTTTTCATGGTAAAATATTTAAGGGTGATACGCATGGCTGTAACATGGGAAACGCTAGAGCAGGCGGTGTCGGTTTGCCGCGACTGCCGTCTTGCCGGAGGCAGGACAAATACTGTGCTAGGCGAAGGCAGCCGCTCTGCTGACGTTATGTTTATAGGCGAGGGGCCGGGGTTTGAGGAGGATAGGCAGGGGCGTCCTTTTGTCGGTCCGGCCGGACAGCTGCTTGACAAGATGCTTGCCGCCATAGATTTAAAACGCGAAGATGTTTATATAGCCAATATTGTAAAATGCCGCCCGCCGTCAAACAGGATACCATCGGAAGACGAGGCGAAGGCGTGCATGAAATATTTAAGGGCGCAGGTGTATCTTATAAAGCCGCGCGTTATTGTGCTGCTTGGAGCTACCGCCGCTTGCAATACTATAGATCGCGGCATTAGGATAACAAAAGACAGGGGAGTATTTGTAGAGCGCAACGGTTATTATATGCTGCCGACATATCATCCCGCTGCTCTATTGCGCGATGCTGCTAAAAAGGCGGACGCATGGGCAGATTTTAAGGCGGTAAGAGACAAGCTTAAAGAGTTGGGGGAAAACGCGTGATATCGCTTAAAGATAAAAAAAAGGCATGGTCTAAGCTTAAAGAGGATTGCGTAAATATGGCGGCGCAATTTTATGCCGACTCGGCGGTGGTATTTGGTCAAGGGCGGCTTGATGCTAATATTGTGCTTATAGGCGAGGCGCCGGGGGCGGAGGAGGCGAAGATGGGCTTGCCTTTTGTAGGCAAGGCGGGTAAAAATCTTGATGTTTTCCTTGAGACGCTGGAATTATCAAGAGATGATATATATATTACGAATGTTGTAAAAATTCGGCCTTGCAAGAAAAACGAGAATACCGGCAGGCTGTCTAACCGGCCGCCGTCAAAAGATGAAAAGGCGGCGTTTATGCCTTATCTTATAAAAGAACTTGAAGTGATAGCGCCAAAGCTTGTTGTAACGCTGGGCAATACTGCGCTGAGAGTCTTTCATAATATCACAATAGGCGAAGCGCACGGCGCTGCGATTGAGGCGGGGCGGTTTACTGTTTTCCCGCTGTATCATCCCGCCAGCATAATATATAATCGCACTTTAGAGCAGGTTTATATCTCCGACCTAGCGGCTCTGAAGGAATATATTTACAACTCCATCGAAATTAAGTAACATTATTGTAACACATGCGCATATCTGCGAATATTTGACTTTTACCGGTGACAATCGCTCCTAACCGGCTTATACGGCTTTTGACAGCCGTTTTTTACAGTTCTATACTTATAGACAAGCTTACAAAATAAACCGATTGCCGTTTGGCAATTTGTAAAGGCTCTTTTAATAGGGCGCTGTTTTGTATACCTGTTTTTCTGTTATGCCCGTTTAAGGAGTTTACTAATGAAGCGGAAGATGCTTTTATAAGGGCGTTTTTAGAACGGGATATCAAGGCAATGGCTGCTTGAATAAAGGCTGTGTTGCGGCTTTAATCGATATACAACTGTTAATTACTCTGGAGGACGACTTGAAGACTGTAATTCGCATATGTTGCGTCGCGTTTATACTTATATACGCGTTGCTATATAGTCCGGCTCCGGCTTTGGCTGAGGATATGTACGGCACTGTAAGAGGCGACCTCGTAAACCTAAGGGAGAGGCCAACCGCTCACAGCGAGTCATTGATGCGTCTTAAAAAGGGCTCTAGAGTTTCAATAATTAAAAAAGAAGGCGACTGGTACCTTATAGATATCGACCGCCAAGGATATGTAAGAAGCGATTATATAACAGTGGAAAAGGCGGTAGTAGCGGGGGGAGCTGTAAGTCCTGCTGTTTCAATAGGAGTTGTCACAAACGAGGGCGTTAAGCTGCGCGCGGAAAACTCTACGTCGTCGGATATTATTATAAGCATGAGCAAGGGTACTCAGCTTAGTATATCGGCAAAGTATGATACATGGTATAAAGTTAAATACGGCAAGTATACCGGATATGTAAGCTCTGTATATGTGCGGCTGCAAAACGGGGCAAAGATTGAAAACGATACTGCTTTAGACGGTATAGAGATGTTGCGCTTTGGCATGAAGGGCAGCGCGGTGAGCGACCTTCAAAGCAGACTTGAGAAACTTGGATATTTTAATTACAGCATAACCGGTGAATTCGGCGCGATAACGCGCGATGCTGTTCAGGCTTTTCAAAAGCGAAACGGCCTTGAAATAGACGGCTTGGCCGGCCCTCTTACTCGCATGGCGTTAGAGTCGCCTGACGCTAAAGCGGCGGAACCGCCAGTCGCGCCGAGCGTAAGCGGCGAAGTGAGCGGCGCTGAGCTTGTTAACTGGACGGCGGCGGATAATCTGTTCCCGCGATATACGGTCGTTGAGGCGATTGATGTAAAAACAGGCATAAAGTATAATCTGCGCAGGTTTGGCGGCAGCAGCCACGCCGATGTTGAGCCGCTTACAAAAAGCGATACCAGCGCGCTTCTTGAAACATTCGGCGGGCAGTGGCGCACCCGAAACCGCCGTCCGATATGGCTTAGAATAGACGGCAGGTATATAGCCGCCTCTATAATGGGCTGGCCGCACGGCGTCGACACGCTGCCCAATAACGGCATGAACGGGCAGGTATGCCTGCATTTTTACGGCAGCAGTATGCACAGCCCGAGCAAAGAGTGTCCGCTGCATCAGGCGGCGGTGCTTGAGGCGTATGAGGCGGGCAGGTAGTTAATTTATTACGCGGTTTATACCGTCCGGAATTTCGGACGGCTTTTTTTATACTTTTCGCCGCATAAAATATTAGTTTCGTAATAAAAAAGCCGAATTCCAATGCAGTTTTACATAAAAATTGCAAAAAGAGTTGACAAGTTCGTAATTAAATTGTAACATTTAATAAACCAGGCGGAAGGAGCGAATGATTTTGAAGAGATTAGCGGTGTTGATATTAGCGGTTGTATTGCTATTTTCCGCAATGCCTATAGCCGGCGCGGCTGCGAATACCGGAGTTATAAACGCTCAGGATGTTAATTTAAGGAGCGGCGCAGGCACTCATACAAGTAGTATACTGAAGATGGACAAGGGCACGCAGGTTGTTGTGAACGGCGTTTCGGGCAACTGGGTAAGCGTTACTTACGGAAAGCACGCCGGCTATGTTTACAGCGATTATGTCGACGGGCCTCAGGCTAAAGCAAACGCCGACCCAACTCTTAGATACGGTTCTAAAGGCAAAGAGGTTACAGACCTTCAAAACGGGCTTATACAGCTTGGATATCTTGATTACTGGGCGACAGGCCAGTTCGGTTCACTAACGCGCGAGGCGGTTATAAAATTTCAGAGAGATCACAATATAATAGTTGACGGTATCGCAGGGCCGCAGACAAAGCAGAAACTTAAAGAAGAGACGAGCGCGGCGTCGGGCGAGGCGGCTATATTGAAAATGGGGAGCCAGGGACAGCAGGTATCGCAGGTGCAGCAGGCTCTTAAAGATATACAATATTTTGATCATGCGGTAACAGGCAATTTCGGCACAGTTACGCACAACGCCGTCGTAAAGTTTCAGAGCGACAGAAAGCTGACGGTGGACGGCATCGTAGGCGCCAAAACCCAGATGGAGCTTATGGGCAGGACTATGGAAAAGCAGGTAAAAACCGGTATGAAGGTTGAATTGCTAAGCTGGAATAACGAAGCTGACGCGCTTTACGCAAGGGGAAGTACGGCTGTTATAACAGACGTTAAAACGGGGCTTAAGTTTAACGCGCTGCGCTTTGGCGGCAGGCTTCATGCCGACGCCGAGCCGGTGACAAAAGCCG
Organism: Christensenellales bacterium; assembly: GCA_050945795.1. Classification (GTDB taxonomy): domain Bacteria; phylum Bacillota; class Clostridia; order Christensenellales; family MGBC116941; genus JBMNTP01. The sequence goes on along the minus strand of JBMNTP010000006.1, from coordinate 48,006 downwards.
ATACCGCTATTATGAAGCAAATTTCAGGCGGTAGCTGGAGCTGGGACAGGCGGCCGGTACTTGTAAGCATCGGCGGCAGAACGATAGCCGCATCCATGCATACTATGCCGCATATGGTCGATCCCATAAAAGGCAACGACTTCCCCGGCCACTTCTGCATACATTTCCTCGATAGTAGGGTTCACGCCACAAACCGCGCATGCGGCAGGCATCAAGATGCGGTACAAGAAGCGTTTAAGGCGGGCAACCGCTAGAAATATTAAAAAACTACAATCCTCCTCCTTATATACCCTGCGGCCGCAAATGTGGCCGCAGGATGTGATTTTAAAGGCGTGCTGCGGCACGCTTTTGTTTTATTTATTTAAAAAATGGCTCTTAGGAAATAAAAAAATTCCAAATAAGCTATAAAACCGCTTTCTATGCAGTATTAATTATTCCCGGCATTAATTGACGGCGTGTTTGAAAATAATTACGGCTTATCAATTTATTAAAGGGAGACAATAAAATATATATAACATAAATGGAGGCGGCAGATGGATGTAATTTGTATTGGCAAAAGCAGAAGATTGGTGGGGGAAATAAAAATAAGCGGCGCTAAAAACGCTGTTTTGCCTGTTATGGCGGCGGCGCTGCTTACTGATAAAGAAATTTATTTAGAAGGCTCGCCACGGCTTAAAGATGTTGAGGCGATGGCTGGAGTATTGGAGCATTACGGTTGCAGGGTGGATGATTTTGGCGGAGCGTATCGCATAATAAGCGGGCAAGGTGTAAGAGGCAGGCCGGACAGGTCGGATGAGCTTAGAGCCTCTTTTCTTGTTTTTGGGCCGTTATTAGCTAAGCAGGGAGAGGCCGAGGCTACTATGCCGGGCGGCTGCAATATAGGAGCAAGGCCGGTAGATCTGCATATTGCCGGACTTAGGGCAATGGGGGCGGAAATATACATAGAGGGCAGCCGCGTGATAGGCAGGGCGCGGCGGCTTAAAGGCGCCAAGGTGTTGCTGCCGACGCCAAGCGTAGGCGCTACGGAAAATATAATGATGGCAGCTTGCCTTGCAGACGGCATAACCAGCATACACAATGCGGCTACAGAGCCGGAGATATGCGATTTGGCAAAGGCGTTAAGGCTGATGGGCGCAAAAATTGTGGGTGATGGCACAAAAACGGTACGGATTGAAGGAGTGGAAAAGCTGGGCGGCTGCCGGCATACGCCTGTTTCTGACCGCATAGAGGCGGGCACGTATATGATTGCCGTAGCGGCGGCGGGAGGAGATGTATTGGTTAAGGGCATAAAGCCGCAACTGCTGCAGCCGTTGATAATGAAACTCCGGCAGGCGGGGGTTAATATAACCGAATATCCCTTTAGCGTAAGGCTAAGGTCATCGGGTGTAGTACGGCCTATAAATGTAATCACAATGCCGTATCCCGGCTTTCCTACCGATTTACAGCCGCAGATATCGGCTTTATGCCTTAAGGCGCAGGGAGTAAGCGTTATAGAGGAAACGGTTTTTGAAAAAAGGTTCCGACATACGCCGGAGTTTATTAAGCTGGGAGGGCGAATTAATATTGAAAAAAGAAGAGCAGTTATAGAAGGAGTTAAAACGCTGCGCGGCTGTCGAGTTGAGGCGACAGATCTTAGAGCGGGGGCGGCGCTTGTTATAGCCGGACTTATGGCGGAGGGAGAAACAGAAGTAGGCGGTTTTTCGCATATTGAACGTGGATATGAGGATATAGCCGGCCAATTGCGCTCTATTGGCGCAAATATAAATGAAGTCGAAGTGGATAAGCTTGAGGAAGCGGCTCCGGCCCGTCTTGAAGCGGCATTGGCAAGGTAATATGGACGGCGCTGCCGGCATATTATCTTAAAAGGCCATGCCAAAGCGAAGGGGGTTCGGGCGTTTGAGAAGAAGATATGCGGGCGGCGGCGTAAAGCCGGGTTGGATTATTATAGCGGTTATAGCCGGTATAATGATGGCGGCGATATTGGGGAAGGACGGGCAGCCGCCAAAGGAAAAGGCAATTATAGAATTGGAAAAGCAGAGCGAAGGCCAAAAAGAAATTGGCCCTGTTTTTATTAATATGTATAACCATTACGATAAGGTTATAGAGAATATAGAGCTTGAGGAGTATGTAGCGGGCGTAGTATCGGCGGAGATGCCGATTTCATTTGGCATGGAGGCGCTTAAAGCGCAAGCGGTGGCGGCGCGCACTTTGGCGCTTAAAAAAAGCACGGCGAACGGTCGAGGCTGCGCCAAGCAAAAGGGTGCGGATATATGCTCCGACAGCACGCATTGCCAGGCATGGAACGGTGAAGAAAAGCGCAGGGAAAAATGGGGCGGCGCTTTTAATGACAACGAGGCTCGACTTAAAAAAGCGGTTGAGGAAACGGCGGGGCTTATACTCGAATATGAGGAGCAGCCGATTGAGGTTTTTTATCATAGTACGGCGGGCGGCAAGACGGAAAACAGCGAGAATGTTTTTTCAAAGGCGCTGCCGTATCTTGTAGGAGTTGACAGCCCGGGTGAGGAATCGGCGCCGAGATATGAGGGCAATGTGACTGTTTCGTCGGATAAATTCGTTTCAAATATAAAAAAGGCGTATCCTTCGGCTAAAATAAGCAAGAGCGATATTAAAGAAGCCATAGGCGCTATTGTACGGTTTGAAAGCGGCAGGGTTGACACTATAACAATAGGCGGCCAAAAAATAGAAGGAACCGAGATAAGGAGCATGTTCGGGCTTAACTCCGCCAATTTTACAATAAGCTTTAATGAAAGCGGCGTTGTTTTTAGCACAAAAGGGTTTGGGCATGGCGTAGGAATGAGCCAAACAGGAGCCGATCATATGGCGGGGCAGGGGGTCGGGTTTGAGGAAATATTAAAGCACTATTATACTGGGGTTGAGATAGTAAAATTCGGAGGATGAGCCGGGCTTTGAAGGTATTAATTTCCGAGTAAATGGTAAGACTACACCATGGAGGTGTAGCATATGAATCCGAATAATAATTCCCCTAATAAAAAAGCGGGCTGGACCCGCAAAGTAGCCGGCTTTATGGACAAGCATGGCTTTTATGTAGTGTTGGCGTTGTGCCTTGTAATAATAGCTGTTACGGCTATTGCTACTATGGGAGGCGTACAGGCGCCGGACGCTGACGATACCGAGGTGCAGTATATAGAGGGAGGCGGACTGGAAGAACAGCTAAAAGAAAGCCCGCCCAAGTCGGCAGCGGCGACGCCTTCGCCGTCCGTTTCGCCTGCGCCTACAGTGAAGCCGACGATAGCGCCGGTTAAGCCTAAGTCATCGCTTGTAAAGCCGGTTGAGGGCGAGGTTACCGTTATATTCGCCACAAAAACGCTTATTTACAACAAAACGCTCAAGCAATGGATGACGCATAACGGAGTCGACATTGCCGCAAAAGACGGCGCTGATGTTAAGGCGGTGGCGGCGGGCAGCGTTGAGTCGGTTGAAGAAAGCGCGCTGCTAGGAAACAAAGTTACTATAAAGCATGAAAACGGGCATGTAAGCGTTTATGCCAGCCTAACCGACGTTAAGGCCAAGTCGGGGCAGAAGGTTAAGCAGGGGGATGTCATGGCAAAGGCCGGCAAAACGGCGATAGCTGAATATGACGAGGGCACTCATCTGCACTTTGAATATATTATTGACGGCAAGCATGTTGACCCGCTCGAATACATAACGGGATATACGCTTAGCAATTCGGCTGCCCCGACAACCGAATCGCCGTCGCCTAAACAGTGATATAGAGACAGCAGGCGTAATACAAAGAATTTGGTATATTTCAGGCAATAAAACGAGGGAATAAGAGGCAAAGGCGAAACGGGCGTTATAAAGCGCTTTTTTCGCCTGCTTTTATTTAGCGCGGTTGACTTTGGGGCGGTATGAGAGTAAAGTAAATATAGTATGAATTACGCAAGCGGAGGTGAGCCGAGTGGACGAAGGAGGGCGAAGTAGAAGCGATGAAGGCATACCTTTGACTAGGAGCTTGGCTGTGCCGCCTGGCTGCGCCGCTTGTAAATAAGCCGCGCTTTAGGCCGCGGTTTCGCTTTGTAGCCTTGGTTATGCCCGTATGCCGATTATATCGGCGTCCGGCTTTTTTTATGCCGGAATTATAACATGTGACGGGGGAGGGGCAAAGCTATGGACGATGTAATGAAGCTTTTTGAAACGGGGCAGTGGGCCGAGTTCAAAAAGCAGATAGTTGATGTTAACGCGGCGGATATAGCAGCTTTTCTTGACTTGCTGTACGATGAAATCGATGAGCCGTCAAGAGAGAGGGCGCTGCGCATTTTTAGAATGCTGCCTAAGGATTTGGGCGCTGAGGTATTTGCCTACCTCGACGCCGATACGCAGCAGTTTATTGTTGAGACGGCGTCGGGCCGCGAAATACGCATGCTTATAGACGACCTTTTTATTGACGACGTTGTAGACTTTCTTGAGGAGGTGCCGGCAAACGTAGTTAAAAAGGTTTTGCAAAACACCAGCGAGGATATGCGAAAGACAATAAACCACTTTTTAAACTATCCAGAAAACTCCGCCGGATCGCTTATGACGATTGAAATGGTGGAGCTCCATGAGCGCTTTACTGTGCATGACGCGCTAAACGAGATAAGGAAAACCGGCCTTACAAAAGAAACTGTATATACCTGTTATGTTATAGATAATTTTAGAAAGCTTACCGGTGTTGTATCGCTTAAAAAGCTTATAGTGGAGCGGGAAGAAACGCTTGTAGGCGATATAATGCAGACAAATGTTATAAGCGCACATACGCTTGACGATCAGGAAACGGTGGCCGATTCCTTCGTTAAGTACGACCTTATGGCGATGCCGGTTGTCGATAACGAAAACCGGCTGGTAGGCATAATCACAATAGACGATATAGTCGACGTTATACAGGATGAAAACACAGAGGACTTTGAGAAGATGGCGGCGATACGGCCATCTGACGAGGCTTATTTAAAAACCGAGCCGGTAACGCTAGCGAAAAGGCGTATACTATGGCTTATGATACTTATGATATCGGCGACTATAACCGGCTTTATAATTCATAAATTTGAAAGCGTACTGTCAAACACGCTTATGCTGGCGATATACATACCCATGCTCATGGGTACCGGCGGCAACGCCGGCTCTCAGGCGTCAACGATGGTTATCCGCGGCATAGCGTTAGGCGAGGTTGAGCTTAGCGATGCGGGGCGCATACTTCTTAAAGAATTTAAGGTAAGCCTTATGGTCGGGTTAGCTTTATCTACGGTATGTTTTTTAAAGGCGATAGTTTTAGACGGCGCTACCCCTCTTACCGCACTAGTTGTATCGCTTAGCATGTACGGTACGGTTATTGTGGCGAAGGCTGTCGGCTGTCTGTTGCCGCTTTTTGCCAAAAGTATAAAGCTTGATCCCGCCCTTATGGCCAGCCCTATGATTTCTACCATAGTAGACGCTTGCTCGCTGCTTATTTACTTTTCGCTCGCCTCTTCCATACTTGGGATTGTGGCATAAGGCGCCGATTATATCGCTGATTTGATTGGGCGGTGCGGCATGATATAATGGAACAGATAAAATTTGTATCGATAGAGGAGGAGTAAACTGTGAACAAGACAGAACAGCTTGCAGTTAATACAATTCGCGTTTTATCGGCGGATGGAGTTCAAGCGGCAAATTCCGGGCATCCCGGTATGCCTATGGGGGCGGCGCCTATGGCGTATGCGCTGTGGGCAAGGTATCTTAAAGCCAACGGCAAAAACCCTAATTGGGTGGACAGAGACAGGTTCGTGCTGTCGGCGGGGCATGCTTCTATGCTTATATACTCGCTGCTGCATCTTTTTGGATACGATGTTAGCATCGACGACCTTAAAAAATTCCGTCAGCTCGGCAGCAAGGCGGCGGGGCATCCTGAATACCGGCATACGCCCGGCGTTGAGGTAACGACGGGGCCGCTTGGGCAGGGCATAGCAAACGCTGTGGGCATGGCGATGGCTGAGACGCATTTGGCGGCGGTTTTCAACAGGGAAGGCCATAATGTAGTAGATCACTTTACATACGCTCTAACCGGCGATGGCTGCCTCATGGAGGGCATTTCGGCGGAGGCGGCATCCCTTGCCGGAACGCTGGGGCTTGGAAAGCTAATTGTTATATACGACTCCAACGCCATAACTATAGAAGGCAGCACCGACATTGCTTTTACAGAAGACGTACTAAAGAGGTTTGACGCCTACGGCTGGCAGACGCTGGAAGTTGAGGACGGAAACGATATAGAAGCTATATCCTCGGCAATAGAAAAGGCCAAGGCGGATACCGAACGCCCGTCCTTTATAAGGGTTAAAACGCGCATAGGATACGCGACTCCTGTTGAGGGTATGGCAAAGGCGCACGGCGAGCCGCTTGGAGAAGAAGGCGTTAAAGTTACAAAAGAAAAGCTGGGCTTTGATCCTGAAAAGAGCTTTGTTGTGCCGGAAGAAGTTTCGGCGCATATGAAAGAAATTATAGAAAAGGGACAGCGCAGCGAAGCACAATGGCTGGCGGCGTTTGAAGAATACGCAAAGGCGTATCCCGAGCTGGCTGAGCAGTTCAAGCAGTGGCACGATCCTGCGGCGGTCAAAAAGGCTATTGACGCTGTCGGCGACCTTTACGAATGCGACGGCAAGCCGGACGCCACCCGCAACAGCTCAAACAAAGTGGTTAATAAGCTGGCCGGTATCATACCAAACCTTATGGGCGGCTCGGCCGACCTTGGGCCTTCCAATAAAAGCACTATGAGTGAGCGGGAGTATTTCTCAAAAGAAAACCGCAAAGGCACAAACATACATTTTGGCGTAAGGGAACACGCTATGGCGGCTATAGCCAACGGCATGGCGGCGCATGGCGGCATAATACCTTATGTAGCTACTTTCCTGATATTCTCTGACTACCTCAAGCCGTCTATGCGACTGTCTGCTCTTATGGAGCTGCCGGTAACGTATGTGCTTACACATGATAGCATAGGTGTGGGCGAGGATGGACCTACGCATCAGCCGATAGAACAGCTAGCCTGCATACGCAGCACGCCGGGAGTAGTTGAGTTCCGGCCCGCCGACTACAAAGAAACGGCGGCGGCGTGGTATTACGCTCTTACGGTGGGACGCCCTACGGCGTTGGCGCTTACCCGTCAGAATCTGCCGCAGTATGAGGGAACTGGCGAGAAGGCGCTTAAAGGCGGCTATATATTAGCCGACAGCACTAAAGCGTCGCCTGATGTTATACTTATAGCGTCTGGCTCGGAGGTGGAGTTTGTTTATAAGGCCAAAGAGGAGCTGGCAAAGCAAGGCGTAGACGCGAGGGTGGTAAGTATGCCGTCTATGACGTTGTTTGAGGAGCAGGACGAGGCTTATAAGGCTTCTGTATTGCCAGAAGGCGTAACCGCCCGCGTAACAGTTGAGGCGGCGGCGTCACTTGGCTGGCATAGGTATGCCGGATCGAAGGGAGCGGTTATATCGCTTGACAGGTTCGGTGAATCGGCTCCTGCGCCGCAGCTTTTCGAGAAGTTCGGTTTTACAGTAGAAAACGTGGTTGCAAAGGCTTTGGAGGTAATAAAAGCATAAAGCATGAAACGCTTATTACTTTTGCCGATTCTCCTTATAGCGCTGCTTTTTTCTAGCTGCGCTGCGGGAGAGGTCGGCGACACCCGATTTATGCTTGATACATGGGTGTCTATAAAAATTTACGGCACTAGCGATGAGAGGCTTCTTGATGAAGCCTTTCAGCTTTGCCGAGATTATGAGAACAAGCTCAGCCGCACAATAGCCGTAAGCGAAATATCGCGGCTCAATAAAGAGGGCAGCCTTGAGCTTAGCTATGATACAGCCGAGCTTATAGCTGCGGCGATTGAATACAGCGACATAAGCGGCGGAGCGTTTGATATAAGCATAGCGCCGGTAAGCACGCTGTGGGAGTTTGGCGAAAGCGAACGTATGCCGACAAAGGACGAGCTTTTAGCGGCGCTGCCGTTTGTAGGCTATAAAGGCATATCTATAGACGGCAATACCGTAACGCTTGGTGAGGGCATGAGCGTTGAACTGGGCGGCATAGCCAAAGGATATATCGCCGATCGTATATCAGACTTTTTAAAAGAAAACGGCGTTAAAAACGCGCTTATAGACCTTGGCGGCAACATATACGCCGTTGGCAGTAGACCGTCGGGCGGCGAGTGGCGCATAGCTATAAGGCAGCCGTTTAAGAACAGGGACGAGGGCATGGGCGTATTGCGCGTGCGGGATAAGTCGATTGTTACGTCCGGCGTATATGAGCGGTTTTTTGAAAGAGACGGCGAGCTGTATCATCATTTGATTGATCCCAAAACAGGAATGCCGGCGGCGAACGGAGTGCAGTCGGTGACGGTGGTGTCTGATAAATCTGTCGATGGGGATGCGCTAAGTACGGCGTTTTTCGTATTGGGCGCTGAAAAGGGTTTGGCGCTTGCTGAAAGCATAGAAGGTGTTGAGGCGCTGTTTATACTCGATGACGGCAGCATAGTTAAGTCGTCGGGCATAGGTACGGAAATACCGTTTGAACTTATGTAAGAGGTTGCGGGGGCTCTGCCCCTGCGCCCCTGCTTAAGGGACAATTGCCTTTAAGGATCCCATAGAGAAAACGCCTTTAGAAAGGCGTTTTCTTTGTTGGGTGAGTTATTTACAAGGGGATTCTCAAGGGACTTGTCCCTTGAGCGGAGGTTTCATGGCAGAGCCTCCAACGTTACCCTTCCCACGCTTATTTTGTAAGCTCATACATGGCGGAGGCTATTATATGCGCATTGAGCTTTAGCTCGTGAAGCTCTATATATTCGTCCGGCTGATGGCATAGCGATGCTGTGCCGGGGAAAACCGGCCCAAAGGTTACGGCGTCGGGTATAGCGCGCGCGTATGTGGCGCCGCCTATTGACAGGCATTCGCCCTTTAGGCCCGTCTCGCGTTCGTAAACTTCGAGTAGCGTTTTAACTAGCGGGTGGTCGGGCGCTACATAGTGAGGGTCGTGCTCGTTTAATAATTCTATTATAAAGCCGGCCTTTTCAATTGCGGGGCTAAGCCGCCGCATTATATCGTCTCGCGCGAAAGAGACGGGATAGCGTATATCTATTAAAAGCTCAAGCAATCCGTCCGAGAGATTAAGCACGCCGGGGTTTAGCGTAAGGCGGCCGCTTTGCTCGTCGGAAAGGTTAAGCCCTACATTTTCGCCATGGAAGGTATTTGAAAAGCTTTGGCGTATCCAGCTTAGCGCCTCGCCAAGCGGCTGCGGTATATTAAAGGATGGTGAGGCTTCAAGCAGCTTGAACAAAGCGCTGTCGCCGCAGTGCGGAGCGCTGCCGTGGGCACTTACGCCGTCAAAGCGCAGCTTGCCGCCGTTCTCATACTCGATTTCGGCGTAGTCCGGCACCATATTGGCTCTATGGCCGGCGGATATGCGCTTAACGCCGGCATAATCGCTTTTATCAAGCCGTTTTTTAAGGCTCAAATGCAGCACGCCTTTTTCGCAGTTTATAACGGGATAATCGCCATCGGGTGAAAAGCCGTAATCGGGCAGCTTTTCTTTTTGTGCGTAATATCTTAAGTCTGCCCAGCCGCTCTCCTCGTCCGAGCCGATTATAAGCCGTATTGTGTCGCGGGGAACAAAGCCGGTGGCTTTAAGGGCGGCGAGCGCGTATATTGACGCTACGGCAGGGCCTTTATTGTCGACTGTGCCGCGGCCGTACATGCGATTGTCCTTTATAATGCCGCCAAAAGGTGGCACTTTAAACTTATCGCCGGCCGGCACAACATCGGCATGCGTTAGCACTCCAAGCGTTTTTGGGCCGCTGCCATATTCGATAACCGCGACATGCCCATCAACGCTGCGAGCATCAAGCCCTAGCTCTTTAGCTATATCCATAACGCATTCTAGCGCGCGAAAAGGGCCTTCGCCGTACGGCATACCGTCCTTCGGCTCGGATTTCGAGCTGTCTATGGATATAAGCCGGGCAAGGTCAGTCGTCATGCGGGGGAAATTGTCGTTTAAATAATCTTTATACTTCATTTTACACTTCCCGGTTTATTATCGAAGGTTTTGGCCATTACCTCTCTCGTTTCTATAACAGAGAGGAAGGCGTCGGGGTCTTCCGAGAACACAATCGACTTTAGGCGAGCCAATTCCATCGTTCTTATTATACAGTATACTATTTTACGATTGGTATGAGTATACCAGCCTTCGCTGTCAAGCAGGGTTACTCCGCGGTTTAACTCACGAGATAGCCGCTCGGCTATTTCGCCCCATTGGTTTGATATAATTAGTATTGTCTTTCGGCGGTTAAAGCCTTCTTGCACCGAGTCGACTACAAGGCTGGCGGTGTATATAGCTACGAGGGAAAGCAGCGCCAACTCTATAGAGCCGGTAAAAACGCCGAGCGCTATAAGTATAACAGCGTTTATGCTCATATCAATAGCGCCTATCGGGAACGACAATTTTTTGTTAAGTATAACGGTAAGTACGCCTATGCCGCCCAACGACGAACCTTCTCTAAGCGCAAGGCCGGAGCCTAAGCCGCTTAGTACGCCGGCGCTGAGCGCTACTATTATAGGATTTTCAACCGGTATAACCCAGCCGTCCGTCAGCCAGAGGAAGAAGGACAACATCAGCATACAAAACGCCGATGAAAGGCAAAACGGCAGGCTGATGCGTTTGAGCGCGTATAAAAACAATGGTATGTTTCCCAAAATTGTAAACAGCCATACCGGAAAGCCGGTCATATAATATGTCAGCATGGCTACGCCGCCTATGCCCGCCCCTATGAATTGATGCGGTACAAGCAGGCCGTTTATGGATATTGCTGCAAGAAACCCACTAAGAATATAGATGGGAACATTTCTAATATGTTTTTTTAACTGTTGATTCATGTATCCTCCGTAAATTTATAACTTTATTATTCATAAAAGACAACAAGATTGTAGTATTCGTAGCGGCGAAAGTCAACCCGACGCCGTTATTATACCGGCCTCGTTGCCTGTCTTAGCCAAAACATATATAATACAATATATTGAGGTTTGGCTGTCCTTATTATTACACCGGATAAAGGCATATTAATAAGCTTAAGGCCGGTTTTGTTTGGGGATGATGCTTTGCATACAGGGCATAGAAAAAGGCTTATTAAATCATATCTTGATAATGGCCTTGATGTTCTTGAGGATCACAGGGTATTGGAGCTTTTGCTTTTTTATTGCATTCCACGAAAAGATACAAACGAAATAGCCCACCGGCTTATACAAAAATGCGGCTCACTGCATGGTGTTTTGGACGCCGACCCCAGAGATTTGATGAAGGTTGAAGGAGTCGGGGAGAATACTGCGGTGTTTCTTTCTATGATGCCGAGGCTTATGAAGAGGTATCAAAAGAGCAAGCAGGGCCACGCGCCGCTGATACTTACGCCGGCTCAGGCGGCAGAGTATGCGTCAACTCTGTTTACGTCGGGAAGCCATGAGGAATTTTATATAATATGCCTTGATTCGCAATCGAGGGTAAAGGCTGCCGTTAAAATATGCTCCGGCACCGTTAATGAGCTGCCGGTTTATACAAGAGTGGTGGTGGAAGCGGCGATAAGGAGCAGGGCATTCGCTGTTATATTGGCGCATAACCATCCCGGCGGCAGTTTGGAGGCTTCGGTTGAGGATATAGAGGTTACGGAAAATATAGTTACGGCGCTAAATGCTATAAATATAGCTGTGCGTGACCATATTATAGTTACAGACAATGGTTGCCTTAGCCTTGCCAAAAGAAAAGTCATAGAGGCGGGATATACCGAAGAGTATTTACATGTGGCGGCGGAAAGCCCGGATACCGCCCCGAGGTCGGCTCTAGATTAACGCCTGCTTACAAGATTCGGCATTTTACAAAGAATTTCATGGACAAGCTTATCCTATATAAATAATTAGCAATTAATAAGCGCCTTAGCTAAATAAGGCGCTTTTTGTCGCATATCGCGAAAAGTAAAAACCGCAGCACAAAACAAATGAACGGCGGATACTGACGAAAGTCGGCGGAAATTGGCAGCGTGTCGGCGATGTCCGAAACAAGTTATATATCTATAAATATATGGGCGACTATAAGCTGTCAGCCGCGAAAAATGCCTGAAAATCGGGGGTTATGGTGTTAAAACACCAAGCCGATCAGGTACTGGTCTAAAAGTATAAGCACTCCTAGCACCGCGGTATAAACGGCGAAGCCCATAAGACTGCTGCGATTAAGCAGCCGCAGCATAAATTTTATGGCTATAAAGCCGGAAACGGCCGCAAACAATACGCCCACTATAACCGGCAGCCACTGTATATCAAGCGCGCCGGCCTCCAGCACGTCTTTGCCTTCTAGTATCATAGAGCCGATTATAACGGGTATGCTCATAAGGAAAGAGAAGCGGGCGGCGAAAGAGCGATCAAGCTTGTTAAAAAGCGCGCCTGCTATAGTTGAGCCGCTCCTTGAAAGGCCGGGTATAATAGCTATGCCCTGCATTATGCCCATTGTAAGCGCCGCTAAAGGGCGCATTTCGTTTATATTTTTGCGGCCGCGCGGCGTTTTTTCGGCTATAAAAAGCACTATTGTAGTAAGCAAAAAGCCGAGCCAAAGCAGCTTGCCGCCGTAAAGCCCGTCGAAGAAGTCTTTAAACAGGAAGGCTATTACAACGGTGGGTATGGTAGCGAGTACGAGATAAAGGGTGAGCTTTGAAAAAGGGTGGAGTATAATTTCGAGTATCTCTTTTCTGAAAACCGCGATAACGGCTATAAGCGTGCCGCCATGCAGCATTACGGCGAAAAAGAGGTTGCCCTCGGTTATGCCGAAAATCTGCTGCAAAAGCACGAGATGCCCCGAGCTGCTTACCGGCAGGAATTCCGTTAGGCCTTGCGTTATGCCCAGCACTATAGCTTCAAGAATGTTCATGTCGCACCTCCGCCGAATAGACTAGGAAAATTATATCAGCAAGCGCCGCCATAAACAAGACAAGCAAGCTTGCGATTCATTCCACACTCAAATATAATAAGGATTGCATTTATAAATTACTGAAAGAAGGAAACTCGATGAAACTCGGTGTTGTAGGCTTGCCAAACGTTGGCAAAAGTACTCTTTTTAATGCCCTTACAAGGGCGGGGGCGCAAAGCGCAAACTATCCTTTTTGCACTATAGAGCCGAACGCCGGCGTTGTGGCGGTGCCGGATGAAAGGCTTAATAAACTATCGGCTATATATAATCCCGAAAAGATTACGCCGGCTATTTTGGAATTTTTAGATATAGCCGGTCTTGTAAAAGGCGCGAGCAGAGGCGAAGGGCTAGGGAATAAATTTCTTTCGCATATACGCGAGGTTGACGCCATAGTGCATGTGGTGCGCTGCTTTGAGGATGACAATGTGGTGCATGTAGAAGGCGGCGTAGACCCTGTACGCGACGCGGAAACTATAAATCTAGAGCTGATTTTTTCAGACCTTGAGGCTGTTGAAAAGCGGGAAGTAAAGACGGCTAAGCTGGTTAAAACGGGCGACAAAAAATATGCGCAGGAACTGGAGCTGTTAGGGCGCATAAAAAATGTTCTTGAGGCGGGGTTGCCGGTGCGCTCGATGGAGCTTAGCTCTGACGAGGCGGAGGCTGTAAAGCATATGTTCCTCCTTACTTCAAAGCCGGTGATATACGCCGCGAATATATCTGAGGAGCAGGCGGGACAGCCGGAGGATAGCATTGAGACGGTAGTAAGGCTCAAAGAAGTAGCGCTAAACGAAGGGGCGGGGCTGCTGCCTATATCGGCTAGGCTTGAAGAGGAGATTGCCGGACTTGATGAGGAGGACAGGCAGGTTTTCCTATCCGAGCTTGGCATAAGCGAGTCGGGTCTTGACAGGCTGGCGGCGGAATGTTACAAGCTGCTCGGCCTTATAAGCTACCTTACGGCGGGCCCTAAGGAAGTTCGGGCATGGACGGTGCCAAAAGGCACGAAAGCTCCGCAGGCGGCGGGTAAAATACATTCGGATTTCGAGCGCGGCTTTATACGCGCCGAGGTTGTGCATTACGATACGCTTATGAAGTTGGGTTCCTTCAACGCCGCTAAAGAGGCGGGGCTGGTGAGGAGCGAGGGCAAGGAATATGTAATAAACGACGGGGATGTTGTACTGTTCAGGTTCAATGTTTAAAAAGCGTAGAGTTAGGAGGGAAACGGCATGGCGATAGTGTTTTCGGCGGGTTTTTTACTGCTGTTTGCCGACTATTATGTTGTAGGGCGGGTGGCTTTTGATATTCTGCCCGACATTTTAGGCGCGGCACTTATGCTGTTTGCCGTTATCCACATAGCGAAAAGGCTGCCCGACTTTAAAAAGGCAACACCTTATATATGGGCGGCGCTAGGCATTTCCGCCGTTTCTTTGGCGCTCGGACTTATGGGCAGGTATGAGGCGAGCTATATAACCGGCATTTTGGTGACTGCGGCAGCGGCGGTGGGAGTATACTTTTATTATGAGGCGCTTGGATATGCCCTCCTAAGTGAGGGGGAGCCGGGCATGGCGGTAAAGTGCAGCTTGCAGTGGCAGATTTTTTTAACGCTTATAATACTCTCTTACGCCGAGATATTTATGAGCGCGCTGCGTATACCCGCGTTTATAGCAGCGGCGGGTATGTCTATTTGGCTTAGCGTGTTTTTTATAAAAGCGGGGACTAAGGTATTTAAGGGCGGCAAAGCGTTGTAGCGCCGGTAATATAATAGCGGGGATTGGCGAAAGAAGGCCGAGAAGGCTTATTTTTATGCGATTTAGATTGTTGCCGGCGGCGCGGCGGATGTATAATGGTAGTAATATTATTCGGAGTTTGTGATGATTTTGGAATTCTGTTCACTTTTTAGCGGTTCGAGCGGAAACTGCATATTTGCCTCGGCGGGGGATACAAAGCTTATAATTGACGCGGGCGGCACATGCAAGAGGATTGAAGCGGCATTGTCGCTTATAGGTGTTTCGCCTAAAGAGCTTGACGGCATACTCGTAACGCACGAGCATACCGACCATATCGCGGGGGCAGGGGTTATGTCGAGGAAATTCGGCGTACCGGTTTACGCCAATGATAAAACATGGGATGTCATGCTGCCAAAGCTAGGCGCTGTTGATGATAAATGCCGAAAGGTTTTTACTACCGGGCGCATATTCGGCATAAAGGATATAGACATACATCCTTACCTTATACCGCATGACGCGGCGGAGCCGGTAGGCTTCTGCCTTATGGCGGGGGGCAAAAAGGCGGCGGTTATGACGGATTTGGGTTATGCTGAGGAAAGTGCGCTAAAGGCGGTTGAGGGCAGTGATGTGCTGCTTATAGAGGCTAATCATGACGTTGAGATGCTGGCGGCGGGCAGTTATCCGGCTCGGCTTAAAAAGAGAATACGCAGCGAACTTGGCCATTTGTCAAACGACGCTGCCGCCGCCGCTTTGATACGGCTGGCCGGAAGGAATGTTAAAAACGCAGTGCTGGGGCATTTAAGCGGCAGCAATAACAGCGAAAAACTAGCCTTTAATACCGTAGCGGCACGGCTTAGCGCGGCGGGAGTACAACCGGAGGATATGCGCCTTCATATGGCGTTTCGCGACAGGCTGGGCGGTTATTTTAGGATATAGGGGGTAGTGTATGAGGGCTTTGTCAAGAAAGACAGCATGGGCGAACTGGCTGCTGCTTTTTTCAGTGATATTATACATACTCATAAGCTTTATTATATTTCCGGCGCTAGGCGTTGGCGGGGAAGAAACGTACTACCCGGCTATGATTATAATAGTTCAGCTGCTGGTGTTTTTGATACCGGCGCTGATTTTTCTATATAAGTTTTTTGGCGGAGTAAGAGAGAGGATAGCCCTTAAATGGCCGGGCGTTAAAAAAGCGCTTATATCGGCGGGCTTGGCGATAACGGGATATGGCGGCATGGCGCTGCTTAACATCATATGGATTATGATTTTCCCGTTTCTGCAATACACCGCCTCTAATTTTGAGATGGGGCTTGAAACGCCTGTAGCTTGGCTTATATACATACTTACTGTGGCGCTGTGTCCGGCAATATGCGAGGAGATTTTCTTTAGGGGAGTGCTGCTGCAAGAGTACAGAACGTATATGACGAGGAAAGGCGCGATTGCGCTCAGCGCGCTTATATTCGCGCTTATGCATTTACAACCGGCGGTTATGCCTTCTCTATTTGTAATGGGAATGCTTATGGCGTGGCTGGTTATAAAGACCGGCTCTATTGTATGCGCTATGATTTATCATTTTGCATCAAACCTGTCCGCCATTATACTTTCTTGGCATATGCAAAGCGGTTCGCTGCAATTGATGAACATAACATCGGGGTTTAACGCTATAATGACAGTAATAATTATAACGGCTGTGCTTATTGTGTTGCTAATATGTTTCGGCCTTCTTATGGCAGCTGTTTCTAAAATGTCGAGGCCGCAGCGTATGGAGGAGCAGCCGATAGCCGGCGACATGGAGGAAAGCATACTGTTTATAGATGAGGAAAGCGCGATGCCGGTAGGAGCTGTTTATAAGCGGAAGGCGATGCGGCCACCGGGCAGCGCGGCTATTTATTGGGTGGTATGCGCGATATTTATAGTGCTTAATCTTTCGGTTATAGTGATGGCGGTATTAAGGGGCGGGGCATGACGGGCATAAGACTGGTGTGCGTCGGGCGCATGAAAGAGAAGTTTTTTGCGCAGGCCGCCGGTGAATACGTTAAAAGGCTTAGTCGCTATGCCGATATAAAAATAGTCGAGGTGCCGGATTCAAGCGCGCCGGAAAAACTGTCGGAGGCGCAAAAAAAGCAGGTTATAGATGCCGAGGGTCAAAGAGTGCTTAAGGCGGCGCAGGGCAGAGGATATATAGTAGCGCTTGATCCCGCCGGGCGAAAGCTTGATTCTTTAGGCTTTGCTGATATGCTTGATAGGGCATCGGTAAGCGGCGGCAGCAGGATATGCTTTATTATAGGCGGCTCTATGGGATTATCGGATGAGGTTAAGGCGGCGGCGGACATGCTTGTGTCTTTCTCGGACATGACATTTCCACACAATCTTTTTAGAATAATGCTGCTTGAGCAGATATACAGGGGATATAAAATACTTGCGGGGGAACCGTATCATAAATAATCGGCGAGGAGGCCATAAAATTGACGCAGGGAAGCATTGCGGCGGCGGAGCGGGTGTACGATGTTTTAAAAGAGCTGGAGATAGAATATGAAAGCTACGAACACCGCCCCGTTTATACGATTGAGGATTGCAAGGAGATAGACGAAAAGACGGGGGCGGAGATGCTCAAAAATCTGTTCCTTACAAACAGGCAGCAGACGGAGTTTTATCTGCTTATACTAAAAGGCGATAAGAAGTTTGTAACAAAAGACGTATCTTCGCGCCTTGGTGTATCGAGATTAAGCTTTGGAAATGCAGAAAAGCTTTATGAGATGCTCTCTCTTAAGGCGGGAGCTGTTACGCCGTTTGGGCTTATTAACCTTAAAGGCAGCATAAGAGTTATAATCGATGAGGATATTAAGGCTGTTGAAAGGGCGGGTTTTCACCCGAATACAAACGAGGCTACGGTGGTAGTATCGTATGAATCGCTTATGAAGTTTTTAAGGAGCCAAAAAGCCGATGTATCTTTTATACGGCTTGATTGAGCGCCGCTTTTATTGCTAAAAATGAGAGTGTTGTGTTACCATATAATACATACTGTAATTGACGGAGGCAGAAATGGACAACCCCACAAATTTTATTGAGGAAATTATAACTAAGGAACTTTCAGAGGGCAAAAACGGAGGCAGGGTTTATACCCGCTTTCCCCCCGAGCCTAACGGCTACCTTCATATAGGCCACGCCAAGGCGATATACATAAACTTTACAATAAAGCAAAAATACAACGGCAAATGCAACCTCCGCTTTGACGATACCAACCCGACAAAAGAGGAAGTCGAATACGTTGAAGCGATACAGGAGGACATAAAATGGCTGGGCTTTGAATGGGATGAAATGTTCTATGCCTCGGAATATTTTGAGGCGCTTTATCAATACGCAGAACAGCTTATTCTAAAGGGCAAGGCTTATGTTTGCGACCTTAGCGCCGAGCAGATGCGTGAATACAGAGGAACATTGACAGAGCCGGGACGTGAAAGCCCGTGGCGTGAGCGCGGCGTTGAGGAAAACTTAAAGCTTTTTAGAGCTATGAGGGCGGGGGAATTCCCCGACGGCAGCCGGGTTTTACGCGCCAAAATAGATATGGCGTCGCCGAACCTTAATATGCGCGATCCTGTAATGTATCGCATTATGCGCGCTACTCATCATAATACCGGCGACGAATGGCTTATATATCCCATGTATGATTATGCGCACCCCATAAGCGACGCTATAGAAAAGATAACGCACAGCATATGTACGCTGGAGTTCGAGGATCACCGGCCGCTGTACGATTGGTTTGTGCGCGAAATAGGTTTTGAGGAGCCGCCAAGGCAGATAGAGTTCGCTCGGCTTAATCTTACGCGCACAATAATGTCCAAGCGTTACCTAAAAAGGCTGGTCGATGAGGGGCTTGTCGATGGATGGGACGATCCGAGGATGCCTACGATATGTGGTTTAAGGCGCAGGGGATATCCGCCGCGTGCGCTACTTAGTTTCTGTGAGAAGATAGGCGTTGCTAAGTCGAACAGCGTTGTTGATTTGGCGCTGCTTGAGCATTGCGCAAGGGAAGAGCTTAGTGCGACGGCGAAGCGGGTTATGGCGGTGCTGAATCCGCTTAAGGTTACAATTACAAATTATCCCGATCAAATAGAATGGCTCGTGGCGGAAAATAATCCGGAGGATGAAAGCGCCGGAGTACGCAAAATGCCGTTCGGCAGGGAAATATATATAGAGCGCGATGACTTTATGGAAGATCCGCCTAAGAAATTTTTCAGGCTGGCACCGGGGCGTGAGGTAAGGCTTAAAAACGCATATATAATAAAATGCGAAAAGGTGCTATATGATGAGGATGGCAATGTCTCCGGCCTTGAATGCAGCTATGACCCCGACACAAAATCGGGTATGCCGGGGGCAAATAGAAAGGTTAAAGGCACTTTGCATTGGGTTGAGGCGACAAACGCCGCCGATATAAAGGCGATGCTTTATGACCCGCTTTTAACAGATGACGCCGACGGCGATTTTATAGAGCGCATGAATCCCGATTCGCTTATAGCGCTTGAGGGATGCAAGGCGGAGCCTTGCCTTCTTGAAGCAAAAAAGGGCGACCAGTTCCAGTTTATGAGGCAGGGATATTTTTGTCGCGATACAAAGAGTGAGGGGTTTGAGTTTAACAGGGTGGTGTCTTTAAAGGACACCTGGGCCAAGATAGCCGCGTCAAAGTCATAATAGAGCATTAAAAAATGCCGGCAAGCGCGGCAGGAGGGTAAAATGGAGGTAAGAACAAGATTCGCGCCGAGTCCGACAGGGTATCTTCACATAGGCGGGCTAAGGACGGCGCTTTATGCGTGGCTGTTCGCAAGGCAACACGGCGGTAAATTCATACTGAGACTGGAGGATACAGACAGGGAGCGGTATGTTGAAAACGCCGACCGCATTATATACGATACTCTAAACGATACCGGGCTTTATTACGATGAAGGCCCGGACGTGGGCGGAGAGTACGGCCCTTATATACAGAGCCTTAGAAAGGAAGAGGGCATATACAACAAATACGCCTGGCAGTTGGTGGAAAACCGCGGAGCGTATCCCTGCTTTTGCACGCAGCAGCGCCTTGATGAGGTGCGTGCCGAGTATGAGGCGAAGGGGCTGGCGTTTAAATACGATCGCCATTGCGCCGATATTGACCCGCAGGTGGCGAAAGAGCGGGTAGAGGCCGGAGAGCCGTACGTTATAAGGCAGCGCATACCCGATAAAGGCGAGATTGCGTATGAAGATATGGTGTTTGGGCGGATAAGCGTTGACTGCTCGGAGCTTGATGACGGCGTGCTTATAAAATCAGACGGTATGCCGACGTATAACTTCGCGAACGTTGTAGACGACCATCTTATGAAAATAACTCATGTAATAAGGGGGACGGAGTATCTTTCGACGACGCCCAAATATAATCTCATATACATGGGATTAAAATGGGACATGCCTTATTATATGCATTTGCCGCCGGTTATGCGCGATGCGAGACGCAAGCTGTCAAAGCGCGATGGTGATGCGGGGTATGAGGATTTTATAGCGAAGGGCTATCTAAAAGAGGCTATAATAAACTACATAGCGCTGCTCGGCTGGAGTCCCGGAGACAACAGGGAGATAATGAGCCTTTCGGAATTGGCGGAGGCTTTTGATGTAAAAAATGTTAGCCGCGCGCCGGCGATATTCGATCCCGATAAGCTTACATGGATGAACGCCGAGTATATACGCGCCATGAGCGAGGAGCGATTTATAGCGGCGGCGCTGCCGTTTTTCGATAAAGTTTTACCGCAGGATAAGTATGATTATAGCTTATTGACGCGTATATTGCAGCCGAGGCTGGAGATTTTTTCGCAGATACCAGAAAAGCTTTCCTTCCTTGAGCAGTTGCCCGATTACGATGTTTCGCTTTTCACTCATAAGAAGATGAAAACGAATCCTCAAACGGCGCTTGAATTGCTTAAGCTGGCTAAGCCTAAGATGGAAGAGCTTGAAGAATATAGCGAAACGGAGCTGCACGACGCTCTTACTCAGGCGGCGCAGGAGGCTGGTGTAAAATCGGGACAGATGCTTTTTTGCGTAAGGATAGCGCTGGCCGGAGTTCAGGTTACGCCGGGAGGTGCGCTTGAAATAGGCGTGCTTTTAGGGCGAGAGGAGAGCATAAGGCGGCTTGATATGGCTATTTTAAAGCTTGCGTCGGGAACGGCCGAATAATGATTTTAGGGCGGCTGCCGGGTTATATGCCGGGCAGCCGTTTTTTACATCACGGATATGCGACTTTAATGTCGCATATATTGGCGTAGGATTATTGTGGTGGGGGGTGCTTTTTGTATGGGGGCGATTTTTGTAGCCGGAAGGGCAGGTAGCGGCAAAAGCAGGTATATAAGAGACTGCATTTTAAAGGAAATGAAAAAAGGCAGGGTAATACTTTTAGTGCCGGACCAATACACGCTGGAGGCGGAGCGCGAGCTTATAGCGCATCTTGAAGTACCGGGTTTGTTTGGCATAGAGGTGCTGAGCTTTAGCCGCCTTATCCATAGGATATTGTCCGAAACAGGGCGGCCGGCTGAAAGCATAGACGCGCAGGGCAAGGCGATGCTGGTACGGCGGCTGCTGCATGAAAACCGTGACGAGCTGAAGGTATACCGCCGCGTATCTGACAGCGCCGGGTTCGCAGCTATGCTAAGCGAGGCGCTAAGCGAGTTTAAACGCGCCGACATTGAGCCGGATGCACTTATGATGAATGCCGCGGCGTTGCCGGGGCGGCTTGGCGATAAGCTATACGATGCCGCGCTTATATACGGAAAATATATAAAGGCATTAAGCGGCAGGATGGAGAGCGAGGATTTTATAAACTGTGCCATAGACGGCATGTGCGACGCTGAATTTATAAACGGGGCCGCTGTTTTTATAGACGGGTTTGATGTATTAACAGCGCAGATGCTAAGGCTTATAGAAAATTTGACGGTGTGCTCTCGGTCTATAACGATTTCTTTTCTTATGGAAACGAGTCCTAAGGCCGGCGATTATACTCTTTTCGCACCGGAGCGGCTTAATTATGAAAAATGCATGGAGGCGGTGATGAATGCCGGCATAACGCCGCAAATAATAACGCTGCCAAACGAAAAATACGTAATGAGAAGCGGCGGCGCGCTGCGGCATATGGAGCGCAATTTGTACGCTTATCCCGCGGCGCAATATGACGGCGAGCCGTATGAGATAGAGCTTTATGCTATGACGGATATTACATCGGAGGTGGAGTTTGCCGCCGCCGGTATATGCGATTTAGCTAAAAAAGGCGCGAGATGGCGAGATATCGCGGTTATATGCAACGATATGGATACATACGGGCATATAATCGAGAGGGTGTTTCGTGAATGCGGCATACCCTGCTTTACAGATAGGAAATACCCGGTATCGGGGCACGCGGTGGTGGAGTTTATAACGGCGGCTATCGATGCGGTGCACGGATATTCAAGGCGGGATGTGTTAAGGGTGGCGAGGACGGGATACGCCGGGCTTAACGACAACGAGGCCGAGATGTTTGAGAATTACTGCATCAAGCACGGCATAAAAGGCTCGGCGTTTTTAAGACCGTTTAAAAAGGGAGAGGCAGATGTTGCTGAGCCGCTTAGGAAAAAGCTTATGCCGCGCCTTTTAGAGCTTGACGCCGGCCTTAAAAAAGGAGAAGGCGCAGCAGCGCTTTTAAATTACGCCAAAAGCGCGGATATTGAGCAAAAGCTTAACGCAGAGATAGAAAGCATTGAGTCGGCAGCGCAGCGCGAGGTTGTGGCGCAGGTGTATGAGATGCTAGAAGATACGCTTGAGCAGCTTAAAATGGCAGACGCCGCGGAGGGAGACGCGCGGCTGTTGCCCGCCATGCTAGCCGCCGGACTGGCTACAAAAGAGATAGGCATAATACCTACGGCGGCGGACGAGGTTATGATAGGCGATATTTCAAGAACAAAGCTTGGCAATATAAAGGCGCTTATTATAATAGGCGCGTCGGACGGGGTGCTGCCAAGAGCGTATACCGACGACGGGCTTTTTAGCGATACCGAAATAAGACTGCTAAAAGAGAGGGGATTGGCGGCGGGCAAGGAAAGCTCGTTTCTAAACGCGGTAGAGCGTATGCAGATGTATGGAGCGCTGTCACGTCCGTCTGAAAAAATAATAATAAGCTATCCTGTAGCTTCGGGCAGCGAGGAATTGCAGCCGAGCGAAATAGTGGGGCGGCTTAGAAAGATTTTTCCCCGCCTTGAGCTTAAAAAGAATATGCCGCTAAGCGAGGGAATGCGCCGAAAGCTTGTATGCTCTGAGGAGATGGCGGTATCGCTTAGTGCTCAAAAGGAATGGGCTGATGTTAAAGCGTGGCTTAAAAAATACAGGCCGGAGCTTTATGCCGCGCGCTTTGGGAAAACGCTGGGCTCCGCCGCGTCTATAACGCCTGTTGCAGCTAAAAAGCTATATGGAGGGGCGGCGATAGGCGTATCGAGACTGGAAAAGTATTTTGCCTGCCCGTTCCGACAATTTGTTGAGAACGGCCTTAAGCCGCAACCGCGCGAGGAGTTTTCGCTACCGCCGGTTGATAAAGGCTGGCTTAGCCATGCCGCTCTTGACGGCTTTACAAAAAAACTGCTGGAAAAAGGCGCTTTAGCGGAGGATATAAGCGAGGAAGAAGCGTTGGCGCTGGCGGACGATATGCTGGATCAGGCGCTTAGTGAATATCGAGAGGGCATGCTTTTTGAAACGGCGGTGCTTAGAAATACCGCCCTTAGAATAAAGCGCTCTATACGCGCCGCCGTTTTAAGCATACTTAAGCATATGCGTATGTCGGATTATAAGATAGCCGGCAGCGAAATGGAGTTTGGCATGGGCGACGGCCCCGCGCCTATAACGGCGAAGATGCCGGACGGCAGCGAGGTAAGGCTGGCCGGAGTTATAGACAGGGTGGATATAGCGCCGGACGGGCGGGTGAGGATTGCCGATTATAAGTCGGGCAAGGTGCAATTCAACCTTGACGAGGCTTATGCCGGTTTGCAGCTTCAGCTTCTTATATATATGCGAGCAGCTTTACTTATGCTCTCAAGCGGAGCCAAAAGCGTTTCGCCCGGCGGCCTTCATTATATGAGCCTTTCATATTCTTTTAGCATAGCAAAAGGCGTTGATATGGCGGCGGAGAAAGCGGCGGAAGCCGAGTTTGAAAAGCTGCCGCAGATAAGCGGTCTTATACTTGAGGGCGGGGCGGCGGTGGGAAAAGAGAAAAAACTGCCGCCGGATAAGCTTGATGCGGCTATAGAATACGCCGTTTTAAAGGCCGAAGAAGCCGTTCGTGGCATAATGAGCGGGGATATCGCCATAAGGCCGGTTATGGCGCGGAGGGACCCGTGCGCTTATTGCGGGTATGCGGCGATATGCCGGATTGAAAGGCGGGGCGGCAAAAAAGCGGGGGACGGCGACATATTTGCATCGATAAACGGCGATAAGGAGGACGGCGATGACTAAGTGGACAAAAGAGCAGCGCCGCGCCATATTCGCGCGCGGGCATAATTTGTTGGTAGGAGCGGGGGCCGGCGCAGGAAAGACGGCGGTGCTTACGCAGAGAATTATAGAGCTTATAAACGGCGGAGAGAAAGCCGAGGATTTCCTTGTGGTTACCTTCTCAAACGCGGCGGCTGCGGAGATGCGAGAGCGCATACGCAAGCGGCTGACAGAGGCTGTCGATACCGCAGGAAGCGGCAAGCGGGCGCATCTTAAAGAGCAGCTTGAGAGTCTGCCTTCCGCCCGCATATCGACTATACATTCGCTGTGTAAATATATACTTAAGCAGCATTTTGAGCGGGTTGGCATTGATCCGGCTTTTAGAGTAGGGGACGCCAGGGCGAGCGGCCTTCTTATGGAGGAGGCGCTTGATGAGGCTATTGAAGAACTTTATTCGAGCGAAAAAGGCGAGCGGCTGGCCGCTGTAATAGCGCCTTCGGGCGATAATCAGCTAAAAGAGGCAATGCTTTCTATATATAAATACCTTGAGCATCGGCCTGATCGCGACGGCTGGATTAACGATTCTATTGCCGCTTATGCTATAACGGCAGAGCAGCTAACGAAAAGCCGGGAGGCAAAGGAGATAAGCACGGCGGCTTTGGCGCTTGTGCGCTCGGCGTCCGAGTATTTTTACAATGCGGTTGAGGCGCTCGGTTCGCTTAGCGAAAGGGCGGCGGAGATACTCGATAACGATATAGAAATTTGTGATCAGCTTATTGAGGAGCTTGAGGACGGCGATATTACGGCGCTGTCGGCGCTTAATGGCGTTGAGTTTAGAAGGTGGGATCAGGGTTCGCGCCAAAAAGGGCTTAGAGAAGCGGTGGCTCCGGCAAAACAACTGCGCGATGAGGGGCGGGCGCTTATCGCCAAGGCGTGCAGCTATGCGGCGTATTCTGAGGTTGAGGAGAGGGCAGCAGAGCTTAACCGTATGCTGCCGGCGGTGGAATCGCTTTTCTCGGAGGTGCGCT
This sequence comes from Christensenellales bacterium, assembly GCA_050945795.1. GTDB lineage: Bacteria > Bacillota > Clostridia > Christensenellales > MGBC116941 > JBMNTP01. The sequence goes on along the minus strand of JBMNTP010000006.1, from coordinate 22,811 downwards.
TGTTTATGGATAAGTATCTTGAAAAGAAGAACGCGAGGGCGATGCTTGATTTCGCAGACCTAGAATATTACGCGCTTAGGGCTTTAGAGCATGAAGATATAGCCGCCGAATACCGGCAAAGATTTAAGCATGTTTTTGTAGATGAATATCAGGACGTAAACATGGTGCAAGAGGCGATACTTAAAAGCATAACCGACGGCACAAATCTTTTTATGGTTGGCGATGTTAAACAGAGCATATACAACTTTAGAAACGGCGATCCTACGCTGTTTATGGAAAAAGCTAAAATGTATTGCCAGCCGGACGGCGGCGGTGAAATGGTGCGGCTTAACAAGAATTTTAGAAGCAGCGCCAACATTATAAGCTGTGTAAACCATATATTTTCGCATATAATGGGTGTCTCTTTAGACGGCGTTGGGTATGGCGAGAATGAAATGCTTATATGCGGCAGGGGCGATATAGAGAACGAGCCGGTAGAGCTTGTTTTGCTTGAACCGCCGGAGGGCGGCTCGGACGCTTTAGAGGAGCTTAAGGAGGCGGAAAGAGAGGCTTTAGCTGCGGCGGATATAATATTTAAGCTGATTGAAAAAGGTTATAATTTTAGGGATATAGCCTTGCTGCATCGCACGCCGAACGAGGGCAACGCCGCGCAGGCTATACAGGGCATTTTGATGGCGTCAGGCATTCCCGCTTATTCGTACTCTTCAAGATCGGCGCAGCAGCCGGTGGAGGCGGATGTTTTTATAAGCCTTTTAAAGGTGATAGACAATAAAAGGAACGATACGCCGCTGCTAAGCGTTATGTATTCTTCTATAGGCGGTTTTTCGGCTGAGGAGCTGGCGGAGATACGGACTATAAAAAGCAAATTCTATTATGAATGCGCCATGGAATACGCCAAAAGCAAAGAAAACGCTTTGGCGCTAAAGCTGAATGGCTTTTTTGATAAGCTATCGAAATGGAAGACGGCGGCAAAGTCAAAAGGCATTGAGGAGTATGTTTGGTGGCTGCTAGATGAATGCGGCTTGCTTAAAACTGTAGAAGTGATGCCGGGTGGCAGGCAGCGCGTTGAAAATCTTCAGCGCCTCGCTATGTCGGCGGCGGCGTTTGAAAATGAGGGCGGCGGGCTGCATGCGTTTATATCGCGTTTAGAGACGGGCAGCGCGGCGCGGGATGCCGAGGTTAATATACTTAGTGAAAGCGACGACATGGTAAGGATAATGTCTGTTCATAAAAGCAAAGGATTGCAATTTCCCGCCGTTTTATTCATGGGGCTAGGTAAGCGCATGAGGCCGGTGACGGGCGGAGCCGATATAATACTGCACAAGGATTATCCTGTTGGCATAAGGCATATAAACCCTGATACCCGCGTTAGAAAAGACACTATAATAAGAGAAGCAATCAACAGGCGGTTAGAGCTTGAAAGCAAGGCAGAAGTTATAAGGGTTATGTATGTGGGCATGACCCGTGCCGAAAAAAAGCTCATACTTATAGGCACCTGCCGCGACGCTGAAAAAGCCGCCGAAAAATGGCGCAGACCGCTAAGGCCGGAGGCTGTAGCGTCGGCGTCAAGTCTGCTTGACTGGATAGGGCAGGCGGTTATAAGGAGCAGGGCGGGCGGCGATATGCCGGGCGGCGGAGTAGATAGTCCACTTATGGTTGAGGAGGCTGACTTTAGCATAGATATCCGAACTCCGCCCGAGCCGCCACAGCAAGAGGCGGAGCAAGAGAAGCAAGTCGAGGCGGACTGGGTTTTTGATATGCTAGAATGGAAGTATCCGCATGGCGGCGGCATACCCGCCAAGCTGTCTGTAAGCGCGCTTAGCCAAAAGAAGTATACAATAGGCGTTGGAGAAGTTAAAACGCATGAGGCGGCCAAGATAGGTACAGCAATGCATGAGGCTATACGGCATATGCGCCTGGGCGATACGTCAAAAGCGGGGATAGCCGCTCAGGTGTGCTCCATGGTTGAGGCGGGCAAGCTTACTGATGAGCAGGCGGCGCTTCTTGATATGGAAAAGCTGGCGGAGTTTTTTGAAAGCGGCATTGCTAGAAGGATGGCGGCGGCGAAGGAGCTTAGAAGAGAGGAGCCTTTTGTATATGCTGTGCCGGCTAAAGAGATAGGGTATGAGGGCGATGATAATATATTGCTACAAGGCATAATAGATTGTTTGTTCCTTGAGGGGGACGGCTGGGTGCTTGTGGATTACAAGACGGACAGACTGCCGCAAGGCGAGCTTGACATAGCTAAAGAGCGGCATGGGCGGCAGATAGAGCTTTACGCTAAGGCGGTAGAGCGGCTTAGCGGCATAAGGGTTAAGGAGAAATATATTTACCTGCTTTCGCATGGACAGAAGATAAGCGTATAGCCAGGGAAGCATGTTAAAAACGGGAAATTGCGTTTGCAAATGGATAAGCGTTCTGTTATAATACTTTAGCATCCTTGCTCCGCTTTGGGCGGGGCCATTAGTCCAGAAGGAGGTGAAAGCATGGTAAAGTACGAAACCCTTTACATCATCAATGCTGAACTCGAGGAGGAAGCCATAAAGGCTGCCGTTGTGAAATTCAACGATTTGATAACGTCAAACGGCGGCATTCTTGAAAAGGCAGATGAATGGGGAAAGCGAAGGCTGGCGTATCCTATCGAAGATATGAACGACGGCTATTACGTTCTGTTAAGCTACAGCGCGGCGCCCGAATTCCCCAAGGAGCTTGAGAGGAATATGAAAATATCCGAACAAGTGTTGCGCTATATGACCACCCGTCAAGGCGAATGAGGAATTGATATTATGAATAAAGCTATACTTATCGGCAATTTAACAAAAGACCCCGACCAACGCGTAACCGGCGGAGGCACACCGGTAACCTCTTTTACCGTTGCCATAACGCGCAGGTACCAGTCTGCCCAGGGCGAAAAGCAGGCGGACTTTATACCCATTGTGACCTGGCGCACGCTGGCTGAGAATTGCGGAAAATATCTTCGCAAGGGTAGCAAGGTGGCGGTCTTTGGTACCATACAAACCCGTTCTTATGATGCGCAGGACGGCAGCAAAAGGTATGTGACGGAAGTTGTTGCCGATGAAGTTCAGTTCCTTGACAGCAAGCCGGCGGGAGAATCCGGCAGGTTTTCGCAGCCGTCGGGCAGCGATATGCCTGCGCACGGGTTTACAGAGCTTGAAGACGAAGAGCTCCCATTCTGATAAGGAGGAAATAATATGAACGACGACCGCGGAAGAAGGCCGAGAGGCCGCAGAACCAGAAGAAGGATCTGCCAGTTCTGCGCCGACAAGTCGCAGAGCATTGATTATAAAGATGTAAACAAGCTTCGCAAAAGCATTACCGAGCGCGGTAAGATAATGCCAAGGCGCATGTCAGGCACCTGCGCGAAGCATCAGCGTCAGCTGGCGATGGCGGTTAAAAGGGCGAGAGTTGTAGCCCTGCTGCCTTATGTATCCGAATAATACAGGTTTTTTAATTATACAAACCAAAAGATAAAGGCGCGGCCAAAAGGCGGCGCCTTGCTTTTAAAGCGCGCAAAACCGCGCTTTTTTGCCTTAACTCCGCCAAAACATACGATTAAAGCGATAATGCGCGGCGCATCCGAGCATTTGACAAAGGGCAGGTAAGAAAATACAATATTGGTAGTAAACTGGTCGGATTCTATGGCGGCGCAACTTACCGGCTATAAAAGCTGTATTGCGGGGCGCTGCTATGGCTGAGGGCGGCCTTGGTATGCGAAAGGAATGCGTATTGAAAAGAGACAATGTATTTATAGTGCTGCTAAAAAGTATTCTATACGCAGCCGCGGCACTGGCGTGGACATGGGCGGCAATAGTAACTCTTGGAATATGGACTTTGCCTATGGCGGTGGTAATACCAATACCGTTTACGGTGATGTATATAAAAGACAAGGGCGGGTTCGCCGTTTTAACTGCGCTATACGCAGCCGGGCTGTATATGATTTTTGGCATAGAGACAGCCGCTGCGTTTACCGCAATGCTTATACCACCTGTGTTGGCGGTTGCATATGTAACGCTAAAAAAGAGCGGATTTTATGAAAGCGTGCTTATAAGTGCGCTGGCCGTAGCGGCGGGACTGGCGCTTATGCTCGGAGTTTTCTGGCTTTTTGTGCGTGGCGATATTGTGGCGGAAGGCGTTGCGGTATTAAGAAGTTATTTTGAAACCGAAACAGGCGGATATCTCGCGAAGGCGCATTATGTTTATTACAAACTGCTTGATACGGCAAACACCGGCATTATAAATGAAGTTTTAATGATACCGGGGCCGATTAGCGCAGACATGCTAGACTATACTATGAAAAACCTCGAATTCGCCTTTAGAGTAGGAATACTGCCACTTATGGCGCGCTACTCTATATTTGGTGGCCTTATAAATTACATCGTTGTGCGCTGGAGGGCTAAGAGGGCGGGAATGGCGGTGCGCGGCATACCGCCGCTAAGGCTATGGAAGATGCCAAAGGTGCTTATAAGGGGCATTATAATAATGCTCGTGGCGCTTTTGATCACATACTTTGTAGATAACGCGGCGATGGACGTTGCCGGCAGCGCGATATACGGCATGCTTGAAGTTATATTCGGGGTGCTGGGTATTTGCTTCCTTGACTTTTTTATTACCTCGAAGATGGCGAAAAAAGGCGGGCGAGTTGCTATGCTTACGCTTATATCCGTAGTTTTTGCAGACATTTTAATGCTTGTTGGGGCTATTGAGTATATATTTAAACTTAGAGACAGGGCTGTTATAAAAGGATAGACGGGGAGGTGGCGTATGGGGGCGAGTAAAATTACCGCGTGGGGCAAGGCGCTTATTATAGCGGCGATAGCGCTGCTTAACTCCGTTATACTTTTTCTTAATATTTGGGCGGGTGTGATATGTATTATTGTAAGCGCGGCGGTGATAGCCGCGGTACACCTGCGCGGCACCGTTAAAGGCGGCACCGACGAGGAGGGCAAGTATTGCGAGATCGTTGATATACCGCTGGTATTTGTGGACAAGCGTGAGCATATAGCATGGGGCAACAGGGCTTTCCATGCGCTTGCCGGTATGAACGGGGAGGGCAAGCGCTTTATAGATGTTGTGCCGGGGATAGGCAATTTTAGGGAGCCGAGGAAGGTAAACTTTAAAAGCAGCGTGTATGAAACTTCGGTTGTGGTTACAGAGGCGGGTTGGCTTATAAGCTTTACCGACGCATCGGCGGCGGAAAGATACAGCCGCTTGTATGAAGAAGGATATACCGTAGCGGCTATAGTACAGCTTGACAATTACGACGATATGATAGCGCAGGTTGATGACGCCAGGCAAAGCATGATAGGTTCGGAAACGTGGCGGACGCTTGATGAAAAGTTTCGCGAGCTGGACGGATTTTGTCAGCGCACCGACAGAGACAAATTTCTTTGTGTGTTTCAAAAAAAGCATCTTGAAAGCTTGCAAAGGACGAAGTTCTCGCTGCTTGACGATATAAGAAAGATAGACGCCGGCAACGCCGGAGGAGTATCCGTTTCAATAGGCGTTGGCAGCGGTGTGTCGCCCAAGGCGTCGCAGGAGTATGCGAAGCAGGCGCTTGAGATGGCGATAGACAGAGGCGGCGATCAGGCTGTTATAAAGAACAAGGATAAGGTGATTATATACGGCGGCAGAAGGCATGCCGTCAAAAAGAGCACCAAAGTTAAAAGCCGCTCTTTCGCAAAGACATTTCGCACGCTCATGCAGGCGTGTGAGCATATATACGTTACAGGGCATATATCGCCCGATCTTGATTCGCTTGGCGCTTCGGTTGGCGTGGCCAGATGCGCCAAAAGCATTGGTAAGCCGGTAAGCATAATAGCCGAGCATGATGCCCCGGCGATAGAGGAGCTAAGGCATAGGCTGCTAAAATCCGAGGAATATAAGGACGCCATTATAACGCCGGAAGCGGCGTATGAAAAAATGGGGCCAAAGTCGATGCTGGTGGTTGTTGATACGCAGCTAAAAAGCCGCCTCGCTATACCCGAGATGCTGGATAAATGCGGCACGCTTGTTGTTATGGACCACCACCGCCGCGGCCATGACAGCATAGATAACGCGGCGCTGTCCTACCTTGAGCCGTACGCCTCATCAATATGCGAGCTTATGACGGAGGTTATACAGTATTTTTCAGAGGACATAAAGCTGCTGCCGATAGAGGCGGGGGCGTTGCTATCAGGTATAATAATAGACACAAAAGGCTTTACCGTTAAAACAGGCGTAAGGACTTTTGAGGCGGCGGCGTACCTTAGAAAAGCCGGCGCCAACACCACCGCCATACGATCGCTGTTCCAGGACGATATAAACTCATTTAAGGTAAGAAGCGGCATAGTTCAAAGCGCTGCGATTATGGAAAACGGCATCGCCATAGCCAGATGCCCTGATATGCATAACGCCGCGCTTATATCGGCGCAGGCCGCCGACGCGCTTACCGGAATACGAGGCGTTGAGGCGTCGTTTGTGCTGAGCAAGGCGAATGACGGTGTGAATATAAGCGGCAGGTCGCTTGGCGGCATAAATGTGCAACTTATGCTTGAAAAACTGGGCGGCGGAGGACATTTATCCATAGCCGGAGCGTATATACGCAAGGCGACTATAGATGAAGCCGAGTGTATGCTTAAAGAGGCGATAGAAATATATGAGAAGGAGGCGGAGACATGAAAATAATATTGCAAAAAGATGTTAAAGGTACCGGAAAAAAGGGTGAGATTATAGAAGTCAGCGATGGATTCGCTAGGAATTATCTTTTGCCCAGGAAGCTGGCTGTCGAGGCGACAGCGGGCAATCTAAACAGCGCGCAGCTTAAAATAGACGCTGAAAAGCATAGGAAGGCTACTGAAAAGGACGAGGCGCAGCGCGTCGCCGACAAGATAAAATCGCTTACCGTAACGATTAAAGCCAAGGCGGGGGAGACGGGCAGGCTTTTTGGCGCTATTACAAACAAAGAAATAGCCGACGCGCTGGAGGCGCAGCATGGCGTTAAGATGGACAAGAAAAAGATAAGCATAGAGCCTATAAAAAACGTTGGGGAATATGAGGCGGTTGTAAAAGTATATGCCGAGATACAGGCCAGGCTTGGAGTTAAAGTAGAGATTTAAAGGGACGGTGGCCGAATTGGAATCAAGCGGAAGGATATTGCCAAACAGCTATGAGGCTGAGCAGTCGGTGCTTGGCAGCATACTTATATCGCCTAAGGCGCTTACCGCCGCCGAGACGCTGCGTCCCGAAGATTTCTACAGCCCGCAGCATAGAGAGATATTCTCTGTTATGCAAGAGCTTGATGCCGCGAATAAAGCGGTAGACCTTGTTACCGTTACAGAGCGGCTAGAGGCGAGGGGCAGCCTTTCAGGGGCGGGCGGGGCGCAGTATATATCCGATTTATCCATGATGGTGCCAAGCGCCGCCAATGTAGGCCACTATATAAGCATAATCGAAGAAAAGGCTACGCTGCGCCGGCTCATAGATGCGGGCGGCAGCATAGTCAAAAACGGTTTTGATGAGGCGGTGGCCGCGGAGAATCAGCTTGATGAGGCGGAAAAGCTTATATATGATATCGCCACGCATAAAAAGACCGATTCCATGGGTCCTATATCCGAGGCCTTAAGGCTGAGTATGAATATGATAGGCGAGGCCATGAACAGGCGTGGCGAGCTGCCGGGCTTATCAACAGGCTTTGCCAGCATAGATAGAAAGACTGCCGGATTTCAAAAATCGCAGCTTATTGTTATAGGCGGCAGGCCGGGTACAGGAAAAACCAGTTTCGCTCTTAATATAGCAGCGCATGCGGCTAAGCGGCATAAGGTGCCGGTTGTTGTGTTTTCGCTGGAGATGTCGAAAGAGCAGCTGGCGTCGCGTATGTTGTGCAGCGAGGCGGGAGTAGACCTCCAAAGCACTTATACCGGCCGCATAGGCCCAGAGGAAATACGCAAGCTGTCCGAGGCGCAGGCCGAGCTGTCCGAGACGCCTATATACCTTGATGATCAGCCTGGAATAACGGTACCGGAGATACGAAGCAGGTGTCGCCGCATGAAAATGCATAACGGCCTTGGCATGGTTATAATCGACTATCTTCAGCTTATACAGGGCAGCGGCAAAACCGAGAACAGGCAGCTTGAGATAAGCGAAATGACGCGTATGCTCAAGATAATGGCGAGGGATCTTGACTGTCCGGTTGTTGTGCTGTCGCAGCTTAGGCGTTTGGCTGACACGCGAGAGGGTAAAAAACCGCAGCTTTCAGATCTTAGGGAGTCGGGTGCGATAGAGCAGGACGCCGATATAGTAATGCTGCTCTTTAGGGACATTAAGAACGAGGAAGGCGAAAGCGTTTCGGGGGTCAGCCTGGCTAAACAGAGAAACGGCCCTACCGGCGATATAATGCTTAAATGGATAGGCGAATTCACAAAGTTCGCCGAGCTTGACGAGCGGCACGATGAGTATTGACAGTTTAAGGTTATAGACAGCGGGAGGATTGTGCGCAGGCATTTAAAACGTTTGCGCATTTCTTGACGCTAAAATACGTTCCGGTGCGTTAATGCCGGGCGGGGGAGGCATTTTTTATGGCTTTAGTCGGAAGGCCGGCTCTGGCTGCCGTGGGCGGCTTTATATGCTCGGGGAAAACCGAGATAATATTGTCGGCGGCGCGGCTGCTTATGTCAAGCGGTACAAGCGTAGCGGCGGTGCTTCCGCATGAGAAGCGCGGCTCACTTGACGCCGAGTATCTGACGTTTAACGGTATTAGCACAGCCGCACTTAACGGGGCGGAAGCGCTTGATACGGCGCAGTCGGCTATGGCTTTTACAAACGCCGGCGCTGACATAGTTTTTGTTAAAGCGGAGGCGCCTCGCCCCGACATTCGTCGCGGGTTTCTAGACGGTATAAAAACCGGAGTGGCGGGGGATATGCGTATGCTGCCTTACACCGTTGTAGCGTCGCCGGGGCAGGTTGAAGGCAATATACGCGACAGCGGCGGGTTATCTCCTTATATGAATTACATACTCGCCACGCAAATGGAGGAGGCGGACATACTATTGCTTTCTGTTGCCGATGATGAGGATGAAAAAAGGGCGGCATATATAGAAAAGGCGCTTGAGGATAGGTTCGCAGCGCGTATAATGACGGCCTGCCCGTATTCGGGACGAGGCATGAGTGAGTGGCTTGATTGCATATTATCCGGCGAATACCTGACGCGTGAGCGAATAAAGGCGGATGACGGCGCTTATGAGAGGGCGGCGCGTGAAACGGGATGTTTGAACACTCGGCTGACGGTAAAGTGCGATGAAGGGGCAGATATGAACAGCTTTGTAATGAGCCTTGCCGAGCGCGTGAGTGACGGTGTGCCGTACGGGGCGGCTCAGATTAAAGTATGCGCTTTTGCAGAGACGGGAGTAGCCAAGGCCGGCTCGCAGGCGAGGAGCAGTGCGCCCACATTGGTGAGCGGTATGTCGGCGGCGGCGCGTGAGGCTGTAGTTATGCTTGAAGTAAAGGCGGCGATGCCGTCGCGGCGGCTGGCGTATATGGCTGAAATGGCTATATGCGGCGTTTGCGACGACTTTGTATCCGAAGGATATAATATGGGCAGCGAGTATTTTGAGCTGGGTGGTATTGAGCCGGTCGCAAGCATCGGTTAACGCGATTATCGCAAGACGGAAAAGGTAAGCTGCAGGCGAAAGGTTAGTACACAAAGAAAGCGCGACGGCAGGCTGTGTGGCATGCGTCGCGCTGTATGTTTATATATGTTTAAGGCGTTACAAGGCGTTATAAGGCTGATTTAGCGGCGTTGTCAGAGAGCGTCGGCTCTTTTTATTATATCGCTATAGCGCTCAACGCCGGAGGAAGTAACTATAGGAGCCGGCAGTTCTACAAGGTATGGAGCTTCTATGCCGTTTATAAGCCGGTCAAGTATTGATACAGAGGCTTCTCCGGCTTCATAGAGCGGTCTTGCTACTATGGCGTGTATATCGCCGCCGGATAAAAGGCTGATGCTTTGATCGGTATAATCGGTGGCTATTATTATAAGCTGCCCTTTGCTAAGCCCGCTTGCAGACACCGCGAGCGCCCAGGCGGCAGCAGAATTGCCGGAAGTGCCGAACACGCCTATTAGGTCTTGATTGGCCTTTATAATGGTAGTGCAGTCGGATGTGGCGGAAGAGACGTCGAAATTCTCCGGAAGTGGGTCGAGCACCGAAAGCTGCGGCGCTATCTGTTTAAGCCGCTTTGAAAAGGCATTCGCCGCAGCGTTTTCTTCGATATTGTATGAGCCTTGCGTTATGGCTATGCTGCCGGAGCGTCCTTTTAGCGCCGCAGCCATCTCGTCCGCACAGGCGGCTCCGTAAGCCGAAGGATTGCTTAAAAGGTTAGCGTCAAGTTCGGGTATGTCTGTTTTACTGTGCAAAAAGTGCGGCGCAACGGTATATACTCCCTGCGCCTTACATTTTTTTATAAGCTCATGGCTGGCGTCGTCGCCCCATATTATTATGCCGTCCGGCTGACGCGACAGTGCGCTTTCAACGGCGGTGATAAAATCGGGACCGTAGGCTGTATCGGAGCCGACGATTTCAGTATCGTATCCCAGCTCGCGCGCCGCTTCAACAAAGCCAAGCTGTACCGTTTTGTGTACGGGGTGGGTTAATATGGGCATTGCCAGCATAATAAGGCCGGCGCGCTCTTTTTCCTCAACGCCTATAAATTCCACCGATTGAGGGGCGGCGGTGGGAGTTGTGGCATTATTTGATATGGAATTTCCGGCTGAGCAGCCGGCTATAAATATCGCGGTGGCGATACAGGCAATTAAGCTGATACTCTTTTTCACGTTTATCCCCTTTCCGCTGCTATGTGCCTAGAGCGGTCTGTACTATATTAATGCAGGACTTCAACAAAGCGTTTTCCCGCCTGCGATATCACTTCAATATACATTGCCGGATCCGATGTACCGACGCCGCCGTTATGTATAAGCGGTGCGTCGAGCTGCGTCCAGCCCGGCTTTTCATCGGTGCGAAAGTATTTATCGAGCATATGCGCCGCTATATAAGCCTCTTCGTATATGGGCTGGGCTACAAGCGCCGATATATGACCGTTATCAAGCAGCATCAGATTGCCAGGCGTATAGTCCATGCCGACTATAACAATGCTGTTTGCCGGCTTATCCGCCTGAGCAATCGCCTCTGCCCATATATAGGCGCTGTTACCGGATGTGCCGAATATTGCTATTGGCTGTTGCTCCTTAATAATGTCAACAAAAGATAATATGGCGGAAAAATGGTCATCCCCTTCATAAATCGGCCCTATTATGGTGAACGCAGGGTTAAGCTCGTACATACGCTCTTTAAATGCCATGGCGGCGGCTGATTCCGTAAGGTTTTCTGAATATGATGAAATAATAACGCTGCCTTTTTGCCTCGCCGTTGTCGCATGTATATAATCGGCTACGGCGGCTCCATAAACATCGGGAAGGCAGGCGAGGTTTGCGATAAGCCCCGCCGGCATGGGGTCAAATATAAAATGCGGTATAATAACCGCTACGCCCATCTTTTCAAGCTTTTCAATAATAGGAAAACAGTCTTCCTCGCCCGCCCAAAGTACTATGCCTTTAACGCCGCTTTCAGCCGCCTTAACGCATTCTTTATACACCTTTGCCTGATCCGTATCCTCTGTTCCTATTATGCTTGCATTGTAACCGAGCTGTTCGGCGGCGTCGAGAAAGCCATGCTGTATTATGCGATGTATAGGGTGGGTGATGGCGGGCATAGCCATGGCGATAGGGTATTGTGAGGTATCAAAGCCGCTGTGATCGGGCGCGGTGTAAGGTGCCGGTGAAGGAACGGTATATGTAGGGTCGGATATAGTAGTTTCTTCATGCGGGCTTTTAGAAACGGCAAGCGGCGGCGTTTGTGAGCAAGCCGCCATCAAAAGCGCCGGTATGCATATCAATAATAAAAAAAGCTTCTTCATTTGCCTCTTCGCTCCGTATAGTCTAGATGTATTATTCTATTTCGTGCGGCGAAATCCTTTTAAATATGGCAAAAACAGCGCCATTAGCAGTATATATTTAATAACGCCGGGTAACTAAAAGCAATTTATCATGATTATCGCAAAGCCATGCTTGAATTGTTGCGGCAATTCATTTATAATAATCAGGCATGTATTAAATGCTGTTGTAGCTCAGGCGGTAGAGCACTTCCTTGGTAAGGAAGAGGTCCCGGGTTCGAGTCCCGGCAACAGCTCCACTTACCTTTCTTTTGGAAAAAGAAAGGTAAGCCAAAGAAAATCAATTCGCGCGCTGTCGTTTGACGGTGCGCGATATTTTTATGTCCGTATCAAAGTGTGCATCTTTGGTGGTAGCACAGGACATGCTAAAGAGCCCGTAAACAAAGCGTTTGCGGGTTTTTTCTCTTCTCGAATTTTTGCTTAATATAGGCAAAATATCAGTTGGGCCCCCATTTTTGCCCCCATAATAAACATAAAAATGAAGCATTATTTATCATGACTATTTTCTGAATATATTGAGTATCTTTTGTACAATAAAAAAGAAGCTATTCGTCATATGAATCCTACATCAGAGAAAGATGCGGTTGCGGCCGCTGACCTTGTGAACGTGCAGCGCGTTAAAAAAGTTGAAAATGACGAGACGACAAAGTATTATTACAGTGGGAGCGCAACATTATTTACCGCGAACGCCGATAACTGGCTGCTGACGGAGAATATACTTGACCTTAGCGGCGGCATAATAGCTTCGGCGCGCTTTGACGACGGCCTCCCCGGCATAGATAACCCGTATGCAGACAAGTACTTCTTCTACCATTATCTATCAATAAAGTAAGATTTATCGAGTTGAGGACGAATATATCGAATATGAGACGCCGCGAATCACGTTGTATTAAACTATCAATTGAGAGAACTACCTGCTAAGTAGCTGAAAATATATTCAATTTCTAGGAGCATTGCGATGATGAGCAGAACAGTAATATTATTCATTATTTTAGTAATATGTTTGTTCATTGCAGGAGTAGTATGGCTGAATGATCATATAAGTATAAGCTCTGTTGAGCGGCAATATCAAAAAACAGGTTCGGATGCTGATTTAGCGGGATTATGTATACATTTCTATATAAAAAACGACCATAAAGGATTAGTAAAATACATACCTAAGGCCATACAGATAGATAATATTGGGCAGAGCATAGCGGAATGGGCGGAAGCATCCGAAGCGATGGGACAGCATGATGGCTTGGATAAATTAGAGGGTGTGCATAAAGAGGCTATCGGGTTAGCCGTAGAGCAGCAGGTGCTATCGGAAAGTGATTTTGCGCAATTGCTTCAAGCGAGATTTTGGCTAGCATATATTTATGAAGGGCAGTATCAGGAATATAAAGATATATTTCCTGTATTATATGATGAATTGCTGGACAACTACGAGACTTTATATTTGGCATATGAAGTTGGCCTGAACAAAGAAAGAATAAACGAGGAGGGCTGGAAGATATTTGTTTCGGAGTTTGAAGAGGCGTGCCTTGATATGCCAGTATATCCTGAATCGAGCTACGAGGATTTGATGGAATATGGCAAAAACATGATGGCGCAAATCGTATTACACGACGCTGCCGGTAAAACGGACAAAGCCAATAAAATATATGAGGAGTATAATAAAGCGCTAGAGGAGTATAGGAATCAAATAAGGGCTAATAAAGAGGGCTTAAGCGGACGATGATTTCTATGCTATTATGAAAAAACGAACTGTAAGAATAACACTCTTTCGGCAAAGCAACCGCTTCAGCGGTTGCTTTTTTTGCAGTCAATAGAGGAAAAATAATGCGGAGGGGGAATTATTATTAGATGGGGGATAGCTAAGTGGAAAACAAATATATTACTAACTATAAATTGATATTTATAATTATGATAGTAGTGTTAATAATCTCTGTATCTGTCATCATACTAGCATGGAATACAAGCCTTCTAACTGGTATTTTCACAATTATATTATATTGTGCTTTAGGAATCTATGGTGTACAAGGATTTTTGGCAGAAGGGAACATTAAGAGTGTTACCATTACTATCAATGCAATTAAAATAGAATATAGAAAAATAAAAGTTACAGTACCCTTAGAGGATTGCGCCCGGATAGAACATTATAAACGTGGACCATTTACCGAAAGAATATGTATATATGCAGAAGGTTACATATATGAAATACCATGGGATATTAAAGATTTTCGTAATATGTGCGAGAATCTTTATCAGGCACTTTCAAATATTAATATGGCTCATATTACTGATGAATGGTTTCATAACAACTTTGCCCAATATCGCGGCGAATAGATAGCAAGCTATATTATATACAAATATTGCAGTATATAGAATATGCAAGCAACTGAATTTATAGCATTGCGGCGCGGCAGGCAAATAAGGAGGTAAAAATGAAACTTAAAACAATAATTATTATAGTCGTCGGCAGTCTATGTTGTTGGTTTCTACTGTTCTTGTTGGTATTGAATATTAATCCATTCTTGCCGGTTCATGAGGTGACCGAGCAAGACGGAACCAGCGTTATAATAGATGGGGTGAGATATAAATCGTCGCCACAGCTAAGATGGCATGTGCATGGCTCGGCTGGTGAGAAAATAGGATATGCGGGAAATTGGTGGACATCATTGTATTGGATAGAAGGCGATCCTAACCGTAATTTTCTATATTCGGTGGGGCTGTTTTCCAGCACGGTCGACCCTACTTTATACCGGACTGATAAAGAGGTCCCGCAACCATCGGCTGAAAGCGTAGATGTTATAGAGTGGAAAGAATACTATGCTGATGAAGACGGTTACCGAAAAAAGGGCTATGAAAATATTATTAAAGATAAGGAGATAATCAAAGAATTATTCAATACGCTGGAATCCGGGGAAAAGTGTTATAGATCATACGACTCGAATTTTATAGAATGGATATTTATATCTATTTCATGTACAGCTCAAGATTTGCCGGTAGCTAGATATAATTTGAATATGGGAGTCAATGGGAATACGGGGAGAATATTATGTGGAAATTTAATAGATGGATATGTGGAAGTACCTTTGGAATTATTGGAGAAGATGGCGGGCAAAGAAATTGATGTCGACAGCATTATAACAGCGGATGAGTATTTTAATAGCATCAATAATATGGATTGAGGGGTTACATCTGCTATGAATTCGAGCAGCCTCGGAGCGAATAAATAAAGCATTTGGGAACAACCGGCATCAAAAGCCGGTTGTTCTTTATTTAAGAAAGTTGAGTTAGGCCTATATAATATTGGCGGAATAAACCATTAACGCGAGCGGGCAGCGTGTGAAAAAAGTTGAAAATGACGAGACGACAAAGTATTATTATAGTGGCAGCGCGACATTATTTACAGCGAACGCCGATAACTGGCTGCTGACGGAGAATGTACTTGACCTTGGCGGCGGCATAATAGCTTCGGCGCGCTTTGATGACGGCCTCCCCGGCACAGATAACCCTTATGCCGGCAAGTACTTCTTCTACCATTATGATATGAGGGGCAGCACGAGCGCCATAATCCAGCCGGACGGCACATTGGTAAAAGGATACAGCTACGATGAGTTCGGCGAGCTTGAGCAAAGCGGAGCCTCGGACTTCTTAAATGAAGTCACATTCACCGGCAGCGTTACGGATAAATCGACCGGGCTGCAGTACATGAACGCAAGGTACTACCAGCCGAGTACGGGTCGGTTCATAAGCCAGGATGCATACAGCGGCAACCCATACGACCCGTGGACGCAGCATTTGTATGCTTATACAGGCAATAACCCGGTAAACTATATTGATCCTACTGGGCATAGTATGGAGAGCCTGGAAAAAGAAATTGCGCACTTAAAGGTGCTGTGGAACATATCTATAGGCTGGTGCTTTTCATATGGGAAATTATTAGAACAATATGGAGAAGCAGAAGATTATCGTATGTATATGTTTGCCGCTAAAAAATGGCATGAACATAACAATAGAGCTAACGAACTTAAGGAGCAAATTGGGATTATGGAAAGGGAATATGCCCAACTGTTGGATTTGCAAAACAAATTGGATAAGAAAAAATATGACAAAATAAACCAACACGATTATACGGGGCTATCGCTATTCGATCATAGTACCGTAGCCGCGTCGGGGTGCGGTATGATTGCGGCGGTTATAACGGCAAGCGCGCTTGGCTCTGACATAGATGCGCATGACGCATACATGTATTTCAATAGGCAGGGGAATCAGATACTAAAAACCGGGGCCATCAGGCCGTCGGTGATTTCAAATTACTTACTAGACCAAGGCTATTATTCATCAGTGGCGGATCCCACTAATATGGCAGCAGACAGCGTCTTTATAACATATTATGCCTGGAAATTAACAGATAGTGATGGAACCATGCAAAAGGATTGGCATTACATTAGCCTTGTAACGGATCCTAGCGGAGGAATTACGGGATATAATCCATCTAATAAATACCCATATACTTCCCTTAAAGAATTCCTAGATAAAGAGGGTGTGACTTATTACTCAGATCCATTGGTTTATAAGAGATATTAGCTTTATAAATAGCAGTATTGGAGAAATATAAATGAAAAAGTATTTTAGAGTTGCCGTCCTGCTTATAGTGTTACTAATGCTGGTATGCTGTTCTCCAAAATATAAAGGAGACCTACGCATCAGACTGAAAAATGATGAGATGTCCAGTTTCGGATATGCTGCGGCTTTTTATGAAGAGCGTATATACTATGTGTCTAATGAGCTTGGCGATATGGGTGTATACAGCATAAAGCCAGATGGCTCGGATGTTAGGGTTGAAGTGAAAAACCCGAGCGTCACCAATATTGGGTTACATAATGAAACATTGTACTTTACCGGACTAAACTATATTGGTAAGAGGCAGCCAACTATACAATCGGGAACGATAAATAACCATACGCTGTATACGAAGGCTATGGGAAAGGATGTTAAAAAAGCCGAATATACTAAACCCGGCTATAATATTAACGGTTTTTTCATTTCCCCAAATGGATATACCTTAGTAAAGGACGGCGCCTGGATGGAGCAGTTGAAATTATATGATCCCAATTATGATGAATCATTTAGCAACATCAGACATAAAGTCGCTACTATAGCATTCGAATATGAAGATATGGAGGATGAAGATGAATATCAGGCTCAAACAGCAGAAGAGCATGATAATATAATCCTGAAAAACATTTATAAATTTGGTGATGTATATATGATTGCTGTCTATTTAGATCCGCATATTGATGGCTCGTTTCAGACGCATACCGAGGAACCTTATGTTTTGGATGAAAATACCGGGGAACTGGTGCTGTCATATGGATATAGGCAACATAAAGCGCTAAAAGGCTTGTATATGGATGGGAATAACATCTATTGCGCGTATAAAGAGATGGCGGTAATTATCGATAGAGAAGAATATGAAGTTATAAAGACTATAAGGCCGGAAGGTATATCCCATGAATATCATATTATATATATGGGCAAACATGGGGACAGCATATATATGATTGCGGATAAATGGGATGATCAGGAAAGGAGGATACTGCCGCTAAGAGGAGAAAAGCTTTATGCTATGGATGCTGACACTTTTGAGTGCAAGGAGTTGCTGGATCTTGGTGAGAAGCAAAGGGTTATAGGGTTTTATGATAGCGAGGTAATATTGCTGGACGATGAAGCTATATATAAAGTAAATCCGTATGATAGCGGTGAAGGCGGGGGGATAAAGATATGTGATGCCCCGACGAGCATACATGAGGTAAATCATATAATAGATTATGCCGGGGATTGGATGTTTATATATAGGTCATATCCTGAACATGGGCCGTTTACATACGGTTCAGGCGATATAGGACAGCAGCTTATAATGAAAGTAAACCTAAAGGGCGGCGAGATAACTCAACATAACGTGGAGCTGGATTTTTCGTTGCTGGATGCATATAGGGAATAATGAGTAATATAGCAAAAAGCAACCGCGTTAGCGGTTGCTTTTTACTATGCGTATAAGAGGGAAAGGCAGTTAAACAGCGAAATAGTATTCAGAAGTGAATATGAGAGGGAAAGTGCTGTGATGTGCCCGTTTTAATACTACAGCCCGAGTACGGGAAGGTTCATAAGTCAGGATACATACAGCGGCAACCCGTACGACCCGTGGACACAGCATCTGTATGCATATTGCGGGAATAATCCCACGAGCATGATAGACCCGACAGGGCATTTCTTCATAACTGCGCTTATAGTTGGCGCTGTAGTGGGTGCAGTTATAGGAGCAGGGGTTGTAGGATATAAAGACTACAAGGAAAACGGCAAGGTATTCAGCGGCAAAAAAACGGCCGGCGATTATCTAAAAGGAGCATTGATAGGCGGCGTTGTGGGCGCGGTTGTCGGCGCTGTAGTAGGAGGGATTGCGGCGGCAGGCGGAGTAGGCGCGGCTGCCACGGCTGCTGGCAAAGCGGTTACAAGCGCCGCATCATATGCCGGTTCTAAAATTGCTGCTGCCGGAAGCGCAATAGCATCTCAGGGCCAAAAGATAATGGAAGGCGCGAAGAATGTTGCGCATAAGATTGGAAATGCTATTTCTAATACGGCGAATAAGATTGGTGATAAGATATCTAGCGGAATACAAAAAGTAAAAGGTGGAATGAACAGTGTAAATAATAATGCTAGTTCTGTAGTCAATAATCCTGGACAACCAGGTGCTAATCCTATAAAAGTCATAGGCCATTACCCGGAATATATGGAGATGTCCAATAAATTAGGAGTTAGACCTTTTTCTATACCGACTCCCATCTGGAATGGTATGACGGAAGTTCAAAAATGGACGGCAAACCAAAAATTTTTAGATCGCGCAATAGCGAAAGGTACAGAGTTTATTTTATCCACACCTTTAGATAAAATGCGACCTGGCAGTTTTTTTGCTCAAGAAATAAATTATTTAATAAACAGTGCAGGCTATACTTTAAGCGCTGATAAACTTAGATTAATACCTTAATAGGAGGTAAGTATGGAGATTGAGAAGAGATGTATGGTATTATTGGATAGGCTGACGCATGAAGGGGTTTTCAGTGTTTCTCGAATAGATTATGATGCTGTGAATTTTGGGAATATAATAGTAGAAATAGTGTCGACCTTTGGAATTGGAATCAAATTTATAAAAGATAGAGATGATTATTGGTGCGAGATCAACCATGAAGGGGAATTGTTTTTCATTGAAGATGTTTTTACTGTGCTTGGTATAAAACAAATGCCTGAAGAAAAAGATTTTTTTGATATGATGGACAAAAGTATAGACTATATATTAGAATATATGCCGCAAATTTGTAATGGATTTTCTAAAAACAATGTTAAGTACACACATAAAAGGCTGACCGAAATTGCCTCAAAAAGGGTGGCAGCAATAATAAAAGGAACTAAGAGATAGGCGAAACCGCAGATAGTATCAAAGAACAACAAAGCAACCGCTTGGCGGTTGCTTTTTGCAATGTGTATAGAGGGTAAAGGCAGTTAAACGGCGAAATAGTATCAGAAGTGCTGGCTGCTGACGGAGAACATACTGGACCTTGGCGGCGGCATAATAGCGTCCGCGCGCTTTGACGACGGGCTCCCCGGCACAGATAACCCGTACGCAGGCAAGTACTTCTTCTACCACTACGATATGAGGGGAAGCACGAGCGCGATAATCCAGCCGGACGGCACATTGGTAAAAGGATACAGCTACTATGTATTCGGCGAGCTTGAGCAAAGCGGAGCTTCGGACTTCTTAAATGAAGTAACCTTCACCGGCAGCGTTACGGATAAATCAACCGGCCTCCAGTACATGAACGCAAGGTACTACCAGCCGAGCACGGGAAGGTTTATATCGCAGGATACATACAGCGGCAACCCGTACGACCCGTGGACGCAGCATTTGTATGCTTATTGCGGGAATAATCCTACGAGCATGATAGACCCGACGGGGCATTTCGCTATTACTCTTTCCGTAGCAGCTGCCGCTGCTGCTGCAGCGGCTCTGCTTAAGGCGATAGCTTTGACGACAGCGGCGGTATTAACGGGATTAGCGATAAAAAATTGCTTGATACTTCACCAGCGCCATCGAATCCTCCGGCGCAGCCCAAGCCCAAAGAAAAGCCCAAAACCCCGGATAATGTTGTTCCTTTTAAAAAGCCCGATACTGGTAGCAAGACTGATACTGGCAGAACGATTGTGCCTGTTCCCGAAACATCCAGGAAGAATGATAAGGATAAACCCCGCAACATTGTATATAGGGGTTTAAATGAACAAGACGATAGAAATTTGAAAATGGGAAAAGGTCTTATTGCAGGAAATCCAAATGGTAAAGCGTCTGTAACCATGCATGTGGTAAAAGGTAGTCAAACAAGTATACGCGCAAATAGTCCCTATATATCAACCACTGAGAGAGAAGATATAGCTAGATACAAATATGGTAGAGAGCATGGATATGTAATAATCGATTTAGATAGAGTGCCAAGCCAAAAAATTAAGGCATATCAATACCCTTTCGATCTTAGTACGAAGGATGGAAGGGCGGCTAAGAGGTATGCCACCAGGGATTCTGAAGTCCTTATTAAGGGATATATACCGCCTTCGGCTATAATCGATCGCCGCTACGACT
Source organism: Christensenellales bacterium (assembly GCA_050945795.1). Lineage (GTDB taxonomy): Bacteria > Bacillota > Clostridia > Christensenellales > MGBC116941 > JBMNTP01. The sequence continues at coordinate 2,137 of JBMNTP010000006.1, read as the reverse complement.
TCTATTAAGGAGGGACAAATGTTAAGCATAAAAGAGTGCGCGGAATTAGTAAGAAAAAGGATCTCGAGTCGTAAAGTCTTTACCGAAGAAGACAAGGAGACGCTCTATGAGAGATGGGGTAAAATACACTCAGATATAATATCCGAGAACATGCTTTTAAAAGAAACGGCCAAAGAGATATTGGAATATGTATATTTTATGGAGGAGATAACGATGCGGGGCCTTATGTTTACAAAAAGCATAACCGCTCAATTTCCATCTAAATTCGATATAAAGATGGGGGTAGTAAAGAGAATTGAAGCGGATCCCGCATTAACGGCGGATGAGGCAGGGATAGGTAAATTTATAAGTCAATATAATGATAAAAAACTGCCGCAATTTTTATTGGGCAGCCATGATAATTATATAAGAGAATTAGAAAAAGCGTTGAGAAAAACCGAGCAGATTCCTAAAATAATAATGCCGTACCTTGTAAGGGACTACATATATTTTTGCAGGATATATGACGCATGTAAGATAATTGGAATGAGTTCAGAGGCCTCTAATAGGTCAGAAGATGAGGTACAGTGGATGGTTGATATAATTGAAGATTTAGGATGGAAAAAAGTATTGAGTCAAAGTCTAATTGACAGGTATATCAGTGAACTGGCATGGATGAGCATAACCAATAATGAGTATATAAAAACAGCGACCCTGGTGTCCTGCCTTGATGTTATTTTCAGTCTTGGAGGTGCTTTAGTTAGGTTTGATAGAAGAGGATATAGCCTGGACACCTTTGCGAGTTTCAAAGATAGCCTAATAGGGGTGATTGATAATGCTTGATGTCTTAAATGAAATAGCTAATTGTATAGAAGCCATTAGGTTTTTCGTGAGGGAAGACGAGGAGCTGTGGCAAATGTATCAAGATTCCATTGCAAAGTATTCGAAGGGTATAAAGCATATAATAAACAATGAAATGGAGGAAGGAGAGAAAAGGGCTGATTTACTAAAGTATATGTTGTGCAAGATACGGGAGTATAGAGAAGGAATCAAATATGAAAAGATTTTGGATAGCTCTGACTGCTTTTCATTCTTTATAGATATTAAGGCTTTTTTTACTTATGTATATGTAGAATCAGAGGATATATGCAATGAAATAGCATTTGAAATGGAAAGGGTATATGACTAGATGCGGTTAAGCATTTGCTTAATATATTAGGGGAAAACCTCTATATTATATAGATACAGAAATTCTTAAAGCAGCCTTTGCGGTTGCTTTTTTATGCATAATAGAGGGAAAGGCAGTTAAACAGCGAAATAGTATCAGGAGTTGATATGAGCGCGGAAAGTGTTGTGAGGCGCCCGTTTTAATACTACAACCCGGAGATGGGAGGGTTCATATCGGAGGATACCTATACACAGCAATTGAAAATGCAGCACAAAGTTATGTAACTAAAAATAATATCACAGGTATTATTAATGCTACTAACCAAATTACTGTGAGAATTTCAGGATACAATGTTACAGTCCGCGGAAATGTTGTGGATGGAGTGCTAAAAATAGGAACAGCTTTTATTAAACAATAATGGATTAGAGGTGTTTGATAATGTTAGATGTTTTTGAGCAATTTGAATCTGATGTGATGTACAAAATAATATCAGAGAATAATGAAATATCTGATGAATTAGTAAAACAGTATAAAAATGCAAAAGTCGTTAGTAGGGAATTCACTGGTGTTGGATTTTATACTAATTTCATGGTTAGCAACGAAAATCTAAGGTTAAAAGATAATTTCAATGTTGAAATGGGCAATGTTCAAGCCGAATTAGATGGGCTTAAATATGGAGCTGGGTTTGTTTTGTTTATACGGGATGGCTTTATTAAATCACTTGAAGGATATACTTATGATGAGCCATGGCCCAAAAGAATTATTAATTACTCTTTTGAATAATACAAAATGAAGCCATTTGGTAATCGGGCCGCACCTGTTTTTACGCAATCCAATTAAAGTCAAAGGGGGGTCAGCAATGACCCCTTTGCAACCCTTAATAAAAAGCAGAAATTGTTGAAGTCCAATCCCTAGTACAACTTCTTCATAGCAAATCCGAGTCTAGTTAGAATTTTTTTCTGCCCTGCATTGCAGGGCGGCGAGGTGGGG